>NZ_JBIBGK010000008.1:162721-287526 GCF_042956445.1 Streptomyces sp. NPDC008238 | reverse complement strand
CGCCCGGTTACATTCCGAACCCGGAAGCTAAGCCTTTCAGCGCCGATGGTACTGCAGGGGGGACCCTGTGGGAGAGTAGGACGCCGCCGAACAATCTTTATACGCCCGTCGCCGGAGCCTCTTGAGAGGCCCGGCGGCGGGCTTTTTCATGCCCTGATGTAAGGTCGGGTGGAATCATCGGAGCGTACGTTCAACAGGAGGGGCCCCGGTGGAGGTCCAGGAGACAAGGGTGCAGACGGATCGCGTCTTCACGATCCCCAACATCCTGAGCATGGCACGGCTGTTGGGCGTGCCCGTGTTCCTGTGGCTCATCCTGTGGCCCGAGTTCGGCGGTCCGAAGGTCGACGGCTGGGCGCTGCTCGTCCTGGCCCTCAGCGGGATCAGCGACTACCTGGACGGGAAGCTCGCACGCCGCTGGAACCAGATCAGCAGCCTCGGCAGGGTGCTCGACCCGGCCGCGGACCGGCTGTACATCGTCTCCACGCTCGTCGGCCTCACGTGGCGCGGGATCCTACCCTGGTGGCTGACGGCCATCCTGGTGGCCAGGGACGCCGTCATGGGCGTGACGATCCTGGTCATGCGCCGGCGCGGCTGGGGTCCGCCGCAGGTCAACTTCATGGGCAAGGCCGCCACCTTCAACCTCATGTACGCCTTCCCCCTGCTGCTGCTGAGCGACGGCGACGGGTGGCTGAACACGCTCGCTGCTATTTTCGGATGGGCGTTCGCCGGATGGGGTACAACGCTGTATTGGTGGGCAGGGATCCTCTACGTGGTCCAGGTCCGCCGACTCGTCAGGGCGGACGCCACGGCCGATTGAGCCCGCGTACCCGGCAGGAGAGCCTCTGGCCGGGTACCCCGCGCGTGACCGGCGGTCCGGGGGACCGCGACGGTCCGCGTGAGAGAGAGCACGGGTGACGTCGGCAAGACAGTCGTCTCTTTGAGGAGGACGCTTCCGACATGAAGGCCGTCGTGATGGCCGGCGGCGAGGGCACGCGCCTTCGCCCGATGACCTCGAGCATGCCCAAGCCGCTGCTGCCGGTCGTGAATCAGCCGATCATGCAGCACGTGCTCAAGCTGCTCAAGCGGCACGGTCTGACCGAGACCGTGGTGACCGTGCAGTTCCTCGCCTCCCTCGTCAAGAACTACTTCGGCGACGGCGAGGAACTCGGCATGGAGCTCACCTACGCGAACGAGGAGAAGCCACTCGGCACCGCCGGCAGCGTCAAGAACGCCGAGGACGCACTGAAGGACGATTCGTTCCTGGTGATCTCGGGTGACGCCCTGACCGATTTCGACCTCACCGAGCTCATCAACTTCCACAAGGAGAAGGGCGCGCTGGTCACGGTCTGCCTGACCCGGGTGCCCAACCCGCTGGAGTTCGGCATCACCATCGTCGACGAGGAGGGCAAGGTCGAGCGCTTCCTCGAGAAGCCGACCTGGGGCCAGGTCTTCTCGGACACGGTGAACACCGGCATCTACGTGATGGAGCCCGAGGTCTTCGACTACGTCGAGCCCGACGTGTCCGTGGACTGGTCCGGTGACGTCTTCCCGCAGCTGATGAAGGAAGGCAAGCCCGTCTACGGCTACATCGCCGAGGGCTACTGGGAGGACGTCGGTACCCACGAGAGCTACATCAAGGCGCAGGCCGACGTGCTCGAGGGCAAGGTCGACGTCGACCTCGAGGGCTTCGAGATCTCGCCCGGCGTCTGGGTCGCCGAGGGCGCCGAGGTGCACCCGGACGCGACGCTGCGCGGTCCCCTCTACGTCGGTGACTACGCCAAGGTCGAGGCCGGGGCCGAACTGCGCGAACACACGGTGATCGGCTCCAACGTCGTCGTGAAGTCCGGCGCCTTCCTGCACAAGGCCGTCGTCCACGACAACGTCTACATCGGGCCCCAGACCAACCTCCGCGGCTGCGTCATCGGCAAGAACACCGACGTGATGCGTGCGGCGCGGATCGACGACGGCGCGGTCATCGGCGACGAGTGCCTGATCGGCGAGGAGTCGATCATCGCGGGCGACGTCCGGGTGTACCCGTTCAAGACCATCGAGGCCGGCGCCTTCGTCAACACCTCGGTGATCTGGGAGTCCAGGGGCCAGGCGAACCTCTTCGGCGCGCGGGGTGTCTCCGGCATCCTGAACGTGGAGATCACCCCGGAGCTCGCCGTGCGCCTCGCCGGCGCGTACGCGACCACGCTCAAGAAGGGCGCCACCGTCACCACCGCCCGTGACCACTCCCGTGGTGCGCGGGCGCTCAAGCGCGCGGTGATCTCGGCGCTGCAGGCCAGCGCGATCGACGTCCGCGACCTGGAGAACGTGCCGATGCCCGTGGCGCGGCAGCAGACCGCGCGCGGCAGCGCCGGCGGCATCATGATCCGGACGAGTCCCGGTATCCCCGACTCCGTCGACATCATGTTCTTCGACGAGCGCGGCGCCGACCTGTCGGCGGCCGGGCAGCGCAAGCTGGACCGGGTCTTCGCGCGCCAGGAGTACCGGCGTGCGTTCCCCGGCGAGATCGGCGACCTGAACTTCCCGGCGAGCGTCTTCGACTCCTACACCGGCGCGCTGCTGCGGGCCGTGGACACCTCGGGCATCGCCGAGTCCGGGCTGAAGGTCGTGGTCGACGCCGCGAACGGCAGCGCGGGTCTGGTCCTGCCGAGCCTGCTCGGCCGGCTCGGGGTGGACTCGCTGACGATCAACCCCGGTCTCAACGAGGCCCGGCCGACCGAGACCGCCGACAGCCGGCGCGCCGGTCTGGTGCGGCTCGGGGAGATCGTGGCGTCCTCGCGGGCCGCCTTCGGCGTCCGCTTCGACCCGGTGGGCGAGCGGCTGTCGCTGGTGGACGAGCGCGGCAAGATCATCGAGGACGACCGGGCCCTGCTGGTCCTGCTCGACCTGGTCGCCGCCGAGCGCCGCAGCGGCCGGGTGGCGCTCCCCGTGACGACGACCCGCATCGCCGAGCAGGTCGCGGCGTACCACGGCACGCAGGTGGAGTGGACGACGACCTCCCCCGACGACCTCACCCGGGTCGGCCGGCAGGACACCACCATCTTCGGCGGGGACGGCAAGGGCGGCATCATCATCCCGGAGTTCAGCAGCGTCTTCGACGGCGCCGCGGCCTTCGTACGGCTGATCGGCCTGGTGGCCCGTACCCAGCTCACCCTGAGCCAGATCGACGCCCGCATCCCCCGTGCCCACGTCCTCAAGCGGGACCTGGCGACGCCGTGGGCGGTCAAGGGCCTGGTCATGCGCCGGGTGGTCGAGGAGGCCGGGGACCGCAACGTCGACACCACCGACGGCGTGCGTGTGGTCGAGGCGGACGGCCGCTGGGTGATGGTGCTGCCCGACCCGGCCGAGGCGGTCACGCACCTGTGGGCGGAGGGCCCGGACGACGCCTCCGCACAGGCACTGCTCGACGAGTGGTCGGGGATCGTGGACAGCGCGGGCCGCTGACGCGATCGTCTACGGTCGACGGGCCCCTCCCGACGCGATGAACGGCGCGTCGGGAGGGGCCCGTTCGAGGTCGGTGGCGGGGACGTGCGACGATGTGCGGCATGCCGCAGCAGCACCCCGATCGGAGCAGCGCCCCTGGGAGGGCCGTGACCCGGCGCCCGGACGCCTCCATGTCGCTGCTGACCAACGTCATGGAGCACAGCCTCGACGACGGGTACGCCGAGGCCGCCGCCCGCCGGGGCGCGACCGGTACGTCCCGTCTGCCCGGAACGCTGCGGGGCCGCCTGGTGCTCGCGCTTGGCCTGGTGCTGGCCGCCGTGGTGGTCACCATAGGCGCGGCGCAGACGCAGGTGGCGGCCCCCACGCTGGCCAAGGAGCGGCAGAAGCTCATCGACCGCATCGAGTCCGAGACGCGCACCGCGGACGATCTGCAGAAGAGCGTGGACGAACTCCGCGACGACGTGGCGGCCAGGCAGCGCCAGGCGCTCAAGGCCCAGGACGGCGACGCGGAGCGCGTGGCGCTGCTCGCCGGGGCCACGCCCGTCACGGGACCGGGTATCCGGCTGGAGGTCGACGACGCCAAGGAGGCCTCGTCGGGCGGCGGCAACGACCCGCGCACGACGAGTGACTTCTCCGACACCGGCCGTGTCCGCGACCGGGACATGCAGCGCGTCGTCAACGGGCTCTGGGCGTCGGGGGCGGAGGCCATCTCCATCAACGGGCAGCGGCTGACGTCGCTGTCGGCCATCCGTGCCGCGGGTGACGCCATACTGGTCGACAACCGGCCGCTGGTACCGCCCTACACGGTCCTTGCGATCGGGGACCCGCAGAAGCTGAGCACGTCCTTCTGGGACAGTGCGGACGGGCAGTATCTGCACGTCCTGCAGGAGAACTACGGGATCCGTACGCGCGTCTCCGAGAAGGAGAGGCTGGAACTGCCCGCGGCTCCTAGCCTGATCATCCGCTCCGCGACCCCGGTCCCGTCGACCGGGCCGTCGCCGGGCGCATCCGGAAATGGGAAGGGTACGCATTGATCGCCGTACTGGGCCTGATCGTTGGAGTGGTGGTGGGCCTGGTGGTCCGCCCCGTCGTGCCGACGGTGGTCGAGCCCTACCTCCCGATCGCCGTGGTCGCCGCGCTCGACGCCGTCTTCGGCGGTCTGCGGGCCATGCTCGACGGGATCTTCGACGACAAGGTCTTCGTGGTCTCCTTCCTGTCCAACGTCGTCGTGGCCGCGCTGATCGTCTTCCTGGGCGACAAGCTGGGGGTGGGTGCGCAGCTCTCCACGGGTGTGGTCGTCGTCCTCGGCATCCGCATCTTCTCCAACGCCGCGGCGATCCGCCGCCATGTCTTCCGGGCGTGACAGCACGATGAGCGACGAGAACGACCAGACCCCGGAGCGACCGGACGCGCCGCGCCCCGGCGCTCCGGGAGGGCCCGGGGAGCCGCGCAGGCCGGCGGAGCGCGGCGGACCCGAGCGGCCCGCGGAACCCTTCCGGCCGCAACGCCCTCAGCGTCCGGAGCCGCCCGTGGCACGTCCGGAGCTGCCCGGCGCCGCCCCGATGCCGCCCGCCGAGCCGGCGCCGGAGCGGCCCTCCGCGCCGGTCCGGCAGCAACAGCCGAGGGAACTCGAGGCGTCGGCGCCCACCGCGACCGGCCGGCAGCGGCTCAAGGCCGGGCTGTGGCCGCCGCGGGTGTCCCGGGCCCAGCTGATCGTCGCCCTGCTGCTGTTCGTGCTCGGCCTCGGCCTGGCCATCCAGGTCCGCTCGACCAGTGACACCAGCGCCTTGCGCGGTGCCCGCCAGGAGGACCTGGTGCGCATCCTGGACGAGCTGGACAACCGCTCGCAGCGGCTGGGCGACGAACGCCGGCGCCTGGAGGAGCAGCGCACGGAGCTGGAGAACAGCTCCGACCAGGCCGAGGAGGCCCGCAAGCAGACCGAGCAGAAGGCCGAGCAGCTCGGGGTGCTGGCCGGCACGGTCGCCGTCGAGGGTCCCGGGATCACCCTGACCATCGAGGACCCCGAGGACGCGGTCGAGGCCGACATGCTGCTCGACGCGCTCCAGGAGCTGCGCGCCGCGGGCGCGGAGGCGATCCAGATCAACGACGTGCGGGTCGTGGCCGACACCTACTTCACCCAGGGTTCGGGCGGCGGTGTCCAGATCGACGGGCACAAGGTGAACGCGCCCTACCGCTTCAAGGTCATCGGCAATCCACAGGATCTTGAACCCGCCCTGAACATCCCGGGCGGCGTGGTACAGACTTTGGAGAAGGAGCAGGCCACAGCGGACGTGACGCGATCGGAGAAGATCGTTGTCGACGCCTTGCGGCCGTCGGAGCAGCCTGACTACGCTCAGTCGTCGAGCCGGTGATGCGGGGGCGAGTGGGGTATGCGGGGGAGAGCAGGAGAATGCGGGGGGTCGCCGCACCGTTGGGGTGGTGCGTGAGAGAAACTGTGTGTTCGTCGTGACTGAGGGTTCGTCCTGCCCCACGGGCGGGTCTGTGTCGTTCAAGGGGAATCGCCCGTGAAGTTGTTCGGTAAGTGGTTCGGCAAGAGTTCGCGTCCGGCCGGTGACAGCCCCACGGCGCGTCACCGCGCGCCGCGGCACGCGCAGGGGGAGGGACCGGGCGAGGAGCGCCCGCTGTTCCGTGACGAGACCGCTGCTCCGGGCGGTGACATTTCGGGCGGTCCTGGTGCGGTTTCTGTTGACCCTGCGGCTGCGGGGCGCATAGGTTTCCAGCAACCATCAGCCTCTAGCACGGGTGGAGGGTCCTTGCCGGTCTGTACGCGGTGCGGGTTCCAGAACGCGGAAGCGAGCCGCTTCTGCTCCAACTGCGGCGCGCCGCTGCGTGCCGGAGTGCCGTCCGAGCGTGCCTCCGAGACCACGTCCACGATCTCCATCTCGGGGATCGAGGCGTACGAGGCCGAGGCGACGGGACAGACCACGCTGCCGGCGCTGTCCCCGGAGGCCCAGGCCGCCGTCGACGCGCTGCCCCCGGGCTCCGCGCTGCTGGTGGTGCGCCGGGGTCCCAACTCGGGGAGCCGCTTCCTCCTGGACGGTGAGCTCACCACGGCGGGCCGTCACCCGGAGAGCGACATCTTCCTGGACGACGTCACCGTCTCTCGGCGTCACGTGGAGTTCCGGCGCCAGCAGGACGGTTCCTTCACGGTCGCCGACGTCGGCAGCCTCAACGGCACCTACGTCAACCGCGAGCGGATCGACTCGGTGACCCTGTCCAGTGGCGACGAGGTACAGATCGGCAAGTACCGACTGGTCTTCTACGCGAGCCAGTGGGGCGCCTGACCCCCGCGAGGGAAGGTTCATGCTTCGTACACCGTCGGGCGGTGCCGGCAACGGCACCGCCACCGCGGACGACCGGCTGCTGAGCATCGGAGCGGTGCTCAACGAGTTGCGGGAGGAGTTCCCCGAGGTCACCATCTCCAAGATCCGCTTCCTGGAGGCGGAGGGGCTGGTGGAGCCGCAGCGCACCCCGTCGGGGTACCGGAAGTTCACCGTCCGGGACGTGGAACGGCTCGGGCACGTCCTGCGCATGCAGCGCGACCACTATCTTCCGCTCAAAGTGATCCGCGAGCACCTCGACGCCCTCGACCGGGGAGAGCCGCTGCCGCTGCCCGCCCCGGCCTCCGGTGAGGCCCGGGAGCTGATCGAGGTCGGTCCGGTCGAGCGGGAGGCACCCGCGGCGCTGCGCATCGGCCGGGAGGAGCTGCTGGCCGCCACGGGCGCCGAAGCGGGCGAACTCGCCCAGTGGGAGGCGTACGGGCTGGTGGAGACCGGTCCTGACGGCGACTACGACGCCGAAACGGTGAACATCGCCAAGATCGTGGCCGATCTTGGCCGTTTCGGGCTCGAACCGCGCCATCTGCGCGCGGTGAAGGCCGCCGCCGATCGTGAGGCCGGCCTGGTGGAGCAGGTGGTGGCGCCGCTGCGCAGGCACCGCAATCCGCAGACCAGGACGCACGCGGAGGCCACCGCGCGGGAGCTGGCGGCGCTGTCGGTACGGCTGCACGCGGCGCTGGTGCAGTCCGCGCTCAGGGTGCGGCTCTTCTGAGCCGACGTGGCCAGGACACGCCCGGTCGGCGACCGGCCGGGCCCGTCCCGACTACCCAAACCGGCCGGGCACGGCCTAGGGTTGCTGTGTGAACGAGCTCGACGTCGTGGGTGTCCGGGTCGAAATGCCCTCCAACCAGCCGATTGTGCTCCTGCGGGAAGTGGGAGGCGACCGCTACCTGCCCATCTGGATCGGGCCGGGGGAGGCCACCGCCATCGCCTTCGCGCAACAGGGCATGACGCCCGCGCGGCCGCTGACCCATGATCTGTTCAAGGACGTGCTCGAGGCCGTCGGCCAGACGCTGACCGAGGTCCGGATCACCGACCTGCGCGACGGCGTCTTCTACGCCGAGCTGGTGTTCGCCAGCGGCGTGGAGGTGAGCGCGCGTCCCTCGGATGCCATAGCGCTCGCGTTGCGCACCGGAACCCCGATCTACGGGAGCGACGGTGTGCTGGACGACGCCGGCATCGCCATTCCCGACGAGCAGGAGGACGAGGTTGAGAAGTTCCGCGAGTTCCTCGACCAGATCTCGCCCGAGGACTTCGGCACCAGCAGCCAGTGAGGCCCGCCCTGGCCATTCGTGCAGCCTTACCCCCGGTATGGACACGGGAAACCACCTCTGGGGTTGATATCACTCGGCGTGCCGAGCGTGGCGATCGTTGACGCACCCGGAGTGACTGCCTACCGTCGAGAAGGAAAGTCCCGATGGCACGTGCGCGTGCCCTGAGGGGTGCGAAGGGACGGGAGGTCGGCGTGAGAAGCACCGGCGACGGTACGGCCTTCGGCGGCCCGTATCCGATGCGCGGGGCCTTGGCCCGCAACGCCGCGACGCCCCCCGGAGGGGGTTCGGGCGACACCTCGGGGCAACCGCCGGAGGGGGCCGGCGAGACGGTCGGCTACCGCGGGCCCACGGCCTGTGCGGCGACCGGCATCACCTACCGACAGCTGGACTACTGGGCGCGGACCGGGCTCGTGGAGCCCAGCATCCGGCCCGCGTACGGCTCGGGGACGCAGCGGCTGTACAGCTTCCGGGACGTCGTGGTCCTCAAGATCGTCAAGCGGCTGCTCGACACGGGCGTGTCCCTCCAGAACATCCGCACGGCCGCGCAGCACCTGCGGTCCAGCGCGCCCGCGGAACTCACCCGGATGACGCTGATGAGCGACGGCGCGACGGTGTACGAGTGCACCTCCCCGGACGAGGTCGTCGACCTCCTCAAGGGCGGTCAGGGGATCTTCGGGATCGCCGTGGGCGTGGTGTGGCGGGACGTCGAGGCCGCCCTGTCCCAACTGCACTCCGAGCGGGTCGACACCGGGGAGACCCTGGTCGGCCACAACCCGGGTGACGAGCTGGCCCGGCGCCGCAACCGCGCGGGCTGACCGGCCGGAACCGGCCGCGCCCACCCGTCCGCCGTACACGTGTACGGCGGATGTCGGACCTGTGGTGCACCATCGGTGACTGTGAGAAGCGCGCCGGTCATCCTCCATCTGGACATGGACGCGTTCTTCGCCGCCGTCGAGCAGGCCGCGAAGCCGAGTCTGCGGGGGAAGCCGGTCATCGTGGGGGGCGTAGGGCCGCGCGGGGTGGTGGCGACCGCGTCGTACGAGGCCCGTGTGTACGGGGTGCACTCGGCGATGGCGATGGCGCGCGCCCGGCGGCTGTGCCCGAATGCGGCCTACCTCATGCCGCGCTTCGCCGTCTACCGGCAGATCAGCGACGTCGTCATGGAACTGCTGTCGCGGCTGTCGCCGCTGGTCGAGCCGCTCAGCCTGGACGAGGCCTTCGTCGACCTGGAGGCGGGCGGCATCGCGGACGACCCGCGCGCGGTGGGGGAGCGGCTGCGGGCGGACATCAAGGCGGCGACAGGGCTCACGGGCTCGGTGGGGCTCGCGGGCTCCAAGTTGCTGGCCAAGATCGCCTCGGAGCAGGCCAAGCCGGACGGGCTGGTCGTCATCGAGCCCGGCACCGAGCGGGAACTGCTCGCCCCCATGCAGGTGCGCACGCTCCCCGGCGTGGGTCCCGCGACCGCCGAGCACCTGCGGCGCGCGGGCATCGTCACGGTCGGCGAGGTGGTGGAGGCGGGCGAGGCCGAGCTGGTCAGGCTGCTCGGCAAGGCGCACGGCGCCCATGTGCACGGGATGGCCCTGGGCGTCGACGAGCGCCCCGTGGTCGCCGACCGCGAGAGCAAGTCGGTCTCGGTCGAGGACACCTTCGACGTCGACCTCACCGATCGGGTGCGCGTCCGGCTGGAGGTGGACCGGCTGGCCGACCGCTGCGTGCGCCGGCTGCGCTCCGCGGGCCGTTCGGGCCGCACGGTGGTGCTGAAGGTGCGGCGGTACGACTTCACGACGCTGACCCGTTCGGAGACCCTGCGCGCCCCCACCGACGACCTGTCGGTGGTCCGGGAGACCGCGGCGAGGCTGCTGGAGGCCGTCGACATCACGGGCGGCGTCCGGTTGCTGGGGGTCGGCGTCGCGGGGCTCGCCGACTTCACGCAGGAGGACCTGTTCGCCCAGGCGGCGGAGCGGGAGGAGGAGGCGGCGGACGAGGAGGCGGGCCCGTCCGAGGGGGCGCCGGAGCGGCCCGCGGAGGAAGTCCGGGAGCCGGCGCCGGAGGAGCGGCGCTGGGTGCCGGGCCAGGACGTACGGCACCGCGAGTACGGCGCCGGGTGGGTGCAGGGCAGCGGGGTCGGCAGGGTCACCGTCCGCTTCGAGGAGCCGGGCTCGGTGGTGCCGGGGCGGGTGCGCACCTTCGCGGTGACGGACCCGGAGCTGGAACCGTCCGAGCCGCTCCCCCTGGTGTTACCGAGCCCGCGGGCGCTCCCGCGTCAGCTGTCGCCGGCCAGCGTGCCGAAGTCGCGGTCCGGCGGGGGCTCCGGCACCGGGCCGGACAGCGAGGGCCCGCTCATGCCGTAGTGGTGGTAGAGCTGGAGCTCCTGCTCGGGCGAGAGGTGCCTGCCCACTCCGAAGTCCGGGGCGTCCTTGATCAGCGCCTTGTCGAACGGCACGCGCAGCTCTTCCCCGGTGAACTCGCTCGGTTCCAGCGGCACGAACGCGTCGCGGCTGAACAGACCGGTGCGTACCGCGGCCCATTCGGGCTCCCCGGTGGCGTCGTCGAGGTACACCTCGTCGACCGTGCCGATCTTCATCCCGTTGCGGTCGAAGGCCCTGCGCCCGATGAGGCTGCGCGGATCGATACCGGTCTGCACGGTCCCTCCAACTGGTCGCGATTAATCCTATTTAGGCACGAAAGGTGGCGGCTGTCACATGACCCGTCACCGGACCGCGCTGGTACGCTGACAGCGGCTGCTGACCCCTTGCGGGAGAGTCCTGGCACGCGGGGAACCGCCCGCCGGGCGCCGAAGGAGCAAACCCTCCCCGGAATCTCTCAGGCATCCGTACCGCATGGGTGAGGTCACTCTGGAAAGCAGGAAAGGGCGGCACGCACCGTGCGCGGCCACTTCCTCACCGACGGTGAAAGCCGTCCCGGCACGTGCGGGACGGTGAAGCTCTCAGGTTCAGATGACAGAGGGGGAGGCCGTGTCGCGCCAGACCAGGAGGCCTCCGCAGATGACCGCCAACCGCATCCCACTCTCCGAGCTGGAGCGCGGCATCCCCTTCGAGCAGCGTCACGTCGGGCCCGACGCCGGTGCGCAGGCCAAGATGCTCGCGCAGGTCGGCTACGGCTCGCTGGACGAGCTGACCGCCGCCGCCGTCCCGGACACCATCAAGAGCGCCGAGGCGCTCGGTCTGTCCGGCGCCCGCACCGAGCCCGAGGTGCTCGCCGAGCTGCGCTCGCTCGCCGACCGCAACCAGGTGCTGCGGCCGATGATCGGCCTCGGCTACCACGGCACCTTCACCCCGCCGGTCATCCTGCGCAACGTCATGGAGAACCCCGCCTGGTACACGGCGTACACGCCCTACCAGCCGGAGATCTCGCAGGGCCGCCTGGAGGCCCTGCTGAACTTCCAGACGGTCGTCGCCGACCTCACCGGGCTGCCCACCTCGGGCGCCTCGCTGCTCGACGAGGGCACGGCCGCCGCCGAGGCGATGGCCCTGTCCCGCCGGGTCGGGAAGGTCAAGGACGGCGTCTTCCTGATCGACGCGGAAACCTTCCCGCAGACCGTCGCCGTGATCGAGACCCGCGCGGAGCCCACCGGCGTCGAGGTCGTCGTCGCCGACCTCGCCGGCGGCATCCCGGCGGAGATCGCCGAGCGCGGTGTCTTCGGCGTGCTGCTGCAGTACCCGGGTGCCTCCGGTGCCGTGCGCGACCTCAAGCCGGTCATAGAGCAGGCCCACGGGCTCGGCGCGATCGTCACCGTCGCCGCCGACCTGCTGGCCCTGACCGTGCTGACCTCACCCGGCGAGCTCGGCGCCGACATCGCCGTCGGCACCACCCAGCGCTTCGGCGTGCCCATGGGCTTCGGCGGCCCGCACGCTGGCTACATGGCCGTCCGTGACACGCACGCCCGCAGCCTGCCCGGCCGCCTGGTCGGCGTCTCCGTCGACGCCGACGGCGACCGGGCCTACCGCCTGGCGCTGCAGACCCGCGAGCAGCACATCCGCCGCGAGAAGGCCACCAGCAACATCTGCACCGCGCAGGTGCTGCTCGCCGTCATGGCCGGCATGTACGCGGTCTACCACGGCCCCGAGGGCCTGGCGCAGATCGCCCGCCGCACCCACCGCTACGCCGCGGTCCTCGCCGCCGGGCTGCGCGCCGGCGGCGTCGAGGTGACCACGGACGCCTTCTTCGACACCGTCACCGCGCGTGTGCCCGGCCGGGCCGCCGAGGTCGTGGCCGCCGCCCGCGACGCCGGGGTCAACCTGCGCCAGGCCGACGCCGACCTGGTCGGCATCGCCTGCGACGAGACCACCGGCCGTGCCGACCTCGCCGCCGTGTGGGGCGCCTTCGGCGTCAGCGGCGACGTCGAGGCCCTGGACGCGGCCACCGAGGACGCGCTGCCCGCGGGCCTTGAGCGCGAGGTGGACTACCTGACCCACCCGGTCTTCCACCAGCACCGCTCCGAGACCGCGATGCTGCGCTACCTGCGCCGCCTCGCCGACCGCGACTACGCGCTGGACCGCGGCATGATCCCGCTGGGCTCCTGCACCATGAAGCTCAACGCGACCACCGAGATGGAGCCGGTCACCTGGCCCGAGTTCGGCCAGCTGCACCCCTTCGCGCCCGCCGAGCAGGCCGAGGGGTACCTCACGCTCATCCACGAGCTGGAGGACCGCCTCGCCGAGGTCACCGGCTACGACAAGGTCAGCCTGCAGCCGAACGCCGGTTCCCAGGGCGAGCTGGCCGGCCTGCTGGCCGTCCGCGCCTACCACCGGGCCAACGGCGACACGCAGCGCACGGTCTGCCTCATCCCGTCCTCCGCGCACGGCACGAACGCCGCCAGCGCGGTGATGGCCGGCATGAAGGTCGTCGTCGTGAAGACCGCCGGCGACGGCGAGGTCGACGTCGAGGACCTGCGCGCCAAGATCGAGCAGTACCGCGACGAGCTCGCCGTGCTCATGGTCACCTACCCCTCCACGCACGGTGTCTTCGAGGAGCACATCGGCGACATCTGCGCCGCGGTGCACGACGCGGGCGGCCAGGTCTACGTGGACGGCGCCAACCTCAACGCCCTGGTGGGTCTGGCGAAGCCGGGCCACTTCGGCGGCGACGTGTCGCACCTGAACCTGCACAAGACCTTCTGCATCCCGCACGGCGGCGGTGGCCCCGGCGTCGGCCCGGTCGCGGTCCGCGCCCACCTCGCCCCGTACCTGCCCAACCACCCGCTCCAGCCGGCCGCGGGCCCGGAGACGGGCGTCGGCCCGATCTCGGCCGCGCCGTGGGGTTCGGCCGGCATCCTGCCCATCTCCTGGGCGTACGTGCGCCTCATGGGCGGCGAGGGCCTCAAGCGCGCCACCCAGGTGGCGGTGCTCAGCGCGAACTACATCGCCAAGCGCCTGGAGCCGCACTTCCCGGTGCTCTACACCGGCCCGGGCGGGCTCGTCGCGCACGAGTGCATCATCGACCTGCGTCCGCTGACCAAGGAGACGGGCGTGACGGTCGACGACGTCGCCAAGCGCCTGATCGACTACGGCTTCCACGCGCCGACGATGTCGTTCCCGGTGGCTGGGACGCTGATGATCGAGCCGACGGAGAGCGAGAACCTCGCGGAGCTGGACCGCTTCTGCGACACGATGATCGCGATCCGCGGCGAGATCGAGCGGGTCGGCTCGGGGGAGTGGCCCAAGGAGGACAACCCGCTGCGCAACGCCCCGCACACGGCGGCGGCCCTGGGCGGCGACTGGGAGCACCCGTACTCCCGTGAGGAGGCGGTCTTCCCCGCCGGTGTGTCGGCCGCGGACAAGTACTGGCCGCCGGTCCGCCGCATCGACGGCGCCTTCGGCGACCGCAACCTTGTCTGCTCCTGCCCGCCGCTGGACGAGTACGACGCGTAAGGGCGCTTGACACCGCTCAAGGGTCGGCCCCGCTGTTCCAGCGGGGTCGGCCCTTTGTCGTTCCCGGCCCGGTCAGGCCGCCGTGACGATGTGCCCGCTGCCGAGCGGACGGTGCGGGGCGATGATCCGCCCGTCGGGGAGGAGCTCACCGGTGTCCTCGAAGAGGAGGACGCCGTTGCACAGCAGGCTCCAGCCCTGCTCGGGGTGGCTGGCCGTGATGTGGGCGGCCTCGCGGTCGGGGCTGCCGGCGGACGGGCACTGCGGCTGGTGCGGGCACATGGACGACGTCTTTCGCTGCGAGTGGTGTGAAGTACGGCTGCCTTGGGTAGGAACCTCAGTCATGCCGCTCCCCCGTTCAGTCGGTCGGTCCCAGTGTTGCTCTACTGAGGGATTTCCGCAGGGATTTCGCGTGAGCTGTCCTCGTTAGTTGGGGACGCATTCACTCTCGCGGGCGGTTGCCCGGACAAAGCAACGCCTCCGTGACCGGACGGTCACGGAGGCGTGCGAGGTCGCCCCAGCCGCGAGCCTCAGGCGGTGGTGCCGAGCAGGGGTGGCGGAGCCAGCCGCAGGGTCAGCACCGGCACCAGGTCCGAGAGCCGGTGCATGCGGTGCGCGGCGATCCCCGGCGGCGCCGGCGCCAGCGGGATCAGCAGGTCGGAGTGGGCCGGCTGGGCCGAGCCCGCGTCGGCCGAGAGGTCTCCGTGCAGCCACAGCGTCAGCATGTAGAGCCCCGGTACCGAGAGCAGGTGCGGCTGGTAGGGGGTGGTGAGCGCGTCGGCCTGGCGCAACGCGCGCTCGGTCGAGGCGAGGTACGGGCCCTCGCAGAAGTGCGAGAACGCCCAGCCGTCCGGGGTGTCGACGGTCTCGCCCGCGGCGGCCACCTTCTCGCCCGCGCGGATGTGGAAGCGCCAGCCGGTCAGCCGCGCCCGGGGCAGTCCTCCCGGTTCGGTGATCACGGGGTCGAGGACGTGCAGGGGGAGAGGGTGCTCGGCGACCAGTGGCCCCGTGGCGTTGCGCAGCGAGGGGGTGCGGGCCTCGCGGACGGCGGTGGGGGAACTCAGAGCGGCGAGAACGCTCCGCAGGGCGGGAGCGGGGGCTGGGGCTACCTGCAGCGGCATGGTGGGCGGCCTCTCATGAGGAGACACGGGGGGTGTTCGGCGGGGTGCGGACAGCGCTGTCAGCGGTGGAGCTGATGGAACTGCGGCGGCAGGCCGGGACAGCCCGGATCCCCGGGGCGCGTGGGGGCGGCGACGTAAGGAATCAGCGTGGGCATGCGGATCCCTTCCCGTGGCCGGAAGCGTCGCGGGCGCGCGGCGGGTCGCGGAAGCTCTGCCTGTGAACGAAGGATATACGAGTAGTGTTCGCGCAGTGTTTCATCTAGCCGTCAGTGATATTACGGGCAAGGCGGTTCCCGGTCACCCTGGACAGGTAATAGCTCCCCGATTGCACCGTCGCCGACGCCGTGAACTGCGCTTTCCGCGTTACTGCGGATGGCTGAATCTCGTCGGTGTTTTTCACGAGAGGGCCGCCGTCGGCATGTGAATTCCGTACATGCCCCCGGAATGTGCCGCGAGACGGTGCTCGTGGCCAGCTTAGCGGTTCGGGGGCGGCGCCGGGGGCCTTATCGATCTCAGGGCTGGGCATGATGTGATCACGGCCCACTCGAGGAAGGACCTCCGATGGGGGAAAAGGTCGCGGCCACGGGGTTCGACCTGGCCGACCGCCAGCGGTACCGACGGAAGCTGAAGCAGTGCCTGCTGGGGTTGGAGCGACTGCTGGAGGAGAAGCGGTTCGACCGTCCCCGCAATCTGATGGGGCTGGAGATCGAACTGAATCTCACCGACCGCGACGGGCTGCCGCGCATGATGAACGAGGAGGTCCTCGAGCGCATCGCGAGCCGTGATTTCCAGACCGAGCTGGCGCAGTTCAACATTGAAGTGAACATCGCCCCGCACCGGCTTTCCGGCCGGGTCCTCGACCGGCTCGCCGAAGAGTTGCGCATGGGCCTGGGATATGCCGAGAGAAAGGCCCGCGAGGTCGGCGCCCGCATCGTGATGGTGGGAATCCTGCCCACCCTCGGCGCCCAGGACCTGGTCGGTGCCAACCTCTCCCGCGTCGACCGCTACATGCTGCTGAACGACCGCATCCTGGCCGCCCGCGGCGAGGACATCACCCTGGACATCTCCGGCGTGGAGCGGCTGACCTGCGTCTCCGGCTCGATCGCCCCCGAGGCCGCGTGCACCTCGATGCAGATGCACCTCCAGGTCACCCCCGCGCGCTTCGCCGCGGTCTGGAACGCCGCACAGGTGGTGGCCGGCCCCCAGGTCGCGATCGGCGCCAACTCCCCGTTCCTGTTCGGCCGCGAACTGTGGCGGGAGACCCGTCCCACGCTCTTCCAGCAGGCCACCGACACCCGCCCCGAGGAGCACCGGGCCCAGGGCGTACGCCCGCTGACCTGGTTCGGCGAGCGCTGGATCGACTCGGCGTACGACCTGTTCGCCGAGAACGTGCGCTACTTCCCGTCCCTGCTGCCCATCTGCGAGGACGAGGACCCGCTGCACGTCCTCGACGAGGGCGGGGTGCCGCAGCTGAAGGAACTCACGCTGCACAACGGCACGATCTACCGCTGGAACCGGCCGGTGTACGCCGTCGTCGACGGGGTGCCCCACCTGCGGGTGGAGAACCGGGTGATGCCCGCCGGGCCCACCGTCGCCGACGTGCTCGCCAACACCGCCTTCTACTACGGGCTCGTGCGCTCCCTCGCCGAGGGCTCGCGCCCGGTGTGGAGCCGGTTGCCGTTCGCGGCCGCCGCGGCCAACTTCGACGCCGCGTGCCGGCACGGCGTCGACGCCGTTTTCACCTGGCCCCGGCAGGGCCGCGGCAGCGGGCTCGTGGAGGTCGGGGCCGTCGAACTCGTGCTGGACGAGTTGCTGCCGATGGCGTCCGCGGGACTGGACGCCTGGGGGATCGACCCGGTGGACCGGGACCACTACCTCGGCATCATCGAGGGCCGCTGCCGCAGCCGCATGAACGGCGCCGAGTGGCAGGCCGTCGCCTTCCACCAGGAGCTGGACCGCGGACTGGACCGGCAGCGGGCACTGGCCGCGATGACCCTGCGCTACTGCGAGCTGATGCACACCGGCGCCCCCGTGCACGAGTGGCCGCTGGAACGCTGAGCCGCCGCCCGTGCCGCCGGGCGGATGAGGCAGGATGGCGCGGGTGGAGGCATCAGTCAACAGCAATCCGGTGGAGCCCGGCGGGTCGGGGGCGGTGGAGCGGCTCGCCCCGCGCACCCTGCGCAGTGAGACCCTCCTGGTGCTCGCCCTGTCGCTCGGGGCCAGCGCGCTCTCGGCGCTGATCAGCTTCATCGGCTCGGTGACCAGGCCCGGCGGCCTCAAGGACCAGGCGGCCACCCTCGTGGGCTCGCACGCCCCGGGCCGGCCGTGGCTCGACCTGGCCTGGCAGCTGTTCGGCGTCGCCACCGCGCTCGTCCCGGTCGCGCTCGTGGCCCACCTGCTGGCCCGTGAGGGGACGGGCATGCCGGCCATCGGGTTCGACCTGCGCCGCCCGCGGACCGACCTGCTGCGCGGCGCCGCCCTGGCCGCGGCCATCGGCGGCACCGGGCTGCTGTTCTACCTGGGCGCGCGCGCCTCCGGGTTCAACCTCACGGTGGTGCCGGAGTCGCTGCCCGACGTCTGGTGGAAGATCCCCGTGCTGATCGCCTCCGCGATCCAGAACGCGGTGCTCGAGGAGGTCGTCGTCGTCGGCTACCTGCTGCGCAGGCTCGGCCAGTTGGGCTGGACGCCGGTCGGCGCGCTGGTGGCCAGCAGTGTGCTGCGCGGCTCGTACCACCTCTACCAGGGCATCGGCGGGCTCATCGGCAACATGGCGATGGGCGTCGTCTTCGTGCTGCTCTACCGGCGCTGGGGCCGGGTGGGGCCGCTGGTGGCGGCCCACGCGCTCATCGACATCGTGGCCTTCGTGGGCTACGCGCTGCTCGCCGGCAAGGTGGGGTGGCTGCCGACCGCCTGAGGGCCGTACGGCTCAGGGGTGGGCGTGCAGTTCGCCGTCGATCACGGTGACGGCACGGCCGCTCAGTCGTACGCGGTCGCCGCTGAGCACCGTGCGCACCAGGCCGGAACGTGCGGAGGCCTGCAGCCCGGTGAGTTCGTCGCGGCCCAGGCGGCGCGACCAGAACGGCGCCAGGGCGGTGTGGGCGCTGCCGGTGACCGGGTCCTCGTCGATGCCGACGGCCGGGAAGAAGCCGCGTGAGACGAAGTCGTAGCCGGTCGTCGCCGGGGACTCGGCCGCCGCGGTCACGATGAGTCCGCGCTTGGAGGGCAGCGCGGCGACGGCGGTGATGTCGGGGGCGAGCGCCCGGACGGTCTTCTCGTCGACCAGTTCCACCAGCAGGTCGCCCACGTCGTCACCGGTCTCGTGCACCGACAGCACGTCGGCCCCGATCGCGGCGGAGATCTCGCCCGTGACGACGGCCGAGGTCAGCGGGGCGACCGGGAAGTCCATGGTGATGGTGCCGTCGTCGGCGGCGGTCGTGGTGAGGACGCCGCAGCGGGCGCTGAACCGCACCGGGCCACGGGCGGCGCCCGTGCCGTGCAGGACGTGCGCGGTGGCGAGGGTGGCGTGCCCGCACATGTTCACCTCGGCCCTGGGGGTGAACCAGCGCAGGGCCCAGTCCGCGTCCTGGGCGGCGGGCGTGGGATGGGCGAACGCGGTCTCGGAGAGGTTGACCTCCGCGGCCACCCGCTGGAGCCAGCCGTCCTCGGGGAAGCTGTCCGTGTCCAGCAGCAGCACGCCCGCGGGGTTGCCGGCGAAGGGGCGGTCGGTGAAGGCGTCGACGATACGGATCCGCATGTCGCGAGCGTACGGAGGTGCGTGCGCGGGCGGCCAGGGCCAATCGGGGGGTTGTGGCCCGCGGCGCGGACGCCGCGACCGCCCCGCGCAGCAACCGGGTTCGGGGCGGCCCCACTTGGGCCCGCACGGCCGGCGCCCCGCGGTTCGCGGACGGCCGGGGACGCGGACGGGACGGTGCCGGGCGCCGTGGGGCGCGCGGCACCGTCGCGTCGTCACGCGTCAGGACGCGGCCGCCGGGGGTGCGAGCAGTGTCCCGAAGACCATGGCGAAGAAGTCCTCGAAGGCCTCGCCCGACCGGCCGGAGCGGGCGGCGATCAGCGTGCCCTCCCAGGCGTTCAGCGCGAACCGGGCCGTCCGCTCGACGTCGAGGTCCGCCCGCAGGTCGCCGGCCCGCTGTGCTTCGGCGAGCGTGCCGGAGATCAACGACGCCCAGTGGCCGAGCGACACGCGGACGCCCTCGCGGAGCGTCTCGCTGTGGTCGGCGATCTCGGTGCCGAAGTTGCCGAACATGCAGCCCCGAGTGAAGCCCGCGTCGACGGTCTCGTCGCGCAGGAGCTCGAAGTGCGCGCGCAGCCGGGCCAGTGGCGGGGTGCCGGGCTCGGTCAGCTCGTGCAACCGGCGGCCCGCGCCGTAGCGGTCGAGCGCGACGAGGGCCAGCGACTCCTTGCTGTCGAAGTGGTTGTAGAACGACCCCTTCGGCACTCCGGCCGCGTCCGTGATGTCCTTCACGCCCGCGGCGTTGTACCCCTTCGCGTGGAACTGCGCGACCGCCGCGTCGACGATCGCCTCGCGCATGCTCTGCCGGGCCATGACACCACCTCTTCCGCACCGCAATATGGCCGGTCGTCTCCGTGCCGTCAAAAATACACCCGGCAGGGCACGGCCCTCCGGGTCAGGCGGCGGTGTCCAGTACGACCCGGAAGCGGGCCTCGCCGGACATCATGCGCGCGTACGCCTCGGGGGCGCGCGACAGCGGCATCGTCTCGATCATCGGGCGGATGCCGGAGCGCGAGCTGAAGTCGAGGTTGTCCTCGTTGTCGATCGCGGAGCCGGTCAGGACGCCGCTGATGGCGCGCGAACCGAAGATCAGGTCGGGCGTGGTCACGGAGATCGGTTCCATGGAGGCGCCGACCACGACCATGTGCCCGCGCGGGGCGAGCCCGGGGACCAGCGGGGTCATCGACGTGCCGCTCGTCGCCGTGGCGACGACGGCGTCCGCGCCGCCCAGCTTGCGGAGCTCCTCCCCGGGGTCCGACGCCGAGCTGTCGATGTAGTGGCTCGCGCCGAGTTCGAGGGCGAGCCGCTCCTTCTCCTGGCCGCGGGCGACGGCCGCGACGCGGTAGCCGAGCCGGGCGGCGTACTGCAGGCCGAGGTGGCCGAGGCCGCCGATGCCCTGGACCGCCACGAGCCCGCCGGGGCGGACGTCCAGCCGGCGCAGGGCGCTGAACATGGTGAGGCCGGCGCAGAGCAGCGGGGCGGCGAGGGCGGGGGAGAGCTCGTCGGGCACCCGGACCAGGCCGCTGCCGCGGGCGATCAGCACCTCGGCGTAACCGCCGTCGGTGGTGGTGCCGACCTGGGACTGGTCGGTGCAGTTGACGAAGTCGCCGCGACGGCAAGGCGTGCACTCGCCGCAGTGGCCGCCCAGGAAGCCCACGCCGACCCGGTCGCCGACGCTCCAGGTGGTCACGCCCTCGCCGACGGCGTCGATGACGCCGACGACCTCGTGACCGGGGACGACCGGCTGCGAGGGGTCGGCCCGCAGGCCCTCCACGGCGAGCGCGTCGGTGTGGCAGACGCCGCAGCTCTCCACCCTCAGCCGGACGTGCCCGGCGGGCGGGGCGACGACCTCGCGGGTGACGAGCTCGAAGGTGCGGGCGCCTGAGACCTCGAATGCGCGGTACGTGGACATGTTTCTCCTGACGGGTCGACCGGTGGGGGTGGGGGGCGGCCGGGTCGGTGCGCCACGGGGGCGGCGGCGCCCGGCCGTGACGCAGGCCGCGGACCTCGCGCCGGAGCGAGGGGCGGCCTGCGTCGGAAAACCAATATGACCGGTCGTCTCAGATGCGTCAAGCGCCGCCGTCCGTGAGGTCCGGCGGAGTTCCGGACGGGACGGCGCCGGCCCGCCTCGACGGTGGTCGGGGCGGGCCGGGTGTGGCGGGTCGGGGTGGGTGCTCAGACGACCTGTGCGAAACAGGCGACGCTCACGGCAGCCGCGAGCACCATCAGGGACGCCGCCAGGAGCGGCTTGGGGATGCGCATGGGGAACCTCCGTCTTCCCGGCCGGTGCGGCGGCCGGCCGGTCTCACAGGCAGTAGCGGACGAGCCATTCGTCGGCGGCGTAGACGTTCCTGGCCGGGTCGGGCGCCGTGACCTGGCTCTCCTGGACCATCTGCTCCGGCCGGACGCGCTCCGGCAGCTTGCCGAAGCGGGCCTTGCGCGCCGCCGCGGCGGCGTCGGGGGTCTTCTGTTGCGTGGGCGGCATCGCGTCGTCTCCTCCGCGGGCAGGGTGTTCGTTCTCCTCGACGATGTCCCCTCTGGTGTCACCTGTCAAGGGGGTGATTCGTCTCACTGTTGGAGGAGTTTGAGGCGTACGTCACCTGTTTGACAGGTGACGATGACTCTGTCAGGGTCGCCACCATCCCGACGGGTGACGGCTGGTCCGGGATCGGCGCGGATGACGCGAGAGAGAGGGACCGATGTGACCGAGACGAACCGCACCGGGGTCGTCACCGCCACCGGAGGGGGTCGCGGCGAAGGCAGCGCGGCGTCCGCCGACGGGCCCCTCGACCTCATCCTCGTCGTGCCGGAGCCGCCCGGCGGCAAGGGCCGGGCGACCAACCCCGGGCGACTGCTCGCCGCCGACCGGGCCTCCCGCGTCTTCGGCGCGGTGGGGATCACGGCCGCACGGCGCACGGCGCGCGTGCGGGACGTGGCCGTCGTCGCCGGGGTCGCTCGCCAGCACCGGCACGAGCAGGGGGAGTACGGCCTGAGCGCCGTGCTCCGCCTCGAGACCGCCGGTGAACTCGGCGCCGGCGCCCCCCGGATCCGCCCCCGCTCCACGGCGCTCGCCATCCCGGCGACCGTCGGGGCCACCGCCGCCTGAGGCCGTTGCCCGCCGCCGCCCGGCGCGGCGGCACCGTTCGTCCGCGCCGGCCGGGCCCCCGGGTCCCGGCACGCGCCGTTCCCCAGGGGCCGTCCCCGACCGCCCCGTCCGGAGGTCCTCTTGCTCACGCTGCTGCTCATCGGGCTGGTCGGCGGCTTCGTCACCGCCGTCTCCCCGTGCGTGCTCCCCGTCCTGCCCCTGGTCTTCCTCTCGGGCGGGGTCCCGGCCTCCCGGCAGGGAGCGGAACCGGCGCGCCGGAGCCGGCCGTACGCCGTGATGGCCGGACTGGTCGTCAGCTTCAGTCTCATCACGCTGTTCGGCACCCTCGTGCTCGGCGCCCTGCCGGTGCCGCCGGACATCCTGCGCTGGGCGGGCCTCGGGGTGCTGCTCCTGCTCGGCCTGGCCATGATGTTCCCGGCCGTGCAGGACCTGCTGGAGCGCCCGTTCGCGAGGATCGGGCAGCGGCGCGTCGGGGGCGGGCGCGGTGGTTTCCTCCTGGGACTCGTGCTCGGGACGGTGTACGTGCCCTGCGCGGGTCCCGTGCTGGCCGCGATCGCCGTCGCCGGTGCCACCCACCGGATCGGCCCGGGGACGGTCGTGCTCGCCGTCGCCTTCGCGGTCGGCACGGCGGTGCCGCTGCTCTTCTTCGCGCTGGCCGGCCGGCGGGTGGGCGAGCGGGTGCGCGCGTTCCGCGAGCGGCAGCGCGGGGTGCGGTTCGCCGCCGGACTGACCTTCGTCGTGCTCGCCTTCGGCCTGACCTTCAACCTCACCGACGTCGTGCAGCGTGCCGTCCCCGACTACACCTCCCGCGTCAACGACGCGATCGCCGGTCCCGGGCTCCCCGGCGGGCAGGGTTCCTCCGGTTCACGGGACCTGGCCTCCTGCGCGGCGGAACCCGCGGCCGTCCTCCTGGACTGCGGTGCGGCACCGGAGATATCGGGGATCCAGCAGTGGCTCAACACCCCGCGGGACGCGCCGCTCACGAAGGGGGCGCTGGCCGGCAAGGTCGTCCTCGTCGACTTCTGGGCCTACTCCTGCATCAACTGCCAGCGCGCCATCGAGCACGTCGACGCCTGGTACGAGAACTACCGCTCCGACGGCCTCGTGGTGATCGGCGTGCACACCCCCGAGTACGCCTTCGAGCGCGACCCCGGCAACGTCGCGGCGGGTGCGCGGCGGCTCGGCGTGGAGTACCCGGTGGCCCTGGACAACGCGTACGAGACCTGGGAGAACTTCGGCAACCAGGCCTGGCCCACGCAGTACCTGATCGACGCCCGCGGGAGGGTCAGGCACGTCGCCGTCGGCGAGGGCGGTTACGGCGGCACCGAGTCGCTGATCCGGCGGCTGCTCGCCGACGCCCGTCCCGGCGCCGCGCTGCCGCCCCCCACGGATGTGCCCGACGGCACCCCGACCGACCGGAGGCAGACCCCCGAGATCCCGCTGGGGGCAGGCCGCAGCGCCGCCGTGGTGAACGGGCCCGTGAGGACGGGGAGCGGTGAGTTCGCCCGTCCGCAGGCGCTCCTTCCCGGGCAGGCCGCCCTGACCGGGACGTGGAGGGCCGGCGAGGAGGCGGTCACCAGCGGGCGGGACGCCGGGATCACGCTCGACTTCTTCGCCCGCGACGTCTACCTCGACGTCGGCGGCACCGGAACCGTCACCGCGACCCTGGACGGGCGGACCAGCACCTTCGCCGTCTCCGGCGCCCCGGGCATCCGCCGTGTGGTGAGCGGGGGGTCGTCCCGCCAGGGCGTCCTGGAGCTCAGGCTCTCGCCCGGGCTCAGCGCCTACTCGTTCACCTTCGGCTGACCCTAGGCCGTGTCGTCAAATGCCCTCCCCCAACCTTCGGTCGGGGGTGCCCCCACCCCACGGCGCCTGGCACGGCACCTCGCTGCGTTGTCGAATCGTCCGAGTAGCCCACTACGAGGACGACTCTCCGCCTTGCGATGCACCGCACCAGACGCCGTGGGGCCCGCCCTCCGGGCGGTGGGGGCACCTCCCAGCGCCAGCCGGGGGAGCTCATTTGACGACACGACCTAGGCCGCTGACCGGCCGTACCGGCCCGGCGCCCCCGCCCCCGTCCGCACGGTGTCCGGACGGCTCGGCGAGGTACGCACAACGCAACGGGGCGGATCGGGGGTACGGCACCACAGGTGCCGTACCCCCGATCCGCCCAGAACCGGCCCCCGGGGCTAGAAGGAGTCCACGTCGACCACGGCCGCCGCGAAGGCCTCCGGTGCCTCCTGGGGCACGTTGTGGCCGGTGCCCTTCAGCGTCCGGTGGGCGTACGGTCCCGAGAACTTGGCGCGGTAGGCGGCTCCGTCCCCGGCGGGGGTGAACGGGTCGGCCTCGCCGTCGAGGGTGATGGTGGGCACGCCGATCATCGGGCCCGCGGCGAGCCGGGCCTCCAGGCGGTCGTAGCGCGGATCGCCCTTCGCGAGGCCGAGGCGCCAGCGGTAGTTGTGGAGCACGATGGCGACGTAGTCCGGGTTCTCGAAGGACGCGGCGGTGCGGCGGAACGTGGCGTCGTCGAACTCCCACGTGGGGGAGTTGAACTCCCAGACCAGGCGGGCGAGGTCGTGCCGGTTCTCCTGGAGGCCGAGCCGGCCGCGCTCCGTGGCGAAGTAGTACTGGTACCACCACGCCCACTCCGCCTTCGGCGGCAGCGGCTGCTCGTTGGCCTCGCGGTTGGTGATGAGGTAACCCGTCACGGAGACCAGGGCCTTGCAGCGCTCGGGCCAGACCGCGGCGATGATGTCGGCGGTCCGTGAGCCCCAGTCGTACCCGGCGAGGACGGCCTTCTCGATCCGCAGGGCGTCCATGAGGGCGATGACGTCGAGCGCGACCACCGACTGCTGGGCGTTGCGGAACGCCCGGGGCGACCGGAAGCGCGTCGTGCCGTGGCCGCGCAGGTGGGGGACGATGACGCGGTACCCCTCGGCCGCCAGCAGGGGCGCGACGTCGACGTAGCTGTGGATGTCGTACGGCCAGCCGTGCAGGAGCACCACCGCGGGGCCGTCGGCGGGGCCGGACTCGGCGTAACCGATGTTCAGGACTCCCGCGTCGACCTGCTTGAGGGTGCCGAGGGAGGTGTGCGTCCCGCGAAGGGGGGCCGGTCCGCCGGTGCTCGGCGCAGGCCCGTGCGTCGTCGCCGCCGAGGCCGGCTGTGACGCGAGGCCGGTGAGTCCCGCGAGTGACGCCGCGGCCGCGCCCGCACCGAAAACCTTGCCGAAGCTCCGCCTGTCGATCATTCCCAACCTTCTTTCACTTTCCTGGGGTTCTCCCGTCGGCAACCCTTGCACGCGGCTGCGTCACCGGTCAAGGTGGTGACGCATGACAGGTGTGGTGTCCGGTTCGGGGGAGGGGTGCCAGGCCGGTGCGTGGAGGGGGGTGGCAGGATGGCGTCCGGTCGTCGCCCCGCGCGTGCCGCCCGTCCGGCCGCCGCGCCCGGCCGGCCTCCCACGGGCACCGTGCGGCAGCGTCGCCGGCGGACGCCCACCACGCGGCTGCCGCGTCCGCATCGCGGTGGCACGCGTCCTCGTCGCTATCGCTGGAGTTCCGTCATGTCCCACCGCACCGGCCTGATCCTCGACTTCGGCGGTGTCCTCACCACGCCCCTGCTGCCCGCCGTGCTCGCCTTCGAGCGGCGCGAGGGACTGGCGGAGGGCGCCTGCATCACCGCGCTCTACCTCGACGAGGAAGGCATCCGCCGCACCCACGACCTCGAGCGCGGCGCGATCACCCAGGAGGAGTGGAACGCCGCGGCCGCCCGCAGCCTCGGTGTGGCCCCCGGCAACCTGATGGGCCGGATCTTCGCCGACCTCAGGCCGGAGACGGCCCTGATCGACGCGGCGGCCGCCGCCCGGCGCGCCGGGGTGCGTGTGGGGATCCTCTCCAACTCCGTCGGCTTCGCGCCGTGGGACCTCTACGAGGGCTACGACCTGGAGGGTTCGTACGACGCGGTGGTCATCTCCGAGCACCACGGGATGCGCAAGCCCGAGCCCGCCATCTTCGAACTGGCGCTGGGCAAGCTCGGACTGCCCGCCGAGGCCTGCGTGTTCGTGGACGACACCGAGCAGTACCTCGCGCCCGCGGCCGAGTTGGGACTCGCGGGCGTCCACGCCAAGGACCCCGCGGAGACGATCGCGCGGCTGGAGGTCCTGCTCGGCGTTCCCCTGGGCTGACGGGGACCGGGAGGCGGGCCGCCGCGGGCGGCCCGCCCGTGGGGGTACGGGATCAGATTCCGGACGCCAGCCGGCGCAGGATCCGCTCGGCCGGCTCCTCGGTGGCCTGACGGTAACCCGTGCCGGCCCACAGGTGGATCCGCTCCTGGTCGCCCGCGGCGGTGGCCGCCTTGCGCATCGGGCCGGTCAGGTGGTGCAGGGCCGGGTAGCCGGCCGGCGCCACGTCGGTGTGGCGGTCGGTGAACTCGTTGCGCAGCGCCCTCGCGGGGCGTCCGGTGAACGCCCTGGTGACCACCGTCCCGGTGCGTGCCGGGTCGGCCAGTGCCGCCCGGTGCGGAACGGAGGTGCCGGCCTCGTCGGCGCGCATGAGGACGGTGCCGACCATGGCCGCGTCGGCCCCGGCGCGCAGCGCCCCGGCCACGGCGGCCGGCGTGGCCAGGCCGCCGGCGGCGACGAGCGGCAGGGGTACCGCCGCGCGCACCTCGCCGAGCAGTTGCTCCAGCGGCACGGCCGCCGGGATGCGCTGTGGGGTGAGCGTGCCGGAGTGCCCGCCCGCCGCGGAGGCCTGCACGGCGAGCACGTCCGCGCCCGCCTCCGCGGCGGCCCGGGCCTCCGCGGCCGAGGTGACCGTCTGGACGACCAGGCTCCCGGCGGAGCGCAGCGCGGCGACGACCGGGGACTCCGGGATGCCGAAGGTGAAGCTCACCACCGGTACCGGGTCGGAGAGCAGCAGCGCGACCTTGTCCGCCCACTGGTCGTCGTCCTCGACGGGTTCCGCGGCCAGGGCGTCGATGCCGTGCCTCCCGGCGTCGGGCGCGATGGCCCGGGCGTAGCGCCGGAAGGCGTCGGGGTCGACCGGGACGGGATTGGGCGCGAAGAGGTTGACGCCGAAGGGCACCCCTTCGGACCGGACCGCGGCGATCTGCTCCGCCAGCGCCGCGGCGGTGCGGTACCCGCCGGGCACGAAGCCCAGGCCGCCGGCCCGGGCGGCCGCGCCGACCAGCGCGGGCGTGGTGGGGCCGCCGGCCATCGGCGCGGCGAGGACGGGGGTGTCCACCCCGAGAGCGACCAGTGGCGAGACCATGGTGTGAGTGTTCCTCCCGCGGGGCGGCGACGTATGTGGGTATCACTGTACGACCGCACGGCGATATTTAATAGACCGGTCGACTATCATTGCCATTGGCCCGGGCCGGTCGCCCTCCCGCACGCGGACGGCCGCCGCCCTTCCACCGTTGAACCCAGAGGAGAACCGACATGAGCGCTGACCCGACGGACACGACGAACGACCCGATGCACGAGGTGGTGTCCCGCTGGAAGGCCGCCTTCGACGGTCACCGGCCGGACGAGATGGCCGAGTTGTTCACCTCCGACGCCCTGTTCCAGGGCTTCGGCCCCGAGACCACGGCCGGCCGGGAAGCGGTGCGCGCCTACTACCGGGCGGTGACGGAGGACCGCTGGGCGGACGTGGGGAAGATCCAGGGCTACCGCATCGGCGACCAGGTGGCCGGGGGCTTCGCCGACGTCGTCTTCCGGGGCGCGGAGGGCTGGACGGCCCCCGTGCACCTCTCGCTGGTCCTGCGGCGCGAGGGCGGCGACTGGCTGATCCGCGCGTACCACGTCTCGCGCATCGTCACGGACCACTGAGTCCGCGGGTCCACCCGCCCACCGGGCGGGGCCCGTTGCGAGGTTGCGCCTCCCAGCAGGGAGGGAACCGGTCGTGGCGCCGCCCCGGCCCGCGGGCGCAGGGTGGGGGGTACGGAGGACCGGAGGTGTGCCACCGGCCCCGGCAGCCCAGCCGCCCGCCCGAAGAAGCTACCGGCTGTTTTCCAGGTTCCAAGAAAGGCAACACCGTGAAGGAGTTCCTGGTCGAGCTCACCACCACCGTTCCCGAGGGCACCGACCCGGCCGAGGTCGACCGGCGTCGTGCGGCCGAGGCCGTCAGGGCCCGGGAACTGGCCGCCACCGGGCACCTGGTCCGGCTGTGGCGCCCGGTGGGCGAGCTGCGCAGCATCGGGCTGTGGCGTGCCGACGACGAGGCCGGGCTGTACGGGACGGTGCTCGGCACCCTGCCGCTGTGGCCGTGGATGTCCGCGGTCGTCACCGCCCTGCAGTCGCACCCCAACGACCCGGGGAGGCCGGACGGCGACGCCTGACAGCGCACGCCCCGCCGCCCCGGCACCCCCACACGGCTCCCCGTCGCCCCGACACGGTCGCGACGGGGGGCCGTGGTCCGTTCCGGCCCCGATACCCACCCGCCGAGGAAGATGTCATGAGCGAAACGATCCAGCGTCCGGCCGCCGCACCCGGCGGCCCGTCCGGCTCGCCCTGGGGCCACGTGGTCCGGGCCGCGGCGGCGCTGGCGGCGGCCATGGGGGTCGGCCGCTTCGTCTACACCCCGATCCTGCCCCTGATGCACGCCCAGGCGCGCCTGACGGCCGGCGCCGGCGCGCACCTGGCGACCGCCAACTACGTCGGTTACCTCGTCGGCGCGCTCGCCGGGACCTTCCTGCCCCGGCTGACGCGTTCCGCCGCCGTGCTGCGCGGTTCGCTGCTGGTGCTGGTCGTGAGCCTCGCGGCCATGCCGCTCACGCACACGACGGCGGTGTGGCTGGTGCTCCGCCTGGTCGCGGGCGCGGTGAGCGCGACCGTCTTCGTGATCGCGGTCAGTGCCCTCCTCGGGCGGCTCCGCGAGCACCCCGCCCACCTGCCCGGCTGGGGCTTCGGCGGGGTCGGCGCCGGGATCGCGCTGTCCGGACTGCTCGTCCTCCTGCTGCGCGGCTTCGCCGACTGGCGGGCCGCGTGGTGGGCCTCCGCCGCCCTCGCCGCGCTGCTCTCGGTCCCGGCGTGGACGATGCGTACGGACTCCGCGCCGGCCGCGGTGCCCGCGCCGGCCCCCGGTGCCCGGGGGAGTGCCGGGGCGCCGCGCACGCACCGCTGGTTCGGCGCCCTGTTCGTCTCCTACACCCTGGAGGGCGTCGGCTACATCATCGCCGGCACCTTCCTGGTCGCCGCGATCGACCAGGGCTCGCCCGGCCGGCTCGGCACCGGGGCCTGGGTGCTGGCCGGAGTGGCGGCCGTTCCCTCCGCCGCGCTGTGGGCGTGGCTGGGACGGCGCTGGACCCGCCCGGACGTGCTGCTCGCGGCGCTGGTCGTGCAGGCCGCGGGGATCGCGATGCCCGCCGTGGTCGGCGGTCCGGCCGCGGCGCTGGTCTCGGCGTTCCTCTTCGGCGCCACCTTCATCGGCGTGAGCACGGTGGCCCTGGCCGCCGGGACCCATCTGCGGTTCCCGCGCGCGGTCGCGCTGCTGACCGCCGGGTACTCGGTGGGCCAGATCCTCGGCCCACTGGCCGTCGAGCCCCTGCTGCGCCACGGCTACCGGCAGGCGCTGGTGCTGGCGGCACTCGTCGTCCTGGCCGCCGCCGCGGCCGCCTTCGTGCTGCGCGTCGGCTTCCCGCACCGCATGGAGCCGCCGGGCGTCCGGGGTGCGTCCCGCGACGGCGTCGCTTCCGCGCAGGGTCTTTGACAGTTCTCGACCGGTCGTCTACTTTTAATGAAGGTGACCGGTCGTCTAGTGCGCCGGGCCCGTAGGACATCCCCCACGAGAAGGAACACCATGAGCAGCGTTCAGGGTCAGAAGGTCGCGGTCGTCACGGGTGCCTCCCAGGGCATCGGCGCCGGAGTGGTGGAGGGCTACCGCAAGCTCGGCTACGCCGTCGTCGCCACCTCGCGGAACATCGGTGAATCGACGGACCCGGGAGTGGTGACCGTCCGCGGCGACATCGCCGAGTGGGAGACCGCCGAGCGGGTCATCGCGACGGCGGTGGAGCGCTTCGGCCGGGTCGACACGCTGGTCAACAACGCGGGCGTCTTCGTGGCCAAGCCGTTCACCGAGTACACCGAGGAGGAGTACCGCGCCGTTCTCGGCATCAACGTGGACGGCTTCTTCCGCATCACGCAGCTGGCGGTGGAGCGCATGCTGCAGCAGGGCGGCGGCCACGTGGTCCAGATCTCCAGCAGCCTCGGCGACCAGGCGGACGCGAAGATCACGTCCGTGCTGGCCTCGCTCACGAAGGGCGGCCTCCAGGCGGCGACCCGTGCGCTGGCGACCGAGTACGCGACGCAGGGGATCCGCGCGAACGCGGTGGCGCTGGGCACGATCAAGACCCCGATGCACGCGGTGGAGAACCACGAGTGGCTGGCCGCGCTGCACCCGGTCGGGCGCATGGGCGAGGTCGAGGACATCGTCGAGGCGGTCCTCTACCTGGAGAACGCCCCGTTCGTGACGGGTGTGACCCTCCCCGTGGACGGTGGGCAGACCGCCGGCCGCTGACCGGCGCGGCCGGAGAGCGCAGCGGGTCCACGACGGCGGCCCGGACAAAGGCGTCCGGGGCCGCCGTCGTGCCGTGTGTGCGGTGTCAGCCGCAGCGGCTCCCGCCGGAACTCGGAGACCGCTCGGACGGTGTACGGATGGGCGCCGGCTCGCTGCTCCCGGCATGGACATGGTTGAGCGCGTGGTGCCCGACGGGGCGCGGCGCCGAGCCGCCGGCACCTTCATCCCCGCGGCCTACTGGTGATGCCAGACCTCCGCAGGAGTGATGTCCCAGGAGGTGCCCGCGATCCCTCCCGTGTTGAAGAACGATGCCCAGCTCACGACCGTATCGCCGGCGCGCTGCCCGCCTCGGTCGAAGTCGAAGCCGGGCCAGGACAGGTCACCTGAGAGGCTGTACGTGATGCCCAGGCCGCGTTCCTCGGCGCGCGCGTCCATCTCCGCGTCCAACTCCGAGGGCACACGGTCGATCAGGCGGACTCCGTCGCAAATGACCTGGGGACCGCGCAGCCCGTCGACGAGCACGCAGGTCAAGCCCACTCCTTCGACGAAGTAGGACTTCACGGCCGGTCGTTGCTCGTGGGACTCGGCCCTGCGGAACTCCACGCGCCACTGGGCCCGCCGCGGATTCCACCGCTCGATCTCGCGCTCCTCGGCAGCGAAGCCATGCCCCGCCATGATCTCCACCGCTGCACGTCGACCGACTCCGAAGCTCAGCGGCCCGACCGACCGACCGGGAACACACCCCCATTGCTCCCGCTCCGAGTCCGCGAGCACCGCCCAGTGGTCCGTGTTCATCGGGCTCATGATCGTCCACTCGACGCGACGGACACAATCCGGCCGGGGACTCAAGGAGGCGCCCGGGTCCTCGACGTGCGGGGGACGGGCTCGTCGGTGGGCCGGGCGGCGGCATGCCGCCGACGTCGACCGTCAACGGTCGACCGTCAGACGGCCCGGACGGTGGGGCCGGTGTCCGCGGCCCACTCGGCGAGGCGGCGCAGGGCGCGCTCGGAGGCGGTCGCGGGTTCCGCGGTGTAGACGCCGAGGATCTGGTCGGGATCGCCGGTGACGGCCAGGGCCTCGTACCGCAGGGTGAGTTCGCCGACCACCGGATGGTGGAAGTGCTTGACCCCGTAGGTGCGGCGCTCGATGTCGTGGTCGTCCCACCACGCCCGGAAGTCCTCGTCGCGCGCGGAGAGTTCGCCGACGAGTTCGGCGAGCCGGGGGTCGTGGGGGTGCTTGCCCGCGTAGAGGCGGAGCGCGGCGACGGACGTGCGCGCCACGCCTTCCCAGTCGTCGTAGAGGGTGCGGGCGGCCTCGTCCGTGAAGATGTAGCGGGCCATGTTCCGCTCCCGCTGGGGGAGCGCCTCGAAGTCGGTGTAGAGCGCGCGGGCGAGGCGGTTGGAGGCCAGGACGTCGGTGCGCCGCCCCACGACCACCGCGGGGACGTCGGCCATCGTCTCCAGCAGGTGGTGCACGGCGGGGCGCACGCGCTGCGGAGGCTGCGGACGGGACGCCGGGCGGGCGGGCCTGGCCAGGGCGAACAGGTGCTCCCGCTCGTCGTCGGTCAGTCGCAGGGCGCGGGCGATGGCGTCGAGGACCGTGCCGGAGACGTTGACGTGGTGCCCGCGTTCGAGGCGTACGTAGTAGTCCACGCTGACGCCGGCCAGCCCGGCGATCTCCTCACGGCGCAGACCGGGCACGCGGCGGGCGGTCGGCGTGGGGGCCAGGCCCGCCTGCTCGGGGGAGATCCTCGCGCGGCGCGAGCGCAGGAAGTCACCCAGTGCGGTGTTCCGGCCGTCGGTCCCGGTCCCGGTCATGTGCGCGTCCATCTCCTCCACGCTACGACGCCCGCCCCGCGGTCGGGAGCCGCAGACGGGTACTGCCGGACCCCCCCCGGCGACCAGGCGTCAGGGCCGGGCCGTGGTGTGGTCCTCCCAGGCCCGCTCGAGGGCGCGGGTGAACATCTCGGCGGGCTGCAGCCCGGTCACGCCGTACTTCCGGTCCATTACGAAGAAGGGCACGCCGCCGGCGCCCAGTTCCGTGGCCATCCGCTCGTCGGCCCGTACCTCCGCGGCGTAGGCGCCGGGGTCGGCCAGGACGGAGTCCGCCTCCGCCCGGTCCAGTCCCGCCTCGGCGGCCAGGTCCAGCTGGGTCTGCCGGTCGTAGACGGAGCGCTCCTCCGCGAAGTTCGCGCGGAAGGCGAGGTCCAGGAACTCCTGGTGGACGCCGCGCGCCTTGGCCAGGTGGGCCAGGCGGTGGACGTCGAAGGTGTTGCCGTACACGCGGCCGCCGATCCGGAAGCCCAGGCCTTCCTTGCGGGCCTCGGAGGCGGCCTGCTCCTCGCGCGCGACCTGCTGCTCGCGGGTGCGCCCGTACTGTGCGGCAACGGCGTCGATGATCGGCGTCGAGCCGTTGCGGGCGTCCGGGTTGAGCTCGAACGACCGGTGCAGCACCTCGACGCCGTCCCGGTGCCGGAAGCCGGCGAGGGCCCGCTCGAAGCGTGCCTTGCCGACGTAGCACCAGGGGCAGGCGGTGTCGGTCCAGATCTCGACGCGCATGGTGGGGCATCTCCCTGTTCGTGGGTTCGGTGGGGGTGTGGGGGCGGCGCCGCGCGGCTCCGGTGTCGGGGTGGTGGGGCCGCGCGGCGCCGCTGCCGGTGGGGTGCCGGTACGGGTCAGGCGGCCTTGAGCTGCGCGGCGACCCGGACGACCCGCTCGGCCTGGACGCGGGCCGCGGTGCGGGTGACCTCGTCCACGGGGTTGTTGCCCTGGCCGTCCACGTGGGAGGTGCCGTAGGGGTTGCCGTCGATGAACTTGGACGGCTGGGTGAAGCCCGGGGTGACCGTGATCCCGCCGAAGTGGTGGATCGAGGTGTAGAGGGACAGCAGCGTGGCCTCCTGGCCGGCGTGCGCGGTGGCGCTCGAGACGAAGCCGCTGAAGACCTTGTCGATCAGCCTGCCCTCGGCCCACAGGCCGCCGAGCGTGTCGATGAACTGCTTGAGCTGCGCCGAGACGTTGCCGAAGCGGGTGGGGGTGCCGAAGATGACGGCGTCGGCCCACTCGACGTCCTCGGGCGTGGCGATCGGGAGGTGTGCGGTCGCCGCGTGGTGGGCCGCCCAGGCCGGGTTGGTGTCGATGGCGGTCTGGGGGGCCAGCTCGGCCGTCTTGACCAGGCGCACCTCGGCGCCGGCCTTGACGGCGGCGTCGTGGAGTTCCTTCGCGATCTCGGTGATGGTGCCGGTCGACGAGTAGTGGACGATGGCGAGCTTGACGGGGGTGGCCACAGGGCACTCCGTTTCTTTCGTTTCGTTGCCATGGGGGGATGATCGAACCGGTACTAACCGACCGGTCGCCTATTTCAAGCTAGACGACCGGTCGACAACTGTCAAAGGCATGTGCCCGCACCCGCGTGGCGGTCATGGAGGCTCATTGACCGGTCAAGCAGCTACAGTGGAGTAATGGCGTCCACGAAGCAGCGGTTGCAGCCCCTCAGCGCGAGCGAGGAGGCGTTCGTGCGCGCGGTGGGCCGGGTGCTCATGGAACTCCCCCGCGCCGTCGACGCCGACATGGTCGAGGGGGCAGGGCTGCCGCTCTCCGAGTACTCGCCGCTGATGTACCTGTCCGAGGCCCCGGACCGGGCGATGCGGATGAGTGAACTCGCCGCCGCCTGCAGCCTCTCCCTCAGCGGGATGACCCGCGTCGTCATCCGGCTCGAGAAGCACGGCTGGGTGGAGCGCGTGAAATGCGCCGAGGACGGCCGTGGTTGGAACGCCGTTCTCACGGACGCCGGGTTCGAGCGTCTGGAGCAGGCCTGGCCGACGCATCTCGCCAGCGTGCGGCGCCACTTGGTGGACCACTTCGGCGGCCAGGACCTCGCCGCGCTGACCGTCGCCCTGCAGCACGTGGCGAGCGGCCAGGGCGACCACGCCTGATCCCGGCCGCCCCGGGCCGGGGCGATCGCCGGCCCCGCCACGCCGCGACGCCCCCGGGGCCCGTCGGCCCGGCCCTGGGGGGTACTGCCGGACCCCTGTCGGACGGGGCCTGCTTCCACCCCCCTGACCTGTGCTTCCCGGTGTTTGCCTGGAGAGCGGACATCCCATCCCCGCTCCGCAGGACGGGGCGCACAGGAAGGCAGACGCCATGACCGAGCAGGCACTCGTCACCACCCCGTTCGGAGCGCGGACCACCGCGGCGGAGGTCGTCGCCGGCGTGGACCTCACGGGACGGCGGGCCGTCGTCACCGGCGGTTCCTCGGGCATCGGCGTGGAGACGGCACGCGCCCTCGCCGCCGCGGGCGCCGAGGTCACCCTGGCCGTACGCGACACCGCGGCGGGCGAGCGGGTCGCCGCCGCCCTCACCGCGGGGACCGGGAACCCGCGGGTCCTGACGGTACCCCTCGACCTGGCCGACCGGGCGTCGGTCGCCGCGTTCGTCGCCGCGTGGGAGGGACCGCTGCACATCCTGGTCGCCAACGCGGGCGTCATGGCGTCCCCCGAGACCCGCACCCCCGAGGGCTGGGAGCTGCAGTTCGCCACCAACCACCTCGGCCACTTCGCCCTGGCCACCGGACTGCACCCGGCGCTCAGGGCCGCCGGTGACGCCCGCGTGGTGGTGGTCGCCTCGGTCGGCCACGTGAACGGCGACGTCCTCTTCGACGACGTCAACTTCGAGCGCCGGCCCTACGACGCCTGGGCCGCCTACAGCCAGTCCAAGACCGCCAACGTGCTGTTCGCGGTGGAGGCGGCCGCGCGCTGGGCCGGCGACGGCATCAGCGTCAACGCCCTCAACCCCGGCCGGATCGCCGAGACCAACCTCGCCCGGCACATCGGATCGGCCCTCGACGCCCCCGCGTCCTTCGAGCCCGGCCGGAGCGACGGCGTCTCGGTGAAGAACATCGAGCAGGGCGCCGCCACTTCGGTGCTGCTCGCGGCGTCCCCGCTGGTCGAGGGCGTCACCGGCCGGTACTTCGAGGACTGCGCCGAGGCCGCTCCGCACCGGCCGGGGCTGCGCCGCGGGGTGGCCGCCCACGCCGTGGACCCGCGGAGCGCCGCGCGTCTGTGGCAGCTCTCCCTCGACCTGCTCGCCGCCGCGCCCCCGGTCGTCTCCTGACCCCGGTCGCCTCCTGAGCCCGGCCCCGGGCCGGGCCCGGGAGGGGAAGCCGCACAGTCGTCGGCGCGGGCACCTTGCCCTCTTGTTCGTCACCTGTCAAAATGGTGACATGATGCATGTGTTCAAGTGCGGTCTGCCCGTGCTGGACTTCGTGGGCACCCTGAGGCGCCGCCGTAACCCGGACCCCCAGGAGATGCTCACGACGCCGGAGAGCCTGGACGCCTGGTTCCGCGAGTCGGGACTCGTCGACGTGGACGTGCGCTCGCAGCCGAACGACGTGGCGGACGCGGTCTCCCTCCGGGAGGCGGTCTTCTCGCTCGTCAGCTCCGCCCTGAACAAGAGGGGTTACGAGAGCGACGCGCTGGCGCTCCTCAACGCGGCGGCACGCGGGCCGTCCGCCGTCCCGCAGCTGACCAGGGAGGGGCGCAGGGTCGAGGCGACGGCACAGCAGGCGTTGTCGTCGCTGGCCCGCGAGGCCGTGCGGCTGCTCAGCGGCCCTGACGCGGAGCTGGTCAAGGAGTGCAGCAGGCCGGAGTGCACGCAGATCTACCTCGACCGCTCGCACGGCAGCCGCCGCGAGTGGTGCGCCATGGACCCCTGCGGCAACCGCGTGAAGGCCGCGGCGTACCGCGCGCGGAAGAAGGCGGCCAAGCCGCCGGCCGTGTCCGGCGCGCGCGGCGCGTAGCCCCACGACACGCAAGGCGGCCGGGCCCCGGGGATCGGGGACCGGCCGCCTGCCGTGCGTGCGCGGGAGCGGTTCAGGGCTCCCGGGAGTGCTTCGCCGCCGGGCGGTCCTCCTCCAGCCAGTGGGCGTGCCACCGCTTCGCCCAGCCCAGGGACACGTAGCCCGTGCGCATCCCGAGCCGGGCCTCGGGGTCCTGGAACGCCTTGCGCAGGTGACCGATCACCACCAGGGCGATCGCCCAGGCCAGGACGTCGTGCACGAAGATCGCGCTGGTGCGGGAGACCGCGGGCAGCAGTCCGGTGAACCACATCAGCAGCCCGGTGCCCGTCATGACCAGCACGGCCCCGGCGAGCCAGCCCGCGTAGAGCTTCTGGCCGGCGTTGAACTTGCCGGCGGGCCGCAGGTCCGGGGCGGTCAGACGCTTACGCGCCGCACGCAGCCAGCGCCGGTCGTACGAGGCGAAACGGTTCAGCCTTCGCAGGTCGGCGCGGAAGGCCGGGGAGGCCAGACCGAGCAGGAGGGGCAGCGGAAGCAGGATCCCCGACCACTCGTGGACCGTCGCGACCAGGTGGCGCCGCCCGACGAGCTGGGCCAGCGGCCCCAGATAGAGGCAGGCCGCGGTCGTCAGGCAGAGCAGCATCAGCAGACCCGTGCCGCGGTGCACCCAGCGTTCGGCGCGGGTGAACCGCAGCACGCGCGCCGCGCGCTCAGGCGGCCTGCGCGCCGCCGCGCCGGTCGGCGCCGTCGAGCCAGCCGTCGACGTCATAGCCGTACTCCTCCCAGTAGCCGGGGACGACCTCGTCGGTCACGGTGATTCCGGACAGCCACTTGGCCGACTTGTAGAAGTACATGGGCGCGGCGTAGAGCCGGACGGGGCCGCCGTGCTCATGACTGACCGGCTTGTCCTGCATCTTCAGGGCGACCAGCATGTCGGGGCGGCGGGCCTGTTCGAGGGTCAGGCTCTCGGTGTACACGCCGTCGAAACAGGTGAAGTGGATCGCCTTGGCGTCGGGACGCACGCCCGCGGCGTCCAGCAGGTCCGACAGCGGCACGCCCTCGAAGGGGGTGTCCGCCACCCGCCACCCATCGGTGCACTGCACGTCGCGCACGATCCGCCGCTGCGGGAGGGCGCGCAGCTCGTCGAGGGTGTACGTGCGCGGCCGGTCGACGAGACCGTTGACCCTCAGCCGGTAGGTCCGCGCGTCCTTGCGGGGCACCGAGCCGACGACGCTGTAGTAGCGGAAGCCGCCCGGGTTGGGCAGCACTCCGGTCAGTCCCGTGGGGTCCGCCTGCGAGGCGGCTCCGAGGAAGTTCTCCCAGCCGCGCTGCAGCCAGGGCGCCGCGGCGACACCCGCGACCCCGGCGCCGAGCATGCCGAGCATGGCGCGGCGTGCGACGGGGGCCCCGCGCTCCGCCCGGTTCTCCTGGTCGCTCATGCTCACGCCCCCTTCCGCGAGACGAACTCGGCGGCCCGTTCGGCGATGGCGTAGACCGTCGCGTTGGTGTTCCCCGAGACGATCGACGGCATCACCGACGCGTCGGCGACGCGCAGTCCCTCCAGGCCGCGGACCCTCAGCTCCTCGTCGACGACGGCGCCCTCGTCGGTGCCGAGCCGGCACGTGCCGACCGGGTGGAAGTAGGAGGCCAGGTCCCGGTGGAGGTAGGCCGCGATCGCCGCGTCGTCCTCGACGTCCGGGCCGGGGAGCACCTCCTCGCCGCGCCAGCCGTCGAGCGCCCTGGCCCGGCCGATCTCGCGGGCCGCGCGGATGCCGGCGACCATGGCCCGCAGGTCGCGCGGGTCGCTGTAGTACCGCGGGTCGACGAGCGGGGCGGTGCCCGGCGAGGGCGCCGCGAGCCGCACCGTGCCGCGGCTGTGCGGGCGCATCAGCGACACGCGGATCGTGTAGCCCTCGCGCGGACCCGCGAGGGCGGGGGAGTGGCTCGGGACGTCGACGAAGATGATCTGCAGGTCGGGGGCGTCGGCCGTGGGCGTGCTGCGCAGCAGGCCGAGGGCCTCCCCGTGGTTGTTCCGGGCGGCGGGGACCGGGCGGGCGGCGGAGTGGACCACGCCCGCCATCACATGGTCCTGCAGACCGCTTCCCACACCGGGCAGGTCGTGGACGGCCTCGACGCCGGTCTCGCGCAGGTGCCGGTGCGGGCCGATGCCCGAGAGCATCAGCAGGTGCGGGGTGCCGATGGCGCCGGCCGTGAGGATCACCTCGCGGGTGGCGCGGGCGGTGACCCGCTCTCCGCCGGCGGTGTACGCCACGCCGGTGCAGCGGTCGCCGTCCAGCAGGACGCGGTGGGCGAGCGCACCGGTCACGACGCGGAGGCCGGCCCGTCCGGAGGCGGGCGTGAGGTAGGCGTCGGCGGCGCTCTGGCGCCGGCCGTCGACGATGTTCAGGTCCGGCCGGCCGAAGCCCTCCTCCAGCCCGGAGCTGATGTCGCGGGCCCTGCGGTGGCCCGCCTCGGCGGCCGCTTCCAGAGAGGCCTCCAGCACCGGGTTCGGCTCGCGGGCGGGGGCGACGGTCAGGGGACCGTGCTGCCCGCGCGTACGGGGGTCACGGCCCTGCGCGCGCTCGCTGCGCATGAGGTACGGCAGGAGGGCGTCGAAGTCCCAGCCCTCGGCGCCGCCGGCGGCCCAGGCGTCGTAGGAGCTGCGGTGCCCGCGGGTGAAGACCATGGCGTTGATCGCCGACGAGCCGCCGAGGCCGCGGCCCCGCGCGAGGGGGACGGACGCGCCGCCCGCGGCCTGCTCGGTCGTGCGGTCGCCCCAGTCGGACGACGTGCCCAGCAGCCGCGGCCACGCGGGGGGCACCGGCATCGCGTCGGGCACCTCGGACCCGCCCGCCTCCAGCAGGAGGACGCGGGCGTCGCCGTCCTCGGACAGGCGCGCGGCCAGCACGCTGCCCGCCGTTCCCGCGCCCACCACGAGGTAGTCGTACTCCACTGCCTGGCTCACGCAGCCTCTCCCGTTCCGGTGGCGCGATGACCGCCTCGTCACCCATTGAAGTGGTGACGACACTGGCACACGACAACGTCACCTGTCAAGGTGGTGATTCATTCCAAGGAATGGACTTCTGCTCCGCAACCGGACCGTGAATGCCCGTTTTGGGGCGGCTATGTCCCGGCACTTACTTGCATGATGCAGCTCTCCCTTGATCTACTCCTTGACGCAGCAAGCGCCAAGTGGCCGGGGCCCGCGGCTCCCGTGTGCACGCCCGTCCGGACAGGAAGAGGATCTCCGTGAGTTTCCACCGTCGGGGCGGTGACGCACAGGGGCGCCGTGCGGCTGCGACACAGCGGCCGGATCCGTCCGCGAACACGGCCCGCGCCCTTCCCTCCCTGCCGGATCCCCGGTGCGGGAACGGGAGTCGCGGCGGGTGCCGGGAATCCGGCTGATGGACCCCCGCGCCCTTCCCGCGCGGCCGCCCGGTCCGGGATTCCACGGCCGGCCGGGCGCGCGTGGCTCGATAGTGACGGCGCCTCAGTTCCGCGGGATGCGGCGTGAGTAGAATCCGCGAGCCCTCCACGGGGCGGCGACACGTCACATCGCAGTGTGGCCGGGGGAATTGGCCCCCTTCGTTCAAGATTTGGGATCGTTCATGACTTCAGAGACATCCACCCGCCGGCATGCCAAACGGCGCCGGCCCGGCCTGCTGGCCGCGGCCGGCGCGCTGGTGGTCGCGGGTTCGGTGGCCGTGCCGCTGACGGCGCAGGCCACCGGCGCCGCGCCGGCGGACACCGCCCGGCAGCGGGACTTCGCCGCGGCGGCCGAGGAGTACCACGTGCCGGAGCAGCTGCTGCTGGCCGTGGCGTACCAGGAGTCGGCGTGGGACGGGCACGCCGGCGGGCACAGCGCCGCGGGCGGCTACGGCCCGATGCACCTCACCGACGTCACCACCGAGATGGTGTCCGGCGGCGCCGCCGGAGCGGCCGGCCGCAGCGACATCGCGTCCTTCGTCGCCGACCCGGCGCAGCACACCCTGCAGGCCGCGGCGAAGCTGACCGGCCTGACCGCGGCGGAACTGCGCGGCGACCCGGCCGCGAACATCCGCGGCGGCGCGGCGCTGCTGGCGTCGTACCAGAAGGCCACCGGCGGCTCGGTCTCCGCCGAGGCCGGTGACTGGTACGGGGCGGTCGCCCGCTACAGCCAGGCCTCGCAGGCGCAGGGCGCCAAGGCCTTCGCGAACCGCGTCTTCGCCACCCTGGCCAAGGGCGCCGGCCGGACCACGGCGGACGGGCAGCGGGTCCGCCTCGCCGCCATGCCGCAGGTCGAGCCCGCAACAGGCCAGTTGGCCAAGCTGCGCCTGAAGGTCGCGGCGACCGCGGACACCGAGTGCCCCACCACCGTGGACTGCACCTTCGTGCCGGCGGCGTCGAGCAACGGCCAGGTCTCCAGCCGGCCGGCCAACGGCATCCGGATCGACACCATCGTCATCCACGACATCGAGGGCTCCTACGAGTCCGCCATCGCCACCTTCCAGACCCCGGGCAGCTCGGCCGCCTCGCACTACGTGATGCGGTCCTCGGACGGCGCCGTGACGCAGATGATGCCCACGAAGGACATCGCCTTCCACGCGGGCAACTACTCGTCCAACATGCACTCCATCGGCATCGAGCACGAGGGCTTCGCCGCGCACGGGGCCGACTGGTACACCGAGGCGCAGTACGAGGCCACCGCCGAGCTGGTGAAGTACCTGGCCGAACGCTTCGACATCCCGCTGGACCGGCAGCACATCGTCGGACACGACAACGTTGTCGGCCCGACGTCGGCGACCGTTTCCGGCATGCACTGGGACCCGGGCCCGTCCTGGGACTGGGAGCACTTCATGGACCTCGTCGGCGCGCCCGCCGAGGGCAAGCGCGGCGTCGGCGACGTCGGTTCCGTGGTGACCATCGCGCCCGGCTTCGAGCACAACGAGCAGACCGTCGAGATCTGCCCGAGCGACGACCCGACCGGTGCCACCCCCGAGTGCACCAAGGTGACGCAGCCGTCGAACTCCCTGTTCGTGCGCACCGCCCCCAGCGACACCGCGCCCCTCTTCGGTGACCAGGCTATCCACTCCGGTGGCAACGGCACCGACCGGATCAACGACTGGGGCAACACCGTGCAGGCCGGCCAGCAGTTCGTGGTCGCCGGCAAGGAGGGCCCCTGGACCGCGATCTGGTTCAGCGGCGCGAAGGTGTGGTTCCACAACCCGAAGGGCGCCAACACCCTCGTGGCGCGCGGCGGTTACACCCTGATCAAGGCCGGCGTCACCCCCGCCACGCCGCCCGCCAAGGTGTACGGCTCCAGCTACCCGGACGCCGCGGAGTACCCGGCCGGCTACGGCGCCTCCACCCAGGCCCCGCTGAGCATGTACTCCATCCCGTCCGGCCAGGCCTACGTCGCCACCGCGGCGCCGGCCCTGACCGACGACTACTTCAAGGCCGACGGCAAGGTCGTCTTCGGCGCCAAGAAGATGTACACCATCCAGTTCAACCACCGGGTGGCCCTGGTGTACGCGAACGACGTCATCGCCACGCAGCGCCCCGCGCACAACGGCTGACACGCGTACGACGCAGTGAGGGTGGGGCCCGTGAGCCACGGCTTCCGGGCCCCACCCGCGTCCGGGCCCCCGGTCCTCCCCCCACCCCGCCCTCCCGCCGGCGACCGGTCCGGCAGCGCGGCGAGCGCCGGCTCGCCGACCGCACCACTTCTGGAGCCACAGGTGCGCACAGCACTCCTGCCCGCAGCCCTCGCCACCGCCGCCCTGGGGGTGTCGGCCGTCTCCTGCGCGGACGCGCCGCGCCCCGGTGACGACCCCCGTCCGGGCGGCACGGCCGCCGAGGCGCCCGCGCAGGAACTGCGGGTCGGGGCCGTCTGCTCCTCCCACTTCGCGTTCGCCACCGACGTCTCGTGCGGGCTGGTGGAGCTCGGCGACGTCCGCTTCCACTGCGCGGGCGAGCACGACGGTCCCTGTCCCCGGACCCGTTCCGTGACGTTCGAGAACATCGGCAGGACCTCGGTGCGGCTGGTGGCGGTCAGCGGCTCGGCGCCGGGGGAGCGGCACGAGAGCGTGTCCCGCGCGCTGCCGACCGGTGCCCGGGCGGTCGTGGCGCCGCGGGCCGGCGACCGGTTCCTCTACGACGTCCTCCTGCGCGCGCGGACCGGTTCGGCGGCCGTCGGGGTCGTCGCCGTCTCCTGAAGGCGGCGGGCGGCAGGACCCGCGGGAAGCACGAGGTGGCCGTGTGGTTAACATATGAGCACCGCCTAGCTCGAAAGATAAGCCTGTGACTGTCAATGACGACTCGTTCACCGACTGGAAGCACCGCGAGGAGATCGCGGAATCGATGATCCCGATCATCGGGAAGCTGCACAGGGAGCGGGACGTGACCGTCCTGCTGCACAGCCGCTCCCTGGTGAACACGTCGGTGATCAGCATCCTCAAGGCCCACCGGTTCGTCCGGCAGATCGCCGGGGAGGAGCTGTCGGTCACCGAGACGCTGCCGTTCCTGCGGGCCCTCACCACGCTCGACCTCGGACCCTCCCAGATCGACCTCGGGATGCTCGCCGCGGGCTACCGGGACGACGACCGCGGGCTGTCCGTCGAGGAGTTCACCGCCCAGGCCGTCGCGGGCGCCACGGGTGACGGCAAGATCGAGCGCCGCGAGCCGCGCGACGTCGTCCTCTACGGCTTCGGCCGCATCGGCCGTCTCCTGGCCCGGCTGCTGATCGAGAAGGCCGGGTCCGGCAACGGCCTGCGGCTGCGTGCCGTCGTCGTCCGCAGGGGTTCCGGGCAGGACCTCGTCAAGCGCGCCTCGCTGCTGCGCCGCGACTCCGTCCACGGCCAGTTCCAGGGCACGATCACCGTGGACGAGGCGAACGGCACCATCATCGCCAACGGCAACGTGATCAAGGTGATCTACGCCGACGACCCGGCGTCGGTCGACTACACCGCGCACGGCATCAAGGACGCCATCCTCATCGACAACACCGGCCGGTGGCGCGACCGCGAGGGGCTGTCGCAGCACCTGCGGCCCGGTGTCGACAAGGTCGTCCTGACCGCGCCGGGCAAGGGGGACGTGCCCAACGTCGTCCACGGCGTCAACCACGACATGATCAAGCCGGACGAGCGGATCCTGTCCTGCGCCTCCTGCACCACCAACGCCATCGTGCCGCCGCTGAAGGCGATGGCCGACGAGTACGGCGTCCTGCGCGGCCACGTCGAGACGGTCCACTCCTTCACCAACGACCAGAACCTGCTGGACAACTACCACGGCTCCGACCGCCGTGGCCGCTCGGCGGCGCTCAACATGGTCATCACCGAGACCGGCGCCGCCTCGGCCGTCGCCAAGGCGCTGCCCGACCTCAAGGCGAAGATCACCGGCAGCTCGATCCGCGTGCCCGTACCGGACGTCTCGATCGCGATCCTCAGCCTGCAGCTCGGCCGCGAGACCACCCGCGAGGAGGTCCTCGACCACCTCCGCGAGGTGTCGCTGACCTCGCCGCTCAAGCGCCAGATCGATTTCATCAGCGCCCCCGACGCCGTCTCCAGCGACTTCGTCGGCTCGCGGCACGCCTCGATCGTCGACGCCGGCGCCACCAAGGTCGACGGTGACAACGCCATCCTCTACCTCTGGTACGACAACGAGTTCGGCTACTCCTGCCAGGTCATCCGGGTCGTCCAGCACGTCTCCGAGGTCGAGTACCCGACCTACCCGGCCCCGCGGGCCTGACGGTCGGGCGCGCCGGTGCGCCGCCGCGGCCCCGGCCGCAATTCGTTTGCGCCCACCGGCGGGCGGCCCGCAGCATGGGCCGCATGAGAGCGATGCCGACGCCGGCGGGCGGGTACTGAGTGACCGTGCACGAGGAAGAGCGCCTGGTCCTGCGCGGGCCCGGGGGACTGCCGGAACTGACGTACGTCGAGGGGGTCCGGGACGGCCGCCCATGGGCCGACCTCGCCCAGGCGGTGGGGCCCGACCCCGTCCCGGCCGTGCTCGCGGGCATGCGGGGGTGGGCCGTGTCGGGTTCCGTCGAACTCGGCGAGCAGCTCGTACGGCACGGTGCCCGGGTGCTCCGGCACGCGCACGGAATGGCGCGGGACCTCGTCGCCGACCCCCCGCCGCGCGAGTGGGGCACCTCGCCCCTGCCGGACGGGCTGCGCACGGCGCCCTGCGACCGCGGGGCCCGGGAGCTGTTCCCCGCCTGGCGTGCCGCCTTCGGACCCGGTCATCCCGACCACGTCCAGGGCGGTGACGAGGCGGCTCTCGACAGCCAGCTGGCCCCGCTGCTGGCGGGCGCCGTGCTCGGGCCCGTCCTGCCGTGCAGCACCCTGGCCGTCGACGAGGCCGACCAGGTGGTCGCGGGGGTCGTCGTGACGGACCGGGACGGCCTCCCGTGGGTCACGACGGTCTTCCGGCAGCCGGATTCCCGCTACGCCGGTCTCGGTTCGCGGCTGCTGCGCCGGGTGCTGGCGGACGCGGCGGCGGGCGGTCTGCCGCGGATCGGCCTGGCCGTGAGCGACGCCAACCCCGCCCGCCGGCTGTACGAGCGGCTCGGGTTCGCCGTCACCGACACCTCACTCACCGTCCTCGTCCCCTGAGGGACCCGGATGCCACCGGCGGCGGGTCAACCGCCGCCGGTGAAGCGGGCGTTCAGCAGGGCGAGTCGGCGCCCGTGTGCCGCCTCCTGGCAGCCGTCCGCTGCGCATGAGGGTGACCAGGCCGTGCAGGGCGGCCCAGTAGGTCTCCGTGAGGAGGTCCGGTGCGTCGCCGGCACCCGCGACCGGCTCGACGGCCCGCAGCAGTTCGCCGAACGCCTCGCGCAGGGCCGCCGGGGCCTCGGGCGTGGCGAACGGCAGGCCGACCTGGTGGGTGAACATCGCGTCGTAGAGGGCCGGCCGCCGCCGCGCGAACGCCGTGTACGCCTCGCTCACCGCGGCAAGGTCTCCCGTGGGTCCGGCGCCTCGGTACGCGCGCGGCGCAGATCGGCGGCGAGTTCCGCGAAGCCCTGCACCGCGACGGCGGCCATGATGGCGTCCTTGCCCTTGAAGTGGCTGTACAGGACGGGCTGGCTGTACTCGATCTCGGCGGCCGGCCGCCGTGTGGTGACCGCGTCCCAGCCCTCGGCCTCGGCCGGCTCCCGCGCGGCCGTGATGATCAGCTGCTCGCGGTCGGCTCGCTCGCGCTCCCGGCGCGTCCGGATCGTACGAGTACTTCCGCCACTTGCAGCGGTCGCCCTGGGCGGGGCCACCCCGGAGAGCCTGCTGGAGGTGCAGGAACGGTACGACACCCACTTCCTGCACAACGCCGCCTGGGACCGGCGGGGCTGAGTCCGGCGGGGCTGAGTCCGGCGGGCCGGGGCCCGGCTGGGATCATCCTCAAATGCGCCAGATCGACGAGTTGACCGACGTGGACGCCCCGGCCTGGCCGGAGCTGGAGACCATGCTCACCGCCGCCCCCGTGCCCGTCCGGGTGCTGCCCGCGGATCCCGGCGAAGGGCGCCGGTGCCTGCTGCAGTTGCAGGTGACGGCCCGGTCGGCCCTGGGCGCCCTGGTGCTGAACACCGGCGGGCTGCTCCTGGACGACGGATGGGTGCGGGTGTTCGGCGGCGGCGGGACGGGCGAGGGGGGCCTGCCGAGCCTGGGGCGGGCCAACCGCTTCCCGGCGGCCTTCGACCCGGCCTGGCACCCCGGCACCGGGCTCGTCGTCGGCCAGGACGTGCTGGGCGGGGTGTTCGCACTCAACGGCCACGATCCCGCCGCCGTGGGACGCCCCGGGGCGCCCGGCCGGATGACGTACTTCGCGCCCGACACCCTCGCCTGGGAGGCGATGGACATGGGCTACGCCGAGTGGGTCGCCTGGCTGCTCTCGGGGCGGACGGCGATGTTCTACGAGGGGCTGCGCCCGCCGGCGTGGCGCGAGGAGGCCGCGGCACTCGCCCCCTCGCAGGGGCTCGCCGTGTACCCGTTCCTGTGGTCCGAGGAGGCGCACGCCGACCTCGCGGCGACGACCCGGACGGCGGTTCCGATGCGCGAACTCGTGGGCGCCGCCGCCGACTTCGCCCGGCGGACGGGCCCGGCCGACCCGGGGTTCCTCGGCGAGGTGTGAGCCCCCGGCGGTTGCGGCCGCAGGTCATCGCGGGTGCGCGGGTGAAGTACCTTAAGGGGGGTCTGGTTTGGCTCGCGGGATCGAGGTCGTACGACGTGCTGGTGGCGGATCGGTATCGCTTGGACGCGCCCATCGGCCGCGGCGGCATGGGCGAGGTGTGGCGGGCGACCGACGAGGTGCTGGGACGTTCCGTCGCGGTCAAGCTGCTGCTGGGCGACGGGTCCGACCCCTCGGCGGCCGCGCGGTTCCGGCTGGAGGCACAGACGGCGGCGCGTCTGGGGCACCCGCACGTCGTGGCGGTCTTCGACTTCGGGGCCTGGGACGGGCGGTTCTTCCTCGTCATGGAACTGGTCGAAGGCGACAGCCTCGCCCAGTTGCTGGAGGCCGGGCACCTGCTGACCGCCGATCACGTCGCGGTCGTCGCCGCGCAGGCCGCCGCGGGACTGGCGGCCGCCCACCAGCAGGGCATCGTCCACCGCGACATCAAACCGGGCAACCTGATGCTCGACGCCGCGGGATCGCTCAAGATCGGCGACTTCGGGATAGCCCGGTTCGTCGACGATCCCGCCGCAGGGCTCACCATGACCGGGCAGATCGTCGGCACCAGCCTCTACCTCGCGCCCGAACGGGCCCTGGGCCGGACGGCGGGACCCGCCTCCGACGTGTACGCCCTCGGCTGCGTCCTCTACCAACTGCTGACGGGCCGCGCACCCTTCCAGGGCGACAGTGCGACGGCGCTGCTCTACCAGCACATCGACAGTGCCCCCGTGCCGCCCTCCCAGCTGGGCGCCGACCTGCCCTCCGCCTTCGAGGACTACCTGCTCGGGCTCCTGGCCAAGCAGCCCGAGGAGCGGCCGACGGCCCAGGACGTCGCCGACTGGTTCCGTACGGACGCGTGGCGCGCGCACTCCGTCCCGCCGCTGGCCACCGTGCCGTCGAACGGCGCCCCGGGCGGGGCCGGGCACGAGGCCGGTACGGCGGCGCTGGTCCGGCCGCCGGCGACGCGCTCGGCACGCAGCGCCCGTTCGGCGGCGTCGGCCTCCAGGCGGCGGGCCGCTCCGGCGCAGCGCCGCACCCCCCGTGAGTTCATCCGCTACCGGCCCCGCGTCGCGAGCGCCATCGCCGGGGTGGTGGCCTTCGTGGTGGCCGTGATCCTCGGCATGGTCTGGTTCTCGCCGGAGAGCAGTTCCGCGAAGACCCCCACCGACGGTCCGAGCGCGACGTCGACCGAGGGGAGCGGGTCCTCGCCCGGGTCGCTCACGCCGTCCGCCGGCCAGGGCGGCGGTCAGGGTGACGACGACCAGGGCGACGACCAGGGTGACGAGTCGCAGGACGAGGACTGAGCCCGGCGGCGGTCAGCCCACGCCGCCCGCGCCCGGCGCGACGGCACCCGCCGCGACGAGCCCCAGGATCAGCACGCCGAGCAGCACGCGGTAGACCACGAACGGCGTGAAGCTGTGCGTGGAGACGTACTTGAGGAACCAGGCGATGGCCGCGTAGCCCACGGCGAAGGCGATCCCGGTGGCGAGCAGCGTCGGCCCCCAGGCGGGGGCGGACCCGTCGCCGATCTTGAACAGCTCCAGCGTGCCGGAGGCGAGCACCGCCGGGATGGCCAGCAGGAACGAGTAGCGGGCGGCCGCCTCACGGCTGTAGCCGAGGAAGAGCCCCGCGCTGATCGTGCCGCCGGAGCGGGAGACACCGGGGATGAGGGCGAGCGACTGCGCGAAGCCGTACCCGAGGGCGTGCGGGAGGGTCAGCTCGCTGATGGGCTTGGCCTTGCGGATCGCCCGGGTCCGGTCGGCAACGGCGAGGACCAGCCCGAAGAGGATCAGCACGGCGCCGGTGATCCGCAGGTCGCGCAGGGAGGTCTCGATGCTGTGCTGGAAGACGGCGCCGAGCACCGCGATGGGGACCGTCCCGATGATGACGAACCAGCCCATGCGGGCGTCGGGGTCCTTGCGCCGGTCGGGCACGAAGAGGGACGTCGTCCAGGCCTTGACGATCGAGACGATGTCGCGGCGGAAGTAGATCAGCACCGCCGTCTCGGTGCCCAGCTGCGTCACCGCGGTGAAGGCGGAACCGGGGTCCTTCCAGCCGGCCAGGGCGGAGAACACGCGCAGGTGGGCGCTGGAGGAGACGGGCAGGAACTCGGTGAGCCCCTGCAGCAGGCCGAGGACGGCGGCTTCGAACCAGGACATCGGGGGGTGACTCCACGGATGGTCGGGTCGGCACGGCCCGGCGGGACGGAGCCGCTCGGGTGAGGTGCGCGACATGAGGTCGTACGGCGGTCGTGGGGCGGTGGCGGTGCGGGTGGCCGGACGGGCGGGGGTGCGGCCCGCGGTGGAGCGGGCCGTGCGTTCACTCCTTCACCTGTGGTTCCGTCGGCCCCTGCGGGCCACCCGCAGAACTACCGCGTCAGGTAAAGAAGTTCCCAAGACACCCACATGGCCGAGCGGAATCCCGCCGGTCGCGCGGTCGGGTCGCCCGTGCCACAGAAGGGCCGTCTCCATTGACGGCCTCCTTTGCGCTTCCTTTACCATGGGGGAAACCCGCCGTACCGAGCACGAAGAAGGAGCCGCGGTTCCCGCGATGGACCATCCACCGAGTACCGACCGTGTCACCCCCCGACAGACCCGCCGAGGCGTGGGAACGGAGGTGACACGGTGACCGAAGTCCTGCTCCTCCTGCTGGCCCTGGTGCTGACCCTGGCCTGCGCGGTGTTCGTCGCGGCGGAGTTCTCCCTGACCACGGTCGAGCGCGGGGAGCTGGAACGTTCCGCCGCCGCCGGCGAGCGCGGCGCGGACGGCGCCCTCGAGGCCGTGCGGCGGCTGACCCTCCAGCTGTCCGGCGCGCAGCTCGGCATCACGGTGACCTCACTGGTCATCGGCATGCTCGCCGAGCCGTCGCTGGCGGTCCTGCTGGGCGGCCCCCTCCAGGCCGCCGGCCTGCCCGAGGGCGCCGTGTCCGTGACCGGGACCGTCCTCGGCGTGTTCGTCTCGACCGTCGTGCTGATGGTGATCGGCGAGCTGGTCCCCAAGAACTGGGCGATCTCCAGCCCGCTGGCCGTCGCCAAGGTGGTGGCCGGGCCGCAGCGCGGCTTCACCGCGGCCTTCTCACCCCTGATCCATCACCTCAACGACACCGCGAACCGCCTGGTGCGCCGCTTCGGCCTGGAACCGGCCGAGGAACTGGCCTCCGCCCGCACACCGGACGAGCTGCGGGCCCTGGCCCGGCACTCCGCCGCCGCGGGCGTGCTGGAACCGGACTCCGCCGAGCTCTTCGTCCGCACCCTCCACCTGAGCGAGCTGACCGCGGAGAACGTCATGACCCCGCGCGTGGACGTACGGGCCCTGGAGGCCCGCGCGACCGCCGCCGACGCCGTGGCGCTCTCGCTGGCCACCGGCCTGTCCCGGTTCCCCGTCCACCGGGACGGCCTGGACGAGGTCATCGGCACCGTCCACATCCGCGACGTGCTGGCCCTCCCGGCCGGGGAGCGCGCCACCACGCCCGTGGAGGCACTGGCCACCGCCCCGCTGCTCGTCCCCGACAGCCTGCCGGTGAACCGGCTGCTGGACCGGCTGCGCAGCCGCCGCACCATGGCCGTCGTCATCGACGAGTACGGCGGTACCGCCGGTGTCGTCACCGTCGAGGACGTCGTGGAGGAGGTCGTCGGCGACGTGCGCGACGAGCACGACCCCCAGCGGCGGCCCGACCTCGCCCCCGCGGACGACGGTTCCTGGGAGGCCGACGGCAACGTCCGCATGGACCAGCTGGCCGGCATCGGCCTGACCGCGTCCGACGGCCCGTACGAGACCGTCGCCGGCCTCGTCTCGACGGAGCTGGCCCGCATCCCCGCCCCCGGGGACAGCATCGATCACGACGGCTGGCGGCTGACCGTGCTCAGCGTCGACCACCACGTGGCCGAGCGGGTACGCGTCGCACGCATCACGGAGGACGCCCGATGACCGCGCTGCAGCTGGCCGTCGGCGCCCTCACCCTGCTGACCAACGCCTTCTTCGTGGGCGGTGAATTCGCCCTGATCTCCGTACGCCGCAGCCAGATCGAGCCGCGCGCGCAAGGAGGCGACCGGCGCGCCCGCACCGTGCTGTGGGGCCTGCAGCACCTGTCCGCTCTGCTGGCCACCGCGCAACTGGGCATCACCGTCTCCTCGCTGGTGCTGGGCGCGGTCGCCGAGCCCGCCATCGCGCACCTGCTGGAGCCGGGCTTCGAGGCCGCGCACGTCCCGCACGCGCTGGTGCACCCGATCTCGTTCGTGATCGCCCTGACGGCGGCCACCTACCTGCACATGCTGGTCGGCGAGATGGTGCCCAAGAACATCGCGCTCGCCGCGCCCGAGCGCTCCGCGCTGCTGCTCGGCCCGCCCCTGGTGGCCGTCACACGCGCGCTGCGGCCGGTGGTCTTCGGCATCAACGCCTTCGCCAACGCCCTGCTGCGGCTGCTGCGCGTCGAGCCCAGGAACGAGGTCGCCGCCGTCTTCACCGACGACGAACTGGCCCGCCTGGTCCAGGACTCCAGCGCCGCCGGACTGCTCGACGCCACGGGCGGCGAGCGCCTGCGCGACGCCCTGGAACTGGGCAGCCGCCCGGTGGGGAGATCCTCGTGCCGGCCGCCCGCATGGTCACCGTCGGCGAGCGGGTCACCCCGGACGAGCTGGAGCGGACCGCCACCGCCTCCGGCTACTCGCGCCTGCCGGTCACCGGCCCCGACGGGGGCGTCCTGGGCTTCCTCCACATCAAGGACACCCTCGGCGTCGCCGAGCGCGACCGGCCCTTCCCCGGGAGCGCCCTCCGCCCCGTCATCAGGCTGCGCCCCACCACCCCGCTGGACGACACGCTCACCGCCCTGCGGGCCGCGGGCACCCACCTGGCCGCGGTCACCGCGGACGACGGCACGCTGCTCGGCTACGTCACCATGGAGGACGTCCTCGAGGAACTCGTCGGCCCCGCCGCGGAGGTCGAGGAGCCGGCCTGATCCGTCCCGCCCCCGGCGGGCCGCCCGACGGCCGCCCGCCGGGGGACGTCACGCGGGCGGCGCGACGGCCCCTCGGCCGGGTAGCGGGGGAGGTTTCAGCGGCCGGAGCCGCCGGGCTCGTCGGACGCGCGGGTCACGTCCCCGGGAGCCGCCCGGATGACCCGCGGGGCGGGCCGCTCGGCCGCCGGGTCGTCGTCCGCCTTCATGGCCGCGGCCTCGCTCTTGAGGATGCGGGTGGCCTTGCCGGCGGAGCGGACGAGGTCCGGCAGCTTTCTGATGCCGATCACGACCACGACCACGATGAGCAGCAGGGCGAGTTCGCTGAGGCCGAACATCGTGCGGATTCCCTCCGATTGGACGGGGCGCGCGGCGCCCGAAGTGACGACCCTGTGAAACTACAGCACTGTAGTAGGCGTGGGCCAGGGCGCACGGCCGCCGCTGGCTACGATGAACCGCCCCGGCCACGGCGGGTGCCGCGGCCGGCTGGAGGGAGACGGGGTGAGGGACCGGGTGCACGGCAGGCGGCGCGGTCAGGGCGAGTTGGAGGCCGAGGTGCTGGCGGCGCTACGCGCGGCGCCGGGACCGGCGAGTGCGGCGAAGGTGCAGGAGGAGCTGGACTGCGCCCTCGCTTACACCACGGTGGTGACCATCCTGACGCGGCTGCTCGCCAAGGGCGCGGTGACACGGGAGCGGGCCGGCCGGTCGTTCGTGTGGACCCCGACCGCCCACCAGGCGGACCTGGCGGCGCTGCGCATGCGCAAGGTGCTGGACGGGGAGCAGGACCGGCAGGCCGTCCTGGCCAGCTTCGTGACCGGACTGCTGCCGCAGGACGAGCAGATGCTGCGCGAACTGCTGGAACAGGCCGGGGAATCCGAGGAGTAGGGCGGGCCATGGGGGTCTTCGTCTTCCTTCCGCTGGTCCTGCCCCTGACGGCGTGGCCCGTCGCCCGGCTCGCGGCGCAGCACCTGCACCCCGCACGGCGACCTGGCTCCTGTCGGCGGTGGCCGGGGTGCTCGCGCTGTGCAGCACGCTCTGCCTGGCCCTGCTGATGGTGGTCGGCACCGCTCAACTGCCGGGCAACCCGCTGCCGGACGGCTGGTCGGACCCGCAGGTGCGTGCGGCGGTCCCGTACGACGAGGTCGCCGGCAAGGCGGCCATACCGGGTCTGGCCGTCGTGCTCGGCGCGTGCGCGCGGGCGGTGTGGCGGCACCGCGCGGTCCACGGCCGGGCGCGGCGCGCGCTGGAGGGCCTGCCGGCCGGCCCGGTCGCGGTGCTGCGCGACGGCGCGCCCTACGCGTACGCGCTGCCGGGCCGCCGGCCCCGGATCGTGGTCAGCACGGGGATGCTGGGCCGGCTGACCGCGGGCGAGCGTCGCGCCCTGTTCGCCCACGAACGGTCCCACCTCGCCCGCCGCCACCACCGGTTCCTGCTGGTCGTGCACCTCGCGGCGAGGGCCAACCCCTTCCTGCGGCCGCTGCGTTCGGCGGTCTCGTACACGACCGAACGGTGGGCGGACGAGGAGGCCGCCCGTACGGTCGGCAGCCGTCGTACCGTCGCGCTGGCCATCGGCCGGGCCGCACTCGTCTCCGCGGGGGCTCCGGGTGCGGGCCTCGCGGGCTTCGTGGGGTCCGCCGGCTCCGAGGGGATCACCGGGCTCGCCGGGTTCGCGACGACGGGCCCGGTGCCGCGCCGTGTCGCCGCCCTGCTGGCACCCGCCCCCGCCGGGCGCGTCTGGCCGCCGGTCTGCACGGCGGTGGGCCTGGCCGCCTGGGGCGCCGCCGCGGGCACCGCCGCCTCGGCGCTCTCCTCGGCGAACGCCGCGGTCACCCTGTTCCTCGTCCTGCACGCGGCCACCCCGCTGTAGGCCGCCGGCCGGGGGTGCTGCCGCCGGGGCGGACGGCAGCACCCGGTCGTCCGCCGGTCCCGGCCCGTCCCGGTGGCGAGGCGCCTGCGGCCTGGATCTAGAGGTCGAACTCGTGCGGCGGCAGGCCGAGGGTGTGGCAGGCCTCGCGGACGACGGCCTGCTCGGTCTTGTCGAAATCGCCGTCGGCGCCGCCGATGACGATGCCGATCTGGACGACGGCGCGGGCCTCGGCGGGCTTCTTGGCGGCCTTGGCGATCTCCTGCAGCACGCTGACCTTGCCGAAGTCGAAGTCCGAGGTGAGCTTGGCGAGGTTGGCGTCGAAACGGCGCTGGAGGTCCGTCGCGTCGAAGTTCTGCAGGACCTCGTTGGTGGCGATCAGCTGGGCGACCCGGCGCCGTTCGGACGGGTCGATGGTGCCGTCGGCCGCGGCGACGAGCGCGCACATCGCCATGGCGGCGTCACGGAAGGCACCGCTCTTGAGGTCGTTCTTCTTGGCCACGAGTTGCGTGTGCATCGTGGCGGCGGATTCCTTGATGCGGTCCCACAGGGGCATGAACGCTCCAGGTCTCGGCGGCGCCCGGACCGGCTCCCGGACGGGCTCCCGCGTTTACTACAGCGCTGTAGAAACGGGAGCCGGCTCAAGAAGGTTCCCCGCGGGGCGGCTTCAGCCGGGCGTGCCGGGCGCGCCCATCGCGGCGTCCCGCATCTCCCGGGCCGGGTTGCCGCCCCAGCGGGCCCGCTCCGGCACCTCCTCGCCCTTCATCAGGAAGGAGTCGGGCGCCAGGACCGCCCCGTCGCCCATCGTCACGCCGTAGTGGACGAGGGCGCCCACGCCGACGGTGCAGCGGCTGCCCAGCGTGGTGCGGTCCGACTTGAAGGTGCCGTCCTCCTGCGAGTGGCACTGGATCCGGGTGCCCTCGTTGAGGACGCACTCGTCGCCGATGCTGACCAGGGACCGTTCCGGCACGTAGCAGCCGTCGTCGAAGACCCGGCTGCCGATGCGGACGCCGAGCAGCCGCCAGACGACGGTCTTGAAGGGCGTGCCGTTGAACACCGCGATCGCCTCGGTCGGGTTGGTGATCTTCCAGTAGCGCTCGTGCCGCCAGAAGGGGCGTTCGTAGATCGAGCAGTACAGCGGCCGCAGGCCGTGCCGGCCCGCGGTGGCGCGTTCCGTCAGCACCATGCCGGCGACGGCGAACAGGACGGTGAGGACGTTGGCGAGCGCGATCACAGCCGGACCGAACGTGCCGTAGAGGTCCGCGGCCGCCGACACGACCAGGGCGACCGCGAAGAAGAACAGCCACCGCGAGCCCAGGTGCAGGGCCATCGTGGCGGCGTTGTGCCGGTTCTTGGCCGCCAGGCGGCGCCGGAACGCCACGCGGTCCCGGACGAGGTGGTCGAACCTGCTGTCGCGCAGGACGGATCGGGGGATCTCGAAGCTCGGCGAACCGAGGAGGCCGACGCCCTCCCGTACCTCCCCGTCGAGCGGCACCATCACCTTGGTCGCCAGCAGGCAGTTGTTGCCGGTCCTGGCCCCGGCGGGGAACGCGATGTAGTTGCCCAGGAAGTTGTGCGGGCCGATCGTCACCTCGGACGTGCGGAAGGAGGTGCCGGTGTAGTCGGTGTTGATGACCGACAGCCCGTCGGCGACCATCGTCCCCCGGCCGACGCTGGTCAGGCGCGGGGTGTCCTGCCGCACCGTGAGGCCGAAGTTGGAGCCGGTCTGCTCGACCTCGCCCAGGTCGTACCCGAGACGGCCCAGGTAGGCGACGATCGCCGAGCTGTCGCCGAACAGGACCTTGTGGAAGCGCCGGTTGGTGAGGAAGCCGACCGCCCGGTGCACCCCGTAGCGGAAACCGTACAGGGGGTAGTCCCGGCCCGGCCGCACGACGGGACCCAGCACGCGCGGGACGGTCACCGAGAGCAGGGCGCCCACGACGACGGCGCCGAAGAAGAAGATCGCGGAGGCGGCCAGGGCGTCGGCGTAGAACGTCCAGCCGGTCAGCGCCGTGGGCCCGGGGGCCAGCAGCGCGCGGAACTGCGGGACCGCGGCCGTCAGCAGGGCCGCGCCGCCGACGGCCAGGGGCACGTACAGCACCAGGGCCGTCAGCACCTGCGTCGACGCGTACGCCGTCCTGCGCAGGGTGCCGCAGCGGGCGGGGCCGGCCGCGCGGCGGTAGTCGATGTCGGTGGGCTGGGCCGGGGAGCCGTGCCAGCGTTCGCCGACGGGCACGGACTGGCCCGCGTGCAGCGAGGAGGAGTGCCCGAGCTGGGTGCCGTCGCCCATGGAGGTCCCGATGTCGAGCACCGTCGCCTCGCCGATCAGCACGTCACGGCCGAGCGTGACCGGGCCGGTCCTGATCACCCCGGACTGCGCCCGGTAGCAGTTGAGGAAGGCGTCCTTGCGGATGACGGTGTCGTCGCCGACGGTGAGCAGGTCGGTGCAGACCGGCACGTGGCGGGTGAAGACCGTCACCCGCCGGCCGATCCTCGCGCCCAGCGCCCTCAGGTAGAGGGAGTAGACGGGGGAACCCGCGAACAGCGCCAGCGGATTCGCCCGGATCAGCGTCTTGGCGCACCAGAAGCGGACGTACGCCAGGCTCCACAGCCGGATCTCCCGCGGGCGCCACCGGCCGACGAGCACCCACTTGCCCAGGATCGGGAGTACGCAGACCCCGAGGAAGGCCACGGCCCCGAAGAGGACCGCACGCAGGTAGGTGACGAGCAGACCCGAACCGTCCGCGATCCACTCGACGCCGGCCGTGAGGACGAGGGCCGCCGCGAAGGAGTACGCGAGGAAGAACAGCAGTTGGAGCGTCGCGCACAGCGCGTAACGCGGCGCGCCCGACGGGCCACCCGGCGTGCCCGGGGTGCCCGGTCCGTACGGCGCCGTGCCCGTCGCGGGGGACGCCGCGAGAGCCGGCGCGGGTGCCGGGGGCGGGGCGTCCGCGAGGGATGCAGCCAGGCTCCTGACGGTGGGGTGGCGGTAGACGTCCTTGATCGAGACGGGCGGTACGTCCTCGCGCTTCCTGAGCCGCGCGCAGAAGCGGGCCATGACCATGGAGTCCGCGCCGAGGTCCGTGAAGAAGTTGCTGTCGAGCGGGACTCGCTCCGCCTGCACGACCGGGGCCAGGACCTCGGCGATCACCCGTTCGCGGCCGGTGGCGGCGAACGCGTCGCCATCGGGGCCGGGATCGGTATCGGGGTCGGGGCCGGTACCGGGGTCGGGATCAGGGTCGGGATCGGGGGTCAGGACGTCGACCGGGATGTCCGCCATGGCGGCTCCATGTGGGGTGCGGACCACCCGCCCTCGGGCCGGCAACCAAGGCGGCACGCCTCGGCCGGCGTCCGGGCGGGCGATCCGGAAGCGGTGGGTGTGCCCTGTGTCCGGCATTCGGGGATCTTTGTGTCGTACTCGCAGTCTCGGCCCCGGACGCCGCGAATGCCACTCGGCCGTACGGTCACCGTGGGCAACTCCCGTCCGACGGAGGGTGATACCCCCTGGTCAGCCGCTGGGAGCGCCGAACCAGCGGGCGAGGGCGGCCAGAAGATCCTGCCGGTCCGCGCCGGCCCAGGCGACATGGCCGTCGGGGCGCAGCAGGACCGCGGGGACGTCCGGCTCCCCACCGGCGTCGACGACGTGGTCGACCCGGTCCTCCCAGCCCGCCGCGGACAGCGCGCCGCCCGTACGGTCGAGCAGCAGACCGCGGCCGGCGTGCATCAGCGCGTACAGCCGTCCCTGCTTCAGCTCCACGTCCCGCAGCCGGCGGCCGAGCAGTTCGTGGCCCTCGCCGAGGTCGTAGCGGACCGCGATCCCGGTGATCTTCCCGATCAGGTGCCGGTTCACCTCCTCGAAACCCATCAGCTCCGCCAGCAGTCCGCGCACCGCCCGCGGTCCCGGCTCGGCGGACAGCAGGTGCATCTGCGCGCGGGTGTTCTCCAGCACGTCGGCGGCCACGGGGTGCCGTTCGGCGTGGTAACTGTCCAGCAGCCCCTCGGGCGCCCGGCCGAGCACCGCCGCCGCGAGCTTCCAGCCGAGGTTGAACGCGTCCTGGAGGCCGAGGTTTAGCCCCTGCCCGCCGGTCGGCGGATGGACGTGCGCCGCGTCGCCGGCGAGCAGCACCCGCCCCACCCGGTAGCGCTCGGCCTGCCGGGTGGCGTCACCGAAGCGGGAGAGCCAGCGCGGCGAGTGCACGCCGAAGTCGGTGCCGGCGATCGCCCGCAGCCGTCCCTTGAACTCCTCCCAGGTCGGTGCCGCGCGGTCCTCGGCCACCCCCTCGGCGGGCATGATCACGCAGTACCGCCCGTCCGGTTCGGGGATGACGCCGAACCGCTCCCGCGTCCTGCGGACCTCGGCCACCACGGCGGCCACCGTCTCCGGCGGCGCGGCCACCTCCATCTCGCCGATCAGCGTCTCGACCCTGGAGGGCTCGCCGGGGAAACCGACGCCGAGCAGCTTCCGCACGGTGCTGCGTCCGCCGTCACAGCCGACGAGGTAGCGCGAGCGCAACCGCGTCCCGTCGGCCAGTTCGGCGGTGACCCCGTCGTCGTCCTGGCTCAGCCCGGACAGTGCGCGGCCGCGCCGGATCTCGGCGCCGAGTCCGGCGGCGTGCTCGGCCAGCAGGCGTTCGGTGACCGGCTGCGGGACGGCGAGGACGTACGAATGCGCGGTGTCCAGCCCCTCGGGCCAGTGCTTGCCGAGGCCGCCGAAGAAGCCGCCGGACGTGACCTTCCTGCCGTGCGCGAGGAACCGCTCCAGCAGGCCCCGCTGGTCCATCACCTCGATGCTGCGGACGTGCAGGCCGCGCGACCGGGTCTGCACGCTCGGCTCCGCGTCCCGCTCCAGCACGAGCACCCGTACGCCCTGCAGCCGCAACTCGGCCGCCAGCATCAGCCCGGTCGGCCCGCCGCCGACGACGATGACGTCGATCATCAACACACCCCAGCCCGTGGTTTCCGGTTCAGGGCGGTGATTCTGCGGCACGACGGGGGCCTTGCCGCAAGGCCCCCCGTGCGCTATAGCTTGAGAGTGGCAAGGAGCGGGCGCTCCTTGCCTTTTGTCTTCGGCGGGCTTTGTCGTCGTGCCGTCGAAGCGACGCACCGCGGCCCGGGCGCCGACCGGGCGCCGACCGGGCCGACGGCTGGAGTCGACGCCTACTGCTGCGCGGAGTCGCGCTCCTCGGGGTCCGGCTCCTCGGTGCCGGTTTCGAAGTAGACGTCGAGGACGGCGTCGAACTCATCGTTCCAGGCCCGCAACCGGCGTCGGCTGGGCGCGTCGACCCACGTCTCGAACCAGCGGCGCTCGGACAGGTAGACCGTGACGCCGAAGCGATGCCCCCACTTGGGGACGTCGACCTCGACCGCGCGGATCTCCTTCCAGCGGAACTCGGCCTCGGTGTCGTCCAGTCGGAAGGCGAGGCCGTGCCGGTCCGCCCGGATCGCCCCCCTGCGGTCCGCCGCCTCGAACACCCGCTCCTCGCCGGAGCCTTCGGTGCCTTCGTCGTCGACCTCGTCGGCATGGTCGTCATCGGTGTCGGTGGCGGACTCCTCCGGGGTCGCGTCCTCGGTTCCGGCTTCGGCCTCGGCGGGCGACGGCGCGGCACCGGTCGTCACGTCGGACGCACTTCCGGTCTCGGAGGCCGCGGCCTCGGTTCTGTCGTCGCCCCCCGGTTCCGGCGCGAGGATGCCGGGGACGTAGGCCGGATCGATGCCGGCGGCCTGTACGAGCGGGATGTTCGGACCTCTGCTCTGCTCCACGGCGGGCAGTATGGCTGATCCGCCTGTGCGCCCGACACTCGCCCCGGCGTTCGGGTCCGGCCGTACTGTCGCGCGGCCGAGCGACCTGCGCCGTCGAGGTCGCACCACCCGACTCCGCCCGGGCCGACGACGATCGACGCCCGTGGCATGCTCGTCCGCATGATCGATGCGCCGAGCGACGGCTGGTCCTTCGCGACAGCGCGGGTGCCGGCTCGATTCGGTGCCTGCGGGGTGGACGGCGCCCCCGGTGTCGAGCACGCGGTGGGCGCGCGCGGGACCCTGTGCGGGAAATCGGCGCGGTGCACCACTGGCTACCTGCACCTGTTCGATCCTGGTGCTCTGCATTCATGTCTGCGGTGTCGTGAGAAGGCGCAGGCCGCTCCCACGGAGCCATGCGCACAGGAACGCCTTCACGACAGAGTCCAGGCCGCAGCGAAGGACGGGGTCCGCGATGACCTGCTCGTCGCCCTGCGCAAAGGTGCGAGGGTCGACTTGTGGATCAGCGGTCCATCCGAAGCCCTGGCGCGGGACTATGCGAGGCTCGACGAGTTGACCGAGGGGGCAGGGACTGTCGCCGATGCCGTCGCCGCCGCCTCGACGATCGGCCTGGCCCGCGTCGAGGACGACCTATGGCGGTTCCTCGTTGTCCTGCCGGTCGACGGCGGCCGCCCTCTGGTCTCGCGTGGACCACGCGACCTTCACGCATGAGGTCGCGGCCTCCCATGTCCTGTCTCAGCGAAGTTCGACCGGTCTCAGTGAACTTCGGCCGACGCGGCCCGTCACGCCGGGTGGAGCACCGCCATGGCGATCTCACGCACGCGGTCCTGCGTGATTCCGGAGCGCTGTTCGACGGCGAGCGGGTGGTCGGTGGGCTCCAACTCGATGAAGGGCCGCTTGCCGACCGGTCGGGTGTGAGCGTTCGTCTTGAGGTTGGTCGTGCTCTCGGGATAAAGCGCGAGCTCGGTGCTGAGCCAGCCGAAATACGGCTTCTCGGCCTCGCGGCCCTCCGTGTTCCACACCTCAAGGGCACGGGCGAAGTTGTCCCTGCTCAGTGAGACCCAGACGCCCCAGGAGAAGACGTCCTGGCTGCCGATCACGGGTATCTCGATCAGGCCCTTGACGAAGAAGTGCCGGCCCTTGATCACGCACTGGTCGGACGACAGCATGCTGTCCGGATCACTCTCGAAGCTGTGGTCCCACACGTCCGGGGCCATCGTCGAGTAGCTCATGGGGAGCTCTGCGTGGCGCTCGCCGCAGCACGAGCACGTGAAACCGAGATCGTTGGACATGCCGTGAGCCTAGCGAGCCCTGCACGGGGGTCGCCCTTGACCGTCCAGTCGCTCGCGGCGCGCTGCCGCCGTCATTCAGCGTCCGACTGGTCGGCCCCAGCCGGTGAAGCCTCGATGAGACGCACAGGCCGGTCGTCAGCGGCGCACGCCGCAACCCGAAGCACCTTCCGGGCCACAGACCGACTCATCATCGGAAAGGCCTCTCGGCGGCAGCAGCCACGGAGCGTCACGGAGTCCAAGTAACTTCCCGAAGCTCGATCGCCGGTTGCCGAGAGTCATATTCGGCGCGGTGTGGCTCCGTCCTGCCAGCGGTAGAGGTCGCGCAGCAGGGAAATCTCGGCGCCGTGATGGATCAGCTCCCTGTTGACGTGCAGGACCCTGTTCTCCATGGGAAACCGCTCGGGACCCACCGTGGGCGGATTGTCCAGGTCGGCGTCCGAGAGCTCGCGGACCCCCGCGTTCCATCTCCCGTACATCTCATCGAGCTGTTTCAGCGCCTCGTCAGCGGTCCCCGCGTAGGCGAATGTCCGGGAGTCGAGGTCCTGGCCGCCGAAGTACCACCCGACCCGATAGCCCAGGCACGAGACGATGATGTGCGCCAGCCGCCAGGCAATCGTGGTCACCGGCGCCGGCACCGGGGCAGGGGACGCGGAGTCCATCGTCCATTCCCCCGAACCTTCCGGCACCGGTGCGGCCGACGTGTCACGTGGGCGGATGCTCCAGCAGCCCCGTACCGGCTCCCAGAAGTACTCCTCGTCGGTAAGACCGTCCAGCCGTGGCCGCAGGTTCTTGCGCCAGTACCAGTCCAACTGCTCGGCGAGCCGCTCACTTCTTGTCATTGCCGCACACTACAGACCCGTCGAGCAGAGTGATCGTCGGCGTCTGCGGTCATCCTCCACTGTCGATCGGCCTTCGCCGGCAATCGATCAACACCCGCTGACGCAGGTCAACAGTTCCTGTCCCGTCTCAGTGAAGTTCGAGCGTTCTCAATGAAGTGTGACCGGTGCCCTGCCTTCGCGGCTGTTGAGGCTGCGAGGGGCAGGGCGAGCGGCGCGGCCTCACTCGAACCGCGAGGTGTCTCCCGCGCCCCGCCGTACGATCTCTGCCACGCCGCCGGAGAAGTCGACCACCGTCGTCGGTTCGGTGCCGCAGTCCCCGGAGTCGACCACGGCGTCCACCGCGTGGTCGAGCCGGTCCTTGATCTCCCAGCCCTGGGTCATCGGCTCCTCCTCGTCCGGCAGCAGCAGTGTGCTGGACAGCAGCGGCTCGCCCAATTCGGCCAGCAGCGCCTGGGTGACCACATGGTCCGGGATGCGCACACCCACGGTCTTCTTCTTCGGGTGCAGCAGCTTGCGCGGCACCTCACGGGTGGCCGGGAGGATGAAGGTGTAGCTGCCGGGCGTGGACGCCTTCACCGCCCGGAACACGTCATTGTCCACCTGCACGAACTGGCCCAGCTGCGCGAAGTCCCGGCACACCAGGGTGAAGTGGTGCCGGTCGTCGAGGCGGCGGATCGAGCGGATCCGGTCCATGCCGTCCCTGCTGCCCAGCCGGCAGCCCAGCGCGTAACAGGAGTCGGTGGGGTATGCGATGAGCGCTCCCGACCGCACGGCGTCGGCGACCTGGGCGATGCTGCGGGGCTGGGGGTTCTCGGGGTGCACGTCGAAGTACTTCGCCATCTGCCGAGCTTATGCCGTACCCGGGTCCCGCACTCGCGGGGCCGCGCCCCGTCGTCGCAACTACCGACAGCCCAGTCGTCAATCTTCGGTGAGACCGGTGCGTCTTCGCTGGAACAGGACAGTTCCGCAGGCGGGAGGGCCTTGCTCTGCGACTGTTGCCGATATATCGTTGAAGCATCGCGACCGTACGACGATGGAAGGAGCGTCACCATGCGTTCCCATGGACATGGACACTTCGGGCCCGGCCATCACGGCCGCGGCGACCATGAGCAGGAAGGGCGGCGCGCGGCGTTCGGGCCGTTCGGACCGCCGTTCGGCGGGGGGCCCTGGGGGCCCGGGCCGTGGCACGGCGGGCGGGGCGGCAGGGGAGGCCCGCGGGGCCGGGCGAGGCGCGGCGACGTGCGTGCCTCGATCCTGGCGCTGCTCGCGGACCGGCCCATGCACGGCTACGAGATGATCCAGGAGATCGCCGAGCGCAGCGGCGGCGCGTGGAAGCCGAGCCCCGGCTCGGTCTACCCGACGCTGCAACTGCTCGAGGACGAGGGCCTGATCAGCAGCGCGTCGGAGGGCGGCAAGAAGCTCTTCACGCTCACCGAGGCCGGCCGTACCGAGGCTGAGGCGGGGCCCGACGCCCCTTGGGAAGAGGCCGGGCGCGGCATCGACTGGGAGGCCATGAACGAGATCCGCAAGGCGGGCGCCGGCCTGGTCGACGCCTTCCGGCAGGTCTGGGCGACCGGTACGCCCGAGCAGCGCGACAAGGCGCTGGGCGTGGTCAACGAGGCCCGCAAGAAGCTCTACCTGATCCTCGCCGACGAGGACTGACAGCCCTCTGTACGCCGGTGGCCCGGGATGCACACGTGTCCCGGGCCACCGGCGTCCCTCGGTCGGGCGTGGTGACGTGGACGTGGGTGGGTGCGGGTTCGTCTCGCGCCCTTCGGGCGCAAAGATGCGGGCTGCGGAGGGGAGGGTGGCGGCCCGGGGGCGGTCGGCAGTGTGCGGCCCGGTGGTCGGCTGGGGTTCAGGCGCCGGAGCGGGTTGCCTTTCCGGTGGCCTGGGGTCTCGTTGCCGTCAGCGGATATAGATGGCCGGTTGCCACGCCATCCGTGGGTGGTGGGCGCGCCCGCCGTAACCCGCGACTGCGGGTGCTTCGAGGTGCTGCCGGGAGGTCGGCGGGAGATCGGGCCCGCTTTCGACGGTATGGACGTCGAAACAGAGCCCGTTCTTCGGGCTGGATGAGATCGGGCCCGCTTTCAGCGGTATAGACGTCGAAAGAGAGCCCGATGTCGGATCGGGGAAGCACCCGCAGACGCCGGTTACGGCGGGCGCGCCACCCACGAACGGTGGGCGTGGTCACCGGCCATCATTCGCGGACGGCGACGAGACGCGAGCCAGACGAACAACCCACCCCGCTCCGGCGCCTGAACCCCAACCTCCCACCGCCCCGCAGACTGCCGACAAGCCCCGAGCCTCCACCCTCCCATCCGCAGCCAGCCGCTGTGCGCCCGCAGGGCGCGAGACGGCGGGGCGGTCGCCCCACCAGGGTCCGCCCCCAACACGGGCGGCGACCGCCTCCAGGAGCGTCCACACGCCACCACGAACACGCCCCCGTCGGCACGTGACCTCTACGGGCAGGCCTCGCCGAACTTCACGGCCTCGAAGGCGATCGGCTGCCCCGTGAGCCGGGCGCCCGCGGCCGGCGACTGCGAGCACACCTTCCAGTTGCTCTCCATGAGGATGAAGCGGTCCTGCCCGGAGGCGTCCTCCGCCGTGATGCTGGTCGCGGCGGTGAGCGTCGTGCGGGCCACCTTCACGGAGGTGCCCGTGAGGTCGGGCATCGTCACGCCCGCCGCGGCCGGCGGGGAGGCGTCCCGGGCGGGGCAGGACTCCGTGAGCTTCACGGTGCCGAAGTCGACGGTGACGGTGGTGGACCGGCTGCCCGGCACGGGGCGCTGGAAGCAGACCTTCCAGTCGCGGTCCCAGATCTGGTCGCGCCCCCGGCCCAGCGCGTCGTGTGAGTCCAGGCGGTAGAAGCCCAGCGTCTGGGCCTTGTCCTGGGCGGCCTGCAGACCCATGCCGGCGAACGAGGGCAGGTCGGCCGGCCCGGCCGTGGCGGGAGCGCTCGCGGCCGGTCGGTCGTCGCCCGTGGTGCCGCTGCCGTCGGCGGGGTCGCAGGCCGTCGTCGCGCCGGCGAGGGCGGCGAGTGCGAAGGCGGCGGCGGAGCGTACGGCGGCGGTGCGGGCGATCTGCATGGGCGGGGCTCCCCTGTCGGTCCGTCGGCACGGCACGGCCGGCGCAAGCGGTACCGTACCCGGGCACATCGGATCAATGCCCCATCGTCCACGTGTGGGTGACGAGCGATCAGCGACGAGTGACGTGGGGCCGCCCTGCGGACCGTCCGGTGGCTCCGGTCCCCGGTTACTCGACGAGGCCGGCGAGCTTGCGCAGCGACTCGTGGAGCGCCGCGGTGGCGGTGTCCTTGAGCTTGCCCGCCATGAGGGCGACGGCCGCGCCGTTGAAGGAGCCGTCGATGCGGACGTCGGTCTGGTCGCCGTCCGGGGTCAGGCTGTAGCGGGTCAGCAGGTCCACGGCCATCGGGCCCTTGCCCGCGATCGCGAACCCGCGGCCGGGGTCCACCGAGGTGACCTCCCAGTTCACCGCGGCGGGGAAGCCCATCAGCTTCATGTTCTCCCGGTAGGTCGCGCCCGTCTCCAGCGGCTGGGGACCGCCGTCGGGGAAGCCGGTGTGCGTGGTGCTCCACTGCGTGTGCGAGCTGAAGTCGGTGAGGGTGCGCCAGACCTTCTCGGCCGGTGCCGCGATGCGGGCCTGGGCGGAGACCTCGGCCATACGACCACACTCCCTTGCGTCGGCGAGTGAGCGGAACGTAACGGCCGTGGCCGGAAGTTTCAAGACTGACGATCTGTCAGAAATGGTGAGGGCCGGTGCCGGGGCGGGCCGGACGCGGAGGTGCCGCCCCGGCCCTTGTGGGGGCGGGGCGGCACCGGGATCCCGTCGTCCGGGTCAGGGACGGACGACGAGCTGGAAGGACTGCGCGGCCGAGCCGTCGCAGGTGCGCTGGACGAGTTGGGTGCCGCTGGGGTCGCCGGTGGGGGCGGTGAGGCATTTGCCGCTGTGGCGGGCGGTGAAGTGGTAGCGGCCGCCGGAATCGGCGACCGGCTTCCACTGCTGGTTGCCGCCGCCTCCGTACGTCCAGAGCTGGAGCGGGGCGTTGTCGGCGGTGGAGACGTCCGTGACGTCCACGGCCTTGGTGGTGTCGTTCCGGGCGGCCAGGCGGGCGTACCCGCTGTCGGTGGACAGCACGCGGAAGTCCTGCGCGGTGGTGGAGTTGCAGGTGTACTGCTGGATCACGGTCCCGTTGGCCGCGGCGGCGGCCCGGGCGTCCACGCAGCGGCCGCTGCCGGCGTTGACCAGGGAGTACCAGGACGTCTCGGAGATCGGGTCGGTGGGGGCGGGGTCGCCGGTGGAGCCGGTGCCGAGCCACTTGAGCCCGTCGAGCAGGAAGGTGTTCTGGGTGGCGCTGGCGAAGGTCGACGACAGCCGGGTGTTCGTGTCGTAGTTCATCGCGTTGTGGCCGAAGTTGGCGTACAGCATGCGGTACTTGGTGTTGGTCCACAGGATCGGGTAGTAGCCGCTGTACCAGGACTGGTTGGGGTCGGTGCCCAGCGGGAAGCTGACCGGGTCGACGGACGCCAGGATGTCGATGTCCGGGTTGTTGCGCAGGTCGTTGCTCCAGCTGTACCACTCGCTCACCGACGAGGTGAACGTCGCCGGCAGGTGCGAGGTGGCGGGGTGGGCGCGGTCCTCGACGCGCAGCGTCGCGGCGGTGGGGCCCCAGGTGTTCGAGCGGAAGTTGCCGCTGCCCAGGAACTGGTTGTAGTACCAGGGCCAGCTCTGCGCGTTGTCGGTCCAGGCCGAGACGTGGAAGCCCATCCAGGCCCCGCCGCCCCGCATGTACGCCTCGAAGCCGGAGCGCTGGGCGGCGCTCTGCGGGGCGTCGTCGAGGAAGAGGACGACCTGGTACTGCTTCAGGGCGGCCGCGTCGGTCAGCAGGTTCCAGTTGGTCGTCGAGGTGTACGTGAAGCCGTTGGCGGCCCCGGCCTGCGGGAACCACTGGTTGGCTTCCTTGACGAAGTCGATGTGGGCTGCGTCCCAGGTGCCGTTGTAGAACGCCAGCACCTTGAAGGGGGCGGCGGCGGGGGCGGACGTGGCGGGTGCCGCGACGGCGCCCAGGAGGACGGCGAGCAGCAGTAACAGGCGGGCGGCGGCGCGCCTCGCGGCGCTCGTGGCACGGGTCATGGGGGGAGGTCCTTCCCGGTCGGCGGGCGCGTGTGGGGGGCGCCGGTGGGGGGAGCGGGGGTGGGGGGAGGCGGTGGGGAGGCCTTCGTCAACTCGTGATTTAAGGTGTGAAGGAAGGGCGCAGTCAAGACTCTGGTACAGACCAGTACGGTCCGTGCAGGTGGCCGCCGTTGATCAGCACTTCCTGAAGGGCAATCAGGGCCCGCGGACCCCGCGGGGTGGCCCACCGGGCAGGGCGCGTTCAAGTGTTGTCCGGCCCCAAGACGCCGGGGTCTACCCGCCGCGCCCCGCCGTGCCGTCCCGCATCGGCCACCAGCAGCACAAACACCCTGGCCGCGCGTCGAGTTGAGGCATTACCACGAATCCGGCGGCGTTCGAAATCCGTAGCGCGACCTCTTGACGTGTCCGCTGCGGAAGCCTAACTTCACGCCGTGAAGAAAGGTCGTTCCGACCTTTGAGCTGCTGTCGCACGGCCGGGCGCCCGCGCCCGGGCCACCCCCCACCCCGTCGTGACACGTCATGCCGCCGCACGCTTCGGCATGCCCGCTCACATCCCCCCACGGCGCCGCGCCCCGCGCGGCACAGGAGTCATCCATGAGAACCCTCGGAGCGCCGCCCCGCGGCGTCCCCGGACGCGGCCGCGCCCGGCGCCGCGTCGTCCCGCTCGCGCTCGGCGCGCTCTTCGCCTCGGGCCTGTCAGCCGTCGTGCTGACCGCCCCGCAGGCGCAGGCCGCCACCCTCCCCACCGGCTGGGTGACCGTCGCCGCCAAGCACAGCGGCAAGTGCGTCGACGCCGCGGCCGCGGCCACCGCCGACGGCACCGCCGTGCAGCAGTACGCGTGCAACGGCACCACCGCGCAGCAGTGGCAGTTCCAGGCGACCAGCGACGGCTACGTCCGCGTCAACAACCGCAACGACGCGAGCAAGGCCTGGGACGTCACCGACGTCTCCACGGCGGACGCCGCACCGGTCCAGCTCTGGTCGTACTCGAACGGCGCCAACCAGCAGTGGCTGCCGGTCGAGGAGGCCGGCGGGAGCTACCACTTCGTGAACCGCAACAGCGGCAAGTGCCTCGACGTGCCCGCCGCATCGGTCGCCGACGGCGCCCGCATGCAGCAGTACACCTGCAACGGCACCGCCGCGCAGTCCTTCAGCCTGGGCTCCACCGACGCCCCGCAGAACCCGCCGGGCACCCCCGACCTCGGCCCGAACGTCTCGGTCTTCGACCCGTCGATGTCCTCGGCCGCCATCCAGGGCCGGCTCAACCAGGTCTTCGGGCAGCAGGAGTCGAACCAGTTCGGCTCCCAGCGCTACGCCCTGCTCTTCAAGCCCGGCAGCTACAACGTGGACGCCAACGTCGGCTTCTACACCCAGGTCGCCGGCCTCGGCCTCTCGCCGGACGACGTGACGATCAACGGCGCGGTCCACGCCGAGGCCGACTGGTTCCAGGGCAACGCCACCCAGAACTTCTGGCGTTCGGCGGAGAACCTCTCCGTCAACCCGGCAGGCGGCACCGACCGCTGGGCGGTCTCGCAGGCCGCCCCCTACCGCCGGATGCACGTCCGTGGCAACCTGCAGCTGGACGACGGCGGATGGTCCAGCGGCGGACTGATCGCCGACTCCAAGATCGACGGCCAGGTGCGCTCCGGCTCGCAGCAGCAGTGGCTGTCGCGGAACAGCCAGTGGGGCAGCTGGACCGGTTCCAACTGGAACATGGTCTTCGTCGGGGACGTGAACGCGCCCGCGAACACCTTCCCGAGCCCGCCCTACACGACCGTCGCGCAGTCCCCGGTGACCCGCGAGAAGCCGTTCCTGTACGTGGACCCGGCCGGTGCGTACAAGGTCTTCGTCCCGGCGCTGCGCACCAACACCCAGGGCACGACCTGGGCGGGCGGCAGCCCCGCGGGCAGCTCGCTGCCGATCGACCAGTTCTTCGTCGTCAAGCCCGGCGCCACCGCCACCGACATCAACGGCGCGCTCGCCCAAGGCAAGAACCTGCTCTTCACGCCCGGCGTCTACCACCTCAACCAGACGCTGAACGTCAACCGCGCAGGCACCGTCGTCCTCGGCCTGGGCCTGGCGACCGTCATCCCGGACAACGGCATCACCGCGGTGAACGTCGCGGACGTCGACGGCGTCAAGATCGCCGGACTCCTCATCGACGCGGGCACCACCAACTCGCAGACGCTGATGCAGGTCGGCCCCGCCGGCTCGTCCGCGCGGCACACCGCCGACCCGATCTCGCTGCACGACGTCTTCTTCCGCATCGGCGGTGCCGGCGTCGGCAAGGCCTCCCAGAGCCTGGTGGTCAACAGCTCGGACGTCATCGGCGACCACATGTGGCTGTGGCGCGCCGACCACGGCAGCGGGGTGGGCTGGAACAGCAACACCGCCGCCAACGGCCTGATCGTCAACGGCACGAACGTGACGATGTACGGGCTGTTCGTGGAGCACTACCAGCAGCACCAGGTGATCTGGAACGGCAACGGCGGCCGCACGTACTTCTTCCAGAACGAGATGCCGTACGACCCGCCCAACCAGGCGGCCTGGATGAACGGTTCCACGAGGGGCTACGACGCCTACAAGGTCAGCCCCTCGGTGACCAGCCACGAGGCCTGGGGCCTGGGCAGCTACTGCTACTTCAACGTCAACCCGTCCGTCGTCGCCGACCGGGCCTTCGAGGTGCCCGCGGTGTCCGGGGTCCGTTTCCACGACATGGTGACGGTCTCCCTCGGCGGCACGGGCACGATCAGCCACGTCATCAACAACAGCGGGGGGCCGTCCAACTCCTCGAACAACGTGGCCAACCTCGTCTCCGGTCCCTGACCCGGCCGGACGACAGCAGGCGGGGTCTCCGCCGTCCGCACGGCGGGCGGCGGCGACCCCGCCACCAGGCATGCCCGCGCGCCCTCAGGCCGCTGTCGCGGCTCCCAACAAGCCGATGACGTAAGGGGTATTGACGTGAGGCTGGTCTAGTCCATACCGTCATCGGCCATCAGCTGTTCATGTAGTGAGGCGACGTTCACCTACATGAACGGCTGTCCAGACCCCCACCCCGTTCCTCCCCTCCCCAACGGCTTGCCCCCCACGACGCGCACTCCGGTCGCGCACACGAAGGAGCCGTCCCGTGCTGAAATCCGCCGTCAGAGCCCTCACCGCCGCCCCCGCCGTCCTCGCGATGGCCGCCACCGCCGTCGTCGCCACCGGCGGCTCCGCGAGCGCCGCCGCCAACCCCGGCCCCGGCTTCCCCGCCCACTACGCCGCGCCCTACGTCGAGACCTGGAACTCGCCCTCGGCGATGACCAACGTCCGCAACGCGACGGGCCTGAAGTACTTCACGCTCGCCTTCGTCATCGACGGCGGCGGCTGCAACGCCCTGTTCAACGGCGACACGCCCGTCACCGACGCCGGCTGGACCTCCGCGGTCAACTCGCTGCGGGCCGCCGGCGGCGACGTCATCGTCTCCTTCGGCGGGGCCTCCGGCACCGAGATCGGCCTGTCCTGCACGAGCGTGTCCGCGCTCAAGGCCCAGTACAAGAAGGTCGTGGACGCACTCAACCTCACCCGCATCGACCTGGACGTCGAGGGCAGCGCGATCGCCAACACCGCGGCCAACGACCGCCGCAACAAGGCCCTCGCCCAGCTCCAGCAGGAGTACGCGGCCGCCGGGCGCAGGCTCGACGTCCAGTACACCCTGCCGTCCATGCCCAACGGCCTGGACGACAACGGGACGAAGCTGCTCTCCAACGCCAAGAGCAACGGGCTGAACGTCAACCTCGTCAACATCATGACGATGGACTACTACGACGGGACCCGCGACATGGGCAAGGCGGCCACCGACGCCGCCACCGCCCTGCGCGGCCAGCTCGGCGCGATCTGGCCGGAGAAGTCCGACGCCCAGCTGTGGGCGATGGAGGGCAACACCCCGATGATCGGGGTCAACGACGACACCAGCGAGATCTTCACCACCGGGAACGCCACCACGCTCGCCAACTTCGCCAAGTCCAAGGGCATCCAGGAACTCGCCTTCTGGGCGCTCGGCCGCGACAAGGCCTGCGCCACCAACGGCCAGCTCTCCGATAGCTGCAGCGGCACCCCGCAGAGCGCCTGGCAGTTCTCCTCCGTCTTCAACACCGTGACCGGCGGCGGCACCACCCCGCCGCCCACCGGCTCCACCGGCCAGGTCACCGGCCTCGGCGGCAAGTGCGTCGACGTTGCCGCCGCGAGCAGCGCCAACGGCACCGCCGTCCAGATGTACGACTGCAACGGCACCACCGCGCAGCAGTGGACGGTAGGCACCGACGGGACCCTGCGCGCCCTCGGCAAGTGCATGGACCTCACCGCCGCCGGCACCGCCAACGGCACCAAGGTCCAGCTCTACGACTGCAACGGCACCGGCGCCCAGGTCTGGCAGCGCGGCAGCGGGGACACCCTGGTGAACCCCGTCTCCGGCAAGTGCCTGGACGTCACCGACAAGTCCACCGCCAACGGCGCCCGGCTGCAGATCTGGACCTGCGCCGGCGGCACCAACCAGCAGTTCCACCTCCCGGCCTGACGGCCCCACCGCCGCCGCCCGGCGCACCGCGGATCCGCGGCGCGCCGGGCGGCCGCATGCCAGGATCGGGACGTGACCGACGACCAGGCACCCGTGACCGCCGAAGCCCTCCGGGAGCGCATGCGCTCCGCGCCCGTCCTCGCCGGGCCCCTCCCGGCCTTCGACCCCGCCACCGCAGGACCGGCACCGGGGCCGCTGTTCGCCCGCTGGCTGGCGTACGCCCTCGACGACGGGGTCCCCGAGCCGCACGTCATGACGCTCAGCACGGCGGACGCCGGCGGCCGGCCCTCCGCGCGGGTCCTCATGCTGCGCGGCGTCGACCTCGACGGCCCCTCCTTCGACTTCGCCTCCGACGCGGGCAGCCGCAAGGGCCGCGACCTGACGGACCGCCCCTACGCCGCGCTCAGCTGGTACTGGCCGCGGCACGGCCGGCAGATCCGGGTGACCGGACCGGTCGGGACCCTGGACCGCGCCGCCGCCCGCCGCGACTTCCTCGGCCGCCGCGAGGCCTCCCGCGTCGCCGGCTTCACGGGAACGATGAGCGCCGCGCTGGAGGGCCGCGCCGCGTACGAGGAGGCCCGCCGCCGGGCCACCGGGCACGTCGCCGCCCACCCCGACGACGTACCGGAGGGCCACACCGTCTACCGCCTCGTTGCCGACGAGGCCGAGTTCTGGCAGGCCGCCCCCGCGCAGGGCCACGTCCGCCTCCGCTACACCCGCGACCCGGCCGTCCCCGACGGCTGGGCGCGCGGGCTGCTCTGGCCCTGACCCCTCAGGGCAGGTGCCGCACGCCCGCGGGGGTGGCGGCGGCGCGGACACGGGCGGCGTCCTGACCCGGCGGGGCGCCGAACAGACGGCGGTACTCGCGGTTGAACTGGGTGGGACTGGCGTAGCCGACGACGTGGCCGACGCCCGCGACGTCGTCGGGGCGGGCCACGAGGAGCGAACGGGCCTCCTGCAGCCGGATGCGCTTCTGGAACTGCAGCGGGCTCATCGTCGTCACGGCACGGAAGTGCCGGTGGAAGGCGGACGGGCTCATGCCGGCGAGGCGGGCCAGGTCGTCGACCCGCATGGGCTCCGCGTAGTTGTCGCGGATCCAGTGGATGGCCCGGCTGACGTGCGACAGCCCGCTGTCGGCCAGGCCGATCTCGCGGACCATGGCGCCGTGCGGCCCGGTGAGCAGCCGCCACAGGATCTCCCGCTCGACCATCGGGGCGAGCACGGGGGCGTCCGCGGGGTGGTCGAGCAGCCGCACCAGCCGTACGACGGCGTCGAGCAGTTCCGGTCCGGCCCCGCCGGTGGCGAGCGCGGGCGGCGCGGACGTGGTGCGGGCCCGGCGGCCGGGCGGTGCCTCCAGCAGCAGCGGGGCGATGGCGGCCGCCCGCAGCACCATTCCCATGCCCAGTGCCGGGTCCCGGGCGCTCACGTCCAGGTAGTGGCCGGTGACCGGCAGGACAGCGGTGACCAGCAGGTACTGCCCCGCCCGGTAGTCGTGCACCTCCTCGCCGAGCAGCAGGCGCTTGCCGCCCCGGGCCATGACGACCAGCAGCGGCTCGGTCAGCGAGTAGTCCGGCGGGGCCGTCGCGACCCGGGACAGTAGCAGTCCGTCGACCGCGGTCCGCAGGGAGGGCCGGGCGTGCGTCGCGATGAGGTCGCGGAGCTCGGCCAGGAGGAGTCCGGGAGGGGTACGCACCCCCTCACCGAACCACCCGCGGCCAGGGCCGGGCAAGCCCGATCCGGGCGAAGTCGGCAGGATCGGGCAAGAGCCCGCGAGGATCGGTCTACCCCGCCGCAGCGGCCTCCCGTTGCATGGAGAGCACCGAATCCGACGCACAAGGGAGCACGAACATGCCGCTCGACCACTACGTCACCCTCGGCCGGTCCGGGCTGCGGGTCAGCCCCTTCGCCCTCGGCGCGATGACCTTCGGCGAGGACCCCGGCGGCGCCGGGTGCGGCGTCGAGGAGTCCGAGAAGATCCTGGCGACCTACCTGGACCGCGGCGGCAACTTCGTGGACACCGCGAACTTCTACACCAACGGCCACTCCGAGCGGATCCTCGGCGACTGGTTCGCCGCGCACCCCGGACGCCGCGAGCACGTGGTGCTCGCCTCGAAGTTCTTCACCAACCTGTTCCCCGGAGACCCCAACGGCGGCGGCGCGGGCCGCGGTTCGATCGTCGCCCAGCTCGACGAGACCCTGCGCCGGCTGCGGACCGACTACCTGGACCTGTACTGGCTGCACAACTGGGACCGGCACACGCCGATCGAGGAGACGATGCGCACCCTCGACGACCTGGTGCGCGCGGGCAGGATCCGTTACGTCGGCTTCTCCAACACCCCCGCCTGGCTGACCGCGCAGGCGCAGACCACCGCGCTGCTCAAGGGCTGGACCCCGCTGATCGCGCTGCAGGTGGAGTACTCGCTGCTCGCCCGCACCGTGGAGGGCGAACTCGCCCCGCTCGCCCTCGACCAGGGCATGGCGCTCGTGCCGTGGAGCCCGCTGAAGAACGGCTTCCTGTCGGGCAAGTACCGGCGCGGCGGCACGGTCGCCGACTCCGCGCGCACGGCGTTCGTGGGCGGCCCCGGTGAGGACGAGTACCCCGTCATCGAGGAGGTCGCCGCCGTCGCCGACGAACTCGGCACCACCTCGGCCGCGGTGTCCCTGGCGTGGCTGCGGGCCCGCGAGGGCACCGTCGTGCCGATCGTCGGCGCCCGGCGCCTGGAACACCTCGAGGACAACCTCGCCGGCCTCGACACCGTCCTCGCGCCGGAGCACCTGCGGCGCCTGGACGAGGTGTCCGCCCCGGTCCTGGGCTACCCGGCGCCTCTGCACGGGGCGATGCGGGCGATGCTGCAGTTCGCGGGCACCACGGTCGACGGCGAGACGTCCGCGGTGTACCCGCCGCTGCTGCAGAGCGACGTCCGCTACTGAGCGTTCGTGCGGCGCCCGGACCCGGACCCGGATCCGTTGCGGGGCCGCCGTCATCTCTGAGGAGGACGCCGCGTACGGGCGCACCCGACCCGCGCAGGACGCCGGAACGGTACCGCGCGGCGATGCCGCGGGGCGGTGCGGGCTGATGGGGTGGAGGGCGTGCACTGGAACGACTCGCGGCTCGGGGCCGAGCTGCGCACGGTGACCGCCGCGGCCCGGCGGCGCGCCACGAGGGACGGGGACCGTCAGGTCGACACCGCCCACCTCCTGCACTCCCTTCTCGAGGCCGACCCGAGGGCCCGCGAGGCCGTCGACGGGGCGGCGGGAGCGGCGGGCGGCGGGCGGGTGGCACGCGTCCTCGGCTACCTCGCGCAACGCACCATCGGCTACGGCATCGCCTGGCGGGAGACGGTGGAGGACGCCGGCTCCGGGACCGTGCTCGCCGCCGTGGCCGCGCCCGGCTGGAGCCCGGCGGCCGCCGCGGCCCTGCGCGCGGCCGCCGTCCAGGCCGGGGAGCGGGGCGCTTCACGGGCGGAGGGCACCGACCTGCTTGCCGCGCTCGTCGCCGACGAGGGGAGCCGGGCGGCGCAGGTGCTGAGGTCGGCGGGGGTCGAACCGCGGGTCCTGGCCGTCCGCCTGCCGTCGCCGAGCGGCGAGGAGGACAGCCGCTACCGGGATGACGGTCCTGTCGCGAGCTGACATCATGGCCCGATGCATGTCTCTCAGGGGAGGAACGCCGGGCTCTGGCTCGCGCTGGTTTCCGCGTTCGCGTTCGGCGGTTCGGGGGTGGCGGCGAAGCCGCTGATCGAGGCGGGCCTCGACCCGCTGCACGTCGTGTGGCTCCGGGTGACCGGGGCCACGCTCATCATGCTCCCCGTGGTGCTGCGGCACCGGGCGCTCCTGCTGCGCCGCCCCGGCCTGCTGCTCGGCTTCGGCCTGCTGGGCGTCGCCGGGGTCCAGACCCTCTACTTCGCGGCGATATCGCGCATCCCGGTCGGCGTCGCGATCCTCGTGGAGTTCCTCGGCCCGGCGCTGCTGCTCGGCTGGGTGCGCTTCGTCCAGCGCAAGGCCGTCAGCAAGGCCGCCGCGATCGGTGTCGTGCTGGCCGTCGGCGGCATGGCGGCGGTGGTCGAGGTGTGGTCCGGGCTCGCCTTCGACCCGCTGGGCCTGGCGCTCGCCTTCGGCGCCGCCTGTTGCCAGGTCAGCTACTTCGTGCTGGCCGACCACGGCAGCGACGGCGACGACGCCCCGGACCCGGTCGCCGTCATCGCGTACGGCCTGACCATCGGTGCCGTCGTGCTGACCGCCGTCTCCCGTCCCTGGTCGATGGACTGGTCGGTGCTCACGCGGCAGGCTGCGCTCGGCGAGACCGACGTGCCCGCGGTCCTGCTCGTGGGCTGGGTCGTGCTGGTGGCCACCGTGCTCGCCTACCTGACCGGTGTGGTCGCCGTGCGGCGGCTGTCGCCGCAGGTGGCCGGAGTCGTGGCCTGCCTGGAGGCGGTGGTCGGCACCGTGTTCGCGTGGGTGCTGCTCGGCGAACACCTCGGCGTCCCGCAGATCATCGGCGGCACGCTCGTGCTGGCGGGCGCCTTCGTCGCCCAGACCGCCAAGAAGCAGGGGACGACCACGGTCATCGCCTCCGGCACCCCGTCCGACGCGGACACCACGAACCCCCGCACGCAGCCGGTGTAGCGCGGCGCCGGTGGGTGGTGGCGGTGGTGCGCCGGTTCTTCGGCTGTCCCGCCGTCTCGCGCCCTGCGGGCGCACTGCGCCGGCTGCGGAGGGGAGGGTGGGGGCCCTGCCTTGTTCGCAGTGTGCGGCCCGGTGGTCGGCTGGGGTTCGGGCGCCGGAGCGGGGTTGGTTGTTCGTCTGGCTCGGGTCTCGTTGCCGTCCGCGGGTGCAGATGGCCGGTGACCACGCCCACTGTTTGTGGGTGGCGCGCGCGCCGTAACCGGCGTCTGCGGGTGCTTCCCCGATCCGACATCGGGCTCTGTTCCGACGGCTATTCCGCTGAAAGCGAGCCCGATCTCGCCCGGCTCAAAGATCGGGCTCTGCTTCGACGTCCATACCGTCGAAGCAGAGCCCGATGTCGTTCCGATCGCTCGACAGCACCTCGAATCACCCGCAGTCGCGGGTTGCGGCGGGCGCGCCCAGCACCAGCAGTAGGCGTGGAAGTGGCCGTCTATACCCGCGGACGGCAACGAGACCGACACCAGCGGAGAGGCGCCCCGCTCCGGCGCCTGAACCCCGGCCACCCACCCACCCGCACACTGCCGACCGCCCCCGGACCGCCCACCCTCCCCTCCGCAGCCGGCGCTGTGCGCCCGCAGGGCGCGAGACGAACCCGCACCCACCCACCCCCGTCACCCGACCGACGCCTGTCCCGCGTTCCCTACAACCCTTTCTTCCCACGGTGTGTCAAAGACGGTGCCGGAGAAGGAAACGGGCTCTTTCCGGGACACCCCCGCACCGCCCGGTCGTTCTTGAGCGAAGGAGCCGCTCATGCACAAGAACCGCTCGGCTGCGGTCACCGCGGCGTCATTTCTCCTCATCACGGGCGCGGCCATCGCCACCGCGCCCGCCTCGTTCGCCGGGACCCCCGGCGGCACCCACGCGAGCGATCGCAACCGGGACTTCAACGGCGACGGGTACGAGGACGTGCTGACCGGCGCGCCCGGGGCCACCGTGGGCGGCCGCTCCGGCGCCGGTGTCGTCACCGTGCAGTACGGCGGCCCCAAGGGGGTCACCACCAGCGCCAAGGTCTTCAGCCAGAACACCTCCGGCGTGCCCGGCGCCGCCGAGACCGGGGACGCCTTCGGCCAGGCCGTGGCCAGCGGCGACCTGGACGGGGACGGGTACGACGACGCCGTCGTCGGTATCCCCGGCGAGGACCTGGTCGGGGTCGGCGCCGACGCGGGCGGCATCGTCGTCCTGTGGGGTTCGGCGAAGGGGCTGTCCGGCGCCGCGAGCGACTGGCTGCAGTCCGTCAGTGCTATGAAGGGCGACCGGTTCGGCAGCGCCCTGGCCGCGGGGCACTTCACCACCTACGTCCCGGGCGACCTGCTCGCCGTGACCGACAAGGTGGGGCTGTCGATCTTCCAGTACGAGTCCGTGCCGCAGGCCGCCGCCCGCAAGGGCGGGGACGCGGGGACCTTCACGCCCTTCAAGGACCGGCGGCGCACGCCGCTCGCCCGGCAGGCGGAAGGCCCCGGCATCGCGCCCACCTCGCTGACGACCGGCGACTACGACGACAACGGCCTGGCCGACATCGTGGTCTCCGGCCTGAGCCTGGGCGCCGAGCCGGGCCACGGCTGGTCATACGTCATCCTCAGCGACGACATCGACCCGCTGCCCGTCACCGCCCTGCGCGGCGGCCCCGTCGTCGCCTCCGGCGACGTCAACGGCGACGGGTTCGACGACCTGGTCACCGGGGAGCCGCACAGCCCCGACGACGGCGGCGCGTCCATGACCGGCGGCATGGTCGGCGTCTACTACGGCAGCCCGGACGGGCCGGCCGGGCAGGAGGGCCCGGGGAGCCCGCCCGTCTGGTGGACCCAGGACAACGCCGGCGTGCCGGGCGTCTCCGAGCGTGGTGACGGCTTCGGTTCCGACCTCTCCGTCGGCGACGTCAACCGCGACGGCTACGCGGACGTCGCGATCGGCGCCTCCGGCGAGGACATCGGCAGCGTCGCCGACGCCGGGGCCGTGTGGGTGCTGCGCGGTTCGGCGCGGGGCCTGACCACCGCCGGTGTCCTGGACGTCAACCAGAACACCGCGGGTGTCCCGGGCGGCGCGGAGAAGGCGGACAAGTTCGGCGCCCAGGTCTCCTTCACCGACCCCAACCGCGACGGCTACTTCGGTCTGCTCGTCGCGGCCCCGGGCGAGAACACCGACGACGGTGTGGTGTGGGTGTTCTCGGCCGATGCCGGCGGCCTCAAGCTGCCGGGTGGCTGGACGTACGGCGGGGGTTCGCTCGGCGCGCCGTCTCAGAACGCCCGGTTCGGCGCGGCGATCGACGACTGACCGGGCTGCCCGAGGCGGTGCGACTGCCGGGTCCGGGCGGCCTCGTCGCCCGGACCACCCCGCTCGGCCAGCAGCCGGTTGACCCGCCACTGCGTCTCGCGCGGCCGGTTCCCGCCGAACTTGAACTTGGCGCGGACGTCGGTGACCTCCAGCCGGATCCCGCGGATGCCGGGCAGCATCCGGCCGAACGGCGCCTCGCCGGGGACGACGGGGGCGTGGTCGCCGCGCGGCTGGAAGTGGGCGAGCTGCCGGTGCAGCAGGTCCGCCTTCTCCTGGGGGTCGTCCACGAGGTGGGCCACGCACAGCAGTTGCACGGCGGCGTAGTAGCTGGTGGGCGTCCCGTGCTCGGGCGGGGTGCCCTCCGGGGCGTGCCAGGGGCCGGGGATGAATGTGTAGTCGTCGACGACGCTGAGCGTCACCCGGGGGTGCGCCTCCAGCGCGGGCCACAGCGGGTTGGGGCGGGCGAGGTGGGTGACCGCCTCGCCCCGTCCCGCGTCGTAGGCGAAGTGCAGCGGCTGGACGAACGGGGGCTCGCCGTCGAGGCCGTTGACGGCGAGCTGGCCGAAGTCGTGTGCGGCGAGCCAGTCCTGCCACTCGGCCTCGTCGACGGCGGCGTCCCAGGGGTGGACGAGCATGTGCGGGGCTCCTTTCAGCGCGCGGTGAGGTAGCCGGGGACGGCGATCGACGGGTCGAGGTCGTCGGCGGGTTCGGGCGTCCCGTAGGCGCGGGTGACGGGGAGCACGCCCGTCCAGTGGGGGAGCGCCAGGTCCTCGGGGTCGTCGCCGGGGCCGCCGGTGCGCACCTTGGCGGAGACCTCGTTCAGGTCCAGGGCGATGACGGCGGTGGCGGCCAGTTCCCTCGCGTTGGCGGGACGGGAGTCGGCGGCGCGGCCGGGCACGATGTGGTCGACCAGGGCGTCCAGGGCGGCGGAGCGCTCGGCGGGGTCGGTGACCTGGCGGGCCACGCCGTGCACCACCACCGAGCGGTAGTTGATCGAGTGGTGGAACGCGGACCGGGCCAGCACGAGCCCGTCCAGGTGCGTCACGGTCAGGCAGACCGGGAGCCCGGTGTCCTCGCCGGCGCCGCGCAGCGGACGGGAGCCGGTGGAACCGTGCACGTAGAGCCGCTCGCCGACGCGCGCGTAGAGGGTGGGCAGCACGACCGGCGCACCGTCGCGGACGAAGCCGAGGTGGCAGAGGTAGTCCGCGTCGAGGATCGCGTGCACCAGGTCGCGGTCGTACGGGGCCCGCTCGCGGCTGCGGGTGGGGACGGTGCGGTCGGTGGGAGCGTACGCATCGGCAGCGGAGGGCGTGGCGGACATGGCGCGATCCTTTGCACTAGTGCATAATGCTTTTTGTGCTAGGAGAGTACACGTTCACCGGCCGGGGCGCAGCGGACATCGCGGCGAGCGTCGAACGGGCCATCGGGGAGGGCGCCCTCGCGCCCGGTGCCGCGCTGCCGCCGCTGCGGGAGCTCGCCGCCGGACTCGGCGTCAACCCCAACACCGTCGCCGCCGCCTACCGTCTGCTGCGCGACCGCGGCGTCATCGAGACCGCGGGCCGGCGCGGCAGCCGGGTGCGGCGGCGTCCGGCGACCACCGCGCGGGACGAGCTCCGCCTGGAAGTGCCGCCGGGGGTGCGGGACCTGTCCACCGGCAACCCGGACACCGCGCTGCTGCCCCCGCTCGGGGAGGCGCTGGCCGAGGCGGCCGCGCGGAACGCGCAACGGCCCATGCTGTACGGGCACGCCCCGGTCGACGAGGAGCTGGCCGCCCTGGCACGGGCCGCCTTCGACGCCGACGGCGTGCCGGCCGGCCCGGTCGGCCTCACCTCCGGCTCGCTGGACGCGATGGAGCGCGCGCTCACCGCCCACCTGCGGCCCGGGGACGCCGTGGCGGTGGAGGACCCCGGCTGGGGCAGCGTCTTCGACCTCGTCCCGGCCCTGGGCCTGCGCGCCGTCCCGGTCGGCGTGGACGACGAGGGCCCGCTGCCGCAGGACGTGGACGCGGCCCTCCGGCAGGGCGCCCGGGCGCTGATCGTCACCGACCGCGGCCAGAACCCGACCGGCGCCACGCTCTCCGCGGCACGCGCCGGCGCGCTGCGCGCCGTCCTGGGCGGCCACCCGCAGGTGCTGGTCATCGACGACGACCACGTCAACGGCCTGACCGAACTGCCGCTGCACCCGCTCGCCGGCAGCACCGCGCACTGGATGCTGGTCCGGTCCACCGCGAAGGCCTACGGCCCCGACCTGCGGCTGGCCGTGCTCACCGGCGACCCGGTCACCGTCGACCGGGTCCGCGGGCGCTATCGGCTCGGGCCCGGCTGGGTGAGCCACCTCCTGCAGCGCACCGTCGCGCACCTGTGGCGCACCGGCGCGGTCGACGTCCCCGCCGTCTCCGCCGCGTACGCCGCGCGCCGTGACGCGCTGGTGCTGGCGCTGGACGGCCTCGGCGTCGCGGCGCACGGCCGCAGCGGCATGAACGTGTGGGTCCCGGTGCCGGACGAGACCGGGGCGGTGGCCCGGCTCCTGCAGGCGGGCTGGGCCGTGGCGCCCGGCGCGCGCTTCCGGCTGCAGTCACCGCCGGGCATCCGCATCACGATCTCGCCGGTCACCGCGGACGAGGTCCCGGCCCTGGCCGACGCCGTCGCCGCCGCGGTCCGCCCGCACCGCGCGGGGCGCTTCGGCTGACGGCGAAGGTGGTTCAGCCCGCCGGGCGGCGCTGGGTCAGCGCCGCGCCGGCGAGCACCACGAGGGCGCCGACCGGCTCGTTCCACGTCAGGTGCTCGTCCAGCAGCGCGACACCGGCCGCGGTCGCGATGACCGGGATGAGGTAGGTGACCATCGTGGCGATGGTCGGGCCCTTCTCCGCGACGATCCCGTACTGGAGGAGGAAGGCGATCCCGGTGCCCAGCGCGCCCAGCGCGACCACCGACAGCGTCGGCCAGAGCGGGAACGAGCCGGGCGCCGAGGTGAACAGCGGGGTCAGCACGGCCAGTTGGACGGTGCCGAGGAAGAGCTGCGCGGAGGACATCGACAGGGCCGAGTTGCCGCTGCCGCTCAGCGTGCGGCGCACGTATATCCAGCCCACCGCGTAGCTCGCCGAGGCGCCCAGCGCCATCGCGGTGCCCGCGGGGTCCGTCCCGGAGAAGCCCTGCCAGGCGCCCAGCACGGTCAGCACGCCGACGAAGCCGATGCCCACGCCCGCGACCCGCTGCCGGGTCGGCTTGTCGTCCGAGAGCGCCACCACCGACAGCACCATGCTCCACAGCGGGGTCGTGGCGTTGCAGATGCCCGCGAGCGTCGACGGGATGGTCAGCTCCGCGTACGCGAAGAGCGTGAACGGCAGGGTGTTCAGCAGCAGCGCGGCCACGGCCATGTGCCCCCAGGCGCGAGCGCCGCGCGGCAGCCGTTCCCGCTTCACGGCGAAGGCCGCGGCCAGCACCGCGGTGCCGAACGCCATGCGGCCGAGCGCGACCTGCAGCGGGGCGTAGGCCTCGGTGCCCACCTTGATGAACAGGAAGCTGAAGCCCCAGATGAGCGCGAGCACGGCCCAGTTGACCCGCCAGTCCACGACGCGACGGCGGCGCCCGGCGGTGGCCGGGGCGACGGCGACGGCGCCGGCGACGGCGACGGCGGGTGGGGCGTCGGCGGGGGAGGGGGCGGCCTCGGCGGCCGGGCGGCGGGTGCTGGGTGCGCTCATGGCCATCACGATGACGGATTGAACCTCTTAGGACAAGCGAGAAAACCTCCCGGCGATCACGTAGTGTTGCTTACATGTTGAACCTCGAGCGCCTGCGCGTCCTGCACGCGATCTCCACCTATGGCTCGGTGAGTGCCGCGGCGGACGTCCTGCACGTGACGACCTCGGCCGTCTCCCAGCAGATGGGCAAGCTCGAACGCGAGACCGGGCAGACCCTGCTCGCCAAGAACGGCCGCGGGGTCCGGCTCACCGACGCGGGCCGGCTGCTGTCCGGGCACGCGGGCCGCATCCTCTCCCTCGTCGAGCTCGCCCACTCCGACCTGGAGGCCCACCGCGGCGCCGCGGTCGGCGAACTGCGCATGGGGGCCTTCCCCACCGCGGTGCGCGGACTCTTCCCGCAGGCGCTCGCCGCGACGCGGCGCGAGCACCCCAAGCTGCGCGCGATGGTCCACGAGATGGAGCCCCAGGACGCGCTGGCCCGGCTCGTCCGCGGCGACATCGACATGGCGGTCGTCCTCGACTGGTACAACAAGCCGCTCTCGCTGCCCGGCGGCCTGGCCAAGGAGCCGCTGCTCGACGACATCGCCGACGTGGTCGTCCCCGAGGGCCACCCCCTGGCCGGCCGTGCCGAGGCAGACCTCGGCGAACTCGCCGACGACGACTGGATCGCCTGGCCCGACGGCGGCTTCTGCCACGAGTGGCTGCTGTTCACGCTGCGCGGCAAGGGCGTGGAACCCCGCATCGCCCACCACGCCGAGGAGCACCCCACGGTCCTCGCCCTCGTCGCCGCCGGCCTGGGCGTCGCCGTCGTCCCGCGCCTGGGCCGCGGCCCCCTGCCGGCCGGGGTCCGCGCCATCCCCGTGCGCCACACCATGAAGCGCCACATCTACGCCGTCTGGCGCTCCGACGCCGACCGCCGCCCCGCCATCCGCGCCGCCGTGGAGGCCCTCCGCCGGGCGGGGGAGGACGTGGCGGCGGCCGAGGGCTGATCACCCTTGAGAGACGCGGTCGTGCGCGTGCCCTAGCCGGGGCCCGGCAACTTGCGGAAGTCCCAGGAGACGACGGAGTCCGGGGTCAGGCGGAGCCAGGCGTGGCGGCCGTCGTGGGGCATGGACTCCAGGCCGAAGTTCTTGGCGGCGAACAGCCGCTCGGGCGCCTCCAGCGCGGGGTGGGGGTCGCCGGTGCGGGGCGCCTCGCCCACGAACTCGACGGTGCCGGAGAGCTCGACGCCGCGCAGGTCGCCGTACTCCGTGCCCTCGTCGACGACGACCGCGACGCGCGGGTCGCGCCGGAGGTCGGCCCAGCGGCGGCTGCGGACGATGGAGTACAGCCACAGGGACGTCCCGTCCCAGACGAACCACAACGCGCCCACGTGCGGGCGGCCGTCGGGCGAGACGGTGGCGACACGGCAGGTGCGCTGCTCGCCGAGGAAGGCGTCGACCTCCTCCGGGGTCATCATGATCCGGCGTCCGCGGCGTTGTGCGACGGTCATGCGCGCCCCCACTTCCCAGTCTGACGTTCCGTCAGATACGGTCACCCGGGACGACGGTAGGGCACCCGCGCGCGAGGGGGCAAGCATGGCGGACGGCGACCGGCAGCGGAGGCTCGACGCGCTCCTGACCCCCCGGTCCACCGCCGTGCTCACCGTGGAGTGCCAGCGCGGGGTGGTCGGCCCGGGCGGCGCGCTCCCGGAACTCGCGGCCGCCGTGCGCGACGGCGGGGCGCTCGACGCCACCGCACGGCTGGTCGCCGCGGCCCACGCGGCGGGCGCCACCGTGGTGCACGCGGTCGCCGAACGCCGCGCCGACGGCCGCGGGTCCAGCCGCAACGCGCGGATCTTCCGCGCCGCCGAGCGGCTGCCCGTCCTCCAGGTCGCCGGCACGCCGGCCGTCGAGCTCGCCGAGGAGATACCGGTCGGTGCCGGCGACCTCGTCGTGCGACGGCTGCACGGGCTGTCGCCGGTCGCCGGCACCGGCCTCGACGCCGTGCTGCGCAATCTCGGCGTGCGCACGGTCGTCGTCACCGGGGTGTCGGCCAACGTGGCCGTTCCCAACGCCGTCTTCGACGCGGTCAACCTCGGCTACGAGGCGGTCGTGCCCGGCGACGCCATCGCCGGGGTGCCGCAGTCGTACACCGCCGACATGTTGCGGTACACCCTCGCGCTCGTCGCCACGGTCACCACCGCCGACGAGGTCATCGGCAGCTGGGAACGGTCCGGGCCGGGTCCGGACTCAGGCCAGGGCCACTGAGTCCCCCTCCACCTTGATGTTCGCCGCCGCCAGCGGCTGGGTCGCCGGGCCGTTGGCCACGCTGCCGTCCTTGATGCTGAACTTGCTGCCGTGGCAGGGGCAGTTGATCGTGCCGCCCGCGATCTCGTTGACGGCGCAGCCCTGGTGGGTGCAGATCGCGGAGAAGGCCTTGAAGGAGCCCGCCTCGGGCTGGCAGACGACGACCTTCTTGTCCGCGAAGATCTTGCCGCCGCCCACCGGGATCTCCGAGGTCTTGGCCAGCGCCGCCTCGGCCCCGCCGCCGGCCGGGGCCGACCCCCCGGTGCCCTGGTCGCCGCCGTCCTGCGGCGGCGCGGCCGGGCTGTAGGCGCCCGCGGAGTCGTTGGAGTCGCCGCAGGCGGCCAGCGCGGCCGCGAGCCCCGCCGCGCCCACTCCCGCGACCACGGCGCGGCGGGTCGGAGCTCCTGCGATGCCAGTCGTCTCGGCCATGCGTCACACATCCTGTTGCCTCGTCCGTTCCGGACCGCCGTACAGGCGCCCGGGAGCGTGGGTCACGCCCTGCCCAGTCGTACGGACGAGATGGGTGAGCCGTTCAACCATCCCCGGAAAATCACCCGGCGCGGCCCGCGGCGGCGCGCAGCGCCGAGAGCCGCGGTGCGTGCGGCACGATGGCCGGCCGGTAGTTGTGGCCGAGGCCGCCCACAGATGCTTGGAAGCACCTAAGTGAGGGTTTTCGTCCGAACGATGGCGGTGTGCCGGGAGTGAGGCCGATACTGGCGGCTCCGCCGATCACCCGAGGGGGGCGTATGGCCGAGGAGCCCGTACCCAAGCACATGACGATCACACTGGACTTCGATCTCCAGACCGCAGGGTCGACGGTTGGAGCACCGAGGGTCCGGGCGGCATACGAGGCCGCCGCCAAGGCAGCCGTGGCGGCCGCCATGGAGCAACTGCCGGAGGGAAAGCGTCAAGGGCGTCACGAGCGAGATGAAGTGGTCGTACCGCTGGGATCACCAGCGCGACGTCCGCTACGAGCGCGAGCCCGCGTCGGAGTAGCGCGTCGCAGACGTAAGAGGAGCCCCGGCCCGCGGATGCGGCCGGGGCCTCGGTCACCTCACGGAGCCTCAAGAGGAACGTCGTCGGCATCGGCGATCGGATCCCGATGATTCCGGAGCTGACGGAGGCGCCTCGACGACCCTCCAGTCGACGGAGGCGTGTCGGCACGTTCCCGGCGGGAGGCGACGGCGTGGCGTGGCCGTGGGACACCGGTCATTAGGATGCGTCCATGGAGGAAGTGACCGGGATCCGCTATGTCACGCCGTTGCGTGAGGGCGGATCGGTGCCCGGTGTCGTCGAGGCCGACGACCTGGGGACGTACGTGGTGAAGTTCGTGGGTGCCGCACAGGGCCGCAAGGCGCTGGTGGCGGAGGTGGTCGCGGGGGAGCTGGCCCGGCGGCTGGGGTTGCGGGTACCGGTGCTGGTGCGGTTCCAGTTCGACCCGGTGATCGGGCTCGGTGAGCCGGACCAGGAGATCCAGGACCTGTTGAAGGCCAGCGGCGGCCTCAACCTCGGCATGGACTTCCTGCCCGGCGCGCTCGGCTTCGACCCGCTGGTCTTCGAGGTGGAGTCCGGCGAGGCGGGGCGGATCGTGTGGTTCGACGCGCTCGTCGGCAACGTCGACCGTTCGTGGCGCAACCCCAACATGCTGGTCTGGCACCAGGACCTCTGGCTGATCGACCACGGCGCCTCACTGATCTTCCACCACAACTGGAAGGGCGCCGACCAGGCCGCCGACAAGCCGTACGACGCCGCGGACCACGCCCTCGCCCGCTTCGCGCCGGACGTCGAGGCCGCCGCCCGCGACCTCGCCCCGCGGGTGGACGAGGCGCTGCTGCGCGAGGTGACCGCCCAGGTCCCCGACGAGTGGCTGGTGGACGAGCCCGGCTTCGCGGACCCCGACGAGGTGCGGCGCGCGTACGAGCGGGTGCTGCTGGCGCGTGCCGGCACCGTGGGGGAGCGGATCGTCCTGGCCCCGAAGCAGCAGGAGAAGCAGGCGCCGCCGGAGTGGCTGCGCACCTGGGTCGAGGGAAAGGCCGCCAAGTGAGCACGGCGAGCGGGCGCGATGTGTTCGAGTACGCGCTGGTGCGTGTGATGCCCCGGATCGAGCGCGGTGAGCTGATCAACGCGGGCGTGCTCGTGTACTGCCGCGCCAAGTCCTTCGTGGGCGCCCGGGTCCACCTGGACGAGACCCGGCTGCGCTGCCTCGACCCCGAGGTGGACGTCGCCGGCGTACGGGCCGCGCTGCGCGGGTACGAGGGGATCTGCGCGGGCGGTGCGCGGGCCGGGCAGGCGGCGGAGGACGATCCCGGGCGGCGCTTCCGGTGGCTGACGGCGCCGCGCAGCACCATCGTGCAGCCGGGCCCGATCCACACCGGGCTGACGGAGGACCCCGAGGCCGAGGTGGACCGTCTGCTGGATCTTCTGGTGCGCTGAGCCACATCGGCGCCTTGGGCGTTGACACAGGGTCACTGCACTCCTACGGTTTCGGCTACGGGACGTACTAAGCGGTCGCTCACCTGCGCGACCGCTCCCCACAGGGCTGAGGAGAGCAGATGTCGACCACCGAGCAGCGCGTAGCGATCGTGACGGGGGCGGCGCGCGGCATCGGCGCCGCCACCGCAGTGCGCCTGGCCGCCGAGGGCCGCGCCGTGGCCGTGCTGGACCTCGACGAGACCGCGTGCAAGGACACCGTCGAGCAGATCACCAAGGCGGGCGGCCGGGCCGTCGCCGTCGGCGCCGACGTCTCCGACGAGGAGCAGGTCGCGGCCGCGGTCGCACGCGTCGCCGAGGAGCTCGGGGCGCCGACGATCCTCGTCAACAACGCGGGCGTGCTCCGCGACAACCTGCTGTTCAAGATGAGCGCGGCCGACTGGGACACGGTCATGAACGTGCACCTGCGCGGCGCCTTCCTGATGACCCGCGCCGTCCAGAAGCACATGGTGGACGCGAAGTTCGGCCGCGTGGTCAACCTGTCCTCGTCGTCCGCCCTCGGCAACCGCGGCCAGGCCAACTACTCCGCCGCCAAGGCCGGCCTGCAGGGCTTCACCAAGACCCTCGCGCACGAGCTCGGCAAGTTCGGCGTCACCGCCAACGCCGTCGCCCCCGGCTTCATCGCCACCGACATGACCGCCGCCACCGCCGCCCGCATCGGCATGGGCTTCGAGGAGTTCCAGGCCGCGGCCGCCACCCAGATCCCCGTGCAGCGCGTCGGCAACCCGGACGACGTCGCCAACGCCATCGCCTTCTTCACCGGCGACGCCGCGGGCTTTGTCTCCGGCCAGGTGCTGTACGTGGCCGGCGGACCGCTCGACTGACCCGCGACAGGAGACCCGCATCATGAGCACCCAGCCCGAAGACGGCCGCGTCGCGATCGTCACCGGCGCCAGCCGCGGCATCGGCTACGGCATCGCCGAGGCCCTGGTCGCCCGCGGCGACCGCGTCGTCATCACCGGCCGCAACGAGGAGGCGCTGAAGGAGGCCGTCGAACGGCTCGGCGCCGACCGGGCCCTCGGCGTGGCCGGCAAGGCCCACGACGAGGCGCACCAGGCCGAGGTCGTCGAGCGCACGATGGAGGCCTTCGGCCGCGTCGACTACCTCGCCAACAACGCCGGCACCAACCCGGTCTTCGGCCCCCTCGCCGAACTCGACCTCGGTGTCGCCCGCAAGGTCTTCGAGACCAACGTCATCTCCGCGCTCGGCTTCGCCCAGCAGACCTACCGGGCGTGGATGAAGGAGAACGGCGGCGCGATCGTCAACATCGCCTCCGTGGCGGGCATCAGCGCCTCCCCGTTCATCGGCGCGTACGGCATGAGCAAGGCCGCCATGGTCAACCTCACGCTGCAGCTCGCCTCCGAGATGGCCCCCGGCGTCCGCGCCAACGCCATCGCCCCGGCCGTGGTCAAGACCAGGTTCGCCTCGGCCCTGTACGAGGGCCGGGAGGAGCAGGCCGCGTCCGCGTACCCGCTGGGGCGGCTCGGCGTGCCCGAGGACATCGGCGGCGCCGCCGCCTTCCTGCTCTCGGACGCGGCGGCCTGGATCACCGGCCAGACGCTGGTCGTGGACGGCGGCATCTTCCTCAACGCGAGCGTCGGCGCCTGAGGCTTGCGCTCGTCCGCACTCCAACGTGCACAGTCCCTGGTGCCGGCCGCCGAGACGGCGGCCGGCACCAGGGACTTCCCGCATCCGAGGAGTGCGCACCATGCGATACCGCACACTGGCCGGCGGCGCCGGACCGAAGGTCAGCACCCTGTGCCTGGGCGCCCTGCCCTTCGGCACCACGGTCGACGAGGCGACCTCCTTCGCGATCCTCGACCGCTTCACGGAGGCCGGCGGCACCTTCGTCGACACCGCGAACAACTACGCCTGCTGGGTGGACGGCGCCACCGGCGACGAGAGTGAACTGCTGCTCGGCCGCTGGCTGCGCAGCCGCCGGGCGAGGGACCGGGTCGTGCTCGCCACCAAGGTCGGCGCCCGGCCCGACCCCGCGCGCGGCACGCGGTGGATCGGCGACGACGGCGACCTCGGCAACGCCGAGGGCCTGGCCGGGCACGTCGTCCGCGCGGGGCTGCGGGACAGCCTGCGCTGGCTCGGCACCGAGCGCGTGGACGTCCACTACGCCCACATCGACGACCCGCGGGTGCCGCTGGAGGAGACCGTCGAGGCCTTCGCCGGCCTCGTCGCCGACGGTTCGGCCGGCACGCTCGGCGTCAGCAACCACGCCACCGGCCGCATCGCCGAGGCCCGCCGGATCGCCGCCGAACGCGGGCTGCCCGGCTACCGGGTGGTGCAGCAGCGGCACACCTACCTGCGGCCGCGGCCGGGCGCGCGCTTCGGCGTGCAGCGGCACGCCGACGCCGGACTCCTCGCCTACGCGGGCGGGGCGGCCGACCTGGACGTAACGGCGTACTCCACGCTCGTCCACGGCGCCTGCACCCGGGGCGACAAGGAACTGCCCGAGCAGTACCGGCACGAGGGAACGCCGCGCCGGCTGCGCGTCCTGCGGGAGGTGGCGCGGGAGACCGGGGCCACCCCCCACCAGGTCGTGCCGGCCTGGCTGCTGGGCGGTGACGTGCCCGTCCTGCCGGTGCTCGGGGTCAGCAGTGTCGCCCAGCTCGACGAACTCCTGCCCGCGGCCGACCTGGTGCTCGCACCGGAGCTGCGCGCCCGGCTGGACGCCGCCTGACACCCGGCCGGGCGGATTGTCGGTGCGGGACGGTACGTTCGTCCCCAGTAACGGATCGCGTACCGGAGGTTCCCGTCGTGCCCATCACGCTGCCCGAGTCCTGGCAGGCCGTCCTCGGTGAGGAGCTGGAGAAGCCCTACTTCACCCAGCTCACCGAGTTCGTGGAGGAGGAGCGTGGGAAGCACAAGGTCTTCCCGCCGCGCGAGCAGGTCTTCGCGGCCCTGGAGGCCACTCCCTACGACAAGGTGAAGGTGCTGGTCCTCGGCCAAGACCCGTACCACGGCGAGGGCCAGGGGCACGGGCTGTGCTTCTCCGTGCAGCCAGGCGTCAGGACGCCGCCGTCGCTGCGGAACATCTTCAAGGAGATGAAGGAGGAGTACGGCTACCCGATCCCGGACAACGGCTACCTGATGCCGTGGGCCGAGCAGGGCGTGCTGCTGCTCAACGCGGTGCTGACGGTGCGCGAGGCCGAGGCCAACTCGCACAAGGGCAAGGGCTGGGAGAAGTTCACCGACGCGGTCATCAAGGCCGTCGCCGCCCGGCCCGAGCCGGCGGTCTTCGTCCTGTGGGGCAACTACGCCAAGAAGAAGCTGCCGCTGATCGACACCGAGCGGCACGCGGTCGTCCAGGGCGCCCACCCCTCGCCCCTGTCGGCCAAGCTCTTCCTCGGCAGCCGCCCCTTCACCCAGATCGACGAGGCGCTCAAGGCACAGGGCCACGACCCGGTGGACTGGCGCATCCCGAACCTGGGCGAGTGAGGACCGGCCCGGGCCGGACGGCGCACGGGGGTCGTCGCCCGGCCCGGGCCGAGGGGGTGCGCATGGAGTGGACGGGATGGACGGGGCCGCGCACGAGCAGGGCGCGCCGCCGGGCCGAAGCCGCGGCGTGGACGGCCGGGCTGCTGCTCGCCCTGGCGGTCGACGTCGGCTGATCCTGCGCTTCCTGGCGGCGGACGTGACACCGGCATCCGTCGCGTCCCCGAGCGCGGTGATCGGCACCTGGGCGACGGACGACGGGGAGGGCTCGATCCGGTTCGACCCCGACGGCCACTTCTCCGCCTCCCGGATGCCCGCCCAGGCCTTCACCCCGGGCCGGTGGACCGACGGGGCGAGGACCACGGAGGGCACGTGGACGTTCCACCACGGCTCCGTGGAGCTCGACGGTTCCTCTGAGCTGGGCGTCGTAGAGGACTGGCGCGACGACGTCCGGCTGTGCGTGCACTCCGGCGACCCGGGCGTGCGTTGCGACGAGTTGCTGCACCGGGTGCCGGAGTGACGCGTCAGTCGCCCGTGACGCCGTCGATGCGCTCGCGGATCAGGTCGGCGTGGCCGTTGTGGCGGGCGTACTCCTCGATCATGTGGACGTAGATCCAGCGCAGTGAGACCTCGTGCTTGCCGTGCCGCAGCCCGGTCTCGTCGAGCGACCGGCCGCGGGCCGCATCGCGGGCGTGCACGATCTGGGCGCGCCAGGTGGCGAACGCCTCGGCGGTGTCGGCCTTGTCGAGGTCGTGGAACTCACCGTCGGGATCCGCGTCGCTGCGGTAGAACGGCGAGATGTCCTCGCCGGCGAGGACATTGCGGAACCAGCCGCGTTCGACGTTGGCCATGTGCCGGACCAGGCCCAGCAGCGTGAGGTCGGACGGGGGTGCGGCGGCCGTGCGAAGCTGCTCGTCGTCCAGGCCGGCGCACTTCATCGCGAGGGTGTCGCGGTGGAAGTCCAGCCAGCTCTCCAGCATGGTGCGCTCGTCGGCGGTGCAGGGCGGGTCGGTGCGCTCCGGTGACGTCGTCATGCCGCCATGATGGCGGACCCCTCCGACAGCGTCGACGCGTCAGCCGCCGGCGTCGGCGTCGGCGCCGGCGCCGAGCATGCCCCGCAGCAGGTCACCCGCGCCCGCCCGCAACTCGGCCTCGGACGGCGGTGACACGGACCCGGCGCCTGCGACGGAGTGGAAGAGGACGCCGTCGCACCAGGCGATGAGGGACCGCGCGTGCCGCTCCGGCTCGGCGGAGCCCACGGCGCGCAGCATCGCCTCCAGTTGCTCGCGGAAGGCACGGCCGGCGGTGTCGTAGACCGTGCGCAACTCGGGGCGCCGGGTGGCCTCCAGGGCGAGCTCCAGCCGGGCGCGGGTGAGGTCGCGGGACTCGGTGACCGAGCGGTGCAGGAAGTACGCGAGCAGCGCGGCCAGCCCCTCGGGCCCGGGGGCGGGCGCCCGGCTCGCGGACGAGCCGGCGGCCTGCGACTCGCGGAGGGCCAGCCTGCGGACCGCCGCCTCCAGCAGGGCCGCCCGGGTCCTGGCGTGGTTGGACGTCGAGCCCTGCGGCAGACCGGCCGCCTCGTCGACCGCCCGGTGCGTCAGCCCCCGCATGCCGCGCTCCGCGAGCAGCGCGAGTGCGGTGTCGGCGATCAGCTCGGGCCGGGAGGTCTGCGCGGTGCTCATGACGGCAACCTACCGGTCCCCATCCGCGCTCCCGCCCCGCCGTACCTTCCGCCCCCGGTGCCCGGGACGCCTGCGGCAGCCGGGCCGGGTGCGGCTCTCTCCGGTGGAGCGTGCCGGGGGTGCCTGGCCGCGGCTCGTCGCGCACGGGGCAGGGCGGTCCCGGCGGGGGTCCTGGGAGGCGCCGTCGGCCGGCTTCGGGGTCACGGGGTGGTCTTGCGGCGGTCCGGGGCGGTCGTCGTCCTTCCTGTGCCCCCGCCTGGTCGGCGGGTCGTGCGGAGGGTTTCCGGTAGGCCTCCGGCGCTGGGGGTGGGGTGTGTAGGGGATCCGTCGCCGTGGGCGGTTCGGTGGAGCGTGCCGGGGTGTCCGGCCGGGGCCCGTCGCCCTGGGGCAGGGCGCCCCGGTGGCGGTCCTGGGAGGCGCCGTCGGCCGGCTTCGGGGTCACGGGGTGGTCTCGTGGCCGGTCCGGGGCGGTCCTCGTCCTGCCTGCGCCCCCGGCGGCGGGGCGTGTGCGGGATCCGTCGCCGTGGGCGGTCTCGTCCCGGGACGGAACCGCTTCCCGGGGTGCGTCTTCCTCCGGTCACTACAGGTGTAGTACAGTAGTGACTACACCTGTAGTAAGGGGAAGGGGAGCGGACGCCATGGGCCGTACACCGCCGCAGCCGCACGCCGTTGTCGTCGGGGCCGGGATCGGGGGACTGGCCGCCGCCGTGGCCTTGCGCAGGCGCGGCTGGCGGGTGACCGTCCTGGAGCGCGCGGCGGCGCTGGAACCGGTGGGCGCCGGGATCGGCATCGCGCCCAATGCCCTGCGGGCGCTGGACGTGCTCGGGGTCGGGGAGGCCGTGCGCGCCATGGCGGCCTTCCAGGGCGAGGGCGGGCTGCGCCGGCCCGACGGGCGCTGGCTGTCGCGGACCAGCGGTGAGGCCGCCGCCGAGCGCTTCGGGGGACCCGTGGTCATCGCCCACCGGGCGGAGCTGGTCGCCGTGCTCGCGGGCCTCCTGCCGGACGGCGCGCTGCGCACCGGGACCCGGGTGGTGTCCGCATCGCCCGAGGGGAAGGTCACCACTGAGGACGGGACGGTCGACGCCGATCTGGTGGTCGCCGCCGACGGGATCAACTCCGCCGTGCGCGCCGCGCTCTTCCCGGAGCATCCGGGGCCACGCTACAGCGGGTTCACCAGCTGGCGCACGGTCGTGCCGGCGCCCGCCGCGTACCTGCCGCACGAGACCTGGGGGCGCGGCCGGCTGTGGGGCACGGTGCCGCTCACCGGCGGCCGCGTCTACTGCTACGCCACCGCCGTGACCGCGCCCGGCGGCCGCGCCCCGGGCGGGGACGAACGGGCCGAGCTGCGGCGGCTGTTCGGCGACTGGCACCGGCCGATCCCCGAGCTGATCGACTCCGCCGCGCCCGGGACCGTGCTCCGCAACGACGTCCACCACCTCGCGCGCCCGCTGCCCGCCTTCCACCGGGGGCGCGTCGTCCTGCTCGGCGACGCCGCGCACGCCATGACGCCCAACCTCGGCCAGGGCGGCTGCCAGGCGCTGGAGGACGCCGTCGTCCTCGCCCACCTCGCGGCCCCCGACGCCGGGGAGGACGCCCTCGCGCGTGCCCTCGCCGCGTACACCGCGCAGCGGCTGCCCCGCACGACCGCGGTCGTGCGCCGCTCCTGGGGCGTCGGGCGGCTCACCACATGGTCGTCCCGGCCCGCCGTGGCGCTGCGCGACGCCCTGTTCGCCGGCGTCAACCGGGTCGGCCCGCGCCTGGCGCTGCGCAGCCTCGACGGGATCGCCGACTGGCGGCCGCCGACCGGCCCGTATGCTGCCGACGGCACAGGTCGGGCAGGGCAGGCGTAGGCGGGAGCGGCACATGGAACCCCTCAGGATCGGGGTCATCGGACTCGGCGACATCGCGCGCAAGGCGTACCTGCCGGTGCTGACGGCCCAGCCGGGGGTGGAACTCCACCTGCACACCCGCACCCGCGCGACCCTCGACACCGTCGGCGACACCCACCGCGTCCCGGCCCCGCACCGCCACGACACCCTCGACGCCCTGCTCGACCAGGGGCTCGACGGGGCGTTCGTGCACGCCCCGACCGAGACGCACGTCGAGATCACCGAACGCCTCATCGACGCGGGCGTCCCCGTCTACGTCGACAAACCGCTCGCCTACGACCTGGCCGGGGCCGAGCACCTGGTGCGCCGCGCCGAGGAGCGCGGCGTCGGGCTGACGGTCGGCTTCAACCGCCGCCACGCACCCGGTTACGTCCAGTGCGCCGACCACCCGCGCGACCTGGTGCTGATGCAGAAGAACCGCATCGGCCACCCGGACACCGCGCGCACCGTCGTCTTCGACGACTTCATCCACGTCGTCGACACCCTGCGCTTCCTCCTCCCGGGCCCCGTCGAGCACACCGACGTCCGGGCCCGGGTCCGCGGCGGGCTGCTGCACCACGTCACGCTGCAGCTGTCCGGCGACGGCTTCACCGCGATCGGCGTGATGAACCGCATGAGCGGCTCCAACGAGGAGGTCCTGGAGGTCATGGGCCACGACAGCAAGCGCCAGGTGTTCAACCTGGCCGAGGTCGTCGACCACAAGGGCCAGCCCACCGTCCGCCGGCGCGGCGACTGGGTGCCCGTCGCCCGCCAGCGCGGCATAGAGGGGATCGCCCTCGCGTTCCTCGACGCCGTCCGGCACGGCAAGCCCCTCGACGCCCGCGACGCGCTGCTCACCCACGAGCTGTGCGAGCGCGTCGTCACGGCCGTGACCGAGCAGACCTCCTGAGCGCCGCCTCGTACGCCCCCGCCCCGGCGAGCAGCAGGACGGCCAGCCGGGGCACCCAGTCGCCGAGCCGGTCGTACGGGCTGCGCCCCGAGGCCAGCGGCACGTCGTAGACCCGCGCCGTGCTGCTCGACGTGCCCAGCACCGGGCCGATCCGCTCGCCGCGGGCGTCGTCGACCACGCTGGTCCCGGTCAGCGTCGCGTGCACCATGGGCCGCCAGGACTCCGCCGAGCGCAACGCCGCCAGCGAGGCGTGCTGCGCGGGCGCCCAGCTCTCCTGGAACGAGGACGTGGAGGACTGCGCCACCAGCAACTGCGCCCCGTCGTCGGCGAGGTGCCGGCTCATGTCGGGGAACGCCGACTCGAAGCACACCAGCGGCCCGAGCCGTACCGCGCCCGCGTCCATCACCACCTGGTGGTCGCCGCGGATCCGGTCCTCGCCGGCCGCCCTGCCCACCGACGTGGCCCAGCCCAGCACGGTGCGGGCCGGTACGTACTCGCCGAAGGGCACCAGCCGCATCTTGTCGTAGCTGGGGCCCACCGGTCCGTCCGGGCCCATCAGCACCGAGGTCTTGGATATCCCGAGGCCGTCCGCCCGCCGGGCGTCCACGTTGACGAGGAGGTCGGCGCCGACGTCGCGGGACAGCGCGGCCAGCCGGTCCGCCAGGTCGGGGCGGGCCGAGAGGTCGAAGCCGACGCTGCTCTCCCCCCACACCACCAGGTCCACGCCCCGGCCCGCGAGCGTACGGGTCAGCTCCTCCCCCCGGTCGAAGCGCGGCTGCGGCCCGTCGACCACCCCCGGCTGCACCACCGCCACCCGCACCGACTCCCCGCTGCGGGACGGGACCGGCGCCCAGGCCCACACCGCCGTCGTCCCCACGGCCGCGGCCGCCAGCACCGACCCCGCGGCCGCCCGGCCGGAGGGCACCGCGAGCAGCGCCGCCAGCGCCGTGTTGACGGCCACCACCAGGAAGCTGACAAGCCACACGCCCCCGATCGACGCCAGCCGCAGCGCCGGCGTCACCTGCCACTGGCTCGCGCCCAGCAGCCCCCACGGCCCGCCCAGGTACTCCCACGACCGCACCAGTTCGACCAGCAGCCAGGCGCACGGCACCAGCACCGCCGCCGCCACCACCGAGCGGCCGTCCGGGGTGCCCCCGAGCAGCCGGCGCACCAGCCACCCCCACGGCGCCCACAGGGCCCCCAGCAGCAGGGCTATCAGCACGATGAAGATGTGCAGGCTCGGGATCAGCCAGTGGTGCACGGCCACCATGAAGCCGGCCCCGCCCAGCCATCCGTCCAGCGCGGCCCGCCGCCCGGTCGGCGCGGCACGCGCCAGCAGCATCCACGGCACCAGGGCGACGTACGCCAGCCACCACAGCGCGGGCGCGGGGAACGCCAGCGCGGGGAGCGCCCCCGCCGCCATGGCCGCCGTGCCGCGTGTCCAGGGCGAGGCGCGCCGGGGGGAGGCCGTCAGCGGCCCGTCGACCTTCACCGTCACCTGCGCCACTCCTCACGCTCGCCTGGCCTCAGTCTCGTTCGTCCGGACGGCCTTGCCCAGAGGGCGACAGCGCGTGAGCCGGCGGCCCCGTGCCGTGCGCGCCGCACCGCCGCCGCGCACGCCGGTTGAGAGCGCCCCGGCGGAGGACCATGCTGAGGGGGACGGCCATGAGGGCGAGGACGTACCCATGGGAAGGCGCACCGGCCACGGCGAGCACGGGGGAGGGGACGAGCGCCACGGGCCGACGCCGCCCGCGGCCGCGGCCGTCGCTGCCGGGGACACCGGAGTGCTCACCGCCTGGGGCGAGGACGCCCGCCGCCTGCTCGGCTGGTCCTCCGCCGAGGTGCTCGGCCGGCCCGCCGTCGGCCTCCGCGCCGACCCGCTGCCCTTCGCCGCACTCCGCCGGATCGCCGCCGGGCGGTCCTGGACGGGCTCACCGCCAACGCCGCGATGGAGCGGCTGGTCGGCAGGAGGGTGGCGGAGGTGCGCGGACTGCGGCTGCGCGAGTTCATGCCCGGAGCGGCCTTCGAGGAGTTCGACCGCGTCCAGGAAGCGGTCATGAGGAACGGCCGAGACCGCGCGCCTGGAGAGCCTGGGCCGTCCGCCCGGCGACGACCGCGACCACGCCTACGCGATGCTCGTCTTCCCGCTGCGGGACGGATCGGGGCAGGTCACCGGGGTGTCCGCCGCGGTGTACGAGACGACCGAGCAGTTCCACGCCCGGCGCCGGCTGGACATCGTCAACGAGGCGAGCACCTGCATCGGCACCACCCTGGACATCACCCGCACCGCGCAGGAACTCGCCGACGTCTCCGTACGCCGCTTCGCCGACATGGTCAGCGTCGACCTGCTGGACTCCGTCGTCCGCGGCGAGGAGCCCGGCCCCCTGCCCGCCACCGGCGACCTCGCCTTCCGCCGCGTCGCCCAGCAGTCCGTACTGCCCGGCTGCCCCGAGGCCGCCGCGCAGATCGGCGAGCTGGACACGGTGCCCGACTACACACCGGCCGCCCGCGCCCTCGTCACCGGGCGGGGGTCACTGCACCGCACCCACGAGCCGGAGATCCGGCGCTGGACGGAGTACGACCGCGCCCGCGGCAAGAGCGTCGTCGACTACGGCGTGCACTCACTGATGGTCGTCCCGCTGTGCGCCCGCGGCACCACCCTGGGCCTGGCGATCTTCATCCGGCACCGCACCCCCGACGCCTTCCACGCCGACGACCTGATGCTCGCCGAGGAGATCGCCGCCCGGGCCGCCGTCTGCGTGGACAACGCCCGCCGCTACTCCAGGGAACGCTCCACCGCCCTCACCCTGCAGCGCAGCATGCTCCCGCGGCGCTCGCCGCGGCAGGCCGCCGTCGAGGTCGCCTCCCGCTACCTGCCGGCCGGCTCCCGGGCGGGCGTGGGCGGCGACTGGTTCGACGTGATCCCGCTCAGCGGCGCCCGGGTGGCGCTCGTCGTGGGCGACGTCGTCGCCCACGGGGTGCACGCCTCGGCGACGATGGGGCGGCTGCGCACGGCGGTCCGCACCCTCGCCGACGTCGACCTGGCGCCCGACGAACTCCTCACCCAGCTCGACGACGTGGTGGTGCGCCTCGACATGGAGGAGGGGCAGGACGGCGCCGGCGCCTCCGACCAGTCCGCCGGGGAGGTCGGCGCGACCTGCCTGTACGCGGTCTACGACCCCGTCTCCCGGCGCTGCACCATGGCACGCGCCGGCCACCCGCCGCCCGCCGTCGTACTGCCCGGCGGCCGGGCCGAGTTCCCCGAAATGCCCGCCGGCCCACCGCTGGGACTGGGCGGGCTGCCCTTCGAGTCGGCGGAGCTCGAACTGCCCGAGGGCAGCCTGCTGGCCCTCTACACCGACGGCCTCATCGAATCCGCCGGGCACGACGTCGACGCGGGACTCGCGCTGCTCGCCCGGACGCTCATCCGGCCCGCCGGGAGCCTGGAGGAGCTCTGCGACAACGTGCTGTACGGGCTGCTGCCGGACCGGCCCGGCGACGACATCGCCCTGCTCGTCGCCCGCACCCGGGCGCTCGACGCCCGCCAGGTCGCCACCTGGGAGGTGCCCGACGACCCGGCCGTCGTCGCCGACGCCCGCAGGAGGGCCGCGGACCAACTCCGGAGGTGGGGGCTCGGGGACGTCGTGTTCCTCACCGAACTCGTCGTCAGCGAACTGGTCACCAACGCCATCCGCTACGCCGGCGGCGGCCCCATACAGCTCCGGCTGATCCGCGACGCCACCCTGATCTGCGAGGTCTCCGACACCAGCAGCACCGCCCCGCACCTGCGCCGCGCCCGCATCCTCGACGAGGGCGGCCGCGGCCTGCTGCTCGTCGCCCAGCTCACCCAGCGGTGGGGCTCCCGCCAGACCCCCACGGGCAAGACGATCTGGGCCGAGCAGGAACTCCCCTGACCCCGGCCTCGACGCGGTGCCCGGCCCGGGCCCGGGTGTGGGTGGCGTCGTGCGCGGGGCGGTGCGGGCTGGGCCGGCGGCCGGTCTCGGTGCGTGCGGGTTCGGAGCGGTGTGCGGCCCGTGGGGTGGTTCCGTGGTGCCCGCGCCTGACGGCGCCGGGCGCCGGCGTTGCCACGGTTCCGGCTGGGGTCTGCGCCCGGCGTCGGTGCCTGACGCCGGGCGAGCGGCGGCCGGGTCGTACGGGGCCGGCCCGTGATGCGGCGCCGCTCAAGAAGCGCCGCGCAGTTCATCCGATCGTGGCATGGACTGATCGGCTCGAAGCGGTGCGCCGGACTGTGCGGCGCTCGATGCGAGCTGCGGCGTGCCGCCCGCCCGTGATCCGGCGCCGCTCAGGGAGGGCCGTGCAGTTCATCCGATCGTGTCATCGGCAGGCCCCGGCGGCCCGCCGGACGTGACGCGGCCCCGCGCGTCGCGCGGGGCCGCGTTCGGGGATGGGGAGGGGCGTCAGCCGCGGGGCCAGCCGCCGTGGCGGGTGCCGCCCCATTGGGTGCCGGTCCAGCCGGAGTCGTTGCCGGCGCGGTGGCGGCCGCTGTGGTGTCCCTGCTCGCCCGAGCGGTGGGCGGCGATGGCGCGGGACACGGCCTCCTGCCACTCGTCGCTGTCCCAGCTGCCGCTGACGCGGGCGTGGCGGCCCGGGGTGGGGGTGTCGTCCGGGGTGTCGGTCCGGGCGGCGTCGCGCGTGCCGGATCCCGTGCCCGTGCCCTGAGTCGTGGCGGTGCCCGTACCCGTGCCCGTCGACGCGGCCTTCGTGACCACCTCGTTGCCGGCCTGCGGGGACTCCGCGGCGACGGCGGCGCCCGCGGCGGTCGGCACGATGACGTCCTCGACGACCCCGTCCGGCACGGTGCTGGCCGGTTCCTGGGCGGCCTCCGCGACGCCCCCCGCGCCGCCGTGCGGCATGAGCATGGACAGCCCCGCGACCGCGCCGGTCGCGGTCAGCACGGCCGTGCCCAGGGAGCCGCGGCCGGGCCCCCGGCGCTGCCCGCGGTGACGGGCGCCGACGACCTCCCCGCTGATGACCCTGACCTCCGCGGCCTCACCGGCCTCCACCGGCTGCGGCCGGGGTATCACCTCGGTGGGATCCAGCGCACCGGGGTCCAGGTGGTTCGGTGCCTCGGCGGGCAGGGGGAGAGAATCGGCCATGGCTGCGATCATTCACATCCGGCGGCCCGATGTCCAGTTCTCCCGAAGATCCAACTGTCTGTTCATGGTGCGGTATTGACGGAGAAACCGGGTGGAACCGTCCCGTCGGCGTTCGCACCCCGGCGCCCCGGGGCGCACACTGGTCGCATGCCGGAGCTGCCCGAAGTCGAGGCCCTGGCCGGGTTCCTCTCCGGCCGGATGGCCGGGCACGCCGTCGGCAGGGTCCTGCCGGTGGCGGTGAGCGTCCTGAAGACCTACGACCCGCCGCTGGACGCGCTGCACGGGCGCACCGTGACCTCCGTCGGCCGGCGCGGCAAGTTCCTGGTGTTCACCACCGACGGCGGCGACGGCCCGTACCTCGCGGTCCACCTGGCCAGGGGCGGCTGGCTGCGCTGGAAGGACGACCTGCCCACGGCGCCGCCCCGCCCGGGCAAGGGCCCGCTGGCGCTGCGGCTGCTGATGGCCGAACCGGAGGGCGCCGGCTTCGACCTGACGGAGGCGGGTACGCAGAAGCGGCTGGCCGTGTACTGCGTCCGGGACCTCCAGGACGTCGCGGGCATCGCCCGCCTCGGCCCCGAACCGCTCGACCCCGCCTTCACCCGCGAGGTCTTCGCCGGCCTGCTCTCCGGCGAACGCCGCCGCATCAAGGGCGTCCTGCGCGACCAGGGCGTCATCGCCGGTGTCGGCAACGCCTATTCGGACGAGGTGCTGCACGCGGCGAAGATGTCGCCGTACGCGCTCGCCGCGAACCTCTCCGAGGAGGAGGTCAGCCGGTTGTACGAAGCGCTGCGCACCACCCTCCAGGACGCCGTCGAGCGCTCCCGCGGCCTCGCGGCGGGCGATCTGAAGGGCGAGAAGAAGACCGGGCTGAGGGTGCACGGGCGGACCGGCGAAGCGTGCCCCGTCTGCGGGGACACCATCCGCGAGGTCTCCTTCAGCGACTCCTCCCTGCAGTACTGCCCGACCTGCCAGACGGGTGGGAAGCCGCTCGCCGACCGCAGGATGTCGCGGCTGCTGAAGTAGCCGCCCGGCGGGCGGTGGCCCAGGATGGCTGATGACCCTTCCCCGACCCGGAGCCACGCCGACATGCGCATCGCGATCTTCGGAGCCACCGGCCATGTGGGACGCGAACTCGTCACGCAGGCGCTCGACGCGGGCCACGAGGTCACCGCCCTGGCCCGCGACCCCGCCGCCCTCACCCCGCACGAACGGCTGACGGTGGTGCCCGGCGACGTCCGGGACGCCGAGGCCGTCGGGCGGGTCGTCGCGGGCGCCGACGGGGTGCTCAGCGCCCTGGGCACCCGTCCCCCGCGCGGCGGGACCGTCTGCGCCGACGGGATGCGGCGGATCCTCCCCGCCATGCGGGCGCTCGGCGTACGGCGGCTGGTGGCCGTCGGCGCGTACGGGTGCGGGCCCGGCAGGCGCGGCGCGTACCGGGTCGCGACCTCGCTGCTCATCCCGGCCCTCATGCGGGACAAGGACCGGCAGGAGGAGGTCATCCGCGCCGAGGGCGACCTGTGGACGATCGTGCGGCCCGCGGTGATCACCGGCGGCCGCTACTCCGGTGTCTACCGCACCGGCTCCGACCTGCGGCTGGGCCTCGGATCCCGGGTGAGCCGGGCCGACCTCGCCGACTTCATGCTCCGCGCGCTCGGCTCCGAGGACTGCGTGCGGCAGGCCGTGGCCATCGCCTCCTGACCCGCGTTCCGCCCCGCCTCCCGACCGCCCGTACGGCCCACCGCGGGCGGCGCGGCCCGCGGCGGGCGCCGAGACTGGCCGTACGCGCCCCCACCGCCCCGCACCACGCCCGGAAGGACCCCGCCCCATGCCCAACAGCCGCCGCAAGGACCTCGGACTGCTCGCGCTGCGCCTCGGGGCCGGCGCGGTGCTCGTCGCGCACGGCTCCCAGAAGCTCTTCGGGTGGTTCGGCGGTCACGGCCTGGAGGGCACGGGCGAGGCGATGGAGTCCATGGGCTTCCGGCCCGGCCGGCGCAGCGCGCTCGCCTCGGGCCTCGCCGAGGCGGGCGGCGGCACCCTGCTGGCGCTCGGCCTGGCCACCCCGGCCGCCGGCGCGGCCGCCGCCGGCGGGATGGCCGGCGCCGTCTCCGTGCACCTGCCGGCCGGTTTCTTCTCCGCCTCGGGCGGCTTCGAGTTCCCGGCGTTCCTGGGCTTCACGGCGGCCGCGATCGGTGTCGCCGGACCCGGCCGCTACTCCCTGGACCACGTGACCGGCGACGTACTGGACTGCCCCTGGACGGTCGCGGCCTGTTTCGCGGCCAGCGCCGTCGCCGCCGCGGTGGTCATCTCCCGCCGCAACGCGGCCGTACGCGCCGACATGGCGGCCGAGTTGCCAGAGGCCTGACCGGACGGTGGACGCGGCGTCGCGGTGCGCGCGGGCAGCGGCCGCACGGAACGCGCCAACCGGGAGGCCCTGGACCGGCTGCGGATCGTGCCGCGCATGCTGCGCGACGTGTCCGCGCGCGACCTGTCCGTGGAGGTCCTCGGCCGTACGCTGGCCGCCCCGCTCGCGCTGGGCCCGGTCGGGGTGCTGTCCATCGTGCACCCCGACGCCGAGCGCGCGGCCGCCCGTGCCGCCGCGGCGCAGGGCGTGCCGTTCGTGCTCTCCTCGGCGTCCAGCACGCCCATGGAGGAGGTCGCCGAGGCCATGGGCGACGCGGAACGCTGGTTCCAGCTGTACTGGGCCAAGGACCGCGAGGTGACGCGCAGTTTCCTGGGCCGCGCCAAGGCCGCCGGCTACACCGCGCTGTTCGTCACCCTCGACACCCCGCTGCTCGCCTGGCGGCCGCGCGACCTGGACCAGGCGTACCTGCCCTTCCTGAAGGGCATCGGCACCGCCAACTACTTCACCGACCCCGCGTTCCTCGCGGGGCTGGCCAAGCCCGTCGAACAGGACCTGAACGCCGCCGTCCTGCACTTCGTCGGCATGTTCTCGGACCCCGCCAAGACCTGGCCCGACCTCGCCTTCCTGCGCGAGAACTGGGACGGCCCCATCGTCCTCAAGGGCGTGCAGCACCCCGACGACGCCCGTCTGGCCGCCGACGCCGGCATGGACGGCGTCGTCGTCTCCAACCACGGCGGCCGCCAGGTCAACGGCGCCATCGGCGCCGCCGACGCCCTTCCCGCGGTGGCCCGTGCCGTCGGTGACCGCCTCGCCGTCCTCTTCGACAGCGGCGTCCGCACCGGTGACGACGTCCTCAAGGCCCTCGCCCTCGGGGCCTCCGCCGTCCTTCTCGGCCGTCCCTACGCCTACGGCCTCGGCCTCGACGGCCAGGCGGGCGTCGAGCACGTCATCCGCTGCCTGCTGGCCGAGTTCGACCTCACCCTCGCCCTGTCGGGCCACTCCCGGCCGGGGGATCTGGGTCCGCAGTCGTTGCAGCAGGTGCCGTAGGTGGCGGAACGTCAGGCAGGCGCCGTCGCGCCGGCCTCCGCCGGCTTGCGGACGCGGAAGGCGAACTGCCCGCAGTACGTCAGCTTGCGGAGGTTCGCGAGGGCGGCGCCGCGCTTCGTGCGCCGCGCCCAGGTGTCGATCTCGGCGTTCAGGGGTGACGTCTCGTCCCAGTAGCGGCCGTACTCGGACGGGCGGCCGTGGTACGAGCGCATGATGAGGGTCACCCCGTCCAGCGAGGGCCGGATCTCCTCCAAAGCGAGCCCGGCCTCCTCGACCAGCACCCGGAAACCGTACGGCGTGTAGTTCCAGAGGCTGAAGGAGTGGTACGGCTCGAACTGCGAGGTGCTGCCGATGAAGACGGCGCCCGGCCGGAGCACCCGGCCGATCTCGGCCAGCAGTTCCCGGGGGCGCGAGACGTGCTCGAACACCTGGTGCGAGTAGATCAGCGGGACCGCGCCGGTGCGGAAGGGCAGCCGGACGCCGTCGTAGTGGAGGACCGGGTCGCCGCCGGCGGTGCGCTGCCGCGCCTCGGGGGAGTCGCTGATGTCGACGCCCACCCAGCGCACCTGCGGGTCGTGCCGGCGGAAGAGCGCGGCCGAGGTGCCGCGGCCGCACCCGAGGTCCACCACCCGGTCCGGTGCCTGGGCGGAGGCCATGACCTCGTCGAGGTAGAAGCGCGACGTGACCTGGCGGGCGTGGTCGTCGGGGATGCAGTCGCGCATGAGCTCCCACAGGGTTGCCATGGAACCGATGCTACGGACGGGCCCCGGACCGGGACGGGCGGCGCGCGGCCGGGCCCGCGTCCGCACCACCGTCCGGGCGCCGGGACTCGCGCGATGCGGACCGGAAGCGACCGCAAGGCGCGCGAGCATGACGGTATGACGACGACATTCCGCGGTCTGGCCACCATCCGCTACCACGCGGAGGACCTGGCGGCCGCGAAGGCCTGGTACACCGAACTGCTCGGCGTCGAGCCCTACTTCGACACACCGGACTACATCGAGTTCCGCCTCGGCGACCACAGCCAGGAGCTGGGCGTCTCCCGTACGCCCTCCGCGCCCGCCGGCGTGGTCGCCTACTGGCACGTCGACGACGTCGAGGCGGTCTGGGGGCGCCTGATCTCCCTGGGGGCCCGCCCGCACGAGGCTCCGCGCGACCACGGCCACGGCTTCGTGGCGGGCGCGGCCGTCGACCCCTTCGGGAACCTGCTCGGCGTGATGTACAACCCGCACTTCGTCGAGATGACCGAAGCGCGCGGCGCCGCCGTCCCCGGCGTCACCCGTGCACCAGCCGGAGGGTGAACCACACGGTCTTGCCGTCGCTGGACGGCCGGGTGCCCCAGCCCGCGGCCAGCGCCTCCACCAGCAGCAGGCCGCGCCCCGACTCGTCGCCCAGCTCGGCCGGACGGCGCTGCGGGATGTGCGTGCTGTGGTCGGTCACCTCGACGGTGATCTCCCGCTCGGTACGGTGCAGTCGCAGCCGCAGCGGCCCCTGGGCGTGCCGCACGGCGTTGGTGAGGACCTCCGAGGCCAGCAGGCAGGCGGCGTCCGAGACCCCCGCGCAGCCCCACTGCGCCAGGGTCTCGCGGACGAAGCCGCGCCCTTCGGCGACCGCCGAGGGGACGGCCGTCACCTCCATGGCCGTCGCGGCGAGGGGTGCCTCGGGGAGCCGGGCCAGCAGCAGTGTGACGTCGTCGGCGTGGCCGTCGGCGTCGGGGCGGAGCGAGGCCAGCACCATGTCCGCGGCCTCCTCCAGCCCGGGGGAGCGGGCGAAGGAGGTGCGCAGCTCCGCGCCGAGCCGGCGCAGCTGCTCGTCGATGTCGGAGCGCGGCGTCTCGACCAGCCCGTCGGTGTACAGCACGAGCGTCGACCCGGCCGGAACCGGCAGGCACACCTGCTGGTGCGGCACCTCGCCGACGCCGAGCGGCACGCTGATCGGCGCGGGCAGTTCGCGGACGGCGGCGCCCGGGCCCGGGTCCACCAGCAGGACCGGCAGATGTCCCGCCGAGCAGACCGTCACCTCGCCCGCGTCGGGGTCCACCACCAGGTAGCAGCAGGTGACGAGCTGGTCGGGGAGGTCCGTGACGAAGGCGTCGAGCGCCTGCATCAACTGCCGCGGCGGTATCCCGGTCTTGGCCAGGGCGCGGGCCGCCGACCGCAGCTGCCCCATCACCGCGGCGGCCTCCAGGCCGCGTCCCATCACGTCGCCGATGAGCACGCCCACCTGACCGCCGCCCAGCGGGATGAGGTCGAACCAGTCGCCGCCGACCCCGGCACCCTGCGTGGCGGGGAAGTAGCGGCTGGCGGTGCGCATGCCGGGCGGTTCGGCGGGCGACCCCATGAGGCTGCGCTGCAGGGTCAGCGCGATGTGCCGCTGCTGCCGGTACAGCTCCGTCAGCTCCTCCTCGGCGCGCCGGAGGTCGGCGATGTCGCGCACGATGGAGCAGGCGCCCACGATGGCCCCGTCGCGGCCGCGGATCGGCCAGAGGGTCACGTCGACGTCCAGCAGCCGCCCGGTGCTGGTCACCCGCAGCGTCTCGAAGTGCTCCACCCGCTCCCCGCGGGCGAGGCGTTCCAGCAGGGCCGCGATCTCCTCCTTCAGGTGCGCGGGGGCCAGCATGGACACGTGCCGGCCGATGGCCTCCCCCGCCGAGTAGCCGTACAGCCGCTGCGCGGCGGCGTTCCAGTAGGTGATCCGGCCGTCGAGGGTCTTGGCGAGGATCGCGTCCTGGGACGACTCGACGAGCACCGCCAGCTCGTTGATGCGCTCCTCCGCCGCCTTGCGCTCGCTGACGTCGCGGACCGCCGCGGAGATCAGCAGGCCGTCGGCGGTCTGCAGCGGACTGAGGCTGATCTCGACCGGGAACTCCCGGCCGTCCTTGCGCAACCCGTACAGCTCCAAGCCGGCGCCCATCGGCCGCACCTGCTGGTTGTCCGCGTAGCCGTGCCGGTAGGCGGGGTGGTGGCCGCGGAAGCGGTCGGGGACCAGCACCTCGACGGGGCGGCCCAGCAGCTCCTGCCGGGTGTGGCCGAACAGGGACTCCGTCTGGGCGTTGACCAGTCTGATGACGCCGGTGCCGTCCACGATGACCATGGCGTCCGGGGCCGCCTCGAGCAGCGCGCGGAACATCTCCCCGGCGGCCGGGTCATCGACCGCCGGGGCCGCCGTGTCGGTGCGGGTCTCGTGCATCGTCGTCCCCCTGTCCTTCGCGGCGTCCTCACGGGGCCGGTTCCGGGAACGTAGGGCCTGGCGGCCCGCCGTGCCGGGGATGCGCCGAAAGCGGTCCGGTTCGCCCGGATCCGCTCAATCCGTGATCTTCCCTGCCTCCTCCTACGGCACGCGCACTCCACATCAGGGCCCGGGTCGGACATCGCGCCGGCGTCCGGACGGCCCCGAAGAGGCCCCGTCCGGCCCTAGCGGTCCGTCACCGGGAATGCCGAGTCTGGGAAGGAGAGGTCTCCCGTACCCGATGTCCCGGAGGAAGCCGTGCACGACGAGGAGCTCCGCACCCTCGACGCCCATTGGCGCGCCGCGAACTACCTGGCCGTCGGCCAGATCTACCTGATGGCCAATCCGCTCCTGACCGAGCCGCTCCGCCCCGAGCACATCAAGCCACGGCTGCTCGGCCACTGGGGCACCTCGCCCGGCCTGAACCTCGTCCACACCCACCTCAACCGGGTGATCAAGGCCCGCGGGCAGCGGGCACTCGCCGTCTGGGGACCGGGGCACGGCGGCCCGGCCGTCCTCGCGAACTCGTGGCTGGAGGGCACGTACTCGCGGACCTACCCCGACGTCCCGCGCGACGCGGAGGGCATGCACCGGCTGTTCCGGCAGTTCTCCTTCCCCGGGGGCGTGCCGAGCCACGTCGCACCGGAGACCCCCGGCTCGATCCACGAGGGCGGTGAGCTGGGCTACTCGCTCTCGCACGCCTACGGCGCCGCCTTCGACCACCCCGGGCTCGTCGTCACCTGCGTCATCGGCGACGGCGAGGCCGAGACCGGCCCGCTCGCCGCGTCCTGGCACTCCAACAAGTTCCTCGACCCCGTCCACGACGGGGCCGTCCTGCCCGTCCTGCACCTGAACGGCTACAAGATCGCCAACCCGGCCGTGCTCGCCCGGATCCCGGAGAGCGAGCTCGACGAACTGCTGCGCGGCTACGGCCACGAGCCGCTGCACGTCACCGGGGACGAACCACGGGCCGTGCACGCGGCGATGGCCGAGGCGATGGACACCGCCCTGGACCGCATCGCGGAGATCCAGGGCGCCGCCCGCGAGGGCGGGGGGCGCGACGGCGGGGGGCGCGGGCGTCCGCGCTGGCCCGTGATCGTGCTGCGCACCCCCAAGGGGTGGACCGGGCCGGCCGAGGTCGACGGCCTGCCCGTGGAGGGCACCTGGCGCGCCCACCAGGTGCCGTTGGCCGCGGTCCGCGACAACCCGCAGCACCTGCGGCAGCTCGAGGAGTGGATGCGCTCCTACCGGCCGCAGGAGCTGTTCGACGAGCACGGCGCGCCCACCGCACAGGTGCTGGCCTGCGTCCCCGAGGGCGACCTGCGGCTCGGTGCCACCCCGTACGCCAACGGCGGGCTGCTGCTGCGCGACCTGCCCGTGCCGCCGCTGGAGCGGTTCGCCGTCGAGGTCGACAAGCCCGGTTCGACCCTGCACGAGCCGACCCGGGTCCTCGGCGGCCTGCTGGAACGCGTCATGGCCGACACCGCCGGACGCCGCGACTTCCGGCTCGTCGGCCCCGACGAGACCGCCTCCAACCGGCTCCAGGCCGTCTACGAGGCCAGCGGCAAGGCATGGCAGGCCGAGGTCCTCCCCGTCGACGAACACCTCGACCGGCACGGCCGCGTCATGGAGATCCTCTCCGAGCACACCTGCCAGGGCTGGCTGGAGGGCTACCTCCTCACCGGCAGGCACGGGCTGTTCTCCTGCTACGAGGCCTTCGTCCACATCGTCGACTCGATGGTCAACCAGCACGTCAAGTGGCTGCGCACCACCCGGAAACTGGCCTGGCGCAGGCCCATCGCCTCGCTGAACTACCTGCTCACCTCGCACGTGTGGCGGCAGGACCACAACGGCTTCTCCCACCAGGACCCCGGCTTCATCGACCACATCCTCAACAAGGCGCCCGAGGTCGTACGCGTCTACCTGCCGCCGGACACCAACACCCTGCTGTCGACCGCCGAACACGTGCTGCACAGCCGCGACTACGTCAACGTCGTCGTCGCCGGCAAGCAGCCCTGCTTCGACTGGCTCGACCTCGACACCGCCCGCGCCCACTGCGCCCGCGGCGCCGGCGTGTGGCAGTGGGCGGGGACGGAGGACGGCACCCGCGAGCCGGACGTCGTCCTCGCCTGCGCGGGGGACGTGCCCACCCAGGAGGTGCTGGCCGCCGCCTCGCTGATCCGCCGTCACTTGCCGGAGCTGGCGGTGCGGGTGGTCAACGTGGTCGACCTGGCCCGGCTGCTGCCCAAGGACGAGCACCCGCACGGCATGGCCGACCCGGACTACGACGCGCTCTTCACCCGCGACAAGCCGGTGATCTTCGCGTACCACGGCTACCCGTGGCTCATCCACCGCCTCGCCTACCGCCGTGCCGGCCACCCCCACCTGCACGTGCGCGGCTACAAGGAGATCGGGACCACGACCACGCCCTTCGACATGGTCGTCCGCAACGACCTCGACCGCTTCCGGCTGGTCATGGACGTCATCGACCGGGTGCCGGGACTCGCGGTCCGGGCCGCGCCCGTGCGGCAACTGATGGAGGACGCACGGCTGCGGCACCACGCGTGGATCCGCGAGCACGGCACGGACCTGCCGGAGGTCGCCGACTGGACGTGGCCCGGGCGCTGACCGGCCTGCCGGCGGCCGGTCCTACGGCGTGCCGCCCGCGGCCGACGCGGGCGGCACGTCCTGCTCCGCCTCCCCGAACCGGGCCAGGGCCAGCGCGCCCGCGATCGACAGCGCGAAGCCGAGCACGGCGAGCGGGGCCCGGTCGTGCCGCGTGGAGTCCCCCAGCCACACCACGCCGAAGAGCGCGGGCCACAGCGACTCGGTGATGACCATCGCCGCCGTCGCCGCGGTGACCGAGCCCGCGGCGAGGGCGTCGACGAGGAAGACGAAGCCGGTGACGCCCGAGATGACGACGGCGTACGTCGCCGGGTCCGCGAGCAGCTCGCCCGGCGCGAACCCGATCAGCATCCGCACCGCCACCGCCACGACGCCGAACGCGAGTCCGGCCACGGCGCCGAGCACCGCCGCCCGGCTCCGCTTCGCACGGCGCTCCACGACCCGCCCGGCGACCGCCAGGACCACGGCCGTCACGAGGATCGCCAGCCGCAGCGGCGGGTCGCCCTCGCTCCCGCCGTCCCGGCCCGCGGAGACGGCCAGCACCGCGAGTCCGAGGCACACCGCGCCGACGGCCGTCCACTCCGCCGCGCGCAGCCGCACCTTCAGCAGCACCGCCGCCACGACCGCGGTGACGGCGAGGGAGGACGCCAGCGCCGCCTCGACCACGAACAGCGCGACGGACCGCAGCGCGACCAGCTCCGCCGCGAAACCCAGCGCGTCCATCCCGACACCCGCGACGAACGGCCAGCAGCGCAGCGCCCGCACCAGCGTCCGCGCCCCCGCGCACGGCGCCCCCGGCGCGGCCGCGGCGGCCCGGCGCGCGCCCATGGCCTGGAGCACCGTCGCGGTGCCCATCAGCACGGCGGCACACAGCGCGAACGCGATACCCGGTCCCATGCACGGACCGTAACCGCCCAGGGCGGCCGCCCGGTACGACCGCCACGCGTCACATCCCCGCACCGCGCCCGGCGGGCCGCTCCGCGGTGGCGTCGGCCCCCTGCGGCCCCGGTGCCCCGCACGAGCGCCCGGTCCCGACGCAGAACGACACGCGGGTCCCGAACGCCTCGACCCGCTTCTCCGTTGCGCGCTCTGCCGGACCGCCGCCTTCGGTGGGCCTCATGGCGGGTTCCCCGGTGCCTCTCGGGTGCGCGGACGGGACGCTGGGGAGCGCGGTGGTGCGCGCGTGACGTCTCAGCCGCCGCCCGCCTGGGCGCCGAAGGCCACCAGCAGTACGGCGACGCCGACCGTCAGCCAGGCGACGGAGTCGCCGGGCAGTCCCGAGTGCAGCCGGCGCAGCGGCACCACGGCCGTACGGGTCACCGCGGAGGCGGCGGTGCGGGCGCGCCGCGCCAGGGCGCCGGAGGCAGCCGGGCCCCACACGGCGGCCGCCGCCAACGCGGCGGCGGCGGCCGTGGACAGCAGACCCAGCAGCACGCCCTCCGGGGTCCATCCGGCCTCCGGCGGGACCCCGGTGGGCGCGGCCGCCCCCGGCGGGCCGAGCGTCGCGGCCGCGTAGCCGGCGTGGTCGGTGAACCCCGTCGCGGAACGGGCCAGGGAGGCGCCCACCGCGGGCACGAGGCCGACCGCGAGGCTGCCGAGCAGCAGCAGCGCCGGGACGGCGACCATCATCACCGGCACGACCCGGCGCGGCCCGCGGATCTCCGGCTCCTCGCCCTCGCCGCTGGTCTCCGGCCCGCCGGGGTGGGCCGGGGGAAGCGGCCCGGCACCGCGGAAGACGCGCAGCGCGGCACGCAGCACGGCGCCGCCGGTCACCGCCGAGGCCACGAGGTACACGGCGGGCAGCCACCCCAGCCAGTGCGCCGCCGCGTCCTCCGCCAGCGCCTTCCCCAGCCCCGTCCCGAACGGCGGCAGCCCCGCGAGCACCAGCCCGGCCAGCAGGAAGAGCGCGCCCGGCAGCACCAGTTCGCGGGCCTTTCCGTGCAGCCCGCGCTCGTCGACCGAGCCGTACCGGTCCAGCAGCACCCCGCTCAGGCCGAACAGGGCGGCCTTGGCCCCGGCGTGTCCGGCGACGTACACGGCGGTTCCCGCCGTGCCCAGCGGGGTGAGCGTGGCGACGCCCACCAGGAACAGGCCCACGTGCGAGACGGTGGAGAAGGCCAGCAGCCGCTTGAGGTGCCGCTGCTGCCAGCACATCACCGCCCCCACCAGCGCCGTCAGCACCCCGAAGGCCGTCAGGGTGTCGCGCAGCGCGTGCGGCGGGATGCCGCCGGGTCCGGAGAACACCGCCCAGTAGACGCGGGTGACCCCGTAGACGCCCAGTTCGACCATCACGCCCGACAGCAGCATGCACACCGGGGTCGGCGCGACGGCGTGCGCGTCGGGCAGCCACAGGTGGAAGGGCACCATCGCGGCCTTCACCAGCAGCCCCGTCACGACCAGCACGAAACCGCACACCACCAGGGCGTCCGGCCCGTCGTTCCGGGCCAGTTCGCGGCCGATCGCGGCGAAGCCCAGCTCGCCCGTGCGCGCGTACAGCAGGCCGATGCCCATCAGGGAGGCGTACGCGCCGAGCGAGTTGACCAGGCCGAAGGTCAGCGCGCCCTGCAGCGGCCGGGGGTCCTCGATGCGGTAGCCGGTCAGGGCGTACGCGACCACGCCCATCAGCTCGAAGAAGACGAAGGCGTCGAAGAGGTCCCCGGTGAGGGCGAAGCCGCACATGCCCGCCTCGAAGAGCAGCAGCAGTGCGGGGAAGTTGCCCGCGTGGTCGCCGCCCGGCTCGGCGTAGTAGCGCCACGAGTACACGACCACCGCCAGCACCAGGACCGCGGCGAGCAGCGCGATCCCGCCGCCCACCCGGTCCGCGGCGAGGACGACGCCGACGCCGTGGCCGCCCGGGGCCTGCGGCCGCCAGCCGCCGAGCCACGCCACGGACAGCCCGTCGCCCGCCCGCGTCCACAGCGCCGCCACGACCAGCACCTCCGCCGCGGCGCAGACCGTCGCCAGCAGGTCGCAGCCCAGCCGCGGCAGCCATCGGCCGCACACGGCCAGCAGGACCGCGCCGAGCAGCGGAACGGCGACGGCCAGCGGCAGCAGGGCGTCCGGCCCCACGGTCGGCGCCCTCAGCCCTTCAGCCCGGTGAGCGACTCCGGGTCCAGGGTGCCGTGCCGCTTGCGCAGTTGGATGACGAGGCTGAGCAGCAGCGCGGTCACCACCGCGCCCACCACGACGTCGGTCAGGGTCAGCGCCTGCACGACCGGATCGACGACCGGGGTGTGCACGGAGGCGTCGGAGAAGACGGGGGCGGTGCCGCCGCGCCGGTAGCCGACGGCCAGCAGCAGCACGTACGTCCCGGCCTGGGCGACGCTGAGGCAGCCCACGGCCTGGATGAGGTCACGGCTGGTCACCAGCCCGTACATGCCGGCCAGGAAGACCCAGCCCGCCACGAGGTAGGGCAGCACGCTCACTTGTCGGTCACCTCCACGGCCTGGTCGAGGAAGGAGGCGAGCAGGACGACGACGCCCGAGCCCACCTCCACCCCGACGGCGGCGTTGATCAGCGGCACGAGCCCGCCGGAGGCCAGGTCGCGGAAGGTCCCCAGCGGCAGCGTGTTGGCCAGGTACGCGCCGGCCACCGCCAGCCCCACCAGCCCCAGCGCGGTGAACGCCGCCGCCGCGAGGGCGTCCGTCACCTCCAGGACGGCCAGCGGGCGCACCCGGCCCAGCACCCGGTAGTCGGCGGCCACGTACGCAAGGTGCAGGCCCGCGGCCAGCACCACCCCGCCCTGGAAGCCGCCGCCGGGGCTCAACTGGCCGTGCGCGACGACGTACCAGCCGGTCAGCAGCGCCACCGGCAGCAGCAGCGCGCCGAACAGCCGCGTGGCCGGCAGCACCGACCGGGGCGCCGGGCCGACCTTGCGCTCGTCGCGGGCCAGCCGCAGCAGCACGGTGGCCCCCAGGACCGCCGCGAACAGCACCGACTCCTCGCCGAGGGTGTCGAAGGCCCGCTGGTCGAAGTTGACCGAGGAGACCACGTTCGCCGTGTGCCGGGACAGGGCCGCGGAGACCGCCCGCTCGCCGTAGGGGTGGACGTCACCGCCGAACGGGGGCAGTTCGGCACAGGCCAGTGCCCAGCCCGCGAACAGCACCGCGGCGGCGACGGCGAACAGCCGGATCCGCGTGGCGCGGCTCACCGGCCGTCCCGCCCGCGCCGCCCGGTCCGCCCGTCCCGCTCGGCCGCGGGCCCGCGCCGGACCCGGCGCACGGTGAGCAGGATCAGCAGCGGCGTCAGAACCGAGCCGACGGCCAGTTGCGACAGCGCCACGTCGGGGGCCTGGAACACGGTGAACAGCAGCGCGAGCGCCAGGCCCAGGAAGGCCAGGACGACGGACTGCCGCACCGGGTCGCGGGTCAGTACGGCCGCCGTGGCGGTGACCGCCACCAGCAGGAGCGCGATCACGGCCGGCGCATCGGTGCCCGTCACGTGGAGGGTTCCCTTCGCTCGTCCATGCGCACGGTCAGCCGCCCGAGCGCCATCGTGGTCACGGTGCCGCCGGCGGCCAGCAGCAGCCCGACGAACAGCAGCTTCAGGGCGGCCCGGCCCGGTCCCGTCTCCACCGCGAGGGCCAGCGCCACCAGGGGGGCGCCGAGCGCGCCGGCGGGGGAGAGGGCGTGCAGGCGGCGGTAGGGGCCGGGCAGCAGGACCAGCGCCGCGGCGGACAGCAGGAGCACCGCGCAGCCCGCGACCAGCAGGGCCAGCGCGATGACGTGACGGGCCGTCATGTCGCCGCACCGCCGCCCTCGTGCGGCTCCCCGGCCAGGAAGCGGGTGAAGACCAGGGTGCCCACCGGACCCAGTACGGCGAGCACCAGCGCGAGATCGGTGTACGAGGAGCGCCCGAACCCCTGGGCCAGCAGCAGGAAGACGACCGCCACAAGAGTCGTCGCCAGGCTCGTGCCGGCGAGCCGGACGTGCGCCGGCCCGCGCAGCGCCAGCCAGGCGCACGGGCCGAGCCCGGCGGCCATGAGCACGGTGGCCGCGATCAGCCAGGCGTTCATCCCCGTACCTCCTCGGCCCCCAGCGCGCGCTCCATCGCCGACGTCCCGGCGCCGAGCCGGTGCACCGTGACGACGCGTTCGCCGCTGTCGTCGACGTCCACCACGAGGGTGCCCGGGGTGGCGGACAGCATCGCCGTCGCCCATCCCGCCCCCACGCCCTCGGGCAGCCGCAGCGTCTGCAGCCCGCCGCGGTGGGCCCGCCCGCCGAAGGCGGCGACGGCCAGTTGCCAGGTCTCCGTGAGCACCGCGCCCGGCCAGGCGCGTACCGCACGCGCCGCGTGCCGCGCACCGCCCGGCGTCGCGCCGGAGGCCGTCCGCACCGTGCGCGTGGCGATGCCGGCCAGCAGCGCGCCGGCCGCGCCGACCGCGACCTCCAGCACCGTGACCGGCCCGATCAGCACCACGTACAGGGCGAGCAGCACGAGCAGCCACCCCGTCACCTCGGCCGCCCTGCGCCGCATCCTGCCCTCCCGTTCCCGTCCGCCGCCCCGCCCGCCAGGTCTACCGGCCGCGGCGCCGGGGGCCCGCCCCGCGCGCCGCCCGCGTGGCCGCTGCCACCCGTTCGCCGCACCGCGGTCGAAGCGCGTGTACCCGCGCATCGGCGGGCCAGTCACCCCATCGGGGGATCGGGAATGCCCCCTTTGTAGCTATATGCTCCGCATGGGGCGATGGTTGACGACGTGCAAGGAGAAGGCAGTGGTGAAGAGTTGGCGCGCGGTGGCGGTCGTCCTGGCACTCGCGGCGACGGGGTTCCTGGCGTCCTGCGACGCGGGCGGCGACGGGGCACCCGGTGCCGACGTCACCGGCTCCGCCGTCCCCTCGGGGAAGGGGTCGCCCGGCGGCGCGACCGACGGGTCCTCCCCGCGCTCCTACGAGATCTCCGGCGCGAAGGCGCTCGACGTGCGCAACGAGAACGGTTCCGTGCGGATCACCGTGGGCAGCGGGCCGATGTCGGTGACCGAGACCCTGGAGTACGGCGCCGTGAAGCCGGCCACCCGCCATCGGGTCGAGGGCGGCACCTTGAGGCTGACCGGCTCCGGGTGCGGGAACAGCCGGCCGTGCAAGGTCGACTACGTCGTCAGGGTGCCCGCCTCGACGCCCGTCAGCGTCAGGGTGCGCAACGGGCAGGTCGAGGCGGACGGCGTCACCGGCGCGGTCGACCTCGGCACCGGCAACGGCGGCGTCACCGGCACCGCCCTCGGCGCCCGCCGGGCCTCGCTGACGAGCGAGAACGGCACGGTGGAGGCGACCTTCGAGGCCGCGCCGGAGGAGGTCACCACCACGACCGGGAACGGCATGGTCACCGTCACCGTGCCCCCCGGAACCGCCTACGACGTGCGCGCCCGGACCGGCGTCGGGATGAGCGAGGTGAGCGTGCCGACCGATGCGTCGTCGGCGCGCAGGATCACCGCCACCACCGGGAACGGCATGGTCACGGTGCGGACGGGCTGACCGCCCGCCCGGGGCACCGCGGCGAACGGCGGTGCCCCGGGAGCCGTGCGGTCAACCGCGGACGGCCCCCTCGGTCGCGCCCGCGATGAAGCCCCGCGCGAAGAGCGCGAAGACCAGCACCAGGGGCGCCGAGGCGAGCAGCACGGCGGCCATCACGACGCTGTAGTCGGTGGAGCGGCCGACGTTCAGCTGGGCCAGCGCGACCTGGAGCGTGATGTGCTCGGGGTTGACCAGGGCGATCAGCGGCCAGACGTAGTCGTTCCAGGCGTTGACGAAGGCGTAGATGCCGAGGAACGCCAGCGCCGGGCGGATCATGGGCAGCACCACGTGCCAGTACTGGCGCAGGAAGCCGCAGCCGTCCATGCGGGCGGCGTCGAGGAGTTCGTCGGGAACGCCGCCGCTGATGTACTGGCGCAGCCAGAAGATGCCGAAGGCGTTGGCGAGCGCGGGCGGGATGAGCGCCTTGAGCGTGCCGAGCCAGCCCAGGTGCATCATGATCAGGTATTGCGGGATGATCGCCAGCTGCAGCGGCAGCATCATGAAGACGAGGAGCACCCCGAAGAGCCACCTGCGTCCGGGGAAGTCGAACTTGGCGAAGGCGAACGCCGCGATCGAGTCGACGAAGAGCACGAGCAGGGTCGAGACGCAGGCGACGGCCAGCGTGTTGAGCATCGAGCCGAAGAAGTCGACGCTGTCGAGCACCGTGCGGACGTTGTCCAGCAGGTGCGGGCCGAAGGAGACCTTGGGCGGCGTCCGGTAGATGTCGCGCGTGGTGTTGGTCGCCATGACGATCGTCCAGTAGAACGGGAAGATCGAGACGAGGACCGCGGCGATCAGCACGAGGTGGGCGTAGAGCCCCTTGGGCCGCAGCGACCGTGCGGTGCGCGTCATGACTTCCTCCCGCGCTGTACGAGGCGCCAGTTGACGGCGACGAGCACCAGGATGAGCACGAAGAACGCCCAGACGATGGCGGCGCCGTAGCCGAAGTCGTTGTTGGAGAACGCGGATTGGTAGAAGTAGAGCAGCGTGGTCAGGCCGGCCTGGCCGGGGCCGCCGAGATTGGCGTTGGCCGCGTTGCTGCCGAACAGCACCTGCGGTTCGGTGAAGCTCTGCAGACCGTTGACCGTCGAGATGACCACGGTGAAGAGGATGACCGGACGCAGGATCGGCACCGTGATGCGGAAGAAGGTCCGCACCGGCCCCGCCCCGTCGATCCTCGCCGCCTCGTAGACCTCGCCGGGGATGGCCTGCATCCCCGCCAGGTAGATGATCATGTTGTAGCCGGTCCACTGCCAGGTCATCAGCAGCGCGATGACCAGCTTGATGGTCCACGGATTGCTCATCCACTGGACCTCGGGCAGGCCAGCCATGTGCAGGATCGCGTTGACCAGGCCGAAGTTGTTGCTGAAGACCGCGCCGAAGAAGATCGCGATGGCGACGATCGAGGTGACGTTCGGCAGGAAGAGCGCGATCCGGTAGAAGGACTTGAAGCGCCGCACCGAGTTGAGCAGCGTGGCCAGCACCAGCGCCCCGAAGAGCGTCGGCACCGTCGACAGCACCCAGATGGCCAGGGTGTTGCGGATCGACAGCCAGAAGACCGGGTCGTCCATCAGGAAGCGGAACTGCTGCAACCCGACGAACTGCATCTCGCCGATGCCGTCCCAGCGCTGGAAGGCCAGGTAGAGCGAGTAGAACACCGGCCAGAGCATGAACACGCCGAAGACCAGGTAGAACGGCGAGATCGCCAGGTACTGCGGCCAGAAGGAGAGCACCCCGCGCCGGGCGGCGCGCGGCGCCGGCGGCAGATGGTGCGCGGGCGCGGAACGGCGCGGACGGAAGCGCGGCCGCCCCGCCCCGCCGTCGGTGGTGCCCACCGCGACGGAGCCGGGGCCGGTGGTCGGAGGCGCCGCCATGTCAGCGCACGCCCTGCCGCTGCGCGATCTGCTTGGCCTGGGCCACCGCGTCCTTCCACGCGTCGTCCGGCTTCTTGCCCTTGGTCTCGATGTTGGTCAGCTCGGTCTTGAACGTGGCCATGACGGCCGCGTCCGCCGGGGCCTCGTACGCCGCCGGGATCGCCTTGGCGGCCGGCCCGAAGACGTCGATGGTCTTCTGGCCGCCGAAGTACGGGTCGCCGGAGGTCATCTGCGGCATGGCGTACGCGGCGGGGGCGGCCGGGAAGATCGCGGCGTCGGCGAAGCCGCGGGCGTCGTTGGCGGGGCTCAGCAGCCAGCTCACGACCTTGAAGGCCTGCTCGGGGTTGCGGCACTGGCGGGGCAGCGCCAGGAACGAGCCGCCGAGGTTGGACGGGCCGCCCGGCATCGGGGCCACCCGCCACTTGCCCTTGGAGTCGGGGGCGGCGGAGGAGATGTCCAGGGCGTGCCAGGCGGCGCCGAGTTCGGTCGCCAGGGTGCCCTTGGCGATGGCCGCGTTCCAGCTGTTGTCGTTGATCTTGGCGTCGAGCCCCAGCTGGTACGGCCGGACGGCCAGGTCCCAGGCGGCACGGATGTGGTCCTGGTCGCCGACGAAGTGGTTGCCGGCGTCGATGAAGCGCTGCGTGCCCTGCCCGACGGCGATGTCGAAGACCGCGCTCGCGCTGTTGATCAGCGACGCCGACGGCACCGCCTTGTGCAGTTCCCGGCCCGCGTCCAACCAGTCGTCCCAGGTCTTGATCTGCGCCGCGACCTCGCTCGGCTCGGAGGGCAGCCCGGCCTGCTCGAAGAAGTCCGCGCGGTAGAACATCGCGGTGGGGCCGATGTCGATCGGGAAGCCGATCTGCCGGCCGTCCTCGCTGCGCGCCAGCTTGGTCTTCCACTCCAGGTACTGCGGGGCGATGTCCTTGAAGCCCAGCTCGTTCAGGTCCAGGAAGCGGTTGGCGTTGGGCAGGAACGAGGCCATGTCCTCGCCCTTGATGCCGGTGATGTCGGGCACCGACTGGCCGCCGGTCAGCGTCGTGAGCAACTTCTGCTTGAAGTCGCCGCCTATCTGCGCGGACTTCAGGGTCACCTCGGTGAAGTGCGCCTCGGCGTCCTTGACAACCTTGTCACTCAGCCCGCCGCCCCAGTACCAGAGCGTGAGGTTCTTGCCGTTCCTGGTGCCGCCCGCGCCGCCTCCGCCGCACGCGGCGGTGAGGCCGGCGGCCGCGGCGGTGAGCACGGTCGCCTGCAGGAATCGTCTGCGGGAAAGGTCCACGGGGTTCTCCTACTGCTCGGGCTGATCGGCGTGGTGCGGGCCCGCGGCGGTCGTCGCGGCGGCCGGCACGGCGTGGTCGAGGAAGGCGTACGCGGAGCGCAGTCCGTCGTTGCCGGGGGAGTCGCGCACGGCCCGCCACCAGCGGCCGACGGCGGCCAGGTCCGGTGCGGCGGCGGCGCCCCCGATCCGCCCGACGGACAGCGCGGCGACGAGGTTGGCGAAGCGCAGCCGGTCGGCGAGCGGCCGGCCGGCCAGGGTGGCGGCGACCAGCCCGGCACCGAAGACGTCGCCCGCGCCGGTGGTGTCGACGGCGTCCACCGCGAGGCCCGGCACCGACGCCGTCTCGCCCGTCGAGGAGTCCACCGCCAGGGCGCCCCCGGCGCCGTCGGTGACCACGGCGAGCGGTACCAGGTCGGCCAGCCGGGACAACGCCGCCCGCGGGGTGGTGGTGCGGGTGTAGGCCATCGCCTCGTCGGCGTTGGGCATGAAGGCGTGGCACAGGGCGAGCTGCTCCAGTACCGCCGGGCTCCAGCGCTCCGAGGGGTCCCAGCCGACGTCGGCGAAGACCAGGGTGCCCGCGGCGTGCGCGCGCCCCACCCACTCCAGCGGCTCGGCGCCGATGTGGGCGATCGCGGCCCGGCTGGGCGGCGGTTCGCCGATCATCGCGTCCGGGCCGAGCGGCGGCTCCTGGCCGTGGGTGACCAGCGCCCGGTCGCCGTCGTAGGCGAGGGAGACGGTCACCGGCGTCGGCCATCCGGCGAACCGGCGCGAGCGCGAGAGGTCGACGCCCTCGGCGACGGACAGCTCGTGCCACAGGTGCGTGCCGAGCAGGTCCTCGCCGAAGGCCGCGGACAGCGACGTACGCAGCCCCAGCCTGCTCAGCGCGACCGCGAAGTTGGCGATCCCGCCGGGGGAGGTGCCCATGTCCTTGGTCCACACCTCGGCGCCCGGGGTGGGCGCCGAGGGGAGCCCGGTGAAACCCAGGTCGAAGAAGAGCAGCCCTGACAGGAAGACATCGGCTGCCTCCTCCCGGGTGCTGCCGGCGTGTGTCGACCGCGGCATTGCGACCTACCTCTCCAGGGGCACCGGCGCGGAGCGCGCCCGGTGCTTCGTGTCCCCCCGGTCCAGGCCCGGACGGGGGGACGCCCTGGCCTGAAGTAGGCAAGAGCTTGCATGCTGTGCAGTGGTTTGACAAGGGTCAATCACAAACCTGCTCGACTTTGATTGACTTTGCAGAGAGCCCGGGTAGGGTTCGGGGCATGCTCCCCGACCGACGACATGAGCTGATCCTCCGCGCACTGCGGTCGGACGGCCCCACCTCGGTGACCGCGCTGGCCGAGCGGATCGGCGCCAGCCAGGCCACGATCCGCCGCGACCTCATCCAGCTCGAGGACGAGGGCCTGCTGAAGCGCGTCTACGGCGGCGCGGTCCCGCTGACCGGCGAGGACGACCCGTTCCCCGACGTCGCCGCGGTCCGCGTCGAGGCCAAGGACGCCATCGCCGTCCGCTGCGCCGAGACCATCCAGGACGGCGAGACCGTCCTGCTCGACATCGGGACGACCGCGCTGCGGGTCGCCCGGCACCTGCGCGGCCGCTCGCTCACGGTGATCACCAGCAACCTCGCGGTCTACGAGGAGCTGCAGGACGAGAAGGACGTGCAGTTGGTGCTGCTCGGCGGGGTGGTGCGCCGCGAGTACCGCTCCCTGGTCGGCTTCCTCACCGAGGACAACCTGCGCCAGGTCCGGGCCGACCGGCTGGTGATGGGCACCAGCGGCATCCGTCCGGACGGGCAGATACTGGACACGACCGCCGTGGAGGTACCCGTCAAACGGGCCATGATCGCGGCGAGCGACCAGGTGCTGCTCGTGGCGGACGCCGGGAAGTTCCCCGGCACCGGCATGGCCCGGGTGTGCGGGCCGGAGGACATCGACGTCGTGGTGACCAACGCCCCGGCGGACGCGACGACCCGGACCTCGCTGCGCGAGGCGGGGGTGGAGGTGGTCGAAGTATGAAGCTCACGATTCTCGGCGGTGGCGGCTTCCGCGTCCCGCTGGTCCACCGCGCCCTGCTGGAGGACCGCGCGGAGGGCCGGGTCACCCACGTCACCCTGCACGACCTCGACCCCGCACGGCTGGACGCCATCGTCCGGGTGCTGCGGCAGCAGGCGCAGGGATACCCCGACGCGCCCGAGGTCACCGTCACGACCGACCTCGACGACGCGGTCACCGGCGCCGACTTCGTGTTCTCCGCGATCCGCGTCGGCGGCCTCGCCGGGCGCGTCGTCGACGAGCGCGTCGCCCTCGACGAGGGCGTCCTCGGTCAGGAGACGGTCGGCGCCGGCGGCATCGCCTACGGGCTGCGCACCGTCCCCGTCGCCGTCGACATCGCCCGCAGCATCGCGCGGCTCGCCCCCGACGCCTGGGTCATCAACTTCACCAACCCCGCCGGCCTGGTCACCGAGGCCATGTCCCACCACCTCGGCGACCGCGTCATCGGCATCTGCGACTCGCCGGTCGGCCTCGGCAGGCGGGTGGCGCGCGCCCTCGGCATCGACCCCGGCCGGGCCTGGTTCGACTACGCGGGGCTGAACCACCTCGGCTGGCTGCGCGCGGTGCGCGTGGACGGGGTCGACCTGCTCCCGCGGCTGCTGGCCGACGAGGCGGCGCTCACCTCCTTCGAGGAGGGCAAGCTCTTCGGCGCCGACTGGCTGCGCACCCTCGGCTCGGTGCCCAACGAGTACCTGAACTACTACTACTCCAACCGCGAGGCCGTCGCCGCCGCGCGCGACGCCGAGCACACCCGCGGCGCCTTCCTCCTGGAGCAGCAGCAGCGCTTCTACGAGAAGATGCGCGCCCCGGGCACCGAACCCTTCGCCGCCTGGGACGCCACCCGCCTGGAGCGCGAGACGACCTACGGCGCCGACGTCCGCGAGGCCGCGGGGGCCGGTGAACGCGACTCGTGCGACCTGGAGTCCGGCGGCTACGAGAAGGTCGCCCTCGCCCTGATGCGGGCCATCGCCCTCGACGAGCGCACCACGCTGATCCTCAACGTCCGCAACCGCCGCGCCCTCGAGCCGCTCGACTCCGAGGCCGTCGTCGAGGTGCCCTGCCACGTGGACGCCAACGGGGCCCGCCCCATCGTCGGCGACCCGCTGCCCGGCCACGCCGTCGGCCTGGTCACCGCCGTCAAGGCCGTCGAGCGCGACGTCATCACCGCCGCCACCACCGGCGACGGCGCCGCCGCACTGCGGGCCTTCGCGCTGCACCCGCTCGTCGACTCCGTCGCCGTCGCCCGGCGCCTGCTCGACGGATACCGCAAGCACGTACCCGACCTCGCCTACCTCCGGGACTGAGGGGACCAGCACCCATGCACGACGACCGCAAGCAGGTCGAGGCGCGCCTCGACCGCGTCCTGGAACAGCGCATCCGCCCCGCGGTGTACGGCGCGTCGGTACCGCTGACGCTCACCGCGTGGCACGTGGAGGGCGAACCGGTGCCGGTGGGCGAGGCACTCGCCGCCGAGTACGTGCCCTTCGCGACCGGCGACCGCTGGGGCACCCCCTGGTCGACCAGCTGGATACGCGCCCGGGGCACCGTCCCCGCCGAGTGGGCGGGCCGCCGCGTGGAGGCCGTCTTCGACCTCGGCTTCATCGGCGACTGGCCCGGCGGCCAGGCCGAGGCCCTGGTCCACGACGCCTCCGGCACCCCGGTCAAGGGCATCGAGCCGCGCAACCAGTACGTGCCCGTGGCGAATCCCGCGGCCGGCGGTGAACCGGTGGAACTGCTGCTGGAGGCCGCCGCCAACCCCGACGTCCTGGCCAAGGGCTTCCTGCCGACCCCGCTCGGCGACCGGCTCACCGCCCCCGCCGAGCCGCTGTACACGATGGCCCGCGCCGACCTCGCCGTCCTCGACGAGGACGTGTGGCACCTCGTCCTCGACATCGAGGTCGCCGGTGAGCTGATGCGCGAACTGTCCACGGCCGAGCCGCGCCGCCACGAACTGCTGCGCGCCCTGGAGCGGATGCTCGACGCCCTCGACATCGCCGATGTCGCCGGCACCGCCGCCGCGGCCCGCGCCGAACTCGCCGGGGTGCTGTCCCGGCCCGCCCACGCCAGCGCCCACACGCTGTCCGCGGTCGGCCACGCCCACATCGACAGCGCGTGGCTGTGGCCGCTGCGCGAGACCAGGCGCAAGACCGCCCGTACCTTCTGCAACGTCACCGCGCTCGCGGCCGACTACCCGGAGCTGGTGTTCGCCTGCTCCCAGGCCCAGCAGTACGCCTGGGTCAAGGAGCGCAACCCCGAGGTGTACCGGCGCATGCAGGAGGCGGCGAAGGCCGGCAACTGGGTGCCGGTCGGCGGCATGTGGGTGGAGGCCGACGGCAACCTGCCGGGCGGCGAGGCGATGGCCCGCCAGCTGATCCACGGCAAGCGCTTCTTCGCCGAGGAGTTCGGCGTCGAGTGCCGGGGGGTGTGGCTGCCCGACTCCTTCGGCTACACCGGCGCCTACCCGCAGATCGCCCGGCTGGCCGGGATGGAGTGGTTCCTCACGCAGAAGATCTCGTGGAACCAGACGAACAAGATGCCGCACCACACCTTCTGGTGGGAGGGCATCGACGGCACCCGCATCTTCACGCACTTCCCGCCCGTCGACACCTACAACGCGGTGTTCTCCGGCGAGGAGATGGCCCACGCCGTCCGCAACTACGCCGACAAGGGCGGCGGTACGCGCTCCCTGGTCCCCTTCGGCCACGGCGACGGCGGGGGCGGTCCCACCCGCGAGATGCTGGAGAAGGCCCGGCGGCTGCGCGACCTGGAGGGCTCGGCCAAGGTCGTCGTCCAGGACCCGGACACCTTCTTCCGCGAGGCCCGCGCGGAGTACGAGGACGCCCCGGTGTGGTCCGGCGAGCTCTACCTGGAGCTGCACCGCGCCACCTACACCAGCCAGGCCCGCACCAAGTCCGGCAACCGGCGCGGCGAGCACCTGCTGCGCGAGGCCGAGCTGTGGGCCGCCACGGCCGCGCTGCGCGACCCGTCGTACGCGTACCCGTACGAGGACCTCGACCGGCTGTGGAAGACGGTCCTGCTCCACCAGTTCCACGACATCCTGCCCGGCTCCTCCATCGCGTGGGTGCACCGCGAGGCCGAGGCGACCTACGCCCGCCTGAAGGAGGAGCTGGAGGCGGTCACCGCGGGCGCCGCCGCGGTGGTGGCCGGCGACCCCGGCACCGGGCCGTCGGCGCCGTGGGTGTTCAACACCTCGCCGCGGCCCCGGGCGGAGGTCGTCGCCGTGCCGGCGGCGCCGGACGGAGCCGAGGGCCAGCCGCTCTCCGACGGCCGGGTGGCGGTCTTCGCCGAGCTGCCCGCCTCCGGGGCGGGGCCGGTCGTGGCGGCCGAGCCGGACGGGAGGGTGACCGTCACCGAACGCGTCCTGGACAACGGGCTGGTCCGCGTCGAACTCGACGACGACGGGCTGCTCACCTCGGTGTTCGACCTGCGAGCGGGCCGCGAGGTGCTGGCCCCCGGCGAGCGCGGCAACCTGCTGCGGCTCCACACCGACCTGCCCAACCAGTGGGACGCCTGGGACATCGACCGCCACTACCGGCGGCAGTACACCGACCTGACGGCCGTGGACGCGATCACCGTCGTCGAGGAGGGCCCGCTCGTCGGCGCGATCCGCGTCGAGCGGTCCTTCGGCGGCTCCCGCCTCGCGCAGACCGTACGGCTGCGCGCCGGCAGCCCGCGGATCGACTTCGACACGGAGATCGACTGGCACGAGAGCGAGAAGATCCTCAAGGCGGCCTTCCCGCTGGACGTGCACGCCGACCGCAGCGCGGCCGAGATCCAGTTCGGGCACGTCTTCCGGCCCACCCACACCAACACCAGCTGGGACGCGGCCCGTTTCGAGGTGTTCTGCCACCGCTGGGCGCACGTGGCGGAGCCCGGGTACGGCGTGGCCGTGCTCAACGACTCGACCTACGGCCACGACGTGGGCCGCACCTCACGCGAGGACGGCGGGACCACCACGACGCTGCGGCTCAGCCTCGTCCGCGCGCCCCGCGTCCCCGACCCGCACGCCGACCAGGGCCCGCACCGCATGACGTACGCGCTGCTGCCCGGCGCGGCCGTCGAGGACGCCGTGGCGGGCGGCTACGAGCTCAACCTGCCGCTGCGGGTCACCGCCGGGGCCGCGGACGCCGGGCCGGCGGCGCCCCTGGTGACGCTCGACGGCACGCGGGCCGCGATCGAGGCGGTCAAGCTCGCCGACGACCGCTCCGGCGACGTCGTCGTCCGGCTGTACGAGTCCCTCGGCGGGCGCGCCGCGACGACCCTGCGGGCCTCGTTCCCCGTGGCGCGGGTGCAGGTCACGGACCTGCTGGAACGCCCGCTGGAGGGGGAGGAGGCGGAGCTCGGGCCCGACGGCGGGGTCCGGCTGGCCCTGCGGCCGTTCCAGATCCTCACCCTGCGTCTCACGCCGAGCGCGTAGCCGCCCCACCGCCCGGAGCGGTCCGGCCACCGGCCGCCCCACCGTTCCGGGCCGTCGGGGGGGGGGGGCCCCCCCCCCCCCCCCCCCCCCCGCCCCCCCCCCCCCCCCCCCGGGGGGGGCCCCCCCCCCCCCCAAAACCCCCCGC
>NZ_JBIBGK010000008.1:35701-162711 GCF_042956445.1 Streptomyces sp. NPDC008238 | reverse complement strand
GGGGGCCGGGGGGCCTTACAATAACCCCCCGCCCCCCCCCCCCGCGGGGGGGGCCCCCCCCCCCCGCGGGGGGGGGGCCCCCCCCCGCCCCCCCCCGGGGGGGGGGGGGGGGGGGGGGGCCCCCCCCCCCCCCCCCCCCGACGACGCGCCGCCCGGCCGCCACCCCGTGCCGTCGCAGCGGACCCTTGTCCTCCCCGGCGCCGATCGCGCCGCACCGCGGGCCCCGACCCGCGGCCGCCGGGTCATCCCCGGCGACGCCGCCCCGGTCCTCGTCCCCACGGGCCCGCCGTCACCGCGCCCCCACCGCGAACCGACCGCTCCCGGGAGGGAACCCCCATGCAGGACAGCCGTCCCGCCGCAGCAGAGCCCGCCGTTCCGATCGACCCCTGGGACGCCCCCGAGCTGACCGGGTGGCGCCGGCTGCCCATGCACGCGGTCGTCCGCCCCGACGCCCCGCGCGTACCGCTGGACGGACGCTGGCGCTTCCAGTTGCTGCCCACCCCGCGCACCCCGCTCGCCGACCGCTGGGCGGAGACGGACGTGCCCGGCTGCTGGACCGTCCAGGACTTCGACGACGTGCACGGTGTGCGGGACCTGCCGCACTACACCAACGTGACGATGCCGTTCCCCGACCTGCCGCCCTCACCGCCGGCCGGACGCAACCCGACCGGGGTGTACGAGCGGGAGGCCGAGGTGCCCGCGGACTGGGCGGGGCGGCGGGTGGTGCTCCACGTCGGGGCCGCCGAGAGCGTGCTGATCGCGCACGTCAACGGCACCGCCGTCGGGGTGGGCAAGGACTCCCGCCTCGCCTCGGAGTTCGACGTCACGCACGCGGTGCGCCCGGGGGAGCGCAACACCGTGCGCCTGACCGTCGTCAAATGGTCCGACGCGACCTTCCTGGAGGACCAGGACCAGTGGTGGCACGGCGGCATCACCCGCTCCGTCCACCTCTACGCCACCGACCCCCTCCACCTGGCGGACGTGGGGATCACCGCCGTGCCCGGCGGCACCCTCGACGTCGCGGTCAAGGTCCGCAGCGGGGCGGGCGCGCTCCCGGCGGGGTGGAGCGTCTCCGGACTGCTGTGCACCCCGGACGGCATCCTGCGGCTCCCCGCCGACGAGGCCTTCGCGCGGGGCAACGTCGCGAGCGAGCGCGTCTCGGACTTCCTCGGCGAGGCCCGCATCCGGGCCACCGTGCCCGGTGTGCGCCCCTGGAGCGCCGAGACCCCGCACCTGTACGACCTGACCGTGCGGCTGCACCGGGCGGACGGCAGCGTGGCCGACGAGTCGCGCCACCGCATCGGCTTCCGCAGCGTGGCGATCTCCGGGGCCGACCTGCTGGTCAACGGCGTCCGGGTCTACTTCCGCGGCGTCAACCGGCACGACTTCCACCCGCTGACCGGGCGTGTGGTCGACGCCGAGGAGATGCGGGCCGACCTGTGCCTGCTCAAGCGGTACGGTTTCAACGCGGTGCGCACCGCGCACTATCCGCCCGACCCGGCGCTGCTCCCGCTCGCCGACGAACTCGGCCTGTACGTCGTGGACGAGGCCGACATCGAGACCCACGACCACGCCCACGAGCTGGCCGACGACCCCCGCTACCTGGGGGCGTTCACCGACCGGGTGGCCCGGATGGTGCTGCGGGACCGCAACCACCCCAGCGTGGTCGTCTGGTCGCTGGGCAACGAGAGCGACCACGGCGCCAACCACGACGCCGCCGCCGGCTGGCTGCGGCGCACCGACCCGACCCGGCCCGTGCAGTACGAGGGCGCGATCAAGGACGACTGGGAGCGGGAGCAGTCCGCGAGCGACATCATCTGCCCGATGTACGCCTCCATCGAGGAGATCACGGCCGGCCCGTACTCCAGGCCGCTCATCCTGTGCGAGTACTCGCACGCCATGGGCAACAGCAACGGCTCCCTGGCCGACTACTGGCGGGCCATCGAGTCCACCCCGGGCCTGCAGGGCGGCTTCGTCTGGGAGTTCAGGGACCACGGCATCCTCCAGCGGCTCACCGGGGAGCGGGCCGGTCTCCCGGCCGGGCCCGACGCGCCCGCCGGCGCGTACGCGGACGGCATCGCCGCGCCGGGCTACCGCTGGGCGTACGGCGGCGACTTCGGGGACACGCCGAACGACGGCGCCTTCTGCGCCGACGGCCTCGTCCTGCCCGACCGGACGCCCAAGCCCGCGATGGCCGAGCACCGTGAGATCGCCGCCCCGCTGCGGCTGGAGCTCACCCCCGACCACCGCGGGGCGCGGATCACCAACCGGCAGCACTTCACGGGCCTCGCGTGGCTGAGCGCGCGGTGGCACATCGGTGACTCCGGCACCGCCCCCGTCCGGCTGCCGGACCTCGCGCCGGGGGAGAGCGCGGTGGTGCCGCTGCCCACCAGCCTGCTGCCGCACGGCGACTCGCACCTGACCCTGCGGGTCACGACGGCCGAGGACCTGCCCTGGGCGCCGCGCGGCACGCTGGTGTGCGCCCCGCAGGTGGTGCTCGACGAGGACCACCGGGACCTGCTCACGCGGGCGGGCGCCGTGCTCGCGCCGGGCGGGGTGGTGGAACTCGACGAAGCCGGGCTGCTCCGGCACCCGTTGCTCACCGCGCCGCCCGTGCTGACGTTGTGGCGGGCGCCCACCGACAACGACGAGTGGGGCGGCATCGCCGCCCGCTGGCGCGCCTGGGGCCTGCACGCACCGCGACGCACGCTGGTGTCGGTGGGAAGGGAGGGCGCGAGCGTGGTGGTGCGCTCGGAGTACGCCACGGACGGCGCGGGCACCGTCGGTCACGAGCAGGTCCTGACGCCGCTGCTGAACGGCGGGCTGCTCGTCGACGAGACCGCCGTGCTGCCGGAGGCGCTGACCGACGTGCCGCGGGTCGGCACCGTCTTCGAGACCGCGGCGGGTCTGGACACCCTGGAATGGTTCGGCCGGGGGCCGGGCGAGACCTACCCCGACCGGTGCGCGGGCGCGACCACCGGGCTCCACCGGGCGGACGTGGACGCCCTGTTCACGCCGTACCTGCGACCGCAGGAGAGCGGTGGGCGGCACGGCGTGCGGCGCTTCGGCCTCACCGGGGTGGCGGCCGCGGCGGGGATCGCCGTCCACCTGGACGCCCCGCGCCAGGTGAGCGTCACCCGCTACCGCGCCGCGGAGCTCACGGCGGCCGCGCACCACGACGAACTCGTGCCGCGCGCCACGTGCGTGGTCCACGTGGACGCCGCCCACCGCGGGGTCGGCACCGCCTCCTGCGGGCCCGACACCCTGCCGGCGTACCGGGTCGGTCCGGGCACCCACCGCTGGTCCTGGACGCTGATGCCGATCTGACGGGCGCTCACCGGGAGCTGAGGAGCGGGGACTTCCGCATTGGTGCAGACCATTGACCTCATTGGTCTAGTCCTTCTAGGGTGTCCCCGCACCCACGCGCGCTCACGACCGCTTCCTCACCAGAGGTGACTCCATGCCCGGACAGCACGGACCACGGTTCCGCAGAGCCCTGACCGGCCTCGTCGCCGCCGGCACGGCGCTGCTCACCGCGAGCCTCGTCACCGGCCCCGCCGCGGCCCAGCCGTTGCCCACGGCGGCGTCCCACGGCCATCACGCCCCGCACTCCCCGCACGGCCAGGGGGCGACGTCGAAGGTCGTCGGCTACTTCATCGACTGGGGCGTCTACGACCGCAACTACCACGTCAAGAACATCGTCACCTCGGGCGCGGCCTCCCGGCTCACCCACATCAACTACGCGTTCGGCAACGTCACGGACGGCAAGTGCGCCGTCGGCGACGAGTGGGCGGACTACCAGAAGCCCTACGACGCGGCCGGCAGCGTCGACGGCGTCGCCGACAGCACCGCGGAAGGCGCGCTGCACGGCAACTTCAACCAGCTGCGCAAGCTGAAGAAGAAGTACCCGCACATCAAGGTGCTCTGGAGCTTCGGGGGCTGGACCTGGTCGCCCGGCTTCACCCAGGCCGCCGCCGACCCGGAGGCCTTCGCGGACTCCTGCTACGACCTCGTCGAGGACCCGCGCTGGGCCGACGTCTTCGACGGCATCGACATCGACTGGGAGTACCCCAACGCCTGCGGCATGTCCTGTGACACCAGCGGCCCGGGCGCGTACAAGGACCTGATGTCGGCGGTACGCCACCGCTTCGGCAAGAAGAACCTCGTCACCGCCGCCATCACCGCCGACGCCTCGGACGGGGGCAGGATCGACGCCGCCGACTACGCGGGCGCCGCGAAGTACGTCGACTGGTACAACCCCATGACCTACGACTACTTCGGCACCTGGGCCGCCACCGGCCCGACGGCCCCCCACTCGCCGCTCACCTCCTACCGCGGCATCCCGGCGAAGGACGCCAACGCGGCGGCGACCCTCCACAAGCTGCGCGGCCTCGGCATCCCGGCCCGCAAGCTCCTGCTCGGCCTCGGCTTCTACGGCCGCGGCTGGACCGGGGTGACGCGGACGGCGCCCGGCGGCGACGCCACCGGACCCGCTCCCGGCACCTGGGAGGCGGGCAGCGAGGACTACAAGGTGCTCAAGACCCGCTGCCCGGCCACGCACGTGGTCGCCGGCACGGCCTACGCCCGCTGCGGCGACGAGTGGTGGAGCTACGACACCCCGCTCACGCTTAGCGGCAAGGCGGCCTGGGCGAAGTCCCAGGGCCTCGGCGGCGCCTTCTTCTGGGAGCTGAGCGGGGACACCGCCGACGGCGAGCTGATCAACGCGCTCGGCCGCGGCCTGCGCTGACCGAGGCCGCCGGCCGCACGTACGCCGGGAGGCCCGGCCGCCACGGGGGCGGCCGGGCCTCCCGGCGTACCGCTTCAGCGCGCGGCGCCGAAGTCCTGCGTCCAGTAGTTGCCGGGCTGCGCCAGCGCGATCCCTATCTCCTTGAAGGAACAGTCCAGTATGTTCCGCTTGTGGCCCGGGCTGGCCATCCAGGCGCTCATCACGCTGGAAGCGGAGGCGTAGCCGTAGGCCACGTTCTCGCCGTAGCTGCTCCAGTTGTAGCCCGTCGAGGAGATGCGGTCGGCGGGTGACGAGCCGTCGGAGCCGGTGTGCGACATGTTCTGGTGCGAGGCCATGTCCTTGCTGTGGTCCTGCGCGGCCTCGTTCAGCTTGGCGTTCACCTTCAGGGCCGTGCAGCCGGCCTTGGCGCGCTCCTGGTTCACCAGGCCGAGCACGGTGGCCGAGGCTCCCGTCAGCGTGGCGCCCGAACCCGCGGCAGGAGCGCCCGGTGCGGAGGAGGGCGCCGACGACGGTGCGGAGGAGGGGGCAGAAGAGGGCGCCGAGGGGGCGGCGGGAGCCGAGGACGGCTTCCCGCTCCACGGGCCGCCCTTGGTCCAGGTCCCGCCCGCGGTCTGGCCGGCGGAGCCGTCGGCGGCCCCGTTCCAGGACCCGCCCCACGAGCCGTGGTTCCAGCGGCCCTGGGCCTGGGACCCGTCCTGGCGCGGCCCCTGCTGGCCGCCGACGCAGGCCATGGCCACCGAGGGCACACCCACGGCGGCGACGGCGAGGGCGGCGACGGTGATCTTCCGGAAGGGCATCGTCCGGCGGTGCTTCGTCATTGCGTGACCTCACTCGAGGGTTCGGCGTGCGTGTTCACAACCCGCCTGAGCTGCCGTGACGGCTGGCGGGCCCGGCCATTGTGTGGACCGTCCCGAACATCGGGCAATGGAAGATCGGTACTACGCGGACTCGTAGCCACGACGGTTCTTGCGCAGGGCGCGTGGGCGTGCCGCGCCGCCGCAGCCGTCGTCCGGATGAGACCTGATGGGCCCTCAGTTCGTATTCCCCGCCCCGGGAGCAGCCCATGACGCCGTACGGATCGGATACCGTCGCCCCCCTGTGCGAATAATGTCCCATTCCGTTCCGGATAGAGCTTATATGCCGAGAGAGCGCCGGCTACTAAGTCGCACCGTAATCACCCCATCCGGCGTGAGGGACATCACAGGACCTCCCGGGAACAGTTGCCGCGGTGGCCGTCACAGCCGTACCGCAGGGCACAATCACCGCATGCGACACATCCTCGTCATCGGCATCGGCGCGGGCGATCCCGAACACCTCACCCTTCAGGCGGTCAAGGCGATCGGCCGTACGGACGTCTTCCTCGTCCTCGGGAAACCGGAGGAGCGCCAGGACCTGATCCGCCTGCGCCGGCGGATGCTCGACGAGCACGCCCGCCCCGGCCACCGCATCGTCGAGGTGCCCGACGCCGAGCGCGACCGCACCGCACCCGGCTACGCCGAAGCCGTCGAGGACTGGCGCCGCCGCCGCGCCGACCTGGTGGCGGACCTCCTCGACGCCCACCTCGGCCCCGGTGAGACGGGCGCCTTCCTGGTCTGGGGCGACCCCTCCCTCTACGACAGCGTGATCGCCGTCGTCGACGAGGTCCTCGCCCGGCGGCCCGGCGCCTTCACCCATGAGGTCGTCCCCGGCATCAGCAGCGTCGCCGCCCTCGCAGCCCGCCACCGCCTCACCCTCACCCGGGTCGGCCGCCCCCTGCAGATCACCACCGGCCGCCGCCTCGCCGAGGGGTTCCCCGGGGACGCCGACGACGTGGTGGTCATGCTCGACGGCCGCGCGGCCTTCGCCGGGATCGACCCCGAGGGCCTGGACATCCACTACGGCGCCTACCTCGGCACCGAGGACGAGATCCTCATCTCCGGCCCGCTCGCCGAGACCGCGCAGCGCATTCTCAGCGCCCGCGCCGAGGCCCGGGAGCGCAAGGGCTGGATCATGGACACCTACCTGCTGCGCCGCCGTCCCGACGGGGCGGACTGAAGCACGCACGGCCCGCCCGGCCGGTCCCGTGAAGCGGACCTTCCACCCCTTACTGTGACATCCGGTACGGAACCCCTGCGTACGGGATGAGGTCGAGGACGTGCCCTTCGCGGAGGCCGCCGGTGGCGACGGGCCCGCGCCCGCCGCCGTGCCGGCCCCAGGCACCCGGCCCTGGTCACGGGCGCCGCTGCTCGCGGTGTGCGCCGGCTACTTCATGGTCATCCTGGACGTCACCGTCATCAACGTCGCCGTGCCCGTGGTGGGCCGCGAACTGCACGCCTCCCTCACCGGGATCCAGTGGATCACCGACGGCTACACCATGGTGTTCGCAGGACTGCTGCTCACCGGCGGCGCGCTCGGCGACCGGCTCGGCAACCGCCGGGTCTTCTGCGCCGGTGTGACCGTGTTCACCGCGTCCTCCGCCGCGTGCGCGCTCGCGCCGGACGCCCCCGCCCTGGTCGTCGCGCGGCTGGCCGAGGGGCTCGGCGCGGCGCTGATCGTGCCCGGCTCCCTGGCGCTGCTCCAGCAGGCCTACCCGGCTCCCGCCGCGCGGTCGCGGGCCGTCGGGCTGTGGGGCGCGATGGCCGGCATCGCGGCGTCCGCGGGCCCACTGCTCGGCGGGCTGCTCGTGTCCACGGTGGGCTGGCGGTGGGTCTTCCTCGTCAACCTGCCCGTCGGCGCCGCGTGCCTGGCGCTGACCCTGCGGCACGTGGCGCCCTCGCCCCGCCGCGCCGACCGGGCCCTGGACTGGCCCGCGCAAGTCGCGGTCGTCGCGGCGGTCGCCCTGCTGACCGCCGTGCTCAACGAGGCCGGACGGCGCGGCTGGTCCGATCCGGCGGTCCTCGCCGGCGCCGGTCTGGCCCTCCTCGCCGTCGCGGCGTTCGGCCTGCGCGAGCGGCTGGCCCGCGCACCCGCGATCCCGCCGCGGATGCTGCGCTCCACGGCGGTCGGCGGCGGATCGCTGATCGGGCTCCTGTTCAACTTCGCCTTCTACGGCATGGTGTTCACCGCCAGCCTCGCCTTCCAGCACCAGCGCGGCTACAGCGCCCTCGGCACCGGCCTCGCCCTCTTCCCGGCCGTGGCGACGACCATGTTCGCCTCCGTCCTGTCCGGACGGCTGGCCCGCAGGACCGGGGACCGCCCGCTGGTCGTCACCGGCATGCTGCTGGGTGCCCTCGGACTGGCCGGCTGGGCCGCCGCGGGCAACGACCCCGCCTACCCGCTGCTGATCGCCCCCATGATGGCCGCGGGCTTCGGCACCTCCTTCGCGCTCACCGGCACGACCACCACCGTGATGGCGGCGGTGCCCCCCGGGTACTCGGGCACCGCCTCCGCCCTCTTCAACACCGCCCGGCAGATCGGCAGCGCCGCGGGCGTGGCGCTCGGCGGCACCCTCCTGGCCACCGCCGCCGACTACGCCACGGGCCTGCGCCTCGCCATGGCCGCCGGCGCCCTCGCCTACCTGACCGCCGCCGCCCTCGCCCTGCGCTGCGTCCCCCGGAGCCCCTAGGCTCTCCCGGTGCACCTGATCGACGGCGGCGCGACCGCCCCCGACGCGCCCGTCCTGCGCACCGGCGGAGTCCCGCTGGTGCCGGAGGGCTTCCCGTGGCCGCTGTGCCGGACCTGTGACGGGGCGCTGCAGTTCCTCGCGTACCTGCCCGCCGGGGACGGTGCCGTCGCGGTCTTCCTCTGCCAGAACGACCCGGGCATGTGCGAGGACTGGGACCCACGGGCCGGCGGCAACCGTGCCTACCTGTTCACCGGGGCGCTGACCCCGGCCGCCGTCCCGGTGGAGGGCGAGACGCTCCTCGGGGCGGTCACCGCGCTGCGCCCCGTCCCGGCCGGCGGTGGTGTCCAGGAGCGGGCGCTCGGGCGGCTGGGCGGCGAGCCGGGCTGGATCCAGTGTGACGAAACCCCGCACTGTCCCTCCTGCACCGCGACCATGACGTTCACGGCGCAACTCGAGGAGGGGACCGACCACGCGACCTCGGCGAACTTCGGCGGCGGGGGCCGCGGTTACGTCTTCAGCTGCCGGCCCTGCGGCGAGGCCGCCTTCCTCTGGCAGTGCTGACGGCGGCTCCCCGCGGGGCGCGGGGCGCGCCCGCGAGGGGGCCGGAACCCCGCCACGAGACCGTGTGCGCCGACGACCGCTTCCGGAACGTCGTCGGGCTCCGCCCTCCCCCGGAGAGCCCTCCGGGGGAGGGCGATACCGCAGGCCCGGGCGGGGTCGTGCCCGCACACCCTGCGATGAGCTCAGCCGTACCGGCCGGGACGGCGTCGGCCGGGCCGTGCCGCGGTCGGCTGGGGCCCCAGCCGTGACCAGCTCCGGTCGTCGCCCCACACCGAGAGCGGATCCACGTAGGGGCGCAGCAGTCCGGTCAGCACCGGGTCCCCGCGGCCCGCGAGTTCGTCCGAGGCCAGTTTCCGCGCGACCCCCGCGAGGAAGTCGGCGAGCTGGATCCGCGGGTCATGGCGCGACTCGGCCAACCGCAGCCCCGCCAGACGGCGGCCGGGGGGCAGCGACGCCCCGAGCCGCGCGATCCGTTCCTCGGTGAGCGTGTTCTGCCGGTCGTGGACGACGTGCACCGGCGCTCCGCCCTCGCCCCAACGCGCCACCGTGTGCTCCAGCGCGGGAAACAGCGGATCCAACGGCTCGGCCGCCCCCGGCTCCGCCGACAGCCGGGCCCGGAACGCCTCCGCCCGGGGCCTCGCCCGCCGCAGCACCGCGAGGACCCCGGACGGACCGCCGTCCCCGCCGGGTGCCGGACGCAACGCCTCCAGTGCCCGGTAGAAGGCGTCGACGGGCGCCTCCCCCTCCTCGTGGTTCCTCCTGCGCACCAGGTCGTTGCCGGCGCGGAGGAACGCCTGCCACGTCAACGGGTCCACGGTGCCCCGCCCTTCGCGGTACAGCACCGGCGCCGTGGCCGCCGCGGCCGGTCCCCCGGCCAGCACGTCGAGGACCGCCACGAGCACGAAGTACGCCTTGTCGACGAGATGCACGGAGGCGTGACCGTGCAGGGGGCCCGCGGGTCCGAGCAGCCACTCCAGTACCGCGCGGTGCTTCTCCCGCAGCAGGTGGTTGGCCTTGTACTCCTCGGCGGGCGACCTGATCCGCTCCCGTATCTCCCGCAGCGCCCCGGCGCAGGCGTCACCCGCGACGCACACACCCGCGTGGGCGAAGACATCCGTGTTCCCGCCGATCAGGTTCTCGCCGTCGGAGCCCGACTCGTCGCAGGCGACCTCCAGGAACGTCACGCGCCCATCATCGCCTCCGTCCCCCGCCGCCACCACGCATTTTGCGGTCGCTCCCGACGCGCGCCGCGACGGCGGCCGTCCGCTGCCGCGCCCGGCCCGCGGAGCCGGCACGCGCACACCGACCGTCCGTCCCACGGGACTTCCCGTACCCCGGTGGCGCGCCCGGTTAAGCGGTGGCCCGCGGATTCCCGCGCTCCTACAGTGAGCCCGCACCAGTACGTCACGGGGGAAACCGGCACCATGCGCACGCACTATCCACGCACACCGCACCTGCCCTGGTCGCCCGGGGCCTCGGCGGACGACCTGCGCGCCGGGGACCCCGGAGCGCTGCGGGGCCGCGAGGTCGTCGTCACCGAGAAGCTCGACGGCGAGAACACCACGCTCTACCGGGACGGCACCCACGCCAGGTCGCTCGACTCAAGCCACCATCCCTCCCGCGCCTGGGTCAAGGCGCTCCAGGGAGGGATCGGCCCCTTCCTCCCTGCCGGACTCCGGGTGTGCGGGGAGAACCTGCACGCCCGCCACTCCGTCCCCTACGAGGACCTGGACAGCTGGTTCTACGGCTTCTCCGTCTGGGACGGCGACCGGTGCCTGGACTGGGACCGCACGGTGCGCTTCCTGCGGCGGCTCGGCATCCCGGTGCCGCCCGTGCTGTGGCGCGGCACCTACGACGAGGCCGCGCTGCGCGCACTGCGGCTGGACACCGCACGCCGCGAGGGCTACGTCGTCCGCACCGTCGACGGCTTCCGGTACGGGGAGTTCGGCCGTCACGTCGCCAAGTGGGTGCGCGCCGGCCACGTGACGACCGGCACCCACTGGATGCACGCCGCCGTCGTCGAGAACGGGCTCGGCCCCGCCGCCCCGCTGTGGGCGGTGCGCTCCGGGGCGGCCCCCGACGCGGACGCGCTCTCCGCGGCCGTGGGCGTCGCCGTCACCGGCTCCGGGGCCGCCGACCGCGCCGCGGACGTCTGCGGCCGCCTCGACGCCCTCGGCCGCACCGGCGACGCCCGGCTGAGCGGGGTGCTGGCCGCCCTGCTGCACGCCACCCCGCGCGTCCGCCTCGCGGCCCGCCTGGCCGGGCCGCTCGGCATGCCGCAGGCCCGGCGCGTGGCCGACCTGGCCGGACTCCGCCCCGCGCTGCACCGTCCGTACCCCGACGAGGACCGCGCGGCCGGCCTCGCCCGCCTGGCGCTCGCCGCCGACCTGGGTGTCCTGCACGCCGTGGCGGCGGCCACGGCGCCCGACGCCGAGGCCCGCGAGCAGGCCGAATGGTCGGCGCTGCACGCCGAGGAGGCCGGCCTGCTCGGCCCCGACCCGCTGCGCCCGCTGCGCCACGGGCTGCGTGAGGCCCTCGCCGGGCTGGACACCGAGGCCGCCGACCGCTGCTGGGCCGAGGCACGCGCCGCGTACGCCGCCGGGCGGATCGCCGGCCCGGAGGAGGCCGTGGCCGCCACCTGGCGGTGGCGCTCCGCGGAGTTCCCCCGCCTGATCCACCTGACGGGACCCGCGGGCAGCGGCAAGAGCACCTTCGCCGGCACGCTGCCCGGCGGCACCGTCCGCATCGCCCTCGACGACCTGCGGCTCGCCCGCGGCTCCCGAGCCGACCAGCGGGCCAACGCCGACGTCCTGCGCGAGGGCCTGCGCCGGCTCGACACCGCCCTGGCCGGGCGTGCGACGGTGGTGTGGGACGCGACGTCCCTCAACCCGCACCAGCGCTCCCTGGTGCACGCGGTGGCCCGCCGCCGCGACGCCCTGGTCACGCACGTGGTGACCCCCGTCGACGAGGAGGAACTGGCCCGCCGCAACGCCGGCCGCGCCCACCCGGTGCCGCCGGCCGTACTGACCGCGCAGGCCCGCCGGTTCACCCCGCCCTACCCCGGCGAGGCCCACCGCACCTGGTACGTCGGCGCGGGCGGCACCGTCGAGGACACCGACGGCTCGCTCGGCGGCGCCGCGACCGGACAGGAGGCGTGACATGCGCACCAGCGAGGAGATCTACCACCGCGTGCGCTGGGACGCCCGGTTCGACCCGGCGCGGTTCGTGATCGGCGTGCACCAGCGCGGCGCCCCGCCCGCGCGCATCCCGCTGCCCGCGTTCGTGCCGGGCGGCGACATCCCCTGGCACCGCGTGCTGTTCGTCGAGGCGGACGGCGAACGCGTCTGGGACCGGGCCACCGGCACCGACCGCATCGACGCCACCGACGCCGGACGCGTCGGCGACCCGCGCCTGCTGCGCCCGCCGTTCTTCACGGCCCGCGTCCCGCACGCCTGGGACGACGGCGGCCGGACCTGGCGCCCCGCCGGGCGGCCGTCCCCCGGGCACGTCGGGACGGCGGACGGCGGCCGGCTGCGCGTCCTGACCTGGAACACCCTGTGGGACCGGTACGACAGCCACCGCATCGACACCGTCCGCCGCCGCCCCCTGCTGCTGCGCGCGCTCGAGGAGGCGGACGCCGACGTCATCGCCCTCCAGGAGGTCGAGTCCGCGCTGCTGGACATGCTGCTGCGGGCCGACTGGGTGCGCTCCCGCTACACCCTCGGCACCGACCCGGCCGGACGTGACACCGACGACGCCGGGGTGCTGCTGCTCAGCCGGCTGCCCGTACGGGAGGCCGCCCGGCACACCCTCGGCCCGCACAAGGCCGTCGCCGCGATCACCGTCGACACCTCCGCCGGACCGCTGGTGGTCGCGGCCACCCACCTCAGCAGCGACCACTCCGACGACGGCCCGGCCCGCAGGCAGGCCGAACTCGCCCGGCTCGCCGAGGGACTGGCCGGCGTCGAGGGCGCCCTGCTGCTGCTCGGCGACTTCAACGACGGAGGCGACGGGCCCGCGCTCGCCCTCGGCCTGCGCGACGCCTGGACCGAGGCGCACGGGCCGCACGACCGCACCCCCACCTTCGACCCGGCCGGCAATCCGCTCGCCGCGGTCTCCTCGCTCAGCGGCCGTGCCTCCCGGCTCGACCGGGTCCTGCTGCGTGCGGGGGGCCCCGCGTCACCGGCGCGGTCCTGCACGGCGACACCCCCACTGAGGACGGCCTGTTCGTCTCCGACCACTACGGCGTGGAGGTCACCCTCTCCCTCACCGCCGGCACCGAGGACGACACCGAGGACGTCCTGGACCTGCCGCCCACCGCCCGCACCGCCGTCGCCTGGCTGCCGCCGGACGAGCTGTGGCCCGCCCTCCAGGCCGTCCGCCGCGACCACGACCCGCAGATCCACCGCTGGCCGCCGCACGTCAACCTGCTCTTCGGCTACGTGCCCGAGGCCGCGTTCGAGCGCGCGGCACCCCTGCTGTCGCTGGCCGCGGCCGGCGTACCGCCCTTCACCGCACGCCTCGACGGGGTGCACACCTTCGGGCACCGCGAGGACGCCACCGTCTGGCTGGACCCGGCGGCCGGCGACGGCGCCTCCTGGACGGCCCTCCGGCACGCCCTCGCCCGCCGCTTCCCCCGCTGCCGGGGCCACGCCGAGGGCTTCACCCCGCACCTGTCGCTCGGCCGCACCCGGGACCCGCTGCGGGTCGCGGCCGACTGCGCGGCCCGGCTGAGCGGGGCGACCGCACAGGTCGGCGAACTCGTCCTGCTCTCGCGGCGCGGGGACGAACCGATGCGGGTCCGCGCCACCGTCGCCCTCGGCACGGGGGAGCTGCGCTGGGTGCCCGACGCCGCCGAGGCGGATCCCGTCACGCGCGAGGACGACCTCCCGCACGCCCAGGAGACCGCGCGGCGCGTGGCCGCCGCCCTGGACGACGGCGTGGTCCACCTCGCCGGCTCCCGCCGCATGGGCTGCGCGCTCCCCGGCGCCGACCTCGACCTCGTCGCGGCCCTGCCGGGCGGCGCCGACCTGGGCGCGGTCCGGGCCAGGGTCACGGCCGCGCTGCCGGAGGCCACCCGCGTGCGGGAGGTGACCGGAGCCCGCGTGCCGGGACTGCGCTTCCGCGTCGGCGCCCTCGACGTCGACCTGGTCGTCGTCGCCACCGGCGGCCTCGACCCCGCCGAGGCCGTGGACCGCCGCGCCGAACTGGGGAGGCCGCCGCCGTCGCGCTGAGCGCCGTCAGCGACGCCGACGCCGTCCTCGAACTCGCCGGGCACCACGGCCGCTTCGCGGGTCTCGCCCGCGAGGTGAAGGCCTGGGCCCGGGCACGCGGCCTGGACTCCGCGCCCTTCGGCGGCCTGCCCGGCCTGGCCTGGGCGCTGCTCGCCGCCCGCACCGTCCACGACGCCCCCGGCACGGCCGGCACCGACCTGCTCCGGCACTTCTTCGCGACGTGGGCCGCCTGGGACTGGCGTCAACCGGTGGGCGCCGCCGTGGCACCGGGCCCGGCGGTCTCCATCGCCACCCCCACCGAGCCCGTCCGGCTGTGCAGCGCGCAGGTCGGCCAGGACGGCCGCGACCTGCTCGTCCAGGAGCTCTACCGCGCCTGGGAGTCGCTGGAGTCCGCGGCCGGTACGGGAGCCGGCCCGCTGTCCGTTCCGGCCGGCCCGCCGCCGCACCGCCGCCACGCGGCCTGGGCGGTGCTGGCCGTGCACGGGGCGACGGAGGAGGAGTTCGAGGACACCCTCGGCAGGGTCCGGGGGCGGGTCAGGGCGCTGCTCACCGCGCTGGAGGACGCCGGCACCGGCGGCGTCCACGCCTGGCCCCGCCCGTTCCGCACCACGCCCCGTTCCGCCCACTACGCCGTCGGCCTCGGCCCCGTTCCGCCCGACGCGGCCGGCCTCGCCCGGATCGCCGCGGCGTGGACCCGCGGCCTCCCCGGCGTCGAGGTCACCCGTGCGGAGGGCGGCGCGGTGCCGACGCTGCGGTGAGGGACCGCGGGTCGGCGGCGTTGCGGCTGCCGGTGCCGATCTGACCATGACGCGTCGTGCCACGGCGTGCGGGGCGCTGTTCGGCGCCGCGCGGGCCGTGCGGTGCCGCCGGCACCGACGCCGGCGACCGGAGCCACCAGCCGCTCCCACACGGCGTCGGCGCCGGTCGGCGGCGCGCGACGGGCGCGGGCACCGCCCCGTGTCGTTGCGTCGGTCGTGTGGGCCTGGGGCGGTTTTGCGTTGTGCCGCGGTCGGGCGCGTGGCGTGGGCCGCGCGTTGTCTTCGTGACCCCGCCGGGCGGGTGAACGACGGCTCCCGCCCGTGTTCTTGAGCCGGTCGTGCGTTGTGCTGCGGTCGGGCGCGTGGCGTGGGCCGCGCGTTGTCTTCGTGACCCCGCCGGGCAGGTGAACGACGGCCTCCGCCCGAGCTCTTGACCGGTCGTGCGGGCCCGGGGTGGTCGGACGCCGTGCCGCGGCCGGGTGCGTGGCCAGGGCCTCGCGTTCCCTCCGGGACCCACTGGGCGCGGAACCGGCGGATGTCGTCGCGGGGTTCAGGCGGCCGTGAACTCGACGATGCCGATGTCCCCCGCCGTGCGGACCGACGAGACGCGCAGGCCCGCGTCCGCGCCGAGCGCGGTCAGCGCGGCCACCCCGCGTTCCCGGCCGCCGAAGTACACCAGCATGCGCAGGTCCATCGCGGTCACGGTCGACTCCCGGTCGGCGCCCACCTTCTCCACGACGAGGACCCGGCCGTGCTCCCCGGCGGCCTCGGCGCAGCGGCGCAGGACGGCCCGTGCCGCGTCGTCGTCCCAGTCGTGCAGGATCGCGCAGAGCAGGTAACCGCCGGCCCCCCTGGGCAGGGTCTCGAAGAAGCTGCCCGCGACCACGTCGCCGCGGTCGCCGAGCCCGGCCGCCGCCAGCGTCGCGCGGGCCGCGTCGGCCGTGGCGGGCTGGTCCAGCACGGTGCCGCGCAGCTCGGGGAAGGCGGTCAGCAGCGCCGCGAGCAGCGTCCCGTTGCCGCCGCCCACGTCGACGACGTGGCCGAGCGCGCCCCAGTCGTACGCCGGGACCAGCGCGGTCGCCCACGCCGCGACGTCCACCCCCATCTGCCGGTCGTAGGAGCGGGTCCGCTCCCCGTCCGCCGCCAGGTCCTCCCAGAACCCGCGGCCGTACTGCCGAGGGAAGGCGGCCGTGCCCGTGCGCACGCTGTGCGGCAGCTGCACGAAGGCCAGTTCGGCCCGGCCGAGGCCGCCCTCGGTGTCCAGCCACTCCCGCAGCCCGCCCGGATGGTCGGACCGCAGCTCCTCGCCGCGCGCCGTCAGCGCGTACCGCCCGCCGCCGTCCCGGGTGACCACCCCGGCACCGGCCAGGTGCCGCAGCAGCCGGTCCAGCGCGCCCGAGTCGGCGCCGGTGTCCTGCGCCAGCTCGGTTGCCGTACGGGGACCGTCCGCCAGACGGTCCGCCACCTTGAGGGTCGCCGCCGTGCGCAGCGCCATCGGCGTCACCAGGTCCGCCAACCGCCACAGCGGCACGTCCCGTTGCTCCTCGCCCGTCACCAGCGACTCCCTCTCCTCGCGACCGGCCGAACGGCGGCCGACCGGTCAGCCTCGCCCCGACACACAGGCCCCGCAAGCGATTTACCCCGGTCAGGTTGCGCTGCGGCCACGAAACGGTTGCGGCCGACGCCAACCGCGGCGCCGTGCGCGGGGGTCGGGCACCATGACCGGACATGGAGCGAGACCGGTACGTCGACTTCCTGCGGGCCCTCGCGATCTGCATGGTCGTGCTGGGCCACTGGCTGATCACCGCCCTCGTCCGCGAGCCGGGCGGGGGCGTGGTGGCGCCCGAGCTCCTGGCGGAGGTCCCCTGGACGCAGTGGCTGACCCTGGGCTTCCAGATCATGCCGCTGTTCTTCCTCGCCGGGGGCCACGCCGCGGGCGGTTCCTGGGCGCGCACCCGGGCGGCGGGCGGCACCGCGGCCCCCTGGGTGGCCCGCCGGGCCCTGCGCCTGCTGCTGCCCGCGGCCGCCTACTGCGGGCTGGTGCTGCTCGCCGTCGCGATCTGCTCGGCGGCCGGTGTGGACCGGCCCACGCTCGGGCTCGCGGGATGGGCGATGGCCATGCAGTTCTGGTTCCTGCCGGTCTATCTGCTGCTCAGCGCCCTGACCCCGGTGCTGCACGCGGCGCACCGGCGCTGGGGGCTGCGGGTGCCCGCGGTGATGGGCGCGGTCGCCGTCATGGTGGGTTCGCTCGTGACGGCGGGCGCGCCGGCGTCCGCCGGACTGGTCGACTACGTACTCGTGTGGGGCGTGGCGTACCAGCTCGGGTTCTGCTGGCGCGACGGACGGTTGACGCGCGGGCACGCCGCCGCCATGGCGGCCGGCGGCGTGCTGGCCTTCGCGGCGCTGACCACCCTCGGGCCGTACCCGGTGAGCCTGATCCGGGTCACCGGACAGACCGTCGGCAACGCCGACCCCCCGTCGCCCGCCATGCTGGCCTGGGTGGTGGCCCAGGCGGGCGCGTGCCTGCTGGCCGCGCCGGCCGTCCGGCGGGCCCTGCGCGGCGTACACGTCGGCCGGGCCGTCGACTTCCTGGGCCGCGCGAGCATGACGCTCTACCTGTGGCACATGCTGCCCGTGCTCCTCGTGGCGGTGTTCTACCTGGCCGGTGTCGCCCCCGACGCCCCCTTCGGCGGCGCCGCCTGGTGGGCGCTCCGCGTGCCGTGGCTGCTGGTCCTCGCGGTGTTCATGGCGGGCGTGCTGGCCGTACTGCGCCCGCTGGAACGCGCGCTGGCCCGGCTGTCCGCCGCCGTGGCACCACCACCCGGCGCGCGCCACGACCGCCCCGCCCTCCTCTGGGCGGGCCTCGCGTGCAGCACGGCCGCCCTCGCCCACTGGTCGGTGCACGGCCTCGCCCCCGACGGCCGGTTCCCCACCCTGGCCGCGCTGGCCTTCGCCCTCGGAACGGCGCTGGTGACGCTGCCCCACCGCCCCGCGCCGCGCGGTCCGCGGGACGGCGAACCGGCGGCGCCCGCGCGCGAGGCCGCCTGACGCCGCCCCCGCCCCCCGGGGCCCGGTGACGACTACGCCCCGCGCGCGGCGAGCTCCGCCAGCGCGTCGAAGGTGCGGACGAGGACCGCGCGCCGCTCGGCGCGGTACTCCGGCGAGGGCTCCAGGTCGTCGATCGCCGCGTCCCAGGCGGCGAGATGGGCCGCCTTCCACCGGTGGACCGTCGCGGCAGCGGGCAGCACCGCGCCTGCCCACCCCCGGCCGGCGATCAGGTGGAGCAGTTCCACGTTGCAGGGCACGGCCACGCCCCAGTACTCGTCGGGCTCCAACGTCCCCGGCGCGCCGGCCACGGCGTCCTCGACCTCGCGGACCAGCCGCGCGGTGAGCAGCGACAGATGGTCCGCCGCCGTGTCCCCGTCGAAGTTGCCGCTGCCCCAGCTGCCCATCGTTCCTCCGCTCACGGTTCGATCAGCCCGGCCCGGATCGCGTACCGGGTGAGTTCCAGCCGGTCGCGCAGGCCCAGCTTCTGCAGGATGTTGGCACGGTGGCGCTCGACCGTCTTGGCGCTGATGAAGAGGATGTCGCCGATCTCCTTGGAGGTGTGGCCCTCGGCGACCAGCTTCAGGATCTCCTCCTCCCGCTCGGTGACGGCCCGGGCGGGCAGCGGCTCGCCCTGCCGGGCGCGTTCCAGCAGGTTGCGCACGAGCGCGGTGACGGCGCCCGGGTAGATGAACGGCTCGTCACGCACCGCCGCCCGGCAGGCCTCCACGAGGTCGCGGTCGGCGACGGACTTCGGGACGTAGCCGCTGGCCCCGGCGCGCAGCGCCTCGAAGAAGAACTGCTCGTTGTCGTGCATCGTCAGCATGAGGATGCGCAGCCCGGGCCGCAGCCGGGACAGTTCGCGGGCCGCCTGCAGCCCGGTGAGGCGGGGCATCGCGATGTCCAGGACCGCCAGGTCGAGTTCGTGGGCGCGGGCCTGCTCGATGGCCTCGGCGCCGTCCCCGGCCTCCGCGACGACGGTCAGGTCCGGTTCGTCGTCGAGGATCATCCGCACCCCGCGGCGCACCAGCGCGTGGTCGTCGGCGAGCAGGATGCGGGTCTTCGCCGCCTCGGGCACGGTCAGTGGTCCTCCTCGGGCGCGGGTACGTCCAGCCGTACCTCGGTACCGCCACCGCCCGGCCCGGGGCCGAGCGTGAGCCGCGCCCCGACCAGCAGGGCGCGTTCGCGCATCCCCCGGATCCCGGCGCCCTCCGGCGCGGCGCCCAGACCCTTGCCGTCGTCGCGGACGGTCAGGCGCGTGCCGCCCGCGGTGCGTTCCATCCGCAGCTCCACCCGGGCCGCGCCCGCATGGCGCGCGGTGTTGGTCAGGCCCTCCTGGGCGACCCGGTACAGGACCAGTTCGGTCTGCTCGTCCAGGGCGGGCGGTTCGGGGTCGAGGCGCAGCGCCACCGCCAGCGCCGGCGAGGTGAACTCGGCGGTCAGCGCGCGCAGCGCGCTCGGCAGGCCGAGTTCCTCCAGGACCCCGGGCCGCAGCCGGCGCGCGATGCGGCGGATCTCCTCCAGGCTCCCGCGGGTGGTCTCGCGGACCTGGTGCAGTTCCTCGCGCAGCGGGCCGGGGGCCAGTTCGGTGACGTGCTTGAGCTGCAGGAGCACGGCGGTGAGCGTCTGCCCGACCTCGTCGTGGAGTTCCTGCGCGATGCGCTGCCGCTCCGCCTCCTGGCCGGACAGCACGCGGGCGCTGCCGGCGGCCTGTTCGCTCTCCAGCCGGTCGAGCATGGTGTTGAACGTCGTGATGAGCTCGGCGACCTCCCCGTGCCCGGCGGCGGCCGGCCGGCTGCCGGGCCGCAGCAGGTCCGCCGCCGCCATGGCGCGGGTGAGCCGGCGCAGCGGCGCCAGCCCGACGCGCAGCAGCACGGCGTTGGCGACCAGCATCGCGGCCAGGCCCGCCACGACCACCGCCGCCTCGGCCGGCAGGACGGGGGAGGAGACCGTGACCGGCCCCAGCAGCAGCGTCGTCGCCACCACCAGTACGACGGCGTTGAGCAGGAAGATCCGCCAGAACAGCGACACGGCCCAGGGCCTCCTCTCGGGGTGACGTGCGGGGACCGGGCCCCGCCGCGGGGTCAGTCCCCGGCGACGGGGGACGGGGTACGCTCCGGCTCGGCGCCGCTCTTGCGCACCGGGGCGCGGCGGCCCGTCAGCGCCCGGGCCAGTGGCTCGGTGAAGCGGGCGGTCAGCGGGCCGAAGACCACCAGCAGAAGGACGTACGCGGTGGCCAGCGGACCCAGCGCCGGTTCGATGCCCGCCGTGACGCCGAGCCCCGCGATGACGATGGAGAACTCGCCCCGCGCCACGAGCGCGCCGCCCGCCCGCCACCTGCCGCGCACCGCGACCCCGGCGCGGCGTGCCGCCCAGTACCCGGTGGCGATCTTGGTGAACGCGGTGACGACCGCCAGCGCCAGCGCCGGCAGCAGGACGGGCGGGATGCTCGCCGGGTCGGTGTGCAGACCGAAGAACACGAAGAACACGGCCGCGAACAGGTCCCGCAGCGGGCTCAGCAGCGAGTGGGCGCCCTCGGCGACCTCCCCGGACAGGGCGATGCCCACCAGGAACGCACCCACCGCCGCCGACACCTGCAACTGCTGGGCGATGCCCGCCACCAGCAGTGTCAGGCCCAGCACCACGAGCAGCAGCTTCTCCGGGTCGTCGCTGGAGACGAAGCGGGAGATGACCCGCCCGAAGCGGACCGCGACCAGCAGCACCAGGCCCGCGGCGCCCAGCGCCACGGCCAGCGTCACACTGCCCGCCGCCCAGCCGACCCCGGCCAGCAGGGCGGTGAGGATCGGCAGGTAGACCGCCATCGCCAGGTCCTCCAGGACCAGGATGCTCAGGATGACCGGCGTCTCGCGGTTGCCGAGCCGCCCGAGGTCGCCCAGCACCTTGGCGATGACCCCGGAGGAGGAGATCCAGGTGACGCCCGCCAGCACCACCGCGGCGACCGGGCCCCAGCCGAGCAGCAGCGCCGCCACCGCGCCCGGCAGCGCGTTGAACGCGATGTCGACCAGTCCCGCCGGGTACTGCGTCCGCAGGTTCCCGATCAGGTCGCTCGCGGTGTACTCCAGGCCGAGCATCAACAGCAGCAGGATGACGCCGATCTCGGCGCCGATCGCCACGAACTCCTCACTGGTGCCCAGCGGCAGGATCCCGCCCTCGCCGAAGGCGAGACCGGCCAGCAGGTAGAGGGGGATGGGGGAGAAGCGCAACCGTCCGGCGACCCGGCCGAGCAGGCCGAGACCGAGGATGATGGCGCCGAACTCGATGAGGAAGACCGCGGAGTGCAAGGGCTCACTCCCGCCCGAGTATCGCGGCGGCGGCCTCGACGCCCTCGCGGGTGCCGATGACGATCAGCGTGTCGCCGCCGGACAGGCGGAAGTCCGGTGCGGGGGAGGGGATCGCGTCCGCCCTGCGCAGCACGGCGACGATGGAGGCGCCGGTGTCCGTGCGCATCCGGGTCTCGCCGAGCAGGCGGCCGTTCCAGTGCGAGGTGACGGGCAGTTCGATGCGCTCCGCGACCAGGCCGAGGTCGGTCGTGTGCAGCAGGTTGGGGCTGTGGTGCGTCGGCATCAGCGCGTCGATCAGCGACATGGCCTCGGCCCCGGTCAGCCGCAGCGACTGCGCGCACGCGTCCGGGTCGTCGGCGCGGTACACGTTCACCGTCCGCGACCCGTCGCGGTGGGCGACCACCGACAGATGGCGCCGGTCCCGCGTGGTGAGGTCGTACCGGACACCGATGCCCGGCAATGGTGTCGTGCTCATCCGCGGAGCTGGCACAGCTCGAATCCCTTCACGGACGGCACACCGCCGCCCGGTTCCTCGTCCGTTTCGTCCCCCGTGGAGCCTCATCCTTTCATCCGGGCGAAGCGGGCCGATATGGGTGCTGACACCCATCGCGGGCCCGTGTGACGGTTCCCACACCGCGGACGGGAAAGGCCCCAGGAACCGGTGTCCTACCTGAGCGCAGCCTTATGTGTTCTTGAAGATCCGCTCCCGACCGGCGAGTTCTCCGCCCGGGGCGCCTAGGGTCACAGTGCCCGGCACATCGCGTACGGACGTGCCGGGTGAAGTCCCGTCGTCCGGAGGTACCCCGAGCATGAGTTCCCACAGGAAACGACGCCGCGCCGGTTCGGCGCGGTCCTGGCCGCTGGCCGCCGCCGTGGCGACGGTGGCAGCGGGCGCCCTGGCCGGGACCAGTGCGCAGTTCGGGAACCACGTCGGCGGCAAGGACAGGGCCCCGCTCGCGGCCGGCGACCGGGAGGGCGACGACCCCGTCGCCTCCGACGCACTCCCGGAGACCGCGAGCCCCGGTCCGACGACCGCGAGCCCCAGCCCGTCCGCCTCCCCGGAGCGGCGCAAGCCGGCCTCGCGGCACACCCGCGCACCGCGGCCCTCCGCCACGCCGACCCGCACGGTGACCCCGTCACCGGCCAAGACGACCGTCACGGCGCAGCCCCCGAAGTCCGGCGCTGAGGACTCCGTCGTCGCGGAGATCGTCCGGCTGGTCAACGTCGAGCGGGCGTCCGCCGGATGCCGTCCGGTGGCGCTGGAGTCGCGGCTCACCGACGCCGCCCAGGACTACACGGACGTGATGGCCCGCTCCGGCGTCCTCTCCCACACCGGCCCCGACGGTTCCACCATGGCCGGGCGCGTCGACGCCGCCGGGTACCCGTGGTCGAGGCTCGGCGAGAACATAGCGGTCGGTCAGCAGACCGCAGCCGCCGTGATGGACGCCTGGATGCACAGCGAGGGGCACCGGGCGAACATCCTCAACTGCGACTTCGAGCAGATCGGGGTCGGCGTGAACACGTCGTCCAACGGTCCCTGGTGGACCCAGGACTTCGGCACGCCCCGCTGAACCGCCGACCGGCCGGTCAGCTGGGGCGGCCGGTCGGCCTCAGGCCGGGTGCGGGTGACGCCTCGTGCGTCGGGCCGCTTTCCATCCCCCCACAGGCGGCCCGCCGGCGAGCCCGAGCGTCACCCGCACCCTCGCGCCGCCCAGCGGGCCCCTGGTGATCTCCATGCCGCCGCCGGCGGCGGCCGCCGTCCGCTGCACGATGTCCAGGCCGAGGCCGGTGGACCCGCCGACGCTCACCCCGCGGGCCCGGGCGGTGTCCGGGTCGCTGATCCCCGGCCCCGCGTCGTCCACCGTGAGCAGCACGGCCCGGCCGGCCCTGGCCACCGTGACCGCAAGCGCCGTGCCCTGCGGGGTGTGCCGGAACACGTTGCCGATCAGCGCGTCGACGACCGCCGCGAGGTCGTCCGCGCCGAGCGGCACCGCGGTCTCCTCCGCCGTCGCCTCCAGGCGGCACTCGCGTCCCTGCTGCGCCGCCAGGACGGACCAGAACTCGACCCGGCCGCGCACCACGGCCGACACGTCGCACTCCGGTGCGCGGCCCGGGCGTTCGGGCGGCGCCGACAGCGGTGTGCGGGCCGTGTCGATGATCGAGTCCAGCTCGCTCTCCAGGTGCGCGATCGCGGCCTCCAGGTCCTCGCCCCGGTAGCCGGGGACCTGCGCCGCGATCCGCTCGGCCTCCAGCTGCAACCGGGTCAGCGGGGTCCGCAGCCGGTGCGAGAGGTCCGCGACCAGCTCCCGCTCCATGGCGAGCAGTTCCACGACCCGGTCGGCCATGGTGTTGAAGGCCGCCCCGGCCTCCTGCAGTTCGGGCGGCCCGGCCGGCTCGACCCGGATGCCGAGTTCCCCCGCGCCGAGCGAGCGCGAGGCACGGGACAGGCCCTGGGAGGCCCGCACCACGCGCGCCCCCAGCCGGTCCGCGACCAGCACCGACCCCGCCACCAGGCCCAGCGCCAGCAGCGCCATCATCGCCCAGGAGGCCTTCACCCCGCGGTCCAGGTCGGCGCGGGGGACGAAGGCCTCCACCACCGCCACCCGGTCCCGGGCCAGGATCACCGGCTGGAGGTAGACCCAGCCCGCGGAGGTGTCCGAGGCCATCGTCCGGCGCCCGTCGGCCGCCCGGTCCATGGCCTCCTGCGAGGCGTGCACCGTGCCGACCACCTGCCCGTCGGGCAGCCGCACGCTCAGGTGGTCGCCCGAGTCCAGCCCCGCCACCGCCTGCTGGACGTCCGCCGGCCGGGTGGTCAGGGCCAGCACCGGCGCCAGCGCCGCGGCCCGCTGTTCGGCGACGGTGGTCGCCCGCGTACGGGCCTCGGACTGCACCAGCAGGGCCAGCGGGATCAGGAACGACAGCGCCACCATCGACGTCACCGCCAGCGCCACCCCCGCCAGGGCGCGTCTCATCGGGGCGTCACCAGCTTGATGCCGACGCCCCGGACGGTGTGCAGGTAGCGCGGCTGCGAGGCCCGCTCGCCCAGCTTGCGGCGCAGCGCCGACAGATGGACGTCGATCGTCTGGTCCTCCACGTAGGACTGCTGCCACACGTCCGCCAGGATGCGGCCGCGCGGCACCACCCGGCCGGCGTGCTCGGCCAGATAGGCGAGCAGGTCGAACTCCCGCCTGGTCAGGCGCAGTTCCAGCCCGTCGTGGTACGCCACCCGGGCCGGTACGTCGATCAGCAGACCGCCCACCCGCAGCCCGCCGGCCGGGCCCTCCGGGGCCGGGCCCTGCGGCTGCGGCGCGGGGGCCATGGCCGAGCGGCGCAGCACCGCCGTCAGCCGGGCCACCAACTGGCCCCCGGAGAACGGCTTCACGAGGTAGTCGTCGGCGCCCGCGTTCAGCACCCGGATCACCTCGCTGTCCTCGTCGCGGGCGGTCGTGACGAGCACCGGGACCCGCGAGATGCCGCGCAGCATCCGCAGCACGTCCACCCCGTCCAGGTCCGGCAGCCCGAGGTCGAGCACCACCGCGTCCGGCGGGCGCTGCGCCGCCTGCCGCAGCGCCTCGAAACCGTAGGCCGAGCTGTGGACCACGTGGCCGTGTGCGGTCAGCACCTCGACCAGCCGCGCGCGTATCGCGGGGTCGTCCTCGACCAGGAGTACGGATGCCATGTGGAGGGACAGTAGCCGGTCGGGAAAGATGGCGGCGTGCCCCGGTACCTGCGCTACGTCGTCATATGGCTCTCGTGCACCGCGGTCAGCGTGACCGCGGTCATGCTCACCGTGGGCTTCGTGGTGGGCTCGACGCGCCCGACGCCGCCCGTCGCGCGGGACGTCCCCGAGAGCGCGCTCGCCGCCGGCAGCCCCTCCGCGGCGCAAGCCTCCCCATCGCCCTCCACATCCCCCTCTCCCTCGCACTCCGCACCGGCGTCCCCGGCCGCGAAGCGCACCCCCGGCCGCACCACCGTGCGCCGGCCCACCCGGACCCCGGTCCGGCCGGCCACCACCCCGCCCGCCACCCGCACCGCCAGCCCCCCGTCCGCCACGCCCGTCGACTGCGGCACCGGCGGCGCAGGGGTCCACACCCTGCAGTCCCAGGGCGGCCAGGCCTCGGTGCGCTTCGGCGAGGACGCCGTGTGCCTCGTCTCGGCCGTGCCCGCCAGCGGGTTCACCGTCTCCACCCGGCGCGCCGGGGCGCAGCAATTGACGGTGACGTTCTCCGGCGACCGGCACCGCTCCGAGATCGTCGCCACGACCACCCCGCAGAGCAAGGCGACCATCCGCGAGGTGTCCTGGTGACCCGGCACGGACGGCGACCGGGATACTGGGCGCCGCAAGCTTCCGGAACCTCTTCGACCGCGGTATTGACTGAGCGATAAGGTCATACGTATGCCAACCGAGCCGCAGCCCTCGACCCGTCTGTTCCCGCCACGCCTGCCGGCCGGCCGCCTGGGTGTCGCCGTCGTTGCCGAGCTCGTCGACCTCATCGTGACGGGCCAGTTGCAGGAAGGCCAGTTGCTGCCCCCGGAGGGTCCGCTGAGCGAGCACTTCGGCGTGAGCCGCACGGTGCTGCGGGAATCGGTGAAGCGGCTCGAGGAGAAGGGCCTGGTGATCGTCGCCCAGGGTCGCGGCACCCAGGTGCGGGCGCCGGGCTACTGGAACATGCTCGACCCGGTGGTGCTCTCCGCGCTGATCGACAACGACGAGACGCTCGGTGTCCTCGACGAGCTGACGATCGTGCGGGCGAGCCTGGAGTCGGCCATGGCGGGCGCGGTCGCCGGTTCCCGCAGCGCGGACGGTCTGCGGAGGCTGGAGAACGCGTTGAACACGATGCGTGAGAGCCAGACCGAGACGGACTCCTTCCGGCAGGCCGATGTGATGTTCCACTACGCGGTCATGGACCTCTCCGGCAACCGGCTCGCGGAGAACATCGCCAAGCACCTGTACAAACGCGCCGTGGAGTCCAGCCGCTACCAGGGCATCGACCCGCCCGACGCGTTCACCCTGACGCTGAAGGAACACGCGGCGATCGTCGACGCCATCTCGCGGCAGGACGTCGCCGCGGCCCAGAAGGCGATGCACGACCACATCCACATCGCGTGGGAGCGCCGGCGGCTGCCCGACCACGCGCCGCGGGCGCGCGGCCGGGCGCGCGATCAGGCCAGCGAGTAGACGTCGGCCGCGTTGCCGCCGAACACACCGGTGCGTTCCGAGGCGGAGAGCCCGGGGAGCAGGGTTTCCAGAGCGGACTTCCAGGGCGCCGCGCCCCCGCCGAGCTCGGCCAGCGGCCAGTCGGAGCCGTAGAGCAGACGCTCAGGGCCGAAGGATCCCAGGGCGATCATCACCGGGGCGGCGAGATCGTCCGCACACCATGATCCGGGGGCGAGGCCCGACGTCAGTCCCGAGACCTTTGCGACGACGTTCGGTTGCCGTGCGAGCTGCCGCAGCCGCGCCGCCCACGTGGTCCTGTCCTGCCCGGGCCCGGGCGGACCGCCCAGGTGGTCGAGCACGAAGCGGAGTCCGTCGTGGCGCGCGGCCAGGCGGGTCGCCTGGGTGAGCTGCCACTCACGCACGACGAGGTCGAAGCAGAGACCCTCCCGCTCCAGCGCGCCGAGGCCCGCGCCGACCTCCTCACGCGTCAACCACTCCGGGTCCGGGTCGATGTGGGCCAGATGCCGCACCCCGACGACGGGGACAGCGGCGTTCTCGCGGATCCGGTCGAGCTGGGGCCCCACCTCCGCCGTGAGGTCGACCCACGCGACGAGGCCGGCGACGGCCGGCGAGTCCAGCGCGGCGAGCCGGATGCTCTCGTCGAGGCTGTTGCTCGACTGCACGACCACGGCAGCGTCGAGTCCGGTCGAGGCCAGCATCCCGCTCAGATCAACGGCCCCGAAGTCGCGGGCGATCGGCGCCATGGTCTCCGGGTCGATCCAGTCCTGCGGGTCCACGGCCCGGTCCCACAGGTGCACATGGGCGTCGATACGGGTGTTCATGCCAGGTGCCACACTTCCTCCACGGGCTGCCACAGGGCCCCGGGATCACGTTCCTCGGCGATCCTCACCTGGCACGGGTCGGTGTGCGTCCACCATTCCTGCGACACGGGGTCGTCGGCGATCCGCCGCATGTCCGCCTCGTGGTCCTCGCCGACGTACTCGTAGTAGGCGAAGAGGATGTCGCCGAAGATGAAGATGCTGTAGTTGCGTATGTTGCATTCGGTGAGCTTTCGCTCGACGCCCGGCCAGACAGCACGGTGCAGCGCCAGGTACTCCTCGCGCTTCTCGGGCCGCACGCCCACGACGAAGGCCCTGCGCTCGGGGGAACGGGTCATGAGAGTCGGCCTCCGCGGTACGTCGGGTCCTCCATCACGTCCGGCTCGGCCACCAGCCGCAGGGCGGCCCGCTCGGGCCGGATGTGCGGTCCGGTCAGCGCCGGCAGGGGCGCCGGGCCGTCGGCCGGGGACATCTTCGACTCGTCGACGACGATCCCGATGCCCGGCCGGTCGCCCAGGACGATGCCTCCGTCGTCGAACTGCTGGTCGACGTCGAGACCGACGGGGAAGACGAGGTCCTGGACCTCGAAGGTCAGAAGGTTCGGCACGGCGGCGGCCGCGTGCGCCACCGGGTTCGCGTTGTACGCGACGGGACTCACCGGCAGGTCGTGGGCGTGCGCGAGCGTCGCGACGCGCAGGAAGTGGGTGATCCCCCACACGTTGCCGACCTGCACGATGTCGACCGCGTTGGCGTCCAGCAGGGGGCGGTACTGCTCCAGTCCCGTCAGGTTCTCGCCGCTCGCGATCGCCGCCCGCACCTTCCCGCGCAGCGAGGCCATGCCGGCCGCGTCCCACCGGCGCAGCGGCTCCTCCACCCAGGTGAGGTCCATCCGCTCCTCGATGGCCGCGACGTACCGGGCCGCCTGGGCGTGGTTCCATGCCTCGTTGGCGTCGAACATGAGCGCCGGCCGGCGGGAGTTGCGGCTGAGGACGTCGCGCATGATCTCCAGCCGGGGCAGGTCGCGGTCGAGGTCGCGGCCGCCCTTGAGCTTGCCGGCCTTGAACCCGCGCTCCGCCAACCGGCCGTAGAGTTCGGCGAGTTCGTCGTCGGTCAAGCCGTACTCGAGGCCGGACGCATACCCGGGGACGAAGCGCTCGCGGGCGCCGAGGGTCCGCCAGAGCGGCTCGTCGGCGGCCTTCGCCTTGATGTCCCAGAGGGCCATGTCGACGGCCCCGATGGTGCCGAAGGTGGATCCCGAGTGGCCGGCCTTGAACACCCAGTCGAGCATGCGGTCGTAGAGCGCCGTGACCGACCGCGGGTCATCCCCCTCGATCGCGGGGAAGACCCGGGCGATGTCGGCGTGGGACCCGAGGCCGACTCCCTCGATCCCGGTGTCGGTCTCGATGACGAGGACCGGGACGGGTGTGGCGTGGCCGGGCTGGACACCGTTGACGTCCCCGGTGATCCTGCCCCAGTCGTGAACGGTGCTCAGACTGCGGTACCCGGTGATCTTCATCGGCGGTGGTTCTCCTTGCATGTGCGAGCGGTCATTCCTTGGTTCCTCCTGCTGTCATGCCAGCGACCAGGAATCGCTGGGAGAACAGGAAGACGACCAGGACGGGCAGGATCGACACGATCGTTCCCAGCGCCAGGGTGGGCAGTTGGACGGAGTCGGATCCCGCGGAACTGGGGTTGAAGGCCGGGGTCGAAGCCAGGAGCGAGGTGAGCCCGACCTGGACCGGGTAGCCGTCGCTCGAGGGCAGCATGACGAACGGGAGGAAGAAGTTGTTCCAGTTCTGCACGAAGCTGAAGAACGCCACCAAGGCGACGATCGGGGCGGCCAGCGGAAGGGCGACCCGGGTGAACACCTGGAACCCGTTGCAGCCGTCGATGCGCGCGGCCGCGAGGATGTCACGGGGGATGCTGGTCGAGAAGTAGATGTAGGTGAGGTAGACGCCGAACGGGAAGAACGACATGGGCAGGATCACCGACAGCGGGCTCCCGATCAGGCCGATGCTGTTCAGCTCGAGGAAGATGGGCAGCACCAGCGCGGTGTTGGGGATCAGCATGACGACGAGTGTCAGCACGAGCAGCGCCTGCCGGAGCCTGAACTCCGTGAGCGCGAGCGCGTAGCCGGCGGGGATGCTCACGAGGAGCGTGATCACCAGAGCGCCGACCGCGTACAGCGCGGAGTTCCCGATCCAGGTCGTCACCGCTCCGTCCTGGAAGCCGAACAACTGGTGCCAGTTGGTGGTGAGGTCCGACCACGACCCGATGGAGAACGGGTTGCCGACGACGAGCGTCTTCGAGGACTTCGTGACCGCGAGGAGCAGCCAGATGATCGGAACCGCGAAGAACAGGACGAAGACGACGAGCAGGACGCCGATGATGGACCGACCGCTCCACCCGCTGAGGCTCGGCCGGCGGCGATCGGCGGAGAGTGCTGCCATGGTCATTCCTTCTCGAAGAGGCCGCCGCGGGTCACGAACACCCAGGACAGCAGGAGTGCGACGACCAGCAGGATCAGCGAGATCGCGGCCGCGCCGTTGAAGTCGTTCTGCTGGAAGGCGTACTGGTAGGCCAGCTGGTTGAGCGAGTAGTCGTTGGGCACCACCGCGTTGCTGGCCTGGCTGAGCAGCTGTGGCTCGACGAACAGCTGGGTGCCGGCCGCGAGCGACATGACGCCCATGTACGCGACCCACTTGCGCAGCATCGGCAGCTGGATCCGCAGCGCGATCTGGACGGCGTTCGCACCGTCGATGCGGGCGGCCTCGATCACGTCGGTGCTGATGTTGTTGAGCGCCCCGTACATGATGAGGATCCATCCGCCGGCCCCGGTCCAGAACGCGATGATCGCGAAGATCGCCGGGAGGTGACCGGGCTGGATCACCTGCACGAAGCTGTCGAACCCCATCGCCGAGAGCAGACCGCTGACCGGGCTCGCGGTCGGATCGAGGACGAAGAGCCACAGCAGCACGCTGGAGGCGCCCGCGAGCGCGCCCGGCAGGTAGTAGACGAAGCGCAGGGTTGTGCTCACCCACCGCACACTTACGGCGTGGACCACCAGCGCCAGGCCGACGACGAGGACGACCAGCGCGAGGAGCCAGATGACGAGGTAGACGGTCACGTGGGACACGGCCGGCCAGAACCGGAAGTCGCCCACGACCTTGGTGAAGTTGTCGAAGCCCGCGAATCCGCCGTCGGCGTTCGTGAAGGCCAGGACCACCGCGTAGAGCGAGGGGACGATCCCGAAGGCGACGGCGAACAGCGCGTAGGGCGAGACGAAGAGGTAGCCGATGGGACTGCGGGCGAAGGCGCGGCCGGGCGGCCGGCCGCCGCCCCGGCCGGGCCGCCGCCGCCCTGGGGCGTCGACGGCCGGCCGGCCACTCGGGGGAGCGAGGGTCATGTCACTTCACCGTGTATCCGTTGACCTTGGCCTGGTTCGCGATCGCCGTCTGCCACTCCGGAAGCAGGTCCACGATCGACGTGCCGCCCGTGACCCCCGGGGTGATCGTCTTCGCCCAGATCGCCTCCTGGCTGAAGGTGGGGTAGCCCCAGCCGTTCCAGACCTGGGACGCGGCGGTCACCACCGGTTCCAGCGGCGTGGCGTAGTACTTGCTCGCCTCCTGCTTGGCGACCCACTTCTGTGCGGCGGGCGCGTACGCCGGGTAACCCGGGGCGACATCGACCTGGTACTCGTCGGCCGTGGTGGCGAACTCGACGAACTTCTCGGCGGCCTTCAGGTTCTTCGAGTGGCTGGAGACGAACCAGGTGCCGCCACCCACGTTGCCTGTCGCGGCCTCGTTCTCGCCCTTCCACGGCAGCGGCGCGGCGACACCGAGCTGCCCGGCCTTCACATTGAGCGACTGGGGGTTGTTGAAGATCGCGCCGGCGTACCAGGCCGGACCGGGCATCATCAGCACCTTGCCCGTGTACTTCTTCAGGAACTCGGGGGTGAACACGCTGACCACCGGAACCGTCCCGTTGCCGCGGAGGGTGTCGAGCATCGAGGCCGCCCGCTTGCACTCGGTCGAGTCCGTTTTCACGGTGACGGACTTGGGGCCGGTCACGTCATTGGCCTGGCACTTGCTCCCCCACATGAACACCTCGGGCGTCCAGGCGTCCCCGGCCGTCCCGACGATGTAGCCGGGGTGCTCCTTGGCGACCTTCTCCCCGAGAGCCTGGTACTCCTCCCAGGTGGCCGGGAGTGCGTAGCCGAACTGCTCCAGCAGGGACTTGTTGTACCAGAGCACCGCCTGCGCGAGGTCGTTGCGCAGGCAGTACACGCGGCCCTCCACCGTGCACGGGTTGAGCGAGCCCGCGGTGAAGTTGCCGAGCGTCTCCTTCGGGACCAGGCCCTTGTCCAGCACCGCCGCGAACGCCTGCTTGCCGCCGCTCTTCTGGCTGGCCCACGACGCGTCGTTGTTCTGGCTGGAGAAGACGACATCGGGCCAGCCGCTGCCGGCGCGGTCGAAGAGCTGCATCTTCGTCCGGAAGGAGTTGGACCCGTTGGCCGAGCCGTCGTAGGTGACGACCTTGATCTTGGTGTCCGGGTTCTTCGCCTGGAACGCCTTCGCGGCGGCCTGCCGGTCGGCGTCCACCCAGACGGTGATCGTCGAGGAGGCCTCCTGCTTGGCTTCGGGGAAGCCGTACTCCCCGTTGGCCGAGCTGCCTTGGCCGCCGCAACCAGCGAGGGCCAGCAACGCCGTTGCGGCGCATATCACGGCGACGGTCGGCGCCTTACGGCGCGAACGCACCACAGTATGGATTCCGGCCATGGGATGTCCTTGTCTTGTCGACTTCTCTGACGACTCCGCGCGAGGACTGTAGGGCATACGTATGATGTTTGTCACGAGCTGGAGCCGCATCATCTTGAGCAGTTGCCCTCGGGGGCTTGGTGGTTGGGGTCGCGAGGCTGGAACGAGTCGCTGGAGGAACTGGTGCCGCCGCGTCGCAAGCGCTTCCACGGGCTCAGTTCAACTCGGCTGAATCGAGCGGCTGTTGTGTACGCCACACGGGGCGGGGTGAGAGGCGTACTGCCACCGGGCGACACGGGATCCGCCCGCTCGTCGACAACGGCACCGAATGCTGACGCCGCCCCCGACCTTCCCCGGGCCGGGTGGCCTTCGACCGCAGCGGCTTCCTCCCGGGCCTGCACCGCGTCCATGCCGACCACGACCGCCACCTCGCGGCGCGTCAACGGTCCTTGACCGAGCGGGAGCCGGTCCGAGAGCGCCGGCGGAATGACCGGACGCTCCGCGGGCGGTACCTACCGGGCCGGCTCCTCACGCCGACCGGCACCCATGACGCGTCGCGGGGCCGGTCGGCGCGTCGCGATCGACGACCCTCGTGCCGACACCGTTGCCTCCGGCGCCGTCAACACCCCGCGGACGGAGGGCGACGGTCCCGGCACGCCCCACCCGGACCGCCTCATGCCGAGCAGCCCGCCGACGCCGGCGGCCGAACGGCCCTGCCGCCTCCCCGAAGGGCGGCAGGTACCCGTCCGGCCCTATCGGCCGAGCCAGCCTCCGTCGATCGGCAGGATCGTCCCGGAGACGTAGCGCGCGGCGTCCGACGCCAGGAACACGGCCGCGCCCGTGATGTCCTCCGCCGTGCCCCACCGTCCCGCCGGGATCCGCTCGAGGATCGCGCGGGACCGGTCGGGGTCGTCCTGGAGCGCCTGGGTGTTGTCGGTCGCGATGTAGCCGGGGGCGATGCCGTTGACGGTGACACCGCGTCCGGCCCACTCGTTCGAGAGCGCCCGGACCAGGCCCGCCACGCCGGACTTGGCCGCCGCATAGCCCGGTACGTTGATCCCGCCCTGGAACGAGAGCAGGGAGGCGGTGAAGACGATGCGCCCGTAGCGCGCGTCCAGCATCCGCCGCCCGAGGACCTGGCTGAGCACGAACGTGCTCGTGAGATCGACTTCGAGCACCTCGTCGAACCATTCCAGGGAGTGCTCGGCGGCCGGAGCACGGCGGATGGTCCCCGCGTTGTTGACCAGGATGTCCACCGGGCGCTCGCCCGCGGCCAGTTCGTCGGCGAACCGGGTCACCTGCCGCCGGTCCGCGAAGTCGACGCGGTGTCCCGAGAACTCCCGGCCGAGCGCGCGTACGCGGTCGCCGATCGCCGACGACGCCGGATCGAGGGTGGCGGAGACGGCGACGATGTCGGCACCGGCCGCGGCCAGGGCCTCGGCGACGGCGAACCCGATGCCCCGCTTGGCCCCCGTCACGACCGCCAGACGTCCGGTCAGGTCGAACGGGTTCATGACGCGCTCACCTCGACGAGCAGCTTCATCGCCTGACCGGCCTCGAGGGTGCCGAAGGCCGAGGCGACCTCACCCAGGGGCACGACGCCCGTGATGATCTGCTCGGCCGGGACGGCGCCCTCGGCGACGAGCTCCACGGCGCGCTCGAAGTCCTGACGCCGGTAGACCCGAGCGCCGAGCAGCCTCAACTCCCGCCAGAACACGCGGTGCAGGTCGACGGGGCGCGGCTGCGGGTGGATGGCCACCACCACGAGCGTGCCGCGGACCTTCGCCAGGCTCGTGGCGCCGAGCACGGCGGCGGCCGAACCGGAGACCTCGAACACGACGTCCGCTCCGGCGCCGTCCGTCCACTTCTCCACCCAGGCGACCTGGTCGACCGTCGAGGGGTCCAGGGCCGTGAGCCCCATCTCCTGCGCGGCGGCCCGCCGGCTCGGGTCGATCTCGGCGATCACGACCTCCGCACCGGACGAGGCGGCGACGAGCGCGATCAGAACACCGATCGGACCCGCACCGATGACGACCGCCTTGTCGCCCGCGGCCAGTCCGGAACGCCGTACGTCGTGGACCGCGACCGCGACGGGCTCCACCAGCGCGGCGTCCCGCAGCGGGAGCGCCGCGGGCAGCCGCACGAGTGCCGACGCCGGTACGTTCCAGTACTCCTGGAGGGCTCCGGGGCTGTCGATGCCTATGAAGTCCAGGTTCTGGCAGACGTGCTCGTTCCCCGCCCGGCAGGCCGGACACGTGCCGTCCCAGGCCAGCGGCATGACGGTCACCGCGTCACCCACCGACCAGCCCTCCACGCCGGCGCCGAGCGCGGCGATCGTGCCCGACATCTCGTGCCCGATGGTCGCCGGCCTGTCGACCCGGCCGTCCATGTCCCCGTGGAACACATGGAGGTCCGTGCCGCAGATCCCGACGTAGGCCACGGCGACCTGGACCTCCCCCGCACGCGGCTCAGCCGGTTCCAGCTCCTCGACCGTGATCGTGCGCGCGCCTGCGTAACGTGCCGCCAACATGCCGATCGGCCCTCCTCGCTCCGTCGCGGGCCGTTCCGGCCCGCAGCCCTGCGCACCTTAGCAGGAAACATCATACGTATGCTGTCGCCGTTATAGTCGCCCGCATGACCAGCGAACCGCCGCCGCGCGACCCCGCATCCACGCAGCAGACGCTCCCGACCCGGGCCTTGCGAACCGGGCACCGGCTCACGGAATTGGGCCTGGGTGCGGCCCAGTTCGGCAACCTGTTCACCGAGACGACCGACGACGCGTCGCATCGCGCCGTGAAAGCCGCGGCCGAGGAGGGGATCGGCTACTTCGACACCGCGCCGCATTACGGCCTCGGGCTCTCCGAACGCCGCCTGGGGAACGCCCTGCGCGCGGCGCCCCGACCAGGTGCGGTCATCTCCTCGAAGGCCGGGCGCCTGCTCGTGGACAGCCCGGAAACGGCCCACCGGCCCGACGACGACGGGTTCGTCGTGCCGGCGGCGAAGAGGCGGGTCTGGGACTTCAGCCGCGACGGGATCCTCCGCTCCGTCGAGCAGTCACTGGCACGGCTCGGGACGGATCGGCTCGACATCGCGTACCTGCACGACCCGGACGACCACTGGGGGCCGGCGTCGTCGAGCGGGATCGCCGCTCTGGCCGGGCTCCGGGAGCAGGGCGTCGTCGGTGCCATCGGTGTCGGTATGAACCAGGCCGCGATGCCGGCCGAGTTCGTCAGACGGACCGACGTCGACGTGGTGATGGTCGCCGGGCGGTTCACCCTGCTCGACCAGTCGGCACTGGAGGATCTGCTGCCCGTCGCCGCCGCCCGCGGTGTCGGCGTCGTCGCCGCGGCGGTATACAACTCCGGGCTGCTGAGCGGTGCGGTGGTGGACGGCTCGGCGCCCTACGACTACGGAGCGGCGCCGCGGACCGTCGTCGAACGCGCCGCCCGCATCGCGGCGGTGTGCGAGCGGCACGGCGTGGAGCTTCCCGCAGCCGCCGTCCAGTACCCGCTGCGCCACCCCGCGGTCGTCTCGGTGGTGACGGGGATGCGCACCGAGGAGCACGTGCGCGGCAATGTCGCACGGTACCGGGTGGTGATCCCGGAGGCTCTGTGGGAGGAGCTGCACGTCACCGGGCTCGTCCCCGACCCAGTGCGGACAAGTCCGTTCTCCAGGGCTTGAGTTAAAACGTCATATGTATCTTGTCACAAACATAATACGTATGCTAACTCTGTGGCGGGCATCAACGCCCCTATCACAGGAAGCGATCGAACATGACATCGACGTCAGACTCGACACGCTCGGTGAGCAGACGATGGAGACGCCGTACGGGCACCCTCGCGGCGCTCGGCGCCTGCGCAGTCATCGCATCGGCGCTCATTCCTCTCCAGGCTCAAGCCGCGCCACGGGCCGAGTACTTCGCCGCGCCGGACGGGAAGGACGCCGGGCACTGCAGCCAGGCGCAGCCGTGCTCGCTGGAGCGGGCGCAGCATGTCGCCCGCCCCGCGGTCAAGCACGGTGACGTGGTCGTCCACCTCGCCGACGGTACGTACCGCCTCTCCGAGCCGCTGCGGTTCGGACCCGACGACGACGGCGGTGACCACACCGTCCACTGGGCCGCCGCACCGGGCGCCCATCCGGTCGTGACCGGCGCCTCGGAGGTCTCCGGGTGGTCCAAGTCCGCGGCGGGGTCGGGCATCTGGGAGGCGGACACCCCCAGCGGCCTCGACACACGCCAGCTCTACGTGAACGGCGTGATCGCCCCCCGCGCCGCCATCCGCCTGGCCAACGCGGACGTCACTCCCACCTCGACGGGTCTGACCTTCAAGAACCCGGCGCTGAGCTACCTCGCCACGCTCCCCGACCAGGGGCGTATCGAGTTCGAGTCCCTCGGCGACTTCACCAACCGCTACTCGCCGGTGCAGAGCATCAGCGCCACCGGGATCACGATGGCGCAGCCGGCCTGGGACAACAACACCTGGGGCTGGGACACCGTCCAGAACTCGTTCCTGGCCGGTCCGAGCTGGTACCTCGACAACTCACTGAGCTTCCTCACCCAGGTCGGCCAGTGGTACATATCCCCGTCCGCCGGGAAGCTCTACTACAAGCCGGCCGACGGGGTCGACCCCAACCAGCTCGACATCGAACTGCCCCGGCTGCAGACGCTGGTCAGCATCGGCGGGACGTACGACGAGCCCGTGACCGGTCTTTCCTTCGAGGGCATCCAGTTCTCCGGGACCTCCTGGCTCGGCCCCTCGACCGACGGGTACGCGGACCAGCAGAACGGCCTGTTCATCAAGGGCGCCTACAGCTACCGCCCCGCCGACGCCTTCACCAACTGCTCGCGCGGCTGCGAGATGTTCGAACGAGCCCGCACCAGCTGGTACCAGGAGCCCGCCGCCGTCCAGGTCTCCGCCGCCGCCCGCATCTCGTTCACCGGCAACACGTTCACCAACCTCGGCCAGTCGGCGCTGGGCATCGGGAACGACGCCAACGCCATGGCGACCGGAGTCGGGCTGGGCGCCGCCGACGTCGAGGTGGTCGGCAACCGGTTCACGGAGAACAGCGGGCACGGCGTCGCGGTCGGCGGCGTGCTGCCTGACGCACACCACCCCAGTGATCCGAGGATGACCAACAGGAACGTCCTGATCTCCGACAACACGATCAACCGTGTGGCGGTGGACTACAAGGACAACAGCGGCATCCTCAGCACCTACGTCACCGGCGCCCGCATCCTGCACAACGAGGTCTCCAACGTCCCCTACGACGGCATCGACACCGGCTACGGCTGGGGCATCAACGACGCCGGGGGCTCGAACGACTACGTCGACCGCGGCTACTACAAGTGGAACACGCAGTACACGACGCCGACGACGCTCAAGGACAACCGCGTCGAGGGCAACCTCGTGCACAACACCAAGGCCCGCTTCGCCGACGGAGGGTCGGTCTACAACCTCTCCGCGAGCCCCGGAACGGTGGTCACCAAGAACTACCTGTTCAACATCTCGGGAGTCGGCCTCTACCTCGACGAGGGCACGCGCTCGACCACGTACGAGAACAACGTGGTCCAGGGCGGTTCCTTCCTCTTCACCAACGCGTACAGCCTCCGCAACAACACCAGTGACAACCTCATCCAGAACAACTGGTACAACTCCGGCGGAGCCTCGACGCCGAACGCCGCGGCGCACAACAACCAGCTGATCAACAACGTGAAGGTCAACGGCGCCAACTGGCGCGCGGGCGCACGGGACGTGATCTGCCAGGCCGGTGTCGCGCCGCAGTACCGCACGTCGCTCAACGCGAACCAGTTCGGCTTCAGCGGCTGCCCGGCCGGCGGACCGGTCGCCCCCGCCTTCCGCACCGCGGGAAGCTCGGCCGTCAGCTCGTACTTCGGCCAGAACGGCAAGGCGTTCGGGATCGCGGCGGCCGGCGCCGACGTGTGGGGCGCCGGCGGTCAGCACGACGACCAGTTCGGCTCGGTCTACCGGTCCGGCTTCAAGGCCGACTCGAGCGTGTCCACCAGGGTCGTGTCGGTCAACGACGCCAACGCCTGGGCCAAATCCGGGGTCATGGTCCGCAACGACATGACCAAGGCGGGCAGTTCCACCGGGTACGCCGTCGTCGCCGTCACCGCCCGCAACGGCGTCGTGTTCGAGTGGGACGCCAACGGTGACGGGTACCTGGACACCGACGCCCGCGCCGCGGTCGACATCTACCGCCCCATCTGGGTGAAGCTCACCCGCTCGGGCACCTCGTTCAGCGCCTCGTACTCCTACGACGGCGCCAACTACGTCCCGATCGGTCAGCCCGTGACGCTGACCTCGGCCGCAGCGACGCAGGACGCGGGCATCTTCTCCACGTCCCACGACGCCACCCAGTCGGCGATCAACCAGTTCGACTTCGCCTCCATCCAGGGCGCGACGATGCCGTAGGCACCGCTCACGTTGGGTCGGCGAGGGGGAGCGCCGAGTCCGGCCGGGTCGTGCGGGGTGGGTGCACGCCCGCCCCGCACGGCCTTCCGGCCCGTGCGGCGGCCGCATTCAACGAAGGTCGCACATGCACGGTGGCCGGAACCTCCGGCCGGGCGGACAGGTCGGTGAGGATCCGTACCCGCCGAGGGGGATACTGTCGGCCATGCGTATCGACTTCGATCCCGAGGCCATGGGCCGGACCCCGTTCTACAAGCTCCTGACCTCGGTGGTCGTCCCGCGCCCCATCGCCTGGGTCTCGACGCTCAGCGAGGCGGGGACGGCCAACCTCGCACCGCACTCCTTCTTCACCGTCGCGTGCGTCAGCCCGCCGGTGGTGCAGTTCACCTCCGTGGGACGGAAGGACTCGCTGCGCAACATCGAGGAGACCCGGCAGTTCGTGGTCAACCTCGCGCCCGAGCACCTCTTCGAGCAGATCAACGCCACCGCCACCGACTTCCCGCGCGGCGTCAGCGAGTTCGACGCGGTCGGCATCGCCCGCGAGCCCAGCCGTGCCGTGAAGCCGCCGCGCGTGGCCGCCTCGCCCGTCGCCCTGGAGTGCGAACTGCACAGCACGGTCACCCTCGGCGACTCCACCGTGGTCTTCGGCCGTGTCGTGCACGCCGCGGTCTCCGAGGCCGCGATGGCCGAGGGCCACCCCGACGTCCGCAAGCTCCGCCCGCTGGCCCGTCTCGGCAAGGACGAGTGGGGCACGACCGGCGAGGTCCTGGAGATCTCCCGCATCCGCTACGCCGACTGGCCGGGCGTCGTCCAGGGCTAGGGCGTGTCGTCGAATGAGCGCCGGCCGCCCGAAGGGCGGGCCCAGCGGCGTCTGGTGTGGTGCATCGCAAGGCGGAGAGTCGTCCTCGTAGTGGGCTACTCGGACGATTCGACAACGCAGCGTGGGGGCACCTCCCAGCGGAGCTGGGGGAGTGCCGTGCCAGGCGTCGCTGGGTAGGCGGGCATTTGACGACACGCCCTAGCCGGGAGCGGTCCGTCGGGCCCGGATCGGCCGGCCCGGGCCGGCGGTGGTGACGCCGCCGGCCGCACCGGCCACCCCCGGTGCCGTCGCCGGTGCGGGGACCGGCCCCCTGGTCGGGCGTCAGGCGCGGCGGCGGCGCAGGGACGGGTCGAGCAGGGCCGGCGGGGTGTCGAACTTCTCGTGCGGGGCGAGGTCGAGGCCGGGGGCGACGATCTCGTCGATCGCGTCGAGCAGGTCGTCGCCGAGCACGGTGTCCGCGGCCGCGAGGTGGGCCCGCAGGTGGTCCGGGGTGCGGGGGCCGATGATCGCGGCGGTGACGGCGGGGTGCGCCGTCACGAAGCCGAGGGCGAGCTGGACCATGGTCAGGCCGGCGCCGTCGGCGAGCGCGGCGAGCCGCTCCACGGCGTCGAGCCGGGCCCGGTTGGCGGGGAGCGCGGTGTCGAAGCGCTCCGGCATGAAGGACGAGCGGCTGGTGGTGACCGCGCGGCCCTCGCGGATCGCCCCCGACAGCCAGCCCGAGGCCAGCGGGCTCCACGCCAGCACGCCGAGGCCGTACTCCTCGGCCACCGGCAGCACATGGGTCTCCGCACCGCGCTGGAGGACGGAGTAGCCGGGCTGTTCGGTGACGTAGCGGCCCAGGTGGTGTTCGCGGGCGGCCCACTGGGCCTGCACGATGCGGTACGCGGGGAAGGTCGAGGAGCCGAAGTAGCGGATCTTGCCCGCGCGCTGCAGGTCGGTCAGGGCCGACAGGGTCTCCTCGTCGGCTGTGGCCGGGTCCCACCGGTGGATCTGGTAGAGGTCGACGTGGTCGACGCCGAGCCGGCGCAGGCTGTCCTCCAGGGCCCTGACGAGCCAGCGGCGGGAGCCTCCGCGGTGGTTGCGCTCCTCGCCCATCGGCATGGCCGCCTTCGTGGCCAGCACGATGTCGTCGCGGCGGCCGGCGAGTGCCTTGCCGACCATCTCCTCCGACTCGCCTGCGCCGTACATGTCGGCGGTGTCGATGACGTTGATCCCCGCCTCGACGGCGGCGTCGACGAGGGCGGTGGCCTCGTCCTGTGTGGTGCGCCCGATGCTGCCGAAGTTCATCGCGCCGAGCGCGAGGGAACTGACCTGCACACCGGTGCGGCCCAAGGTGCGGTACTGCATGTGCGTGTTCTCCCTTGCGGGTGGGTGGCGTCGCGCGGCGCAAGCGCGCACGGATTGGTCCCGGGGCGAGCGCCCTGGCATCATGAGGAAACGGAACCTTGTTCCACTAAAGATACGGAACGCGGTTCCGTTTTGGCAAGCACGGTTCGTGGGAGGAGCGGCACGGTGGTCGAGAGGTCCCCGCGGGCGGACGCCCGGCGCAATCAGGAGAGCCTGCTCGAGGCGGCCGCCGCGGCCTTCGTTGCGTCGGGCGTGGAGGCCCCCGTACGCGACATCGCCGCCCGGGCCGGTGTCGGGACGGGCACCATCTACCGCCACTTCCCGACCCGCGCGGACCTGATCGTCGCCGTCTACCGGCACCAGGTCGACGCCTGCGCCGAGGCCGCGCCCGCGCTGCTGGCCGGCGGCGCGAGCCCGTACGCCGCGCTGGCCCGGTGGATCGACCTCTTCGTCGACTTCCTGGTGACCAAGCACGGGCTCGCCGCCGTGCTGCGGTCCGACAACGCCGGCTTCGAGGCGCTGCACGCCTACTTCCTCGACCGCCTCCTGCCCGTGTGCTCCGGACTGCTCGACGCGGCCGCCGCCTCGGGCGAGATCCGCTCCGACGTGGAGGCGTACGCGCTCATGCGGGGCGTCGGGAACCTCTGCATCGGCGCGGAGGCCGATCCGCGCTACGACGCGCGCCGCCTGGCCGGGCTCCTCGTCGCCGGCCTGCGCCGGGGCGACTGACCCGTCGTCAGGCCAGGCCGGCCCGGTACACCACCAGGGCGATCTGGACGCGGTTGTTCAGGCCGAGCTTGGTGAGGATGTGGGACACGTGCGCCTTCACGGTGGCGACGCTCATGTACAGCGCCGCCGAGATCTCGGCGTTCGTCCTGCCCTGCGCCACCGCGAGCGCGACCTCCCGCTCGCGCTGCCCCAGGAGGCCGAGCAGCCGCTCCGCCTCGCCCCGGTCGGCGGTGCCCGCGCCGCCGGCCTCGTCGCCGGGGGCCGTGACGGCCCCGATGAGCTGCTTGACGGCGGCCGGGGAGAGGACCGGTTCGCCCGCCACGACGTTCCGCACCGCGGCGACGATCTGGGCGGGCGGCGTGTGCTTGAGGACGTAGCCCGCCGCGCCCGCCCGCAACGCCTCCAGGACGTAGCCGTCCGTCGTGAACGTCGTGAGGATCAGCACCTCGGGCGGCCGGGGCCTGCGCCGCAGTTCGGCGGTGGCGCTCAGACCGTCCATCCGCGGCATCCGGATGTCCATCAGGACGAGGTCGGGCCGGTGCGCGTCGACCAGCGGCAGGACCTCCGTGCCGTCGGCAGCCTCGGCGACCACCTCGATGTCCTGCGCGCCGGACAGCATCATGCGCAGGCCCGAGCGCACCAGCGGGTCGTCGTCCACGATCAGGACGCGGGTCACCTGGTCCACGGCAGCCGGACCTCGAGCGCGAAGCCGGTGGCGGTGAGGGTGCGCCGCACGGTGCCGCCCGCCAGGGCCGCCCTCTCCTCCATCCCGACGAGGCCCTGACCGGCGCCCGCCGGGTGCGCGGCGCGGTCCGGCCGTACCGGGTTGCGGGCCGTGATGGTCAGCCCCTGCCGGGCCCCGCCGGTCAGCGACAGCCGCAGTGGGCCGTCCGGGGCGTGCTTGCGGTGGTTGGTGAGCGCTTCCTGCAGGATGCGGTACGCGGCTCGGCTCGTGGCCGGGTCCATGGTCGTCAGGTCCTCCGTTTCCTGGTGCAGCTCGACGGTGGCGCCGGCCGCGCGCGACTCCTCGACCAGCAGCTCCAGGTCGGCCACCGCGGGCTGCGGCGGCTCGGCGTGCGCGCTGACCGTGGGGGTGCGCAGGACGCGCAGCACGTCCTGCAGGTCCTCCAGCGCCTGGCCCGCGCTCTGCCGGATCACCCCGGCCGCCTCGGCGACCTGGGCCGGCGACGCGGTGCGGTGGAACTCCAGCGCCCCCGCGTGCACGCTGAGCAGCGTCAGCCGGTGGGCCAGCACGTCGTGCATCTCCCGGGCGATCTCCTCCCGGGCGTGCTGCCGGGCCTGCTCGGCCCGCAGGTCCGCCTCCCGCTCCGCCCGCGCGGCCCGCTCCCGCACCCCGGCCACGTACAGGCCCCAGCCGACGGCGCCGCCCACGCACGCCACCGCGGACACCGCCGCGGCGGCGGTCAGCGGCCCGGCGTACGAGGCCGCGAGGACGGCGAGGAGAGCGTCCGCCGGGCCGGGATCCGGCCGACCCACACACCGTCCGTGCTCCTGACCCGGGGCCGCCTCCCCGAGCAGCTGACGAAAATCATCAACTTGCCCCAGGACGAGCGGGTCAAGGCCTTCCGCCTGCTGATCGCGCTGCTCGCGGTCGCCGACGAGCGCAGGCGGGCGCGCCACTGCGCCGACGGATGCAGCCACGCCTGGCACCGTTTGGCGGCCGCGGCGAACCCGGACCCGGGCGGGGCGTGATCACCGCCGGCGGGTCAGGCGTCGGCGGGTCAGGCGCCGGCGGGTCAGGCGCCAGCAGGTCAGGCGCCAGCAGGTCAGGCGCCGCCGGGTCAGCCGTCGGCGGGGAAGTCCGTGGACGCCGTCACGTCGGCCCACGCCGCGAGGTCGCCGGCCAGTTGCCGTTGCCCCTGCTCGACCAGGCGCAGGGCGTCGCTGCCGAGCACGAGGTGGAGCGGCGGCTCGTCGGCCTCCAGAACACGGAGCAGGGCGCGCGCCGCACGGACCGGGTCGCCGGTCTGGTTGCCGCTCTTGGCCTGGCGCGCGGCGCGGATCGGGTCGAAGAGGGCGTCGTAGTCGGCGACGGTGCGCGGGGCGCGGACCATCGAGCGGCCGGCCCAGTCGGTACGGAACGAGCCGAGGGCCAGGGAGGTGACGCGGATGCCGAAGCCCGCGACCTCCTGCGCCAGGGACGCGGCGATCCCCTCCATCGCGAACTTGCTGGCCCCGTAGAACGCGACGCCGGGCAGGGCGGTCAGGCCCGCCATGGACGACACCGAGAAGACGTGGCCGCCGCGGCGCCGGCGCATGTGCGGCAGGACGGCCTTGATGACCGCGACACTGCCGAAGACGTTGACGTCGAACTGGCGCCGCAGGTCGTCCATCGTGGACTCCTCGACGGTCCCCTCCAGGCCGTAGCCGGCATTGCTGATCAGCACCTCGACCGGGCCGACGGTCCGCTCGACCTCGTCGACCACCGCGACGACGGCGTCCTCGTCGGTGACGTCCAGGACCCTGCCGACGGCCCGGCCGGGCGCCAGGGCCTCGAACGCCGCCGCCTGCTCGGCCTTTCGGACGGTACCGATCACCCGGTGCCCGGCGGCCAGGGCCTCCTCGGCGAAGGCGCGGCCCAGGCCACTGCCCACGGCGGTGATGAAGAACGTCCGGTGCACAGCACGACTCCTCGGCGACGGCGGATGGGTACGGACGCGCCCGGCCCGGTGCCGGCCCGCGCCGGAGCCTCGTACGCCGGTGTCCGCGCCCTGATCATGCGCCGGGAACCGGCACCGCTGCCACGACCGGCTCCCTCCCTGCTGGAAGGCGGAACCTCCCAGCGCGAGGTCACCGCCTGCGGCGGGTGCGGGCGGCGACCACGACGGCGGCGAGGCCGGTCACCGCGATGAAGCCCATCGCGACGAGGAAGACCGGCGACGTGGGCGTGGCGGCGCGGCTCCCGGCGACGACGTAGGCCCCCGTGTTGGGCACGCTGCCCAGCGCCGTGGCCAGCAGGAAGGGCGCCAGCCGCATCCGCGAGACCGCCGCGCTGTAGTTGGCCGCCGCGAAGGGCACGCCGGGGAACAGACGCATCGCCAGCATCGTGCGGAAGCCGTGCTCGCTGAGCTGGCGGTCCGCGGCGAGCAGCACCCGCCCGCGCAGCAACGGGCGCAACGCGTCCCGCCCGAGGAGGCGGCCGAGGACGAAGGCGAGGCCGGCGCCGAGCACCGTTCCCGCGAGGGCCGCGGGCAGTCCGGCCTGGGCGCCGAAGAGCGCCCCGGCACCGACGTTGAGCAGCGGGCGCGGCACGAAGGCGAGGGCGCACAGCCCGTAGCCCGCGGCGAAGAGCACCACGGCCGCGACACCGGTGAGTTGGACGGGCCAGCCGTGCGCGAGCAGCCGCTGGGGCTCCCACACCAGCACCGAGGCGGCGGCCCCGGACAGCAGGACGACCAGCAGCGCCAGCCGGGCCCACGACGCCGCTCGCGGGCGCGGACGGGAGAGGGCGGTGACCTCGGACATCCCGCGAGCTTAGCGGAGGACGATGTCGCTCCGGTGCCGCCGCGTACCGTAGGGCCATGGCCCCTCCCGCCCCGGCCGTGCCGGCCAGCGCCCTCGCGGACCTCGTCCTGCCGCGCCTGACCACGGCGTACGGCGGCGCCGCGGACCCGGTGCGGGCCGCCTCGGCCGCCGCGTACATGCGGGACGCGTTCCCGTTCCTCGGCATCGCCACGCCCGCCCGGCGCACCCTTTCCCGCGCCGTGCTCGCGGGCACGCCGCGCCCGGACGAGGCCGACTGCACGGCCGTCGCCCTGCGTTGCTGGGCGCTCCCCGAACGGGAGTACCGCTACTTCGCCGTGGACTACCTGCGCCGCCACGTGGGGCACTGCTCCTCGGACTTCCTCGCCACGGCCCGGCACCTCGTCACGACCGAGCCGTGGTGGGACACCGTCGACCTGCTCGCCGCACACGTCGTCGGACGGCTCGTCGCCGCCGACCCCGCCCTGGTGGGCACGATGGACGAGTGGATCGAGGACGAGGACCTCTGGCTCGCCCGCACCGCGCTGCTCCACCAGTTGACCTACAAGGCGGACACCGACCCCCGGCGGCTGTTCCGTTACTGCCTGCGGCAGGCGGGCCACCGGGACTTCTTCATCCGCAAGGCCGTCGGCTGGGCGCTGCGCGAGTACGCCCGCACCGACCCCGACGCCGTGCGGGCGTTCCTCGCGCAGGAGGGGGAGCGGCTGTCGCCGCTGTCGGTACGGGAGGCGGGCAAGCACCTGTGAGCGGGAACGACGGGCGGAGCCGCGTGCGCCGCAGCTACGACACCGTGGCCGAGGAGTACCGGGAGCGCATCGGCGACGAGTTGGCCCACAAGCCCCTGGACCGGGCCCTGCTGGCCGCCCTCGCCGAGCAGGCCGCGGACGGCGCGCCCGTGGCGGACCTGGGCTGCGGCCCCGGCCACGTCACGGCGTGGCTCGCGGCGCGCGGGGTGCGCACGGTGGGGATCGACCTGTCGCCGGGGATGGTCGCGCTCGCCCGCCGCGAGCACCCCGGGGCGGACTTCCGCGAGGGCGACCTGCTGCGTCTCCCGGCGGCCGACGGGGAGTTCGGGGCCGTCGTCGCCCTGTACTCGGTGATCCACCTGGCGCCGGGTGAACTGGGGGCGGCGTTCGGTGAGATGCGGCGTGTGCTCCGGCCGTCCGGCCGGGCGCTCGTGGCCTTCCACACCGGGGCGGAGACCCGGCGCGTGACCCAGTGGTGGGGCCACGAGGTCGACGTCGACTTCCACTTCCACGACCCCGCGACGGTCGCCGGGGCACTGACCGGCGCCGGGTTCGAGGTCGAGGCCAGGCTGGAGCGGGCCCCGTACCCGCAGGAGGCGGAGACCCGGCGCGCCTACGTCCTCGCCCGCGTCAGCGGGGCATGAAGCGCGCCGTCTCGCGCACCTTCTCCGGCAGCGGGACGTCCCACGCGTCGTCCTCCGGGCAGCGCGCCTCGTCGTCCTCCGCGGGGCCGATGCCGGACGGCAGCCCCGACTCGCCCTCGGTCAACTCCCCATGGCGCAGGAACATCGCGGACGCGCCGTCGGACAGGTTCCGGAGGGTCTGGTCACCGAGGTCGTAGTGCCGGCGCACGGGGCCCAGGCGCAGCCCGGCGGAAAATCGTTCGACCGACGGCCGGGGTGTGCCCGATGATCGGCGGCATGTTCCGGTACGCCCTCAGCGCAGATACGTCCGCAGTCGCGGACGCGCTGCGGGCTGCCCCGGCACAGGCTTTCTCGGCCAACGCGTTCGGCGGCGCCCGAATCTGACCCTTCCCGGACAGTCCGGCGGACCCCGCAGGGGGAGGGTCGGCGCGGTCCAGGGGTCCCGCACGCGAGGCGATGAATCGACTTACCGAGGAAGCAACCATGCCCAAGCAGGCGTACGTGCGCACCAAGCCGCACCTCAACATCGGCACGATGGGTCACGTCGACCACGGCAAGACCACGTTGACCGCCGCCATCACCAAGGTGCTCAGCGCCCGCGGCTCCGCCGCGTTCGTGCCGTTCGACCGGATCGACAAGGCCCCGGAGGAGGCCGCGCGGGGGATCACCATCACCATCGCGCACGTCGAGTACGAGACGGACACCCGGCACTACGCGCACGTCGACATGCCGGGTCACGCCGATTACGTGAAGAACATGATCACCGGCGCGGCCCAGCTCGACGGCGCGATCCTCGTCGTCTCGGCCCTCGACGGCGTCATGCCGCAGACCGCCGAGCACGTGCTGCTCGCCCGTCAGGTCGGCGTCGAGCACATCGTGGTCGCGCTCAACAAGGCCGACGCCGGCGACCCCGAACTCACCGACCTGGTCGAGCTGGAGGTGCGCGAGCTGCTGTCCGCCCAGGGCTACCCCGGCGACACGCTGCCCGTCGTGAGGGTGTCGGGCCTGCGGGCGCTGGAGGGCGACCCGCGGTGGACGGCGGCCGTCGAAGCACTGCTCGACGCGGTCGACACCCACGTGCCGATGCCGCACCGCTACACCGACGCGCCCTTCCTGCTGCCGGTGGAGAACGTGCTGACCATCACCGGGCGCGGCACGGTCGTCACCGGCGCGGTGGAGCGGGGCACCGTCCGGGTCGGCGACCGCGTGGAGGTGCTCGGCGCGGACACCGCGAGCGTGGTGACCGGCCTGGAGACCTTCGGCAAGCCCATGGAGGAGGCCCAGGCCGGCGACAACGTGGCGCTGCTGCTGCGCGGAGTGGCCCGGGCCGTCGTCCGCCGGGGCCACGTGGTGGCCGCGCCGGGCAGCGTCACGCCGAGCCGCCGCTTCCGGGCCCGGGTCTTCCTGCTGCCGGCCGCCGAGGGCGGGCGGCGCACGGGCATCGCCAGCGGGTACCGGCCGCAGTTCTACGTCCGCACCGCCGACGTCGTCGGCGACGTGGACCTGGGCGAGGCGGGGGCGGCCCTTCCGGGGGCGACCGTCGACATGTCGGTGGAACTGGGCCGGGCGGTGCCGCTGGAGCCGGGGCTCGGCTTCGCGATCCGCGAGGGCGGCCGCACGGTCGGCGCGGGCACGGTGACGGCGCTCGACGAGTGAGCGGCGCGGGCTGAGCCGGGCCGCCGAGCGCGGGGGTCCCGGGGGTGACGTCCCCGGGCCCCCGCGCGTGCTGGGACAATCGCAGCGTGGAGGACGACGGACGCATACCCGTGAGCCAGGACGTGGACTTCGGCGCGGCGAGACTGCTGCCCGACGTGGACCGGCCCGCGGGCTGGCTGCTCACCGTGGACGGGGCACCGCAGTCGTACGTGGACCTCGACGACCCCACCCACCTGGAGTTCGAGTACACCCGGCGGCTCGCCCACGTACTGGACGAGGCCGCGCCCGAGGGTACGCCGCTGGACGTCGTCCACCTGGGCGGCGGGGCCCTGACGTTGCCCCGTTACACCGCCGCGACCCGGCCCGGCTCGCGGCAGCGCGTCGTGGAGGCCGACCGGGCGCTCGCCGGGCTCGTCGCCACCCGGCTCCCGCTGGGTCGCGGCGGCGACGGTGTGGCGATCGCCACGGACGACGCCCGGGCCTGGCTGGAGGGCGCCCCGGACGGCTCGGCGGACGTCGTCGTGGCGGACGTGTTCGGCGGTTCGCGGGTGCCGGCGCACCTGACCTCGTACGAGTTCGTCACCGAGGCCGCCCGGGTGCTGCGCCCCGGCGGGCTGTACCTGGCGAACCTCGCGGACTCGGCGCCCTTCGACTTCCTGCGGCCGCAGATCGCGGGCCTGCGCGAGCTGTTCGGCGAGGTGTGCCTGATCGCCGAGCCCGGGGTGCTGCGGGGCCGCCGCTTCGGCAACGCCGTGCTGGCCGGGAGCCGCACCCCGCTGCCCGTGGACCGGATCGCCCGGCGCGCCGCCTCCGACGTCTTCCCGGCACGGGTGGTGGAGGGCGACGCGCTGGAGCTGTTCGGACGGGGTGCGCGGCCGGTCTACGACACGGACGCGGTGCCCTCGCCGATCCCGCCCGACGGCTCCTTCGGCGTCGGCTGACCGCCCCGGGCGACCGTCCGCCCGCCGTCGGGGTCGTCCACCCGGCGCAGCCGCCGTACCTCGGGCACGGTGAGCACGGCGCCGGTGAGCAGCACCGTCAGCCCCGCGCAGCCCCACAGCGCCCCGTACAGGCCGAAGGCGTCCGCGGCGGGGCCGGCCAGGGCGGTGCCGATCGGCATCATGGAGACCGAGCCGAACCAGTCGTAGGCCGCGACGCGGGAGAGCTTGTCCTCGGGGATCTCCTGGTGCAGCGCCATCATCCAGGTCACGCCGAAGACCTCGATCGACATGCCCGCCACCAGCATCGCGCAGGCCAGCAGCGGCACCGGGACCGCCAGCGCCAGCGCGGCGGCGGGCAGCGAGAACGGGAAGACGCAGAGCACCCCGGCGAGCAGGATGCGGCGCGGCCGCCAGCGGAGCATCAGCAGCCCGCCCAGCAGGTTCCCGGCGCCGAACGCGGCCAGGGCGGCGCCCCACGGCCCGGCGCCGCCGAGGTGCTCGCGGGCGACGAGCGGGCCGTACACCGCGTCGGCGGCGGTGATCACGGCGTTGACGACGGAGAACTGGACCACGATGCCCCACAGCCAGCGCCGTGAGGCGAACTCCCGCCAGCCCTCGCGCAGATCGCCCAGCAGGCTGCGGCCGCGCCGCTCCGCGCGGTCGCGTACCGCGGCCGGGGAGACCCGCAGCAGTGCGCGCAGCCCCGCGGCGACCGCGAAGCACGCCGCGTCCACCGCCAGCACCCAGCCCGGGCCCGCGAGGGCCACCAGCGCCCCGGCGAGCGCGGCACCGCCGACGTTGGCCCCGTTGACGCCGAGCCGGAACACCGCGAAGGCGCGGCTCGCGTGGGCGGAGTCGACGGTCGACAGCAGCATGCCCTCGTTGGCGGGGGCGAAGAAGGCCTGGCCGGTGCCGCCCAGCGCGGAGAGCACCGCCATGTGCCAGATCTCGGCCCGGCCGGTCAGCACCAGGACGGCGAACACGCCCTGCGAGACGGTGTTGAGGCAGTTGGCCGCGACCATGACCCGGTGCCGCGGCAGCCGGTCGGCGACCGCGCCGCCGATGAGCAGGAAGACGACCAGCGGCACCGTGCGTGCGGCGGCGACGAGTCCGATCTCCGTACCGCCACCGCCCGCCTGCAGTACGGCGAACGCCGACGCGACGACGGCGCCCGAGGCGCCGATCCCGGTCACGAAGGCGGACGCGGCCAGGAGCCGGAAGTTGCGGCCGGCCCAGTCCGGGAACCGCAGCCGATGGGGGACGTCGGGTTTCACCCGGGGACTATCGTCGCTGGGCCGGGCTTTGGCAAACCGATTTCCGGGCCGTCGGCGGAGGGCGGGCCGCGGCCTCAGCCGACCAGCCGGACGCTGTCTCGGACCTTCGCCACCGTCGCGGCGTCGACCGCGCCCGCGTAGCCGCTGTCCACGATCAGCAGCCAGGAACGGACCTCCTTGTCCTTGCCGAGGAAGGTGAAGCTGTACGCGGTGCCGTCGGCCGCGCACGTGCCCTTCATCCCGGTCGCGCGCGTGGAGGCGGTCCAGCCGTGCAGGCCCTGCGCGTTGGTGTAGGCGCGGGGGGCGGCCTCGGTGAGCTTGGTGCCGCCCTCCTTCTTGTACTTGCCGTACGCCCAGTTGTAGGCCTCGTTGGCGGCCTCGGACTTCAGGCTCTTGGCGCCCTTCCCGCCCTTCACGCCGGCCAGTCCGCGCTCGTCGGTGCCGCACCACTTCTCGTCGAGCACGGCCGCGCCCCCGGTGACGACCCGGTTGTCGCCCCACTCGTAGCCGATGAGCAGGCCCTGCGGCTTGGCCGTCCAGTCCTTCGGGAGGTCGTAGGCGACGCCCATGTCACTGCGCACGACGGTCTGCCAGCCGGGCACCACGGGCTTGACCGTGTCCTCGCCCGGGTTGCCGCGGGCGTCGTCCGGGCCGGGGCCCTCCTCGTCCGCCGTCGCGGAGGGGGTCGGGGTGGCGGACTCCGGCGCGCTCCGCGAGGCGACCGGTGAGCCGGTGCCGGACGGGCCGGCCTGCGGGTCCTCGTCGTCGCCGGTGAGCCTGACGGCGACCAGCGCGCCGGCGGCGACCACCGCGACCGCGGCCACCACCGACACCGCCACCACCACGCCTCGCCGCCCCCCGGGCGGCTGCGGCCCGCCCGGCGCCGGCGGCGGCCCCCACGTCTGCGGGGGCTGCTGGTAGGCGGGGTGCTGCTGCGGCTGGTACGGGGAGGGCTGCTGCTGGTGGCCCCACTGGGGCTGGTTCTGCGGGGGCTGCTGCGGTCCCCCCGGCTGCTGCTGTCCTGGCCACATGGCTCGAAACACTAGGGGTTGAGCGGTCGCGGTTCCATGGAAGCGCTGATTACTTGCTGGTAACATCCGGCCATGCCCGAGAACCAGCCGCAGATAGGCGAGCTCATGGCGGCCACCGTGCCCATGGCCGCCACCCTCAGCATCGAGTTCCTGGAGACCACCGCCGAGCACGCCGTGGTCCGCCTCCCCGACCAGGCCGCCTACCACAACCACGTCGGCGGCCCCCACGCCGGCGCGATGTTCACCCTGGCCGAGACCGCCAGCGGCGCCGTCGTCCTCGCCGCCTTCGCCGACCACCTCTCCCGCGCCGTCCCCCTCGCCGTCCGCGCCGAGATCGGCTACAAGAAGCTCGCCATGGGCCCGGTCACCGCCACCGCCCGCCTCGGCCACCCCGCCGCCGACGTCATCGCCGAACTCGACAAGGGCGAACGCCCCGAGTTCCCCGTCACGGTCGCCCTCCGGCGCGAGGACGGCGCGGTCACGGGCGAGATGACCATCATCTGGACCCTCCGCCCCAACGGCTGACGTCCCCCTCGACGGGACCGGGACTGCCCGGGACTCAGTGCGTCCAGCGGGTGTGGCGTTCCAGGGCCACCGCTGCGAGGAGCGCGCGCAACTCCTCGCGGCCACGGCCCCGGGTCTTCATCGCGTGGCAGTTGGGGCACAGCGCGACCATGAACTCCGGGTGGTCGCGGCCCCCCGCGGCGAGGTCGTCGACGTGGTCGACGTCGAGTATCGGCGACCCGCGGTCGGTCACGTCCGCCGGCTGGCCGCCGCACCCGGGATTCTCACAACGCCCCTCGCAGCGAAGGCGCACCGCCAGGCGCGCGGCGGCCGAGCGGATCGGCTCGGCACGCGCGCGGACGGTCCGACGCCCCCGGGCGGCCTCCTCACGGTGCCGTACCACCTCGCAGAGCCGGGCGTACTCGTCCGCCGTGCCCGTGACCACGGCGCCCTCAACGCCGAAGTCGTCGGCCACGTCGCCGTCCAGGCCCACGTCCTCGAGCAGCGCGTCGTACTCCAAGCCCGCGAAGAACCGAGTGAGGAGGGCGTCCACGATCTCCAGCCGTACGGCGGCCGAGTTCCGCAGCGACGCGTGTGCCCGCGCGGTGAGGCCCCCGCGCGGCTCCTGCTCGGCGAACCACCGATGCAGGGCGGCGTCGCCGTGGGCGGCGGGGACCGGTCCCGCGTGGTCGTGCAGCTCCCACAGCCCGGCGCCGTACAGCGCCGCCACCGGGTAGTCGGGCCGGGCCCGCTCACCCCGCATGCCGTGCCGGACCAGCAGCACCTGAAGCCGTCGGCTCAGCTCGTCCCAGGGGAGCAGGCGCTCCTCGTCCCGGCGTGCGCGACCGATCGCCCACAGCAACACGATGGGCTGGTAGAGCGCCGGCCCCGCGCTGCCCTGGTGGACACGCAGTGCCGCCACCCGGTCACGGAGGGCCCGTGCCTCCAGTGACAGTGCCGCCGACCGGTCGACGACGGCGAACCCCAGCCCGCGCAACAACGCGGCGGCGTGCCGGTCCCCACCGGACAGCTCGTGCGGCCGCAGCGCACGCCCGCCGGGCAGGAAGCCGTGCGCGACGCCGAGGATCGCCTTGGAGTCGTAGGAACGGCCGCCGTGCACCAGGAAGTAGTTCCGGGCCGGCCGGAACCCGTGGCTGCGGAGGAACACTTCGGACCCCAAACGGTCGAACTCCTGCGTCGCGAGCACGATCTCCGCGGCGGTGATGTCGGTCAGCCCCATGGGCGCACACGCTACGGGCTCGGCGGGCCCCTGTGACCTCCGCCACGTGGCTTCCTCCGCGGTCCCCGTGGCGGTGCCCCGTGGCGTACGGGTGCGGCACGGGGCGCGGGCCGGGTCGGCTACGCTGCAACGACGTGCGCGCACCGGCGCGTCGACCGACATCCCGTCCGCCCTAGGGGGAGGAAGCGGCCTTGCACGTCCAGGAGTGGCTCGGCACGATCCCGCCGGTCAGCGTCTACCTGCTGGTGGGCCTCGTGATCGGCCTGGAGAGCCTGGGCATCCCGCTGCCGGGCGAGATCATCCTCGTCAGTTCCGCCCTGCTCGCCTCGCAGGGGCACGTGGACCCCTGGGTGGTGGGCGTGTGCGCCTCCGCCGGGGCGATCGTGGGCGACTCGATCGGCTACGCCATCGGCCGCCGCGGCGGCCGGCCCATGCTCGACAAACTGGGGCGGCGCTTCCCCAAGCACTTCTCGCCGGCGCACATCGCGACCGCCGAGGCGTCGTTCACGCGCTGGGGCATGTGGGCGGTGTTCTTCGGCCGTTTCGTGGCGCTGCTGCGGATCTTCGCCGGCCCGCTGTCGGGCGTGCTGAGGATGCCGTACTGGAAGTTCCTCACCGCCAACGTCCTCGGCGGCATCGTGTGGGCGGGCGGCACCACGGCGGTCATCTACTACGTGGGCATCGTCGCCGAGCCCTGGCTCAAGCGGTTCTCGTGGCTCGGCCTGGTGGCCGCCGTGCTGATCGGCCTCGGCTCGTTCCTCGTCGTACGCCGCCGGGCCAAGGCCGCGGCCACCGCCCACGAGGCCGCGCCCGAGGCGGACGCCGTGGCGGCGGCCACCACCGACTGAGCGGCCGGGCCCGGGGCCGTCAGTCCCCGGCGAAGGCGGCCCGGTGGGCGTCCGCGAGCGCGACGTAGTGCTCGGCGTTGAGCCGCACCATCTCGCGCTCCTCCGCGGTGAGCCCACGGCGCACCTTCGCCGGCACGCCCGCCACCAGCGACCCCGGGGGAACCCGCATGCCCTGGGGGACGAGCGCGCCCGCCGCGACCAGCGAGCCGGTGCCGATGTGGGCGCCGTTGAGGACGGTGGCGCCCATGCCGACCAGCACGTCGTCCTCGACCACGCGGCCGTGCAGCACGGCGTTGTGGCCCACCGTGACGCGCGCGCCGATCACCGCCGGGAACCCGGGGTCGGCGTGCACCGTCGAGTTGTCCTGGACGTTGCTGCCCTCGCCGAGGCTGATCGACTCGCAGTCGCCGCGCAGCACCGCGTGGTACCAGACGCTCGCGCCGGCCGCCATCGTCACGTCGCCCAGCACCACCGAGGTCGGCGCGGTGAAGGCGGCGGGGTCCAGCCGGGGTGAGCGTCCGGCGACGTCCGCGATCAAGGCTCTCTCCGTCATGGGGATCACCGTAGTCCCGTGATTGCGCCGATCGCCCCGCGGGTAGCGCGTACTGCGTGCTGAAGTTCTCCGACGAAGTGATCATCGCGCTGGAAACCGGTGCCCCGGTCGTCGCCCTCGAGTCGACGATCATCTCCCACGGCCTGCCCCGCCCCCGCAACCACCAGGTGGCCCTGGAGCTCGAGGCCGCCGTGCGCGACGCGGGCGCCGTCCCCGCGACGATCGCGGTGCTGGACGGCGTGCCGTGCATCGGGCTCGACGCGAAGGGCCTGGAGCGCATCGCCGGCGACGAGGGCATGCGCAAGCTCGGCCACCGCGACCTGCCCGTCGCGGTCGCCACCGGCGCGAGCGGCGCCACCACCGTCTCCGCCACGGCCTTCCTCGCCGCCCGCGCAGGGCTGCGGGTCTTCGCCACCGGCGGACTGGGCGGCGTGCACCGCGGCTGGACGGAGGAGCAGGACGAGTCCGCCGACCTGCGGCTGCTCGCCGGCACCCGGATCACCGTCGTGTGCGCCGGGGTGAAGTCCATCCTCGACGTGCCCGCCACCCTGCAGCGCCTGGAGACCCTCGGCGTCACCGTCGTGGGGTACGGGACCGCCGAGTTCCCCGGCTTCTACCTCAGCGGCTCCGGGCAGCCCGTGGACTGGACGGTCCGCACCCCCGACGAGGCCGCCTGCGTCATGGCCGCCCAGGACGACCTCGACGGCCCGCCGTCCGCGGTGATCCTCGCCAACCCCGTGCCGGAGCACGAGCAGCTCGACCCGGCGCTGCACGACCGCGTCCTGGCGGAGGCGCTGGCCGCCGCCGAACGCGAGGGCGTCACCGGGCAGGCCGTCACGCCGTTCCTCCTCGGGCACCTCGTCGAGCACACCGGCGGCGCCAGCCTGGAGGCGAACCTCGCCGCCGTGCGCGGCAACGTCCGCCTCGCCGCGCGGGTCGCCGTCGCCTGGACGGAACGCGGCGCACATCACACCTGATCGCCCGGCCGCACCCCCGCACCCTCGGTACCGTGATCGGGTGCCGAAGAACGAGAACCTGTTCTCCTCCGCGGCGGCCTGGCGCCGCCGCGCCGTCTCGCGCCTGGTGCACCGCGGCTGGCGGTGGGTCCAGAACGCGGGTGCCGTCTCCGCCGACCGCCCGGGCCCGCTGCGCTTCGGCCGGATCGGCGCGGGCACCCGCCTCGCCTTCCCGCAGGGGACGATCTTCGGCGAGGAGTGGATCCACCTCGGCGAGTGCTGCATCATCGGCGAACAGGTCACCCTCACGGCCGGGATGATGCCCGGCCTCGACCTCGGCCCCGACCCCGTCGTCCGGCTCGGCAACGGCGTCGTCCTCGGCCGCGGCAGCCACGTCATCGCCTCCCGGCCGGTGGTGTTCGGCGACGACGTCTACTGCGGGCCGTACGTGTACGTGACCAGCGACAACCACTCCTACGACGACCCCCACGAGCCCATCGGCCGCCAGTGGCCGCGCTCCGCACCCGTCGAGATCGGCTCCGGCAGCTGGCTCGGCGCGGGCGCGGTGATCCTGCCGGGGGCGCGGATCGGGCGGAACGTCGTCGTCGCGGCCGGCGCCATCGTGCGCGGCGAGGTCCCCGACCACTGCGTGGTGGCGGGCGCGCCCGCCCGGGTCGTCCGGCGCTGGACGCCCGAGCGCGGCTGGGAGCCGCCGCTGCGCACGCCCGCCCCGCGGCCGGTTCCCGCCGGCACCACCCACCAGCAACTGGCGGCGCTCGCGGGGCTGAAGCCCGAACTCCTCGCGGGGCTCGAGGACAAGCTCACCTCCGAGGCATGACCGTTCCGGGCGACCCACCGCGGCTTCGTTGCCGAAACGGCATGGAACATTGCCCCCCGGCCACGGCCGGCGTGATCGTGCCGCCATGGACGAGAACACGAGGGACAACGGTGACGGCGGCGGGAACGGCCTGGAGGCTCCGGGCGGCGTGTGGGACGTGGTGGTCGTCGGGGGAGGCGCCGCCGGCCTCTCCGGCGCGCTGACCCTGGCCCGGGTACGGCGGCCGGTGCTGGTGATCGACGCGGGCGAGCCCCGCAACGCCCCCGCCGCCGCCGCGCACGGGCTGCTCGGACGGGACGGCATCGCCCCGCTGGAACTGCTGCGGAAGGGACGGGAGGAGGTCGCCTCCTACGGCGGCCGGGTCGCCGCCGGACGCGTCACCGCGATCCGCCGCGACGGCGACGCCTTCGTGGCCGAGTGCGAGGACGGGCGGAGCACGCGGGCCCGGCGGGTCCTGGTGACCTCCGGCCTGGTCGACGAACTGCCGGACGTGCCGGGCCTGGCGGGGCGGTGGGGCAAGGACGTGGTGCACTGCGTCTTCTGCCACGGCTGGGAGGCCCGCGACACCGCGGTCGGGGTGCTCAGCAGCTTCCACCAGGCCCTGCTGTTCCGGCAGTTGTCCGAGGACGTGACGCTGTTCCTTGGCCCCGGCACGGATCTGACGCCCGATCAGTGGGAGCAGCTCGCGGGGCTGCGCGTGGGAGTCGTCGACGGCGCCGTGAGCGGCCTGGAGACCGACGACGGCGACCGGCTCGCCGGGGTGCGCCTGGCCTCCGGGCACGTGGTGCCCGTCCGCGTCCTCGCGGTCGCCCCGCGCTTCACGGCCCGGGCGTCCTTCCTCGGGGGTCTCGGCCTGTCCGTACGGGAGCACCCGGCGGGCTTCGGGGAACAGCTCACGGTGGACGCCTCCGGCTTCACCGGCGTCGACGGCGTGTGGGCCGCGGGGAACGTCAGCGACCTGATGGCGGGCGTCCCCGCGGCCGCGGCCGCCGGGACGACGGCCGCCGCCGCCATCGTCATGGACCTGCTGGCCGAGGACGCGCGCGCGGCCGCCCGGTCGCGCCGGGCCGGGGGCGCCGAGGTGTTCAGCGGCCCGATGGAGGCGGAGGTCACGCGGCGCGTCCTCGGCACCCGGGCGCACGGGGTGGACCCGCGGCAGGGGGTGTGAGCCCCTGGTGGCACGGGTGGCGCCGGTGGCGCCGGTCGTCCCGGTAACGCCGGTCGTCCCGGTCGTGCCCGGCTCAGGCGGTGCGGGCCCGCAGATGGGCCCGCTCGCCCTGCCGCCCGAACAGGACGAGCAGTTCGACGGGTTGCTCTCCCTCGGGGCCGAGCCAGTGCGGGACGTGGGTGTCGAACTCCGCCGCCTCGCCCGGCTTGAGCACCACGCGCCGGTCGCCGAGGAGCAGCAGCAGGCGGCCGGCCAGCACGTAGACCCACTCGAAGCCCTCGTGGGTCTTCAACTCGGGCTCCGCGCCCGGGTGCGGCGGGATCAGCAGCTTGTGCGCCTGGATCCCGCCGGGCCTGCTCAGCGGCACGTACGTCAGGCCGTCCCGGGTCACCGGCCGGAGGTGGATGCGGGGGTCGCCGGTGCGGGGCGCCCCGACGAGCTCGTCGAGCGGCACCGCGTAGACCTCCGCCAGGGTCAGTAGCAGCTCCAGGGTCGGCTTGCGCCCGCCGCCCTCCAGCCGGGACAGGGTGCTCTCGTTGATCCCCGTCCGCTCGGCCAGTTCCGCCAGCGTCATGCCGCGCCGCCGCCGCAGCTCCCGCAACCGGGGCCCGACCGCGTCCAGCACCTCTTTCCTCGTGTCGCCCACACCCCCAGGCTGCCGAAACGGCACGCCTTGATGCAAACCCGGCAACGGCAGGGTGCGGTCGGCACGGCCGCCCGGCGTGGTGGGTGGGGCGCCCGTGCGCCCGCTCGCTGAGCTGACCGGCACCGATACGTCCTTCGCGTTGCCGCGAAGAAGGCGATGTCGGTCCGGCCGGTGAGGCTGGGGCGATGGGCGGTCGGCACGGCCGTCGCGCGTGGTGGCGGCGTCGCTGCGCCCCGGCCACCCCGCATCGCGACCGCCCGACGGCGCGAGCGGACAGGGCAGGACGAACCGGAGAGGCGGCAGGGCACGCCCCGACTGCCGGCGGCGGCGAATGTGGGTGGGCGTGGCTGCTGGCCGGCGCGCCCCACAGGGGCCCGGTCCGGAAGGGGCGGTCGCGGTGCGTGCGGTGCAGCGCGCGCCCGGCGCACCGCGTTGCCGTGGCTGCGCTTGCCGGGCGGGGGCGGACAGGCCGGCGTACTGGCGACTTCGCGGGCGCCGTCGCCACGAGCGCGATGCGTCGCACCCCGAACCGGACCGCACCGCGTGAACGGCGGCGCGGGCGAACGACGCAGGGCAGCGGGGCCGGCCGATCCCACCGGGCGCGCGACGACGAACCGCGGACGCGGCGAGGCCCCGCCCCGGCTGTCCGTGCCGGCGACGACCGGGTGGCGGGGGGAGGGGCCGCTTCCCGTTGCCCCGCGGAGCGCGGCCGGGTCGGCGCACCGGCGACTCCTCCGGCGTCGCCACGACGAGCACGGCCCCGGCACGGCCGCCCCGGCCGGGACCGTACGTCGCGGGGGCGCGGCAGCACACCGGCACCGCGCGGGTGCGGCGCGGTCCCCGTGCTCGCCGTTCGGGACGGTCCGCCGCCAACTCCCGGGATTTGTTAGCGTGCCGGACATGCGCGCACCCATCGGCACCTTCACCGACGTCCACCCCGCCGTGGAACGGCTCGACCTGCTGCCGGCCCCCGTCGCCGCCGCACTGACCGCCTGGAGCGGGCAGGTGCCGGCGGAGGAACTGCTGCTGGTCGACACCGACCCCGAGAAGGCCGACACCGCGGTCTTCGCCGAGACGTACGGGGTCGGCCTGGAGCAGTCCGCGAACTGCGTGGTCGTCGCGGGCAAGCGCGGCGGGGAGGTCACGCTCGCCGCATGCGTCGTCCTCGCCACCACGCGGGCCGACGTGAACGGTCTCGTGCGGCGTCACCTCGGCGTACGCAAGGCCTCCTTCGCACCGATGGACACCGCCGTGGGCGAGAGCGGCATGGAGTACGGCGGCATCACCCCGATCGGGCTGCCCGCCGGCTGGCCGCTGCTGGTGGACGCGTCGGTCACGGACACCCCGTACGTGATCATCGGCAGCGGCCGGCGGCGCGGCAAGCTGCTCGTGCCCGGCAAGGCGCTGGCGTCGCTGCCCGGTGTCGAACTGCTGGAAGGGCTGGGACTCCCCGCGTGACGGAACTGCTGGACCGCCTGGAGCGCTACTACGACGCCGTTCCCCGGGCGGGCGCCCGCGCCGAGGAGCACGGTCCGCTCACCCTCTTCGTGCGCGAGGGCGTCGGCTGGCCGTTCTACGCCCGCCCGGCGCCGGACGCGGACGGCGGTCCCGTCGGCCGGGACGACGTGGACCGGGTCCGGGCCCGCCAGCGCGAGCTGGGCGTGCCCGAGTGCTTCGAGTGGATCGCCGAGACCGCCCCGGCGCTGCGGGCCGCGGCGGAGGCGTCCGGGCTCGCCGTGCACGAGCATCCGCTGATGGTGCTCGACCCGCTCGCCCCTCCCGCTCTGCTGCCGGAGCTGCCCGCGGGCGTCGGCGTGCGGCTGCTGGGGCCCGGCGACCCGGCGCTGCCCAGCGCGCTGACCGTCCCGCACCTGGCGTTCGCGCAGCCCGGTACGGCCATCGGCACCGCCGGGCGGGCCGAACTCGCCGCCGCGGTCCCGCTGCACGCCGCCCCGGGCCTCGTGGCGACCGCGGAGGCGCGCCTACGGGCCGGGCTCACCGTCCACGCCGCCGCTGTCGAGGGCGGCACGGCGCTCTGCGCGGGCCAGTACAACCCCGTGGGGGAGGTCTGCGAGATCGTCGGAGTCGGCACCCTGCCCAGCGCCCGCCGCCGCGGCCTGGCCCTCGCGGTCACCGGCGCGCTGGTCGCCGACGCCCGTGAACGCGGGCTGAGCACGGTGTTCCTGTCGGCCGGGGACGAGGACGTCGCCAGGATCTACGCCCGGCTCGGCTTCCACCGGGTCGGCACGGCCCTCATCGCGGAGCCGCCCGTCCACTGACCGGGTCGCCGGGCGCCTCGCCGGCCGGCCGCCGCGACAGGTCCAGCGACAGCGGTGTCGAGTGCTCGGCGAAGCCCAGGCTGCGGTACAGCGGCTCGGCCTCCGCGGTCGCGTGCAGGTCGACGCGGGTCACGCCCTGTTCGGCGAACCACCCGAGCAGCGCCTCCGTCGTGGCCCGCGCGTACCCGCGCCCCCGGTAGCGGGGGTCGGTGCAGACGTTGAAGACGAAGCCGAACCGGCCCGCCGGGTGCGCCGGCGCGGGCAGCCGCTCCTCGATCCGGCCCACCGCGCACGCCGCCAGGTGCGGGTGCGCACCGACCACCGGTCCGCCGTCCACCACGAACGCCCCCAGCCACCGCGGACCGCCCGGCGAGCTGCTCGCGCGCCCGCTCCTCGGCGGCCGCCTCCCAGGGACCGGGCTCGTCCCGCCCGCTCATGGCCAGGAACATCAGCCGCCGGAGCCGCACCAGCTCGGCGGCGTCGTCGGGACGGGCGGGGCGTACGGGACCGGGCATGCGCGCACGCTACAACACCGGTCCGGGCGCCGCGCAGCGAGTTTCCGGCGCATCCCGCATGCCCGCCCCCGCAGCGGTGAGGCGTACCGGAGAGGTGATGAAGCGATGAGCCACCCGGCCCGCGGCGAGCGGTCCCTGCGCATCGGCGGTCGGACCGTCGAGCTGTCCCGTCCCGACAAGGAGCTCTTCCCCGGCGACGGGATCACCAAGGCCGAGCTCGCCGACCACTACCGCCGTGTCGCACGACCCCTGCTCACGCACGTCAGGGGCCGCCCGCTGGTGATGGAGCGCTATCCGGACGGCATCGACGGGCGGTCCTTCTACCACAAGGAGGTCCCCGGCTACTTCCCCGCGTGGGTGCGCCGCCGCGAGGTCCCCAAGGAGGGCGGCACCGTCACCATGGTTGTCTGCGACGACACGGCCACCCTCGTCTACCTGGCCGGTCAGGCCTGCGTCACCCCGCACCCCTGGCTGAGCCGCACCGACCGCCTCGACGTCCCCGACCGGCTGGTCCTCGACCTCGACCCGGCCGGGGACGACGACTTCGCCACCGTGCGCTGGACCGCGCCCCGGGTCGGCGACCTCCTGCGGGAACTGGGCCTGCGCCCCGCCGTGATGACCACCGGCTCGCGCGGGCTGCACGTCGTGGCGCCGCTGACCCGCGGCCCGGACTTCGACGTCGTACGGGACTTCGCCCGGCGCGTGTCCGCCGTGCTGGCCGCCCGCCACCCGGACCGGCTCACCACCGAGGTCCGCAAGGCGGCCCGCCGGGGCCGCCTCTACCTGGACGTCCAGCGCAACGGGTACGCCCAGACCTCCGTCGCCCCCTACGCGGTGCGCGCCCGCCCGCACGCCCCGGTCGCCACGCCCCTGCACTGGGCCGAAATCGACGACCCCGCCCTCGGCCCCGGTCGCTGGACCGTACGCACCCTCCCGGAGCGCCTCGACAAGGACGGCGACCCCTGGAAGGGGCTCGGCACCTGCCGCCGCGCCCTCGGCCCGGCACTGCGGCGGCTGGCGGAGCTGGAGGCGGGGGAGCGGCCCGGCGGCTGAGCCCGGCTACCCGAGCCGGGGGATTTCGATCGCCGGGCAGCGGTCCATGACCATGAGCAGCCCCGCGTCCCGGGTGCGCGCGTACGCGGCCTCGTCGACCACGCCGAGCTGGTACCAGACCGCCTTCGCGCAGATCGCGACGGCCTCGTCGGCGACCGCGCCGGCCAGGTCGGAGTTGACGAAGACGTCCACCACGTCGACCGGGAACGGGATGTCGGCGAGCGAGGCGTAGCCCTGCTCCCCGTGCACGGTCTCGGCCTTCGGGTGCACCGGCACCACGCGCTTGCCGTAGCGCTGCAGGACCGCGGCGACGCCGTACGCCGCCCGCGAGGCGTTGTTGGACAGCCCCACCACGGCCCAGGTGTCCCCGAGACCGGTCAGGATCTCCCGAACCGCCGCGTCGTCTCCGTGCACGTCGTCCTCCCTCGCTCCACTCCGCAGCAGTCAACCAGAGGACGCACTGGGCTGTTCCCGTAGGGTGGCGGGGTGGTGGAGCGGTATCTGACGATCGGGCGCGAGCACGTCCACGAGAGCGAGATCAAGCGCTCGCGGTTCCTGTGCGCGCTGGCGCCGGTGTCCGGCGAGGAGGCGGCGCAGGAGTTCATCGCCCGCGTCCGCAAGGAGCACGCCGGGGCGTCGCACAACTGCTACGCGTACGTGATCGGCGCCGAGGGCCGGGTCCACAAGGCGAGCGACGACGGGGAGCCGGGCGGCACCGCGGGCACCCCCATGCTGCAGGTGCTGCTGCGCCGCGAGATCCGGGACGTCGTCGCCGTCGTCACCCGCTACTACGGCGGCATCCAGCTCGGCGCGGGCGGCCTGGTGCGCGCCTACGGGGGCGCCGTCTCGGCGGCCCTCGACGAGCTCGGCACCGTGGAGCGGCAGAAGCTCGCCCTGGTCACCGTCGTCGCCGACCACCAGCGGGCCGGGCGCATCGAGAACGACCTGCGCGCCGCCGGCCGCACGGTGCGCGGCGTCGCCTACGGCGCGGCCGAGGTACGCATCGAGCTGGGCGTGCCGGAGGAGGAACTGGCCGTCTTCCGGGCCTGGCTCGCCGACGCCTCTGCCGGGACCGCGGGCGTCGAGGTGGCGGGCAGCGCCTTCGTGGACGTCTGACCACCCGGGAACGTCAGTGTCGGCCGCCTGCGGGCCGAGCGGTCCGCGGCGCGCACCGTACACGCCGGGGTTCGCCCGTCCGGGAGGTCAGTCCCCGGCGAGGACGTCGGTGACCTTGCCCTTGGTGGTGGCCTCGATGAAGCAGGTCCGGTACTCGTCGGACCGGTAGTAGTACATGGACGGCTTCTTGCTGATGATGTCGGGCTTCACCACCACGTAGGCGGCCGTCGGACGCTTGACCTTGCACTCCTTGTCGGCACGGCTCATCAGGGCCGGGAGCGCGTCCCAGTTGACGGTCTCGAGGTCGACGACCGTGTCGTCGGCGTCGATGGTGCCCTTGATGATCCCTTCGTCGACCTTGCCGTCGCGGTACGAGTAGCTGTCGAAGACGGTGTCGTCCGTCTTCTTGGGCGCGCTGAAGCTCGCGTAGTCGTCGTAGATGGTGAGGTCGACCACTTTGGTGCCGCCCGACACCGACTTCACGACCTCCGCCATGGAGCGGCCCCCGGCCGGTGAGAGCAGCTTCTTCGAAGCCGCCGTGCTCGGGGCGCCGGAGGAACGGGTGCCCTTCGACGACGTCGTGCCGCCCTTGCCCGCCGCGCCCGCGTCCCCGTCGCCGCGGAGTTGGGGGAGGAGGGTCCACAGCAGGACGCCCGCGACGCCCACCGCCGCGACCGCGGTGGCCGCGGCCACGACGCGGCCGGCGCGGCCGCCGCCGCGCGGCGCGGGGAGCGGGGTGGGGCGGGTCGGCTGCTGCGGCGGGTAGTACGCGTGGGGCGCCATCGGCTGGTACGTCGCCGGGGCGGGCCCGAAACCGCCGGGCGCCGCGTCCACGGGCCCGGGGGGCGCGGAGGGCACAGGCGCGGAGGGCAGAGGCGCGGGCGCCGCGCCGCGCTCCACGTCGGCGAGCATCCGGTCGAGCCGGTCGGCGTCCGGCCGTGCGGCGGCGTCCCGTACCAGCAGGGCGGTCAGCACGGGGGCGAGTGGTCCGGACCGGGCCGGCGGCGGCAGGGGCTCGTCGAGGACGGCGACGAGCGTGGCGATGCTCGTCTCGCGGCGCAGCGGGTGGACGCCCTCCACCGCGACGTACAGCAGCATGCCGAGCGACCACAGGTCGGAGGCGGGGTTGCCCTCCTCGCCGCGGATGCGTTCGGGGGCGATGTACTCGGGCGAGCCGATGAGCCCGCCGGTGGTCGTCAGCCGCGTCGAGTCGCGGAGCGTGGCGATGCCGAAGTCGGTGAGCACCGGCGTCATGTCGGGCCGGAGCAGCACGTTGGCGGGCTTCACGTCGCGGTGGTGGACGCCGACCGCGTGCGCGGCGCGCAGGCCCGCAAGGACGCCGCGGCCGACGGCGGCCGCCTCCGGCGGGGTGAGCGGGCCGCGGGCCAGCCGGTCCTGGAGGGAGCCGCCGGTCACCAGCTCCATCACCAGCCAGGGGTGCGCGAGGTCCGTCGTGTCCACGATGTGGTGGATCGTCGCGACGTTGGGGTGGTGCACCCGGGCCAGCGCGCGGGCCTCGCGCAGCACGCGCTCGCGCAGTTTCGCCGCCGCCTCGGGGTCGGCGTCGGCCAACTCCGGTTCGGGCGGGCGCACTTCCTTCAGGGCGACCTCGCGGTGCAGGGCGGTGTCCCGGGCCCGCCACACCAGGCCCATGCCGCCGCCGCCCAGCCGTTCCAGCAGTTCGAAGCGGCCGTCGATCAGTCGTCTGCCGGAGTCGCTCGCCGTCATGGCGGACATCGTACGGGCGGGCGGGGACACGGCTTGACCGACCTTGCCCGACTTCGGACTCGCCCGACGCGTTGACAGTGGTGGCGGATAGCCTGCTGTCGAAGCGCACGGGACCGGTGGGGACGCCGGGGCCCGTGCGGAGCATGCGGAACGTGAGCCGGAGGAACGGGACATGCGGGCGGGGCGGGCGGGAGAGCCACGGTGAGGTTGCTGCACACCTCCGACTGGCATCTGGGGCGGTCCTTCCACCGGGTCGGACTCCTCGAGGCCCAGGCGGCGTTCGTCGACCACCTGGTGGCGACGGTGCGGGCGGAGCGCGTCGACGCCGTCCTCGTCGCCGGCGACGTCTACGACCGGGCGCTGCCCTCGCTGCCCGCCGTCGAGCTCTTCGACGACGCGCTGCACCGGCTCGCCGGCCTCGGCGTGCCCACGGTGATGATCTCCGGCAACCACGACTCCGCCCGCCGGCTGGGCGTGGCCTCCGGCCTCATCGACCGCGCCGGCATCCACCTGCGGACCGACCCGGCCGGGTGCGCGACGCCGGTCGTCCTCGCGGACGCGCACGGGCCGGTCGCCCTGTACGGGCTGCCGTACCTCGAACCCGCCCTGGTGCGCGAGGAGTTCACCCTCAACCGGGCCGGGCACACCGAGGTGCTGACCGCCGCGATGGCACGGGTCCGCGCCGACCTGGCCGCGCGCCCCGCGGGCACCCGCTCGGTCGTGCTGGCCCACGCCTTCGTCGCGGGCGGCGCGCCCAGCGACAGCGAGCGCGACATCACGGTCGGCGGTGTGGCGGCCGTCCCCGCCGGTGTCTTCGACGGCGTCGACTACGTCGCCCTCGGCCACCTCCACGGCTGCCAGACGATCTCAGAGCGCGTGCGCTACTCCGGCTCCCCGCTCGCCTACTCCTTCTCCGAGGCCGACCACCGCAAGAGCATGTGGCTGGTCGACCTCGGCGCCGACGGCTCCGTGACCGCCGAGCGGGTCGACTGCCCCGTCCCCCGGCCGCTCGCCAGGATCCGCGGCCACCTCGAGGAGCTGCTGGCGGACCGGGCGCACGAACGGCACGAGGACTCCTGGGTCGAGGCCACCCTCACCGACCCGCACCGCCCGCACGAGCCCATGGCCCGCCTGCGCAAGCGGTTCCCGCACGCCCTCGCGCTGGCCTTCGAGCCCGAGCGCGTCGACGACCCCCACGCCTCGTACGCGCAGCGCCTGCGCGGCCGCACCGACCGCCAGATCGCCGAGGACTTCGTGACCCACGTCCGGGGCACCGCCCCCGACGCCGCGGAGCGGACGGTCCTGCGGGACGCGTTCGACGCGGTCCGCAGCGACGCCGCACGGGCGGAGACCGACTGATGCGCCTGCACCGTCTGACCCTGACCGCCTTCGGGCCGTTCGCCGGCAGCCACACCGTGGACTTCGACGAGCTCTCCGCCGCCGGGCTCTTCCTGCTGCACGGCGCGACCGGCGCCGGCAAGACCTCCGTGCTCGACGGGGTGTGCTTCGCCCTGTACGGCGGCGTCCCCGGCAGCCGGCAGGGCAACCGGCTGCGCAGCGACCACGCGGAGGGGGACACGCTCACCGAGGTCGTGCTCGACCTGACCGTGGGCGGCCGGCGGCTGGAGATCACCCGGCGGCCCGAGCAGCCCCGCCCCAAGAAGCGCGGTACGGGCTACACGATCGAGAAGGCCGTCACCCTGCTGCGCGAGCACACCGCGGGGGAGTGGCGGGCGCTCAGCAAGTCCCACCAGGAGGCCGGCGAGGAGCTGAAGCAGCTCATCGGCATGAGCCGGGAGCAGTTCTGCCAGGTCGTGCTGCTGCCCCAGGGCGAGTTCGCGACGTTCCTGCGGGCCACCGCCACCGAGCGGGCCGCGCTGCTCGGCAAACTCTTCGACACCCGCCGCTTCAAGGCCGTCGAGGAGTGGCTGCGGGCCGAGCGCAGGGCCGCCGAGCAGCGGGTCGCCGCCGGGGACGGGGAGCTGCTGCGGCTCGCCGAGCGCATGGGCCAGGCCGCGGGGGACGACCCCGACGCCCTCGCCGGGCCGTCACCGGACGGCGTCGCCGCCGGCGACCCGGAACTGGCCGGGCACATCCTGCGCTGGGCGGCCGTCCTGGCCACCACCGCCCGCGAGCGCGTCGACGCCGCCGACCTCGCGGTGACGGCCGCGGAGGCCGCGCACGAGCATGCCCAGCGCGAGGCCGAGGAAGCACGCGAGCTCGCCGTACGGCAGGGCCGGCACGCGGCCGCCGGGCGCCGCGCCCAGGCCATGGCCGGCGAGCGCGAGGCCCGCGACCGCGAACAGGAACTGCTGGCGACGGCGGAGCGGGCCGCGACCGTGGTGCCCGCACTGGAACTGCGCGAGCGCGCCGCCACCCGGCAGGCCCGCGCGGCCGCCGACGAGCGCACCGCCCGCGCGGGCCTGCCCGCCGAGCGGTACGAGGCAGGTGCCGAACAGCTCGCGGAGTACGAGAACCGGCTCCGGGAGGAGCTGGGCTCCCTCGCCGACGCCGGCCGGGACGAGCAGCGCGCCGCCGAACTGGCCCACGACCGCGGGCGCGTGGAGCGCGAGGCCGCCGAGGACGAGCGGCTGATCGCCGACACGGCCGGCTGGCTCGACGGCTGGGAGGCCGAACGCCTCGGCCGTGAGCGGGCCGTGGACGCCGCCCAGTCCGCCGCCACCCGCGCCGCCGAACTGTCCGGGGCCCTCGACCGGGCCCGCCGCCGCCGCGACGCCGCCCGGGAGCGCGACACCCACGCCACCGCGCTGCTCGCCGCGCAGGACCGGCTGCGCGCGGCGCGCGACACCGCCGCCGACGCCCGCGACCACTGGCAGGACGTCCGCGAGGCCCGCATCAACGGCATCGCCGCCGAACTGGCCGCCCGGCTCAGCCCCGGCGAAGGCTGCCTGGTGTGCGGTGCCACCGAGCACCCCCACCCGGCCCGCCCCACCGGCCGCCAGGTGGGCCGCGCCGACGAGGAGGCCGCGCAGGAGGCCCAGCAGCGGGCCGCCGCCGTCAGGGACACCGCGCAGGAGCAGGTCGTACGCCTCACCGCGGCCCACGACGCGGCCCTGGCCACCGCGGGAGCGGAACCGGAGCCCGAACTCGCCGCCGCGCACGCCGCGCTGGAGGAGGAGTACCGGGCCGCCACCCGCGCCGCCGCGGAAGCGCCGCAGGCGCGCCAGGCGCTCGACCGGGCCCTCGCGGAGCACGCCCGGCGTGCCGCCGACCGCAACGAGGCCGGGCAGCGCCTCGCCTCCCTCACCACCCGCCGGGAACTCCTCGACCGGGAGGACGCCGAACTGGCCGCCCGGCTGGCGCGGGCCCGCGGCGCGTACGCCACCGTCGCCGAATGCCGTAGCCGGCTCGCGGCCGACGCCCAACGCGCGGCGACCGCCGCGGCGGCGGCCCGCGCCGCGCAGGAATCGGCCCGCGCGCTCAAGGACGCCGACTCCGACCTGGCCGACGCCGCCTACAAGGCCGGCTTCCCCACCCCCGAGGCGGCGGCCGCCGCCGTGCTCCCCGGGACGGAACTGCGGCGGCTGCGGCAGCGTGCGGAGGAGTGGCGCCGCGAGGAAGCCGCGGTCACCGCCGAACTCACCTCGCTGGAACTGGCGGAGGCTGCCGCGCTGCCCCCGGCCGACCCCGACGCCGCCCGGCGCGCCGTGGAGGCCGCAACCGCGCGGCTGCGCGGCGCCGCCGCCCGTCAGTCCGCCGCGCACACCACCCGCGACGCCCTCGACCGGCTGCGCGCCGAGGCGACGCGCGGCACCAGGGCGCTGGCCCCGGCCCGCGAGGAGTACGCGCGGCTGCGGCGCCTCGCCGACCTGGCCACCGGCGCCGGGGAGAACACCCTGCGCATGGAGCTGGAGACCTATGTGCTCGCGGCCCGGCTGGAGCAGGTCGCGGCCGCGGCCAGCGCCCGGCTGCACCGCATGTCCTCCGGGCGCTACACCCTCGTCCACACCGACGCCCGCGCCTCGCGCAACGTCAAGTCGGGCCTCGGGCTGATGGTCGTGGACTCCTGGACGGGCACCGAGCGCGACACCGCCACGCTCTCCGGCGGCGAGACCTTCTTCGCCTCCCTGGCCCTCGCCCTCGGCCTGGCGGACGTCGTCACGGACGAGGCGGGCGGCGCCCGGCTCGACACGCTCTTCGTCGACGAGGGCTTCGGCAGCCTCGACGAGCAGACCCTCGACGAGGTGCTGGACGTCCTCGACGGGCTGCGCGAACGGGACCGCGCCGTCGGCATCGTCAGCCACGTCGCCGAGCTGCGGCAGCGCGTCCCCGCCCAGTTGCAGGTCGTCAAGGGACAGCGGGGGTCAGCCCTCCGCCACCGCACGGCGGGGGAGCGGTGAGGAGTAGACGACGTTCGTCGTCACCGGCCCGAGGCCCGAGACACGGCCGGTGACCTCCTCCAGGTGACGCATGGAGCGGGCGGTGACCTTCATGACGAAGCAGTCGTCGCCCGTGACGTGATGGGCCTCCAGGATCTCCGGGGTCGACTCCAGGAGGTCGTGGAACGGCTTGTAGTTGCCGTGGGGGTAGCGCAGCCGGACGAACGCCAGGATCGGGCGCCCGGTCCGCTCCAGGTCCACCACGGCCGTGTACGCCGTGATCACGCCCGCCTCCTCCAGCCGCCGGACCCGCTCGGTCACGGCGCTCGGGGACATCGACACGGCACGGGCCAGCTCGGCGTAACTGGCCCTGCCGTCGCGCTGCAGGGCGTCCAGGATGCGCCAGTCGGTGGCGTCGAGGGAATCCACGGTCATAACCCCTGGCTACCAGGGAAATCCCCGGCCGGGCAAGGCGGACGCCGGGGAACGGCCCTTCAGACGGCGGCCCGCGGTTCGTAGATTTACCGCCATGACGACACCGACCGCCGCCACCGTCACCGCCGCCCCCGCTCCCACTGCCGGCCCCGCTCCCACTGCCGGCAACCCCGTGCTGCGCGTGCCGCCCGCGGCTCCCGCCGAGGCCGCCGCGTACTTCGCCGCGAGCCTCGCCTTCCACACCGACGTGTCCGACGTCGCGGCCGCCCTCGCCACCGCGGCGGAGACCGGCGCCGCACCCGGATTCGTCGTCGTCGACTCCCGCTCCACCGAGGCCTGGGAGCAGGGCCACGTCCCCGGCGCCGTCCACCTGCCCACCGCGGACGTCCCGCGGCTCGCCGCGGCCCTCCTCGACCGCGGCGTGCCCGTCGTCGTCCACTGCTGGGGCCCCGGCTGCAACGGCGCCACCCGCGCCGCGCACGCCCTGGCCGGCCTCGGCTACCAGGTCAAGGAGATGCTCGGCGGCATGGAGTACTGGATCCGCGAGGGCTTCGCCCACGAGAGCGCCGACGGCACCGTGCGGCGCGCCGCCGACCCGCTGACCGCCCCCGTGGGCGCGGACGACTGCGGCTGCTGAGGCCGCCGCGGGGCGGCCTCAGCGCACGACGGAGACGGCCGGCCGCAGGAACCGGCGGTCCCGCGGCCCGACCCCTGCGAGCGGCGCCGCCGCCCGCAGGACGACGTCCAGTGCGGCGTCGGCGTCGCAGGCGTAATGGCCGCTCGCCCAGGCCGCGTTGGCCTCGACCACCGCCCAGCCGTCCGCGGTCCGGCCGACGTCGACCACGACCGCTCCCGGCAGCTCCGGCACGCCGGGCGCGAAGAGCCGTGCGGCGAAGTCCCGTACCTCGCCGGCCAGTCGGTCGCCGTCCAGCGGCGCCACGTCCAGCTCGCCGCGGGTCGCGTAGCGGCTGCCCGTCACCACCTCGCAGTCCAGGAGGAACAGCCGGTACTCGACGGCGAACGCCACGATGTCGCTGACCAGCACGGGAGCGTCGTCGTCGACCGCGTCCGGGCCGGGCAGACCGCTGCCGTCGGGATACACCCTGGCCGGGAAGCTCTTGTCGTTCGGCGGCTTCATGAAGGCGGGCCGGCGCAGCGCGCGGGCCTCGGCCAGGGTCGTGAACCCGACGTTCCGCCCGACGAGTTCGAACGGCAGCCGTGCCAGCCAGTCCTCGTCCGCCTCCAGCAGCCCCAGGCCCAGGTCCCCGGCGACGGCGTCGGCGAACAGCGGCCCCGCGTACAGCGAGGGGCCCACCGTGCCCGCCGCGTCCTGCGGCACCCGCCAGGTCGGGAGGGTGCGGGTCGCCATGCCGCGCCGGCGGGCGGCGGCGGCCAGCGCGTGGCCGGTGGCGGTCACCCGGGGCGACAGGAAGAGGGTCCGGGGCGTCGGGGGCACGGTGTTCACGGTCCCGATGGTGCCGCAGGGGGCGGGCGCCGCGACAGCCGATTACGCCGGCGCGCCCTGGCCGACCGGCCGCAACTCGTACGCCCACTGGGCGTCGCGGTCCGCGATCCGCCCGAAGCCCGCCCGCTGCAGCACCCGTTGTGAGGCGCGGTTGCCCGGGTCGGTGGTCGCCAGCACGGAGTGCACCTCGGCACGGCTCAGCGCCCACCGGGACAGCACCAGCACCGCGTCCGTCGCCCAGCCGGCGCCGCGTGCGGACTCCGACAGGTCGTAGCCGATCTCCACCTGCCCGTCGACGGCGGAGGGCGGGCCGTGGAAGCCGATGCCGCCGAGCGCGAGGCCGTCCCGCGACCGCTGGATCACGAACAGCCCCCACCCCGGGGCGAACACGCCGGCGGCCGCCGCGATCGTCGCCATCCCGGCCGCGATGATGGTCCCCTCGCCCGGCCCCCCGTCGATCCACTCCAGCCCGGCCGGCTTCCCGTCGGCCAGCTGCGCCGCATCGTCCGGCGCCTGCTCGCGCAGGGTCAGCCGGCCGTGGCTGAGCACCAGGCGGCCGTTGGCGCGGGAGGCCTGAGGGATCATCGGGCGGCACCGTTTCGCAGCGGGGATCGGTCGGACGGGTCGCCGTGGGACGGGAGGGGTCCGCCGCGTTCGCCGGCCAGGGCGGAGAGCGCGGCGGCGAGCACCGTCGGTGAGGCGCCGGCAGGCAGGTCCGAGACCTGCCCGTCGCCGACCTCCACCACCCGCCACCGGCCGTCCTCGTGCAGCGCCAGGTCGGTGGTGACGAAGGGGCAGCCCAGCTCGCGCACCAGGGGGCGTACCGCCTCCAGGTCCGGTGCCGGACGCAGCTCCGGGGTGTCCGGGTGAGCCGTGACGAGCGCGGGTTCGCCCCCGGTCCACCAGACCCTGGCCTCTCCGGCCGCCGTGACGAAGGGCTCGAAGGCCCGGACGACGACGCCGCCCGTGAGGTCCTCTCCCTGGAGCGCGGCGAAGCGGGCGACGACCGAGGCCAGGCGCCCGGTGTCCGCGAGCGCGGGGACGTGGCACGCCTCGTCCCACTCGTGCTTGCGGGACTTCACGTAGTCCTTGACCACGGCAGGGCCGCCGCCGAGGGGCGCGGTCGCCGCAGCGAGCTCCGCCGCGCCGGGAGGCGTCCCGCCGGGTTCGACGGGCAGCCACGTGCTGAGCGGCGTGTGCTCGGCGAACGTCCCGTACCAGCCGGGAAGCTCGTGCGCCCGTCGGTACTGACCGGGGGAGGTCCCCAGGACGACGTTGCGTTCGGCCAGGGCCGCGGACAGCGCGGCGTACCGCTCCGAGGACACCATCCACCCCCGGTACCAGGCGGGTCCCGCACCGCGGGGGACGCGTGAGCAGGCGGCGGTGGCGTCGCCCGCCAGCAGGGCGTCGTGGTCAACCAGGGCCACCTCGTGGCCGAGCGCGCGCACCGCGTCGGCCTCGGCCGCGAAGTGCGCGTCGACGCGGCGCGGCCGCAGCGCGTCGGCGCAGAAGACGAACAACACCCCCATACCCGCACCCTATCCGTCCGGCCTGGCCGCCGGCAGGCAACCTGTCGCCGACCTGTCGGGGGCGGGCGCCGACCCGTCGGGGCGGGCGCCGCCAGGAGACCGTGGACCGGGCGCCGGCGGTGGGCGTGCGGCCGGTCGTCCCCGCGTACCGGCCCCCGGGCACGCAAGGGGTGGCGGGGCCGACCCGGGCCCCGCCACCCTGCGCACCGCCCGTTCGCTACAGCTTCGAGAGCTCGTCGACGAGGTCGTCCAGGCCCAGGGAGCCCTGCGACAGCGCGGCCATGTGCCAGGCCTTGGGGTCGAAGGACTCGCCGTGGGCCTTGCGTGCGACCTCGCGGCCGGCGAGCCAGGCGCGCTCGCCCAGCTTGTAGCCGATGGCCTGGCCCGGCATGCCGAGGTAGCGGATGATCTCGCTGTCCAGCATGGCGTCGCTGAGGCCGTTGAAGCGCCCGAAGAACTCCCGTCCCAGCTCCGGCGTCCAGGTCTCGCCCGGGCGGTAGGGGCTGTCCTGCGGGATCTCCAGCTCCAGGTGCATGCCGATGTCCAGGATGACGCGGGTGGCCCGCAGCATCTGCGCGTTGAGGTACCCGAGCCTGCGGCCCGCGTCCGTGAGGAAGCCGAGCTCGTCCATCAGGCGCTCGGCGTACAGGGCCCAGCCCTCGGCGTTGGCGCTGACCTGGCCCAGGGTGGCCTGGTAGCGGCTGAGCCGGTCCGCGACGTACACCCACTGCGCGAGCTGCAGGTGGTGGCCGGGGACGCCCTCGTGGTACCAGGTGCTGACCAGGTCCCAGACGGGGAACCGCTCGCGGCCCAGGGTGGGCAGCCAGGTGCGGCCCGGGCGGGAGAAGTCCAGCGACGGCGACGTGTAGTACGGCGCGGCGGCGCTGCCGGGCGGGGCGATGCGGGACTCGACGCGCTTGACGGGCTCCGCGAGGTCGAAGTGGGTGCCGTCGAGCGCCGCCATGGCCTCGTCCATCACCCCCTGCAGCCACTCGCGGACCGCGTCGACGCCCTCGATGGCCTCGCCGGCCTCGTCCAGGTGCGCCAGGGCCTCCATCGGGGTGGCGCCGGGCAGCACCTTCTCCGCCTCGACGCGCATCTCGGCCTCGATGCGCCGGAACTCCTCCCAGCCCCAGGCGTACGCCTCGTCCAGGTCGAGGTCGGAGCCCGTCCAGTAGCGGGCCCAGCGGGCGTACCGCTCGCGGCCGACGGCGTCGGAAGTGCCCTCCACGGCCGGGGCGTAGCTGTCGCGCAGCCAGTCGCGCAGGCCGGCGACGGCGGCGGTGGCCTCGGCGGCGCCCGCGTCCAGCTCGGACCGCAGGGACTGCGGGCCCTCCGCCACGAACTGCGCGAACCAGCTCGCCCCCGCGTCCTCGCCCAGCCACTCGCCGAGCTGCTCCACGACCGTGGTGACCTGGCGCGGTCCGGCCGGCAGCTTGCGGGAAAGGCCCTCCTCCAGGGACGCCCGGTAGCCCGCCAGGGCCTCCGGGACGGCGCGCAGCCGGGCGGCGACGTCGGCCCAGTCCTCGTCGGTCGCGGTCGGCATCAGCATGAAGACACCGCGCACCGAGTGGACGGGGGAGTGCAGGTTGCTCACGGCCCGCAGGCCCTCACCGGCCTCGTGCACGGCCAGCTCGGCGGTCAAGCGCTCGCGCAGCAGCCGCGCGCAGCGGCGCTCGTCGTCGTCCGGCACCTCGGCCGCGTCGATGTCGGCCAGCGTGCGGCGGGCCAGCTCGGCCTGGGCCTCCAGGCCGGCCGGGGTGAAGTCGGGGAGCCGGTCCTGTCCGGTCCGCACCCCCAGGTACGTGGCGGTGATGGGGTCGAGTTCGGTGACCGCGTCGACGTACGCGTCGGCGATCCGGCGGGGCAGCGCGCTGCCGGTGGTGTCGGGCATGGTCACATCCTGGTACGGAGCGGCCCGCTCCGTCATCACCATTGACGATCATATTCCTGACGTGGGCGGGAGCAGCGGGCCGCAGTCCCAGTGCTGGAATATCAACCGGGTCTCCACGCGGGCGACTTCGGGCCGCGAGGTGAACTCGTCGACGACCAGCCGCTGGAGGTCGCCGGTGCTCGCGACGGCCACGTGGACGAGGTAGTCGTCGGGCCCGGTGAGGTGGAACAGCGCCCGCGACTCCGGCAGCGCCCGCACCCGTTCCGCGAAGGGGCCGATCAGCTCGCGGCGGTGCGGCCGCACCTGCACCGCCAGCAGTGCCTCCAGCGGCCGCCCGAGCCGGGCCGGGTCCACCCGCAGCTCGTGGCCGAGGATCACTCCCGTACGGCGCAGCCGGGCGACCCGGTCCAGGCAGGTGGACGGGGCCACGCCGACGGCCGCGGCGAGGTCCTTGTACGTCGTCCGTGCGTCGTTCTGCAGCAGCCGCAGAATCTCGAGGTCGACCGGATCCAGAAGCACAGAATCGGACATCGGCCGAAGTTAACACGGGCTGCTGCCGCTACGTGCCGGTAGCTGTTCAGCATCGGGCCATGGACACGACAGCATCGGCGCCCACCCGCGCCCTCGCCACCGAGGCTGTGCACGCCGGCCGCGAAGACCTCGCCGACCTCGGTCTGCACGCCGTTCCCCTGGACCTGTCCACCACCTACCCCTCGCGGGACAGCCGCGCCGAGGCCGCCCGCCTGGACGACTTCGCCGCGACGGGCGCCGCACTGACCGGCCCGCCGGTCTACTCGCGGCTCGACAACCCCACCGTCGCCCGCTTCGAGACCGCGCTGGCCCGCCTGGAGGGCGCCGAGGCGGCCGTGGCCTTCGCCAGCGGCATGGCCGCCCTCACCGCGACCCTGCTGGCCCGCGCCTCGATGGGGCTGCGCCACGTGGTGGCCGTCCGCCCGCTGTACGGCTGCAGCGACCACCTCCTGACCGGGGGCCTGATCGGCACCGAGGTGACCTGGACCGACCCGGCCGGCATCGCCGACGCCATCCGCCCCGACACCGGCCTGGTGATCGTGGAGACCCCCGCCAACCCGACGCTGGCCGAGGTCGACCTGCGGGCCGTCGCCCACTCCTGCGGCGAGGTGCCGCTGCTGGTCGACAACACCTTCGCCACGCCCGTCCTGCAGCGGCCCCTGGAGAGCGGCGCCAGGATCGTGCTGCACAGCGCCACCAAGTACCTGGGCGGCCACGGCGACGTCCTCGGCGGGATCATCGCCTGCGACGAGGAGTTCGCCCGGGCGCTGCGCAAGGTCCGGTTCGCCACCGGCGGGGTGCTGCACCCCCTCGCGGGCTACCTGCTGCTGCGCGGGCTGTCCACGCTGCCGGTCCGGGTGAGGTCCGCCTCGGCGACGGCGGCCGCGCTGGCCGAGCGGCTGGCCGCCGACCCGCGGGTGGCGAAGGTGCACTACCCGCGGATCGGCGGCGCCATGGTCGCGTTCGAGGTCCAGGGCGACCCGCACGAGGTGATCGCCGGGGTCCGGCTGATCACCCCGGCGGTCAGCCTCGGCAGCGTCGACACCCTCATCCAGCACCCGGCCTCGATCAGTCACCGCATCGTCGACGAGGGCGACCGGCACGACTCGGGCGTCAGCGACCGGCTGCTGCGCCTGTCGGTCGGGCTGGAGGACGTCGAGGACCTCTGGGAGGACCTGGACATCGCGCTCAGCGCAGCGACGCGCTCGCGCCGGCCGGTGACAGCGTCGCGGTGATGACGAGCGTGCCGTCCTCGACCTGGTAGTCCAGCGGCAGACCCAGGCGGCGCATCGTCGCGACCATCCCGGTGTTGGTCGCCCGGGTCACCGCGTACACGCTCTCGCACCCCGCGTCGACGGCCTGGGCGACCAGGCGGCGCAGCAGTTCCAGGCCGATGCCGCGGCGCTGCCAGGTGTCCTCGACCAGCAGGGCGACCTCGGTCTCGTCGCCGTCCCACAGCAGGTGGCCGAGGGCGACGAGCCGGCCGGAGACCGTCTGCACGGCGAGCGTCCGCCCGAAGCGGGGGCTGAGCAGGTGGGTCAGGTAGCGGTCCACGTCCGCGACCGGGCCGTGGTAACGGCGCGCCAGCGTCGCGGTGGAGCAGCGGTCGTGGAGTTCGCGGGCGGCCTCGAGGTCCTCGGGGCCCGCCCGGCGGACGCTGATCTCGTTGCCCTCCGGCAGGGTGAGGACGGCACGGCCGTCCGGCAGCCGGGCGCCGAGCTGCGCGTCGAGTTCGACGAGGGCGCGGGCCCGGGCGAACTCGGTCGGGGTGAACGGGAGGTAGGCGCGTTCCACGGTCACGGTGCCTCCCGCCGGGTCGCGCAGCCGCATGACCGTGCCCTCCAGGACGTCCTCGGCCGGGTCGGGGCCGGCCGTGCCGGGAGGGGTGGACCTGATCGTGCAGCGGCCGAACCACTGGCGCAGGGCCAGCGGCAGTTCGGCGGCGTCCATGGCGGTGCGGGTGGCCAGGCCCAGCACCCGGGTCGGGGTGTCGACGAGGTCGTGGGCGTCGGCCCGCTCGATCCAGGTGTCCCGCCCGCCCCCGTCGGCGACGGCCCGCGTCAGGTCGCCCGGCGCGAGTGCGGCCGGGGCGCGGACCAGGAAGTCGTCCACGGTGCCCTCGGCCAGGGGGTGGGTCTGGAGCGTGAGGATGTCCACGTCCCGCCCGGCCAGCGCGGCGCAGAGGGCGGCGAGGCTGCCCGGGCTGTCCCGCACGGTGGTGCGGACCCGCCACAACGTGGTTCCCGCGTCGGGCCGTTCGTCGGCGGAGCTTTCCCCCGGCTCCGTCGTACGGTCCCCGGCGTGGCCCGCGGCGGGTGGGGGCGAATGAACGTGCCGGCGTGCCCACCATGTGTGGAAGCCGGCGGTCGCGCCGAGCGCGGCGGCCGACAGGCACAACAGGGCGGGGCCGTCGGGGGCGTGCCCGACGAGGTTGGCGATGAGGTCGGCGGTGGCCACGGCCACGAAGAGCGCGGCGAGTTCGATGACGTCGCGGCGCCAGTGGTGCTGCCGCCGCGCGAGGGCGGCGGGGGCCGCCGTGGCGGAAGTCAGTTCTCGCATGCGAACACCATGCCGAACTGGTGTTGCGTGAGCACGAACGCGTTGTGACCGACGGGTAAAGGGTGTCCCATGTCGGTTAACTCCCCCTTTCAACAGTTCCGTCCTGCGACAACCGGCGCAGGCACCGGCCGTAGCGGCGCGCGATGCCACGCTGAGTGACGCGTCCCAAGGGGCCCAGTAGACCCACGTACCACGCCCCCGGTCCACTGAAGGCCGTGACATCAAGCCACACGGACCCGTCCGGCGCGCGGCTCACCACGAAGGCCTCCTCACCGCGTTCCGGGTGACCGGGGAGTGTCCCGTACGCGAACCCCACGCGCTCCGAGCCGCGTTCGGCCCACACCACCTCGCACGGCGCGCGCAGCGGCCCGAACCGCAGCGGCACCCGTACGCCCGGTGCCGCGTCGGGGGTGCCGGCGGGCACCCGCAGTCCGGTCGCCCGGTGCATCCGCCAGTCCATCAGCGCCCGTCCGGCCGCGGCCAGCACTTCGGGGCCCTCACCGAGCCGGATCCGCTCGTGCAGGCGGTGGAACCCCGGCGGGGTCGGCCCGCCGGTCCGGGTCACCCCGACCTGCTCGTAGGTGAAACCACCCGCCACGACGCCGTCCTCCCGGTCCGTCCGGACGCCGCGGAGCACCCTCCCCTGGTCGCCCCACGAGGTCTGGAAATCGCCGTATTGCCCGGTCGATTTGCACATGCTAAGCCCCGCGGGGTGCCCGCCGCCCGGCGACACGACGTCCTTCGCACCCCGCGTGTCGCGCACGGCCGCGGAGTCCGCGGCCGCCCGTGGGTGCGGCGCCGCGGGCGAACGTCAGAGCCCCGGGGCGTCCGGGCCCGGCGGGACGCCGCGTGCCACTCCGTACGGCGTCAGTGCGAGCATCCCCGTGCCGCGCACCGGGGTCTCGGGGGTGAGGCTCATGGGGCTGGGGCCGAACGTGGCGGCGATGTCGGGCGCCATGTCGAAGGTGGCCCGCATCCACTCCTGCTCGTCCTCGTCGCTCTCCTCGGCCGCGTCCCACTCCGCGGACAGCCCCAGCTCCACCCGGCGGGCCCGCTCGTGGGGAAGGGGGTCGCCGAGGGTCAGCAGCTCGTCCTCGCCGTCACCGGTTTCGCAGTAGCGCCGTACGACCTGGCCGGCCTCGGCCACCAGCCACGCCGATCCGTCGTTCTGGGCGCCGTAGTAGTAGGCCTGGGCCCGGCCGTAGCGGCCGCTGAGCGTTGTGCACAACTGGAGGACCTCCTCGCTGCGTTCGATGTCGCAGGGGTTGCACCAGTCGCCGAGGACGAGGGTCCAGCCGTCGAGCTCCGGGGAGACGTAGACGCGCGCGCCACGGATCCCGTCCTCGCCCGCCCCGCCGTGGGCGTCCGTGTCGAGCACCGCGAACGCCTCGGCGAACCCCACCGGCCTGGGCTGGGCGAGGCCGAGCACGTCCATGAGTCCGGCCTGGTCGCCGGTGGGCACGGCCAGCCAGTAGTTCCAGCAGGTGATCAACGGCTCGGGGCGGTCCCCGTCGTGTGCGTGCACGGGGACACCCTGCCAGGCCCGTCGCGCGGCCCCCGAGCGGGGTGCGGCGGGAGGGTGGCCCGCCCGCCGCCCCGGCTACCGCGCGGCGCGCCGGTACGTGCAGACGTTGACGCCCTTGTCGCTGGTGACCGTCGAGACCAGCTCGAAGGCGCGCAGTCCGCCGTCCTCGGGGAAGACCGACTTGCCGCCGCCGAGGAGCACCGGCATGACCATGAGGCGGAGTTCGTCGACCAGGTCCTCGCCGAGCAGGGCGCGCACCAGGGTGGGGCTGCCCATGACGACGAGGTTCCCGCCGGGGGCGTCCCGCAGCTCCCTGATCCTGGCGACGGCCTCCCCACCGGGGATGCGGGTGGTGTTGTTCCAGGTGAGCTCGGAGTCGGCCAGCGTGTCGGACACCACGTACTTCGGCAGCGCGTTCATCCGGTCCGCGAAGGGGTCGCCCGCCCGCTCGGGCCAGGCGCCGGCCATCGCCGTCCAGGTGCGGCGCCCGTACAGCAGCGCGTCCGCCTTGCCCACCGCCTCGTCGAAGGCGCCGCCCACGACCTCCGGGTCGAAGAAGGGGTGTGTCCAGCCGCCGTTGGCGAAGCCGCCGTCGGTGTCCTCCTCCGGCCCGCCCGGGCCCTGCACGACCCCGTCGAGGCTGATGAACTCGGTGACCACGATGCGCATGTGACCCGCTCCTCCGTCTACGTCAACTCACTGCGGTTACGCCGTTGAAGACCCTCGCACTGCCCCGGAATCATCGCTCGGGGGCGGACGATGTGCGGCGGTCTTGGCCTCATCCCTGCGACTCACCACGGAAGTTGACCGCTCTTGAGCGGATCCGACCGCTTCGGTGACGTGCTGACCCGTCCCTTCGGGAAGACCGGACGTCCCCTTGGTGCAGAGGGCCCCGCGCCCACTTCAACCGGGCCGCGTCCTCGTGCAGGGTGGGCGGTCGGACGCGAACGGCGTCCTCGGCCTGGCGCGAACTCCGGTGCCGGCGCCGGCCACCTCGTCATGGTCTCGCAGCCGCGGGCCGTGGCGGACGTGATCCTGGCGGCCGCCCGCTGAGCGGCGCGGACCTTACCGGACCGCGCCGGACCGCGCCGGACGGCCCGGCGGCGCGCACGCACCGCCGGGCCGTCGAACCGCCGCGCACCCCGCGCCGCTACTGCCCGACCAGCCCCGCCCGCAGCACCTTAGTGAACAGCACCGTGCCGTCCTGCTCGCGCAGCCGCACCGTCATGTCGCCGGAGTGGCCGTCGATGTCGACCTGCCCGAAGAACTGGTAGCCCTCGGCGGGCGAGACGTTCGACGCCGTCGGCGCCTTCACGAAGACCCGCTCCGGACCGAAGGTGCCGTCCAGCGCGCTCGCCGGGAAGGCACCCGCGTTCAGCGGGCCCGACACGAACTCCCAGAACGGCGCGAAGTCCGTGAACGCCGCGCGCGACGGCTGGTAGTGCTGCGCCGAGGTGTGGTGGACGTCGGCGGTCAGCCACACCGTGCCCGTGATCCCCCGGTGCTTGACGAACCGCAGCAGCTCGGCGATCTGCAGCTCGCGGCCGAGCGGGGCGCCCGGGTCGCCCTGCGCGACGGCCTCGATGTTCGGCTTCCCCTCCGTGGTGTCGGGAACCACCAGCCCGAGCGGCATGTCCGCGGCGATCACCTTCCACACCGCGCGCGAGCGCGACAGCTCCCGCTTCAGCCACTCCAGCTGCTCCCGGCCGAGGATGCCCTGCGCGTCGTGGGCCTGGTCGTCGGGGGAGTTGGCGTTGCGGTACGTGCGCATGTCGAGGACGAACACGTCCAGCAGCGGGCCCTGCCGCAGCACCCGGTAGACCCGCCCGGCGCCGTCCGGGCGCAGCGAGGAGACGGGGAAGTACTCGGCGAACGCCCGCCGCGCCCGGCCCGCGAGGACGTCCACGCTCTTCTCGGTGTAGCGCGGGTCCGAGGCGGCGATCACCTCGCCCGGGTACCAGTTGTTGCGGACCTCGTGGTCGTCCCACTGGATGACCGACGGCACCTGCGCGTTGAAGCGTCGCAGGTTCTCGTCGAGCAGGTTGTAGCGGAAGTTGCCGCGGAACTCGGCCAGGGTCTCGGCGACCTTGGACTTCTCCGCCGTGGTGAGGTTGCGGTAGGCGCTTCCGTCGGGGAGCGCCTGGGTCGCCGCGATCGGGCCGTCGGCGTAGATGTTGTCACCGCTGCACAGGAAGAAGTCCGGGTCGACCGCCCCCATCGCGTCGAAGATGCGGTAGCCGCCGATGTCGGGGTTGATGCCCCAGCCCTGCCCGGCCAGGTCGCCCGACCACACGAACCGCACCCCGCCGCGCCGTCCGTCCGGCGCCGTGCGGAAGGTGCCCGTGACGGGCGCGCCGGTGCGGCGCGGGTCGTCGGGGTCGGCCAGCAGGACCCGGTAGTGGATCTGCTCGCCCGCCGGCAGGCCGTGCAGCCGGGTCACCCCGGTGAAGTCGGTGCCGGGGCCGACCACCGGACCGTGGAAGCGCCGGGTGTGCCGGAACGAGCCGGTCGCCGAGGTCTCCACCACCATCCGCGCGGGACGGTCGGCCCGCACCCACACCAGGCCGCCCGACGCCGTCACGTCGCCGGTCTGCACACCCGACGTCGCTGCCGGTCTCCCCGACAGGGCCAGCGCGGGCGTGGCCACCGCGGGCACCAGCAGTGCCCCGGAGGCCGCCAGCCCGCCCCTCAGCACCGAGCGCCGTCCGACCGTGCTCCCGGATCCGTCCGTCATCCTGGCCTCCCAAGTACGAGCCGTGCACGCCGACGTGACGCGGAAACGCGTCCGTCCCCGTTCCTACTCGTGCCGCGTGCCGTCGATCCGAACGCCCAGTGAACAACCGCCCCGCGCCGCCCAGGAAACGGGCATGCGCACCGGCTTCCCCACGCCCCCCGGACACCCGGCAGGCAGGACCGGTGCGTCCCCGACGCCACGGGCGCGGCCGGCCCGGACCTGCGCGGCGGCGACAACGTCCACGCCCCCGGCCCGACCGTGGCGCCCGGCCGTTCCCCGCGCTCCCCGCCCACCGCCCCGCACCACGAAACCCCCTGGTCACCCCGGGCTCCGCGGCCATACGATGGTCCGCAATCCGGCGGCCGCGATCACCCGATCGCCCTACCCGCGCCCCGCCCTCCCTCCTCGGGGATGCACCGGCGCCCCCACGATGACTGCAGATCAGACACCGCACACCTTCCAGGTCGACCTTCGCGGCCTGGTGGACCTCCTCTCCCACCACCTCTACTCCAGCCCCAAGGTCTACCTGCGGGAGCTGCTGCAGAACGGCGTCGACGCGATCACCGCCCGCCGGGCCGGGCAGCCCGACGCCCCCGCACGGGTGCGCCTGCACGCCGCGGACGGCCGGCTGCGCGTCGAGGACACCGGCGTCGGCCTCACCGAGTCCGACGTGCACGACCTGCTGGCCACCATCGGCCGCAGCTCCAAGCGCGACGGCCTGGAGAGCGCCCGCTCGGAGTTCCTCGGCCAGTTCGGCATCGGGCTGCTCGCCTGCTTCGTCGTCGCCGCGGAGATCCGCGTCGTCAGCCGGTCCGCCCGCACCCCGGACGCCCCGCCGGTGGAGTGGACCGCCCGTGACGACGGCTCGTACACCGTCCGCACGCTGCCCGCGCAGGAGCACCCCGAGCCCGGTACGACCGTGCACCTCACCGCCCGGCCGGGCGCGGCGGAATGGCTCGCCGAGGAGCGGGTGCTCGCCCTCGCCAAGGACTTCGGCTCGCTGCTGCCGTACGACGTGCGGGTCGGCGACACCCCCGTCACCGAGCGCCCGCCGGTCTGGGAGCGCCCGCACCCCGGTCAGGCCGCCCGCCGGGTCGCGCTCGCCCGGCACTGCCACGAGCAGTTCGGCTTCACGCCGCTCGACGTCATCGACCTCGACGTCCCCCTCGCGGGCGTGCGCGGCGTCGGCTACGTGCTGCCCGCCGCGGTCAGCCCCGCCCACCGCGCCGGCCACCGCGTCCACCTCAAGGGCATGCTGCTCACCGACCGGGCCGACGAACTGCTGCCGGAGTGGGCCTTCTTCGTCCGCTGCGTGATCGACACCGACAGCCTGCGCCCCACCGCCTCCCGGGAGAGCCTGTACGCCGACGAGACGCTCGCCGCCGTCCGCGAGGCGCTCGGCGAGCGCATCCGCGGCTGGCTGACCGAGCTCGCCGCGGGCGACGAGGAACGGCTCGCCCAGTTCCTCGCCGTCCACCACCTCGGCGTCAAGTCGCTCGCCCGGCACGACGCGGAGATGCTGCGGACGATGCTGCCGTGGCTGCCCTTCGAGACCACCGACGGGCAGCTCTCGCTCGCCGAGTTCGCCCGCCGCCACCCCGTCGTCCACTTCACCCGCACCGTCGAGGAGTACCGGCAGGTCGCCGCGATCGCCTCCGCGCAGGGCATCGGGGTCGTCAACGGCGGCTACACCTACGACGCCGACCTGGTCGAGCTGCTGCCCACCGTGCGTCCCGGCACCGCCGTCGCCGAACTCGACGCGGACACCGTCACCGCGCACCTCGACGCCGTCGACCCGGCCGAGGAACTCGCCCTGTCCGGCTTCCTCGCGGCGGCCCGCGCCCGGCTCGACGCGCTCGGCTGCGACGTGTCGCTGCGCACCTTCCACCCGATCACCGTCCCCGCGCTCCACCTGGACGACCGGGCCGCCCGCCACGAACGTGCCCGCGCCGAGGAGGAGGAGCAGGCCGACGAGCTGTGGGCGGGCATCCTCGGCTCGCTGCGCGGCGGCGCCCCGCGCGCCCGGCTGGTCCTGAACCACCTCAACCCGCTGGTCCGGCGGATCAGCGGCTTCAACGACCCCGAACTCGTCGGCACCGCGGCCGAAGCGCTGTACGGCCAGGCCCTGCTGATGGCCCAGCGCCCGCTGCGCCCCGCGGACTCCGCGCTCCTCAACCGCGCCTTCCTCGGCCTGCTGCAGTGGGCGGCGCAGACCGCGGACGGCCCCGCGGGCAGACCCGGCGACGCCGGACAGGAGGACGGCCGATGAGCACCCAGGACCCGGCGGTCGAGACCGTACGCCGCGCGCTCCACCACAACAGGGAGGAGCCCGAGGGCCGCGCCCGCAACGCCGGCGCCGAGCGGCTCGTCGCCGAGGCCGAGGCCACCGGCGACACCCCGCTGCTCCTCGACACCGTGTTCAACCTCGCGAGCGCCTACGCCTACAGCAGCGAGAAGGACAAGTTCTTCGTGCCCTTCGCCCGCCTGCTGCGCATGTGGGACGAACGGCCCGGGGACTTCGACGGCGAGAACACCCACCACCTGCACTGGATCTTCAAGTGGGTGGCCAACGGGATGCTCGACCAGCCCGACGTGCCGCTCGCCTCCATCGAGAAGTGGCAGCGCGAGATGGAGCACCGCTACCGCCTCGCGGGCCACTCCGAACGCGCCGTGCGCCAGGGCGAGTTCCGCATCGCCCGGCACCTGGGCGACACGGCCCGCGCCGAAGCCGCCCACGCCGCGTGGCTGGCCGCCGACCGCGACGCCATGGCCGACTGCCACGCCTGCGAACTCCACGGACAGGGCGGCTGGCAGGTCGACCGGGGCCGCGACGAGGAGGCACTGGACACCTGGCGGCCCGTCCTCGCCGGGCAGTACACCTGCGCCCACGAACCGCACAACGTGCTGGCCTCCTCGCTGCTGCCGCTGGTCCGGCTCGGCCGGCTCGACGAGGCCCGCGCCCACCACCTGCGCGGCTACCGCCTGGTGCGCAGCATGGAGAGCATGCGCGGCGCGGTCTCCTCCCACGTCGAGTTCTGCGCCCTGACCGGGAACGAGGCACGGGCGCTGGAGATCCTGGCCGAGCACCCCGCGTACTTCACCGACACCGGCGACCCCGACACGCTCATGGACCACCTGGCCGTCACCGGGCTGCTCATGCGCCGCCTCGTCGCCCTCGGCCACGGAGACCGCGGCGTCCCCGGCCCCGCCGGCACCGAATGGACCGCCCGCGCACTGCTGCCCCACGCCGAACGCGAGGCGGCCGCGGTCGCCGCGCGCTTCGACGTACGCAACGGCAACGACGCCGTCAGCCGCCGGATGCGCGAGCGCCTCGCCGCCGTACCGCTCGTCGAGCGGCTCCCGCTGGGCGTCCGGGCCCTCCAGCGCCTCGCCGCGCCCTCCGCCGGCCCGCGGCACGCGCCCGTCCCCGCCGCGTCGGTGCCCGCGGGCGGCGACGACGTCCCCGCGCTGCTCGCCGAGGCCCGCGGGCTGAGCGAGGCCCAGCACCCCGACGCGGGCGCCGCCTGGGCCGCCGCCGACCGCGCCGCGGAGCGCACCGGCATCGCACTGGACGCCCTCGACCGCGCCGAGATCGCCGACCGCGCCGGGATCGGCGCCTTCGCCGATCCCGGCACCGCCGTACCGCTCTTCGGTACGGCCGCCGAACTCTTCGAGGCGGCGGGCAAGCCCGGCGAGGCCGCCGCCTGCCGCGCCCGCGCCGCCTACGCGGTGGCCGTCGCGGAAGGCGGCGCCGAGAACGTCGCCGCACTCGACACCGCCCTCGACGACCTGCGGAAGCTGTACGACACCTGCCGGGCCACCGCCCGGCAGCTCACCGGCGCCTGGCTGGCCCGGTTCGACGTCCGGCCGCCGGACGCCGAGGCCGAGGCGGAACTGCTGCGGATCATCGCCTTCGCCGAGGAGCACCGCGCCGAGGAGCGGATGACGGGACGGCTCGCCGACGCGCTCACCCTGCACGCCCGCCTCACCGCCGCCCGCGGCGACGTGGACGTCTCCGCCGGGCTCTTCGCACGGGCCGCCGGCCTCCACCACGAGGCCGCGACCCCCTGGTACGCGGCCGAGCCCGAGGCGCTGCTCGCCGACCTCTCGCTGCAGCGGGACGACCACGCCACCGCCGAGGAGTCCGCCCGCGCCGCGCTGGAGCACGGCGCCGCCACCCTGGGCCCGGTGCACCGCGCCCATCTGCACACCGTGCTGGCCGCCGCGCTCGCCGAGCGCGGCGCCGACGCCGAGGCCGCCGACCAGGCCCTGGAGGGCGCCCACTGGGCCGACGAGGGCGAGGTGTCCGATCAGCTGGGCGCCTGGGCGCGGCTCGTCCTCGGCGGCGCGCTGCTGCGCGAGGGCAGGGCCGCGGAGTCCGCCACCGTCCTGGAGACCGCCCTGCCCGACCTGGTGCGCGCCCACCACGACGGGCGGGTCGTCCAGGCCCGCTGGTGGCTGGGCGAGGCGCTGCGCGACCTGGACGAGCCGCGTGCCGCCGCCGAGCAGTTCCTGCTCGCCGCGGACATCGCGCAGGGCTGGGACGAGCAGCAGGACCACGCGGTCCTCGCGAACCTGGCCGCCGACTCCCTGGAACGGGCGGGCCTGGCCGGCGAGGCGGCCCAGGCGTACGACCGGGCCGGTGAGCTCTGGCGCGCGATGGGGCACCCCGTCCCGCTCGTCCGCACCCTGCGCGCCCGGGCCTGGCTCGCCCTCCACGACGAACGGGACGGCCTCGCCGCGGGCCGCTCCGCGATGGCCGAGGCCGCCGCGGTCGCCGAGGAGGCCCTCGCCGCGGCGACGGCGGCCGGCGACGGGGCGGCCGCGGCGCAGCTGCGCGCCGAACTGGCCGGGACCCACCGGCAGACCGGCGAGCTGATCGTCCGCGCCTGTCCCGGCGAGCCCGGCGAGGAGGACACGGACGGCTCGGCCCGCGCCGCCTACGAGGAGGGCCTGGCCTGCGCGGAACGTGCGATCGCGCTCTTCGGACCGGGGCCCGCGCGCAGCGCCGCCCAGCTGATGGCCGCCTGGCTGGAGGCCGACCTCGGACGGCCCGCCGCGGCCGCGGAACGGGCCCGCGCCGTGATCGCCCTGTACGCCGGGGAGGACGGGAGCGGCGACGAGGTCGCGGCCCAGCGGCTGGCCGAGGCGCGCTCCGTCCTCGAGTACGTCGGCGAACGGCCGGCAGGACCGAAGAAGGCGCAGGAGGGGGAGGCGGCGGCCGGGGAGGCGTAGGCCCGGCGGGCGGCGCGGTGCTGACCGAGAAGGAGGAGCACCCGGAGGGTTAGTCTGAATGGTGGCTTTTGCCCTTCCCTGGCGCGCGAGGAGGCCACCGTGACAGCCGAAGCCCTCCGGTCCGAGTTCGCACCGGCCGACGGCCGGTACCTGCCGATCGCCGCCCACGGGCTCATCGGCGACCTGCGCAGCGCGGCGCTGGTCGGCACGAACGGCACCATCGACTGGTACTGCTCCGGGCGCTTCGACGCCCCCAGCGTCTTCGCCTCCATCCTCGACGCCGACCGGGGAGGCAGCTTCGAGCTGGCCGCGGACGTGCCCGCGCGCACCAAGCAGTTCTACTTCCCCGACACCAACGTGCTGATCACCCGGTTCTTCGCCGAGGACGGCATGGGCGAGGTGCAGGACTTCATGCCGGTCGTCGACGAGTCCCACGAGGCCGGCCGGCACCGGCTCATCCGCCGCGTGGTCTGCGTGCGGGGCGTGCTGCCGTTCCGGATGCGGGTGGCCCCGCGCTTCGACTACGGAACCGTGCCGCACACCGTCCACATGAGCGGCATGCAGGCGCTCTTCGCCACCGCCGCCCAGACCATCGCGCTGACCTGCTCGGTGCCGCTGGAGCACGACGACCGGGACGTGTGGGCCCAGTTCAAGCTCTCCGAGGGCGAGGCCGCCGTCTTCGCCCTGGACCAGGTCGGCGACGGCGTGGGACCGCGCGGCTGCCCGCTGACCGAGGCGGAGGAGCAGTTCGACAAGACCGTGCAGTACTGGCGGCACTGGCTCTCCCAGTCCAAGTACCGGGGCCGCTGGCGCGAGATGGTGCACCGTTCCGCACTCACCCTGAAGCTGCTCACCTACGCGCCCACCGGCGCCATCATCGCCGCGCCCACCACCAGCCTCCCCGAGCGCATCGGCGGCGAGCGCAACTGGGACTACCGCTACGTCTGGATCCGCGACGCCGCCTTCTGCGTCTACGCGCTGCTGCGGCTGGGCTTCACCGACGAGGCCGAAGCCTTCATGAACTTCCTGTCGGACCGCGTCTGCGGGGGCGGTCCGCGCTGCGCGGCCGGCCCGCTGCAGATCATGTACGGCATCGACGGCCGCTCCGAGCTGCCCGAACGGGAGCTGGGCCACCTGGAGGGCTACGCGGGCTCCGCACCCGTCCGGGTGGGCAACAACGCCGTCCACCAGCTGCAGCTGGACATCTACGGCGAGCTCATCGACTCCCTCTACCTGTACGACAAGTGGGGCAAGCCGATCTCCAGCGCGCACTGGGACACCGTCTGCGAACTGGTGGACTGGGTCTGCGACAACTGGGACCAGCCCGACGAGGGCATCTGGGAGACCCGCGGCGGCCGCAAGCCCTTCCTGTACTCCCGCGTGATGTGCTGGGTGGCGATCGAGCGCGGCATCCGCATGGCGAACCACCGCGGCCTGCCCGCCAACCGCGAGCGCTGGTACGGGGCCCGCGACGACCTCTACCGGCGGATCATGAGGAACGGCTGGTCACAGGCGCGCGGCGCGTTCACCCAGAGCGAGGGCGAGGACGTGCTGGACGCCTCGGTGCTGATGATGCCGCTGTCCAAGTTCATCTCGCCGACCGACCCCAAGTGGCTCTCGACGCTCGACGCCCTCGGCAAGGACCTCGTCTCCGACTCCCTGGTCTACCGCTACGACCCCCTCGCGAGCCCGGACGGCGTCCCCGGCGACGAGGGCACCTTCTCCATCTGCTCCTTCTGGTACGTCGAGGCCCTCACCCGCGCCGGGCGCAAGGACGAGGCGCGGCTGGCCTTCGAGAAGATGATCACCTACGGCAACCACCTCGGCCTGTACGCCGAGGAGATCGACCGGGCCGGCGAGCAGCGCGGCAACTTCCCGCAGGCCTTCACGCACCTGGCCCTGATCAGCGCCGCCTTCAACCTCGACCGGGCGCTGGGCTAGCTAGGTCCGGCCTGGCGGCCGCCGGTGGCGTGCCGGACCCACACGTTCGGCTCGACGTACACGGCGTGGTCGTGCGCGGTGTCGCAGTGCACCGGCACCAGCGCGCCGGGCACCTCGACGGCGCCGTCGCGGTCGAAGGGCAGCCCTGTCCAGCGCCGCCACTGGGCCAGCGTCCCGCTGACCGTCATGGAGGCCGGAGCGACCTTCACGACGACGCCGCCCGCCCTGACGTGCACCCGCAGCCACGGGTCCTCGGGCAGCCCGTCCTCGCGGAGCAGGCCGACGTAGTCGGTCATGGGGAGCCGCGGCCGCAGGTGCTTGGCCGTGGGACGGACGGGGGCGAACAGCGTGTCGTGGCCCACCTCCCGCGCGGCCTGGCGCAGCGCGGCCACCAGGCGGTGCGACAGGCCGCGCCCCAGGTGACCGGTGTCGACGGTGATCTCCAGCGCGCTCGCGGCCGTCGCCGGCCGCCCGGCGCGCAGGTCGCCGTACGCCCACACCAGTACGCGGTCCCAGCCCTGGTCGGGGGTCTCCTCACGGCCCTCGCCGGTGGCGTCGAAGGGGACGGCGAAGCCCCGGGCCACGACCCGGTCGCCGTCGGTGGCGACGACGCAGTGACGCGGGAAGTCCTCCGCCACCCGGTGCAACAGGGCCCCGGCGACCGGGTCCTGGGGGACGAAGGCCGGCCAGTCCTCGGAGATCTCCCAGAGCCGGGGGAGCAGCTCGGGGCGCTCGGCGAGGGTCGTGATGCGGATGCTTCCGGTGTCGTTCACGAGCCCGCACCCTGGCAGACGCCCCCGCGCCCCGGCATCCGGTTTTCCGCTCAGGCCGCCCGGCCCACGCTGGAACGCGCCACGTCGGAACGGGCCACGACCGCGCCGGCACGGCGCCCCACCGCCACGGCGCCCCGGGCCCCGGAACCGGCGCCCCGGGCCACCACGGTGAGCGGCACGGCGGCGAGCAGCAGCAGACAGGCCAGGACGCCGCCCATCAGTGGGAAGCCCAGCCGGGCGCCGAGCAGCGCACCGGTCAGCGGCCCGCAGGCCACCCCGAGCGAGGACGCCGAACCGGCGTACACCGCCCAGCGGCCGTGCGGGTCGAGGGCGGCGGCCAGGCCGATGGCGTACGAGAGCACCACCGGGTAGACGGTGTTCCACAGCACCTCGCCCACCGCGAAGGCCACCGCGCCGCGGGCCGAGGCGCTGGCCGCCACGCACACGGCGATCACGACGGTGCCCACCCCCACGGGCACCGCTCGCCCGAGGCGCGGACCCAGGGCACCCGCGCCCACGACGCCCAGCAGCCCGCCCCCGAGGGCGGCCGCGAACACCATGCCGACCGCCGCCTCCGACAGGCCGACCCGGTCCAGCCCGATGCGGCCGCTCACCCCCCACAGCGCGTTCTGCGCGAGCGACCAGCACAGCATCGACGCGGCGAGCACGGCACCCGCGCCCACGTGCGGCAGCGGCGGCCCGACGGGCGGCGCGGCGGCCGCGGTCCGCGGGCAGGGCCGGGCGGGCAGCCGCCGGGTCAGCGGGAGGACGAGCAGCGCGGCGGCGGCGATGGCCGCGAAGGGCAGGGGGTGGCCGCCGCCGAGCCGCGGCAGGACCAGGTAGAGCGCCCCGGCCGTCGCGGAGGTGGCCAGCAGCCCGAGCACCGTCACCCGGTGCGGCGCCCGCTCCCCGGCGATCCCGACGGCGGCCACCGCCGAGGAGGTTCCGGAGCCGAAGCCGCCGGCGACGCAGCCGAGGACGACCAGCGGGACGACTCCGGTGGCCGCGGCCGTCGTGAAGCCGCCCGCGGTCATCAGCAGTCCGTACCGGGCCAGCCGCGCCCGGCCGATCCGGTCCACCCGCGAGGCGAGCGTGAATCCGGCGCCGGCCGAGCCGAGCAGCAGCGCGCTGCCGACCGCCCCGGCCTGGGAACCGCTCAGGGCGAGCCCGGTGGTCAGGCGGCCGACGACGGTCGGCATCAGGTACGGCGCGAGGTAGCCGGCGCAGAAGAGGGCGACGAGCGGCAGCAGGGCGCGCGAGGGCGCGGTCCGCGAAGACATGGGCGTTCCTGGAGGACGGCCGAAGGCACGGCGAGCAGAGGGGGAGTGGTGCGACCGTCGACGGACAGGAACGCGCGGAACCATGTGTATCAAGCAACCAGGCTCGCCGATAAGGGGGGATTCCCCACTCAAACCCGCTGTTGCCGAATCGAGATCAAACGCTCGCATGAGGCCCACGCACCCCGGTGCCCACGTCCCCGTCCGGCAGCGGCGGCGGATCCCCCGGTCCGCGCCCGCCCGTACCCGGAACTCCGGTCCGGGGACGCGGTGTTCGGTGGGGGACGGCGCGGGCGCGCCGGCCGGTACCGGCCGGCGCCGTCCGGTCGCGGGCCGGTCTCCTGAGGCAGCGCCCGCCGGCAGGCCGCCGCCGGCACGGCGGGACGCACGTCCGGGGACGTGCGCCACGTCACACCGGAGGATCCGGAACGGGCGGGAACTCCGCCCCCGCGCCGGTAGTTCGACAGGTACGGGCCGAGCGCGGAGCGCCGGTCCGGCCAGCGGCCCCGACCGGGGGCCCCCGTCCCGGTCGGGGTCTTCACCGTGAGGCCGCGGGAGGCCGCGCCGGCCCCCGCGGCCCACCGGGCGCTACTTCACCCCGAGCAGCTGCTCGATCGGGTCGATCGCGAAGTAGACGACGAAGAGCGCCGACACCGCCCACAGCAGCCAGTGCACCTGCCGCGCCTTGCCCAGCACGGCCTTGAGCAGCACGAAGGCGATGAAACCGGCACCGATCCCGTTGGTGATCGAGTACGTGAAGGGCATCACGGCGATCGTCAGGAACGCCGGGAGGGCGATCTCGAAGTCGTCCCAGCCGATGTTCTTGACCTGGGTCATCATCAGGAAGCCGACCGCGACGAGCGCCGGCGCCGCCGCCTGCAGCGGCACGATCGTCAGCAGCGGGCTCAGGAAGAGCGCCACCGCGAAGAGACCGCCGGTGACCAGGTTGGCGAAGCCCGTGCGCGCCCCCTCGCCGACGCCCGCCGCCGACTCGATGTAGGCCGTGTTCGACGACGCGGAGGCCGCGCCGCCCGCGACGGCCGCGGCACCGTCGATGAGCAGCACCCGGCCCAGGTTCGGGACCTTGCCCTCCTCGTCCAGCAGGCCCGCCTCGGCGGTGATGCCGACGACCGTGCCCATGGTGTCGAAGAAGTCCGACAGGATCAGGGTGAAGACCAGCAGCACCACCGTGATGAAGCTGACCTCGGCGAACCCGCCGAAGAGGCTGAAGTGCCCCAGCAGCCCGAAGTCCGGCGCGGCGAACACGTCGTCGGGCACCTTGGGCGTGGTCAGCCCCCAGCTCTTCACGTCCGCGACGGCGTCGACCACGATCGCCAGCACGGTCATGGTGACGATGCTGATCAGGATGGCACCCATCACCTTGCGGGCCAGCAGGGCGATCGTCAGCAGCACCCCCAGGCAGAAGACCAGCACCGGCCAGCCCGACAGCGCCCCGCCCCCGCCCAGCTGAACGGGGACCGTGGTGTTCGCGGAGTCCGGGATGCGGCTGACGAACCCGGCGTCCACGAAGCCGATGAAGGCGATGAACAGGCCGATGCCCACGCTGATCGCCTGTTTCAGCGGCTGGGGTATCGCGTGCATCACCGCCTCGCGCAGCCCGGTCACCACCAGGACGCAGATGACCACGCCCTCGATGACGATCAGGCCCATCGCGTCGTCCCAGCTCATCAAGGGCGCGATCTGGAAGGCGACCACGGCGTTGAGCCCGAGGCCGGCTGCGATGGCCAGCGGCAGGTTGCCGCCGACGCCCATGACGATGGTCATGACGGCCGCCACCAGCGCGGTGGCGGTGACCAGTTGACCGGTCGACAGGACGTGGCCGAACTTGTCCTTCGCGCTCCCGAGGATGATCGGGTTCAGCACGAGGACGTACGACATGGTGAAGAAGGTGGCGAAGCCGCCGCGGACTTCACGGCCGAAGGACGAACCGCGCTCCCCGATGCGGAAGTAGCGGTCGAGTGCGTTCTGCGGTGGTGGTGGCGAGCCCTTCGCCACGTCGGTGGCCTGAGCGGACATGGTGCTCCTCGGGGTTGGTGCGACAACCTGACGACCTGCTGGAGGCTGGGGGGATTGTGTACGCCGGAACGCCCCCTCGGGTTTTGAATCCGTTTCCTTGTGTTAACGAATCGGCACCGCCCGGCGGGTGGGGCCGGCCCGCGGATGTGCCGGTGCCGATGCCGGTGCCGCTGCCGGTGTTCGGCTGTCCCGCCGTCCCGCGCCCTGCGGGCGCACCGCGCCGGCTGCGGGTGGGAGGGTGGGGGTCCGGGGCCGGTCGGCAGTCTGCGGCCCGGTGGTCGGTTGGGGTTCAGGCGCCGGAGCGGGGTGGGTTGTTCGTCTGGTGCCGGTCTCGTTGCCGTCCGCGGGTACAGATGGCCGGTGACCACGCCCACCCTTGGTGGGTGGCGCGCCCGCCGTAACCGGCGTCTGCGGGTGCTTCCCCGATCCGAGGATCGGGCTCTGTGTCGACGTCTATGACGCTGAAAGCGAGCCCGATCTCGGCCGATCCGAAGATCGGGCCCTCTTCCGACGGCTATACCGCTGAAAGAGAGCCCGATCTCCATCAGCCCGAAGATCGGGCTCTGTTCCGCCGGATATACCGCCGAAAGCGGGCCCGATCTCCCGACGACCGCCCCACAGCACCCCGAAGCACCCGCAGACGCGGGTTACGGCGGGCGCGCCCACCACCGGCAGTAGGCGTGGAAGCGGCCATCTGCACCCGCGGACGGCAACGAGACCGACACCAGCGGAGAGGCAAACCGCTCCGGCGCCTGAACGCCCGCCACCCACCCACCCGCACACGCCGACAAGCCCCGGACCCCCACCCTCCCCTCCGCAGCCAGCCGCTGTGCGCCCGCAGGGCGCGAGACGAACCCGCACCCGCTCACCGGCCCCACCGGCCCACCCACCCCAGGCGAAAGTAATGCGAGGGTCGAGATGTCCGGCCGGCCGGACACGACCCGGCGCGCGGCCTCGGATGCAACGGCGTCCGTTAAGGTGCCCCGGTGGCGGGGGCGCCAGGAGCGGTACGAGGTGGGGAGCGGCTGTGCGGGATCATCCGGAGGGGAACGAGGGCGGGGCGCGGCTGGAGGCGGAGGGCGAAGTGGCCACCGCACGCATCGCGCTGGCCGGGGGCGACCTGGAGCACGCCGCCCGGCACCTGGAGGACGCGCTGGCCCGCGACCCGGGACTGCCCGAGATCCACGAGGCGCTGGCCGAGTTCGCCGCGCGCGTCGGTGGCGCGGAGGCGGCTCTGACGTACTTCGCCCCCGAGGAGCGGGCGTTCATCGGCACCGTGGCGGCACGCGGACACCTCTGCGCGGTCGCGGGCCACTGGGACGAGGCCGTCGGCCTGCTCGCCCAGTGCGCCGGGCACGAACCGCAGCGGCCCTGGCTGGACGTGGCGTGGCTGCGCCGTCCCGACATCGCGGAGCTCGTCGCGCCGGACACCGTGGCCCGCGCGGCGGCCCGCGTCGCGCCCCAACTGCCCGACCCGGTCGACGAGGAGCGGCGCGGCCCCCTGCTGCCCCTGCTCGACCTGGTCCGCGCGAGCACCGCCCACCACCCCGACCACACGATGCTGCTGTGGTGCGGCTCCACCCTTGCCCGCCGCATGGGCGGCACCGAGGAGGCCGTGGGCTGGGCGCGCCGATCGTACGAGCTCGAACCCTCCCACCCCGCCGCCGTGATGCTTGGCTACGCGCTGCGCAGCGCCGGCCGTGCCGAGGAGGCGCTGGAGGTGTGGCAGGCCGAGGTGGCCCGCGACCCCTCCGACCTCGACCTGTTCGTCGACATCGCCGAACTGCTGGACTCCCTCGGCCGTCCCGCCGAAGGCGTGGTGTGGGCCGAGCGGGCCGCGTCGGCCGACCCCGCGCACCCCAAGGCGGCCCCGGCGGTGCACGCGCTGCGGTACGCGGTGGAGCCCGGCCTGCGGCACCTGGTCGCGCTCGCCGACCACCTGCGGGCCGAACCCGGGCACGGCTACGCCGCGGACCTGCTCACCCGGCTGAGCCAGGGCACGCCGTGGCTCAACTGGATACCCGGCGGCAGCGAGGCGGTCGTCAGCCTGCTGCACCAGGCGCTCGGGCAGTCCGTGCCCGGCGACGCGGGGCTGACGCTCACCGTCTCGGCGCTGGAGCCGCCGAGCGCGCTGCTCGCGTTGCGCTCCGCCTACCCGAACGCGGTGACGGAGATCCAGTCCGTGCCCGAGCCGGACCTGCGGATCGCGCCGCACCCCGTCGAGGTCTCGCTGTGGGCCTACGAGGGCACCACCGCGAGGCCCGCCGTCCGCCCGCCGTCCCCGGAGGCGGCCGAGGCGGTGCGCCGTGTGGCGTGGCACGGCTGGCCGCACCTGGTCGCCGCCTACGACGACGCGGTGGCGCTCTCGGGGCTCGACCCCGAGGACCTGCTCGGTGTGCTGGTGCACCCGCCGGCCCCGCGCGAGGACGAGCTGGGCCGCGCGCTCGCCGCCCAGGCTCCCGACCTGTGGATCCGGTGCGTGCAGGTCTGGGCGTGCCTGGGCCTGGCGCACCACCGTACGGACGAGCCCTGGGCCGTCTCCCGGCGCCGCGCGCTCCTCGCCGACGTGCTGAACAACGCCGAGGACTGGGTGTGCGAGGCGGCCGGGCTCGCGATCGTCGCGACCGCCTGGACCGACCCCGCCGTACGCAAGGACGCCGCCGAGCTGATCGGGCGCCGTCTGCTGGACGCCCTGGAGGCGCGGCAGAGCCGGGTCGTCACCCTGACCTGGTCGCTGTGCCACCTGGCCCTCGCCACCCCGGAGCTGATCCCGCAGGTGGCGGCGCTCGCCACGGACGTGCTCCGCATGATCGACACCGAGGACGACGGGGAGGCCGCGCACGCCGGGGCCGACGCCCCGGAGTAGCGGCGGGCGGGCGGATCGCCGCGCGCAACGAGCTGCCGGAGGCGGCGCTACAGGCCGCCGGAGACGCGCAACACCGCGCCCGTGGTGTACGACGCGTCCGGCGACATCAGCCACGCCACCGCGCCGGCGACCTCGTCCGGTTCGCCGGGCCGCCGCATGGGCACGCGGTCCGGGTTGCGCCAGGGCCGCTCGGGGTCGCCCATCGCGGCGTGGATGTCGGTCACGATCATGCCGGGCTGCACGGAGTTGACGCGTACGCCGTCCGGCGCCAGTTCCTTGGCGAGGCCCACGGTCAGCGCGTCGACGGCGGCCTTGCTCGCGGCGTAGTGCACGTACTCCCCGGGACCGCCGAGCGTCGCGGCGCCGGAGGAGATGTTGACGATCGCGCCGCCCCGTCCGCCGTGCCGGGTGGACATCCCCAGTGCCGCGCGCCGGGCGCACATGAGGGCGCCCATCACGTTGACGTCGATCACCCGGCGCATCACCTCGACCGGGGTCTCGGTGAACCGGCCCAGCGGCCCGGTGACGCCCGCGTTGTTGACCAGGCCCGTGACCGTGCCGAGCTGCTCGCCCACGGTGTCGAAGAGCGCGTCCACCTGCCCGGCGTCGCTGGTGTCGACGCGCACCACCACGCGGCGGCCGCCGGTGTCGCGCACCTTGCGGGCGGTGTCCTCGGCGGCGTCGGCGTCCTTCTCGTAGCCGATGCCTACGGCGTGACCCTCGCGGGCCAGCCTCAGGGCCACCGCCGCGCCGATGCCGCGGCCGCCTCCGGTGACCACCGTGACCGGACCCATGGCAGCTCTCCCTCGCTCGACGTGTTCACGAACGCTACCAGCGTGCGAACGCGCCATGACGGGCGCGAACAGCTCGTGAACAGCTCGCGGCCGGACCCGGTGCACCTCGTCAGGCCCCTGAGCATTGGTCTTGACCAAGCCGGAGGGCAGCTCTATCGTCGCCTAGTAGTGCAAGAACCTTTAATAAAGAGCCGTTCGGAAACAAGGCTGAACAAACCCCGGACGGCGTCAGGCCGATTGCGGAGGACAGGGTGGGGACCACGCAGCTCGAGAACGTGCCGGAGCCCAAGTACTGGCACCTCAAGACCGTGCTCATCGACGCGCTCGACTCCGAGTTCGAGGTCGGCGAGATCCTCCCCAACGAGCGTGACCTCGCCGCCCGTTTCGGCGTCGCCCGGGCCACGCTGCGCCAGGCGCTGGAGCAGCTGGAGCTGGAGGGCCGACTGCAGCGCCGCCGCGGTGTCGGCACCACGGTTGCCCCGCCCCGCGTGGGTGTCTCCGTCGGCCCGTCGAGCGGCAGCTGGCCCGGTGCCACGGGTGACGCCTGGCGCACCGTGGGCTGCGTCGAGGCCGCCGCGCCGGCCGCTGTCGCGGAGGCGCTCGGCACCGGCACCGACGAGGCGGTGCACACCGTCCGCCGGGTCCGGTCGATGGGCGGGCAGTCCGTCGCCACCGAACTGCTCTACGTCCCGCGGTCCTCCGTCCCCGGCCTCGCCCGCGACTTGACGCCGGCCGGCCACGCCCCCGCCGTCCTGCGGGAGTTGCACGCCCTCGACCTCGACGGCGACGACCGGGCGGTGGAGCTGGGCTCGGCCCGCGCCGAGGACGCCAAGCAGCTCGACCGGCTGCCCGGCGCCCCCGTGCTGGTCGTCACCACCCGCTACTTCAGCGGCGGACGCGTCGTGGCGGTGGCCGTGGCCACCTACCGTGCCGACACCTGCCGGCTGACCTTCGGCGACAGCGGCGCGATGGAGATCACCCACCACGGCCAGGAGCGGCACGCCGCCGCTTCTTGACGGGGTGCGGCGGTGCGGCCGCGCGTCCTGACCGGACGCCGGCCGCCGCGGACCGTCCGGTCAGTAGAAGCGGCCCGTGTTGGCGTCCTCGGCGCCCTTTGCGCCGGACGGCACGGGCAGCGGGTGCCCGGAGCAGATGACGTCGCGGTCGCCGACGGCGCCGGACACCAGGTAGCGGTCGACGCGTGCGGTCACGCACTCGTTCCAGAAGCTGATCAGCCCGTGCGAACCACGCCCCGCCTCGGTGATCATCCGTGAGGCCGGCAGCCTCCGGTGCAGTTCGACCGCGCCCTCGTACGGCGTGGCCGCGTCCCGCTCCGACTGGACGATCAGCACCGGCGGCAGGCCCGACCCGGGGCGCGCTCCGACGTCCACCGCCCGCCCGCCCTCGACGGGCCAGGAGGCGCACGGCAGGTTCAGCCAGGCGTTCGCCCAGGTCTCGAAGGGACGCTGGCGCGCCACCCGTGAGTTGTCGCGGTCCCACACGCTCCAGTCGCGCGGCCAGGCCGCGTCCGAGCACTCCACTGCCAGGTAGACGGCGTCGCCGTTCTCCTGGTCCTTCGCGTCCCCGGGGTCGGGGGCGGCCGCGGCGACCAGCGGGTCGTCGTCGCCGCGCAGGTAGCGGGAGAGGAGGTGGGCGAAGGTGACCCAGCGCTGGTCGTAGTAGGCGGCCTGCACCGCCGCCGAGTGCAGTTCCCCGGCCCCCACCTTCCCGGCCGGGCGCCGGCCGAGCATCCGCATCGCCCGGTCGAAGCTCGCCTGCACGCGCCCGGGCGTCCCGCCCAGTCCGTACACGGCGTCGTGCCCGGCCGCCCAGGCACGCCAGTCCGCCCAGCGGCGCTCGAAGGCGACGTCCTGCGCGAGGTTGGTGCCGTACCAGATGCCGCGCGGGTCGGGGTTGACGACGCTGTCCACGACCATGCGGCGCACGTGGGCGGGGAAGAGGGTGGCGTACACCGCGCCCAGGTACGTCCCGTAGGAGACGCCGTAGTAGTTCAGGCGGGGTTCGCCCAGGGCGGCGCGGATGACGTCGAGGTCGCGTGCCAGGTCCGCGGTGCGCATGTTCCGCAGCAGCGGGCCGCCGCGCGCACCGCAGTCCGCGGCCTTGCGCCGGGCCTGCGCGCGCTTTTCGGCCTTGACCGCCTCGGTGGCCAGGCGGGGGTCGGCGCTGGGGGCGTGCTGGTGACCCGCCGGGTCGTGGCAGGACAGGGGCGCGGAGTGGCCCACCCCGCGCGGGTCGAAGCCCACCAGGTCGTACGTCCTGGCCGCGGTCTCCCAGACCTTGCGGGTGACGGTCCCGGCGCCCGGCAGGCCCACCCCGGGGAACCACAGCCCCGACGCCCCGGGGCCGCCCGGGTTGAACACCAAGGCCCCCTGCCGGACGGAGGCGGGGCCCGCCGCCCGCAGCCGGCTCACGAGCAGGCCGATCCTCGCGCCGCCCGGCTCCGCGTAGTCCACCGGCACCCGGACGGTGCCGCACTGCACGGGTGCCTTCAGCCCGCTGTCGGCCGGGCAGGCCCCGAAGGTGATGCCGGTGGCCCCGGCCGCCCGGGCCGCCACGGCGGCCCCCGCCATCCGCACCTGCTCGGCGGCCACGGGCTCGGGGAAGTGCGCGGCGGCCGGGGCCGTCGCCGCGCCGGCCGTCAGGACCACGGACCCTGCCAGGACCACTGCTCGCCGCACGCGGACGCCCTTTCGCCGGCCGCGCCCGCCCGCGCGGCACGCTCGCCGATGCGACGGATCGTCGGCTGGTCGGACAACCCGGCAAAGCAGGCAGGCCGGTGGACCGCGGAATTTCGCCCGGATTGCCCTGACCGGCGGCCCGTCGTCCGCTCGGCCCCGCGTCGAAGTCGGCCCGGCCGCCGTGCCGCGGCCCCCGGCGTCGTCGTCCGGGGAGCCGGATGGCGGCCGCAAGGACGGGGCCGGCCTTAAGGACGCCGCCCGCGAGCACGGCCCGCCGCAGGTCGCCTGGCCTCGCGGGCGCGTCCCCCGGTTCCGCCGCCCGGCCGCTCAGCGGCCGAGCAGCGAGGTCCTGGCCACCGCGAACAACTGCTCCTCCACGTGGTCGAGCGCGAGCCGCAGCGCTCCCGTCGCGACCGCCTCGTGCCCCAGCGCCGACAGCGCGACCTCCGGCGGCCGCAGGCAGTAGCGCGCCAACTCGGTGCGCAGCGGCTCCAGTACGCCGTCCAGACCGGCCGCCCAGCCGCCGATCACCACCAGCTCCGGGTCTATCGCCAGCACCAGCGCCGCCACGTCGTGCACCAGGCGCTGCAGGAAGCGGTCGAAGGCCTCCCGCGCCTGGACGTTCCCCGACCGCGCGAGCGCGAACACGTCGGCCACCGCGGACTCGTCCAGCGGGTGCAGCGGCGTCCCGGTCGTGGACAGCAGCCGTTCGGGCCTCGCCTCGCGGCCCAGCAGGTGCAGCGCCCCGATCTCGCCGGCCGCCCCGCCGAAGCCGCGGTGCAGCCGGCCGCCGATCAGCGACCCGGCACCGGGGCTCAGCCCGGCCAGCACGAACACCACGTCGTCGGTGCCGACGGCCGCGCCCTTCCAGTGCTCGGCGACGGCGGCGGCGTTCGCGTCGTTCTCGACCAGGACGGGGCAGCGGAAGGACCGGCGCAGCCGTTCCCCCAGCGGCAGTCCCGTCCAGCCGGGCAGCGCCGTGCTCAGCCGCACCGCGCCGTCGGTCTCCACGATCCCCGGGCTGCCGACGCCGACCGCCCACAGCGTGCTGCGGGCCACACCGGCCTTGCGCAGCAGTTCGGCGACGGTGCCGCGGACCCGCTCCAGGCGCTCCTCGGCGGGCAGCGTGTCCGCGACGTCGTGCGCCAGCGACCCCAGGACACGGCCGCTGAGGTCCGACAGCAGCGCGCGGATCTGCCGGGCCCCGATCTCCACGCCCAGCAGGTGCCCGGCCTCCGCGTGGAAGCGGAACCTGCGGGCCGGACGGCCCTGCTTGCGCGCGTCACCGGGCTCCTGCGGCGCCTCCACGACCAGGCCCGACTCCGTCAGGCCCTCGATCACGCCCTCGACGGTCGGCCGTGACAGCCCCGTCGACTGCACCAGTTCCGTCAGGCTCACGGCGGGCTCCCCGCGCAGCGCGTGGAGCACCACCGCGGAATTGATCCGCCGGAGCAGGGACGGGTCCCCGCCGGTGATCCGCCCCAACGTACGTCCTCCCTGCTTGCGCGCGTGTTGGCCGGATCGTACCCGTCCCGGCGGCCCGCGGCGAGTGGCACCGGCACAGGGTTACTGACTCGATGTCAAGTGTCAGAGGTGCGGGGTTTACTGGATCCATGGACCTGCCCGGCCACGTGGCCACCGTCGACGCGCTGCGCGCCCGCCCCTTCCCGGCGCGGGACGAGCGCCGCGGCGCGGTCGACAGCGGCCCCGGCTACCACATAGCGGACCTCCGCGTCAGCGAGGACTTCTGGGACGCGGACGGGGACCACGCGCGCAGGCGGCAGGCCGAGGAGGACCTGGAGGCCGAGTGCCAGGCCCTCGTCGAGGTGTTCACCGAGCGCTGGGGCGTCCCCGAGACGGTCGACCTCACCGCCCACCTCGAACGCCTCGTCGAGGGGGAGCCCGTGCCGGGGCCGCTGCGCACCCTGTGCAACTACGCCCACGAGGCGTGGGCCTGGCGCGTCGACGGCCGCTGGATCGGCGTGTGCGTGGGCCAGTGGGACGCGGAGCTGCCCTTCCAGCTCGTGGCCGCCGTCGGCGACGCCGCGGCCGTACCGTGACGATGTCGTAGGCCTCGCCGCCCCGTGGGTCGCCCGCCACGACGGCGCCCCCGAACCTTCGTCACCGGCCGCGCGCTGCCGAATCCGGTGCCGCGCCAAGGGGAAAGCCCGTTCGGCGTACGGGTTTCTCAAGCTCCCTCGTTCGGACACCGATGCATCCCCGGTGGGTGGATCCGACGAAGGGACGATTCCTGTGACGTCCGCACCGACGCCACGACCGGCCGGCGGCCTGGACACCGTGTCCGGAGCCGTTGACGACCTGAGGGCCGGACGGCCCGTCATCGTGGTCGACGACGAGGACCGCGAGAACGAGGGCGACCTGGTCATGGCGGCCGAGTTCGCCACCCCCGAGACCCTCGGGTTCTTCGTCCGCTGGACCAGCGGCCTGATCTGCGCGCCCATGGCGCCGGAGATCGCCGACCGCCTGGAACCGCCGCTGATGGTCCCGCACCGCCCCGGCTTCGACACCGCGGCGTACACCGTCTCCGTCGACGCGGTCGGGGCCGGTTCCGGGATCTCCGCCGCGGACCGGGCGCTGACGGCGCGGACGCTCGCCGGCCAGACCACCCGGCCCGACCAACTGCACCGCCCCGGGCACGTGGTCCGCTGCGCGCCCGTGCCGGGGGCGTCTCGGAGCGGCGCGGCCACACGGAGGCCACCGTCGACCTGATGCGCCTGGCCGGGCTGCCGCCGGTCGGGGTGATCAGCGAGGTCTGCGAGGACGACGGCTCGGTCGCCCGCTTCGACCGGCTGCGGGCTGCACGGCAACGGTGGCTGGGCGGTGTACGTCGCCGGACTGTGCGACGGCGCCGCCGGGCCCGCCGAGGTGGCCGACGCCTGCGCCGCCGCGGCGACGGGCGAGGTCGCCGGGGGCCGGGTCCCGGCACTGCCCGGAGCCGTGGACCTGGTCATCGAGGCCGGACGCCACGGCCCCGTCGGCCTCGCCACGGCCAGCCCGCGCCGCTTCGTCCTGGCGGTCCTCGAACGACTGGGCCTGACCGGACGGCTGGGCGCCGTCGTGTGCGGGGAGGACGTGGCGCGGGCCAAACCCGCGCCCGACCCCTACCTGCGGGCCGCCGCCGCGATCGGCGTGCCGCCGACCCGCTGCCTGGCCGTCGAGGACTCCCCGAACGGCATCCGCTCGGCGAACGCCGCCGGGATGCGCGTCCTCGCCGTCCCCAGGGGCGGCATGACGCTGCCCCCCGACGTCGTGAACCTCCCCGCCGCCCAGGCCCCCACGACAGCCGCCGCCCTCCCCCTCCTCACCCGGCTCCTCGCCACGCACCCCGACCCCCTCGTACCCGAAAGCACGGCATGACCCCCCGCCCGGACCCCCCGGTTCAGGAAGCGGCAGCCCGCACGGCGGCGTCCCACGCGCCGGGGCTGCGGTGGTGGTTCCGGTGCCCGGCGGTCAGGACGTGGCACAGCTCGGCCAAGTGCAGGGTTTCCGAGGGGAGTTCGAGCCGGGGCAGGAGTGTCAGTGCGGCGTCGGTGTGCAGGTCGCCGTGGACGTCGTGGTACGAGGCCAAGAGGGCCTTGAAGAGGGCGGCGTGCAGTTCGGGCAGGCGCGCGGCCGCACTGTACGCCGCTGCCTTCACCGGCCACGGCACCGGGCCGGAGCTCTCCAGTACGCGCCGGGCACGCCGCAGCAGGGCGGGGGAGGCGCCGTCCCGCAGCCGGTCCAGGTCATTTCCGAGGACCTCGGCGAAGGCCGTCGCGGCCGTGGTCCGGTCCTCGAACCAGTCGACCCAGAGCGAGTACGTCACGGGCTCGGGGTCCCGTTCCGCCTCCAGGCGGCGTCGATAGCCTTCCCAGAGCGCGGCCGACGGCAGCGGACCGTCCGGTCCCCGGTCGGCCATGCGGATCTCGCAGGTCACCCAGTAGTCGTCGAGGAGGTCCAGCAGCCCGAACGCCAGTCGTACCTGGCCCTCGGCGTCCAGGTGATCGTCGACGAAGACCTCGTAGACCCTGGAGTGCGCGATCTCGTTGATGGTGAAGCGACGTCCCGGGTGCTCGCCGTCGGTCCAGGCGTCGTCGCCGACCTGCCGGACGCCGAGCGCGGCGAGCCAGTGGCGGGCGTGCTCCTCGCTTCCCGGGTCCATGGGCGTGTCATTCTGACGACGCGTCGCGGAGGCGGCCGAATTCCTCCGTCATGGCCTGGGTCGACCAGCCCGCGTTCAGGCCGCTGGGGTTGGGCAGGACCCAGATCCGGGTGCCGCCGATCGTGCGTTCCCGGGGGCCGATCCGGGCGCGGGGTTCGGCGAAGGCCACACGGTAGGCGGTGACGCCGACCACGGCGAGCCAGCGCGGCTCGTACCGCAGCACCCGCTCCGACAGCAGCCGCCCGCCCTCCAGCAGTTCGTCGCGGGTGAGTTCGTCAGCACGGGCCGAGGCGCGCGCGACGACGTTGGTGATCCCCAGCCCGGACGCGAGGAGTTCGTCCTGCTCCGAGGGGTCGAGCCGGCGCGGGGTGAAGCCGGAGGCGTGCAGCACCGGCCAGAAGCGGTTGCCGGGGCGGGCGAAGTGGTGACCGGTGGCCGCCGACATCAGCCCCGGATTGATGCCGCAGAAGAGCACCCGCAGGCCGTCCGCGATCACGTCGGGGATGACGCGGTCGCGGGCGGCCGCCAGCTCTTCCTGGGAGGGGCGGGTCCGCCGGACCGTGGTCAGAGGATGGCCCCGGGGGTGTACGCGGCCGCCTGCGGGTGGCGGTCGGCGACCTCACCGACCCGGCGCACGACCTCGGCGACCTGGTCCGCGGCCGCGCCGGTGAAGGAGAGCCGGTCGGCCATGAGGGCGTCCAGCCCGGCGCGGTCGAGGGGGATGCGCTCGTCCTCCGCGAGCCGGTCCAGCAGCTCGTTGCGCTCGGCGCCCTTCTCGCGCATCGCGAGCGCCGAGGCGACCGCGTGCTCCTTGATGACCTCGTGCGCCAGCTCGCGGCCGACGCCGGCCCGCACCGCACCCATGAGCACCTTCGTCGTGGCGAGGAACGGCAGGTAGCGGTCGAGCTCGCGGGCGATGACGGCCGGGAAGGCGCCGAACTCGTCGAGCACCGTCAGGAAGGTCTCCAGCAGGCCGTCGAAGGCGAAGAACGCGTCCGGCAGCGCCACCCGGCGCACCACGGAGCAGGAGACGTCCCCCTCGTTCCACTGGTCGCCGGCCAGTTCGCCGACCATCGACGCGTAGCCGCGCAGGATGACCGCCAGGCCGTTGACGCGCTCGCACGAGCGGGTGTTCATCTTGTGCGGCATGGCCGAGGAACCGACCTGGCCGGGCTTGAAGCCCTCGGTGACCAGCTCGTGCCCGGCCATCAGGCGGATCGTCTTGGCCAGCGACGACGGCGCGGCGGCCAGCTGCACCAGCGCGGTGACGGCGTCGTAGTCCAGCGAGCGCGGGTAGACCTGGCCGACGGAGGTGAAGACCTCCGAGAAGCCGAGGTGCCCCGCGATCCGGCGCTCCAGCTCCGCCAGCTTGCCGGCGTCGCCGCCGAGCAGGTCGAGCATGTCCTGCGCCGTGCCCACCGGGCCCTTGATGCCGCGCAGCGGGTAGCGACCGAGCAGGTCCTCGACCCGGGCGAAGGCGACCAGCAGCTCGTCGGCCGTGGTCGCGAAGCGCTTGCCGAGGGTGGTGGTCTGGGCGGCCACGTTGTGCGAACGCCCGGCCATGACCAGCTCCGCGTACTCGGCGGCGAGCCGGCCGAGCCGGGACAGGACGGCGACGGTGCGGTCGCGCACGTGCTCCAGGGAGAGCCGGATCTGCAGCTGCTCGACGTTCTCGGTGAGGTCGCGCGAGGTCATGCCCTTGTGCACGTGCTCGTGCCCCGCGAGGGCGTTGAACTCCTCGATGCGTGCCTTGACGTCGTGCCGGGTGACCTTCTCCCGCTCGGCGATGGAGGCCAGGTCGACCTGCTCGAGCACCCGCTCGTAGTCCGCGAGGGCCTGCTCCGGCACCTCGATCCCGAGGTCCTTCTGGGCCCGCAGCACGGCCAGCCACAGGCGGCGCTCCAGCACCACCTTCTGCTCGGGGGACCACAGCGTGGCGAGCTCCGCGGAGGCGTAGCGGCCGGCCAGGACGTTGGGGATGCGGGGCTTGGAAGTCACGTAGCGATAGTTTACCCGTCGTCCATGGTGGTCGCCGCCGTCCACTACGCCCGAGAATGCCCAGGTCAAAGGGCTCTGGGCGGGGTGTGAGTTGTTGCCGGCGGGTGGTGCGCCGGTTCTTCGGCTGTCCCGCCGTCTCGCGCCCTGCGGGCGCACGGCGCCGGCTGCGGAGGGGAGGGCGGGGGGCCTGCCTTGTGTGCGGTGTGCGGGTGGGTGGTCGGTTGGGGTTCCGGCGCCGGAGCGGGGTGGGTTGTTCGTCCGGCTCGGGTCTCGTTGCCGTCCGCGGGTGCAGATGGCCGGTGACCACGCCAACTATCCGTGGGTGGCGCGCCCGCCGTAACCGGTGTCTGCGGGTGCTTTCCCGATCCGAAGATCGGGCTCTGTTCCGACGGCTATGCCGCTGAAAGAGAGCCCGATCTCCGTCAGCCCAAAGATCGGACTCGCTTTCGACGTCCATACCGTCGAAACAAAGCCCGATCTCCCGCCGACCGCCCTCGGCAGCACCCCGAAATACCCGCAGACGCGGGTTACGGCGGGCGCGCCCACCACCCACGGATGGCGTGGCAACCGGCCATCTATACCCGCGGACGGCAACGAGACCGGCACCAGCGGAGAGGCAACCCGCTCCGGCGCCTGAACCCGCACCACCCACCCACCTGCACACTGCCGACAAGCCCCGGACCGCCACCCTCCCCTCCGCAGCCCGCTGCTTTGCGCCCGAAGGGCGCGAGACGGCGGGACAGTTGCGCGGCCGCGAGAGCAGAACGCGACCCATCCTGAAGAGTCACGATCCGTCCCTAATTGGTCACGGCGACGTCACAGCAGGTGCGTAACGCGATGCGCACAGTGATGGCCCTGCCACGGTGTCCCCAACACCAACACCACTCAGGGGGACGCCATGTCGACGCCTCAGTACCCGCCGCCACCCGGACCGCCGGCCGGGCCGCCGCAGCCGCCCGCCGGATGGCAGGGACCGGGATGGGCCGAGCCACCGCAGCCGCCGAAGAAGTCCAACGTGGGGAAGATCGCGGGGTTCGGATGCCTCGGCGCAGTCGGCCTCATCGTCGTCGTCGGCGCGTTCGGCGCCCTCGCCGGGGGCGGCGACGACGCCACGGGCAAGGTCACCGCGAGCAGTCCGGCCGCGAAGGACGACGGGAAGGGCGGCACGAAGGACGACGCCAAGGGCGCCACGAAGGCCGACCCGGACCAGCCGTCCAAGAAGGCCGCGAAGCCGGAGGTCGTGTTCACGGTGTGGGGTACCGCGCCGTCCGGGGCCCTCGGCCCGCTCGACATCACCTACGGCTCCGACAGCGACAGCCGCGAAGGGCACTGGAAGAACGGCCGGTTCACAACGAGCCTCCCCCTCGACGGCGACGCCCTGTACTACACGGTGACCGCCCAACTGCAGGGCTCTGGAGACATCAACTGCTCCGTCACCATCGACGGCCACACCGAGAAGGCCCACGCGGCCGGCGGCTACAACATCTGCCACGCGCAGGCCAACCGTGGCCTGTTCGGCGGATGGGGCTGACCTGCCCGCGAGCAGGACCGGAGTGCCCCCGTCCCCACGTCAGGTGGGCGGGGGCACCGGGACGTGCGCTACCCGGCCCCGGGTGCCGCCCGGGAAGATGACGACGGAGATCGTCCGCGTCTACCTTTCCGCCATGAGAACCATGTTCTGGACGGCGACGGCGGTGATCTTCGCCCTCATCGCCCTGGCCGGTGCCACCGGCATCGTCGTCGGTAAGCACCCGATGGACATCGCCCTCTCCTGCCTCGCCGCCATCGGCGCCGGCTCTGCAGCGCGGTACGCCTGGCGGAAGGCCCAGGGCCCGAGCGACCTGCGGACCGCCCGCCTCCCCGGCGGCAAAGCGCGCCCCGGGCGGCGCTGACGTCCGGGGGACGTGCGCTCAGAGCTCGTACGGCACGAGTTCCGCGCGCTTGGGCGGCAGGCCGTCGCCGGAGGAGCGCCCGGAGAGGCGGCGGCCGATCCACGGGACGAGGTGCTGGCGGGTGAAGCGCAGGTCTGCGGCGCGGCGGGCGGGCCAGGACAGCGAGACGGAGTCGGGCAGGGCCGCGGTCCAGTCGAACTGCGGGGTGTGCCCGAGGGTCTGCCAGATCGCCTCGGTGACCCGGCGGTGCCCCTCGCCGTCCAGGTGCAGCCGGTCCTCCGCCCACAGGCGCGGGTCGCCCAGCACATCGGCGCCGTAGAGGTCCACCACGAGCGCGCCGTGCCGGGCGGCCAGGTCGTCGACGAAGCCGAAGAGCTGCTCCATGCGCGGCAGGAAGCGCACCGCCACCGGGCCCCGGCGGGCCGGGCTGCGCATCAGCACCAGCTGCCGGCAGGTCGGCGCCAGCCGTTCCACGGCCTCCTCCAGCAGCGCGCACACCCTCGCCACGTCGCACTTGGGCCGCAGTACGTCGTTGAGGCCGCCCACCAGGGTGACCAGGTCGGCCTCCATGGAGGCCGCGGTCTCCACCTGCTCGTCCACGATCTGCTGGATGAGCTTCCCGCGCACCGCCAGGTTGGCGTACCGGAAGCCCGGCGCGTGGGTGGCGAGCCGCCCGGCGAGGAGGTCGGCCCAGCCCCGGTAGGAGCCGTCGGGGAGCGCGTCGAACATGCCTTCGGTGAAGGAGTCGCCGAGCGCGACGAAGCTGGTGTGGGTGGCGTTCATCTGCATGGCGGGCGAGATCCTACCGGCCCCGCGGAGCGCTGTTTCAGGCGGCCGGTGCGCGGCCCACGAGCTCCTTCAGCACGTCCTCCATGGTGACCAGGCCGAGGCCGCGGCCCTGGTCGTCGACGACCGCCGCGAGGTGCGCGCCGCTGGCCCGCATCGCCGCCAGGACGTCGTCCAGCGGGGTGGCCGCGCCGACCCGGGTGATCCGGCGCAGTGCGCCGCGCGGGAAGGGCTGGTCGTGGCGGCTGGGTCCGAGCGCGAGGGCGTCCTTCACATGGAGGTAGCCGAGGATGCGGCAGGCGTCGTCGGTGACGGGGAAGCGCGAGAAGCCGGACCGCGCGGCCAGGCGCTCCAGGCCCGCCGGGGTCGTGCCGAAGCGCGCCGACACCACGTGCTCCCACGGGACGACGACCGCGCGGACCGGGCGCCGGCCCAGCTCCAGCGCGTCCTGCAGGCGGATGGCGGCACGCTCGTCGAGCAGCCCGGCCTGGCCCGCGTCGGTGACCATCCGGGCCAGCTCGTCGTCCGAGAAGACCGCCGCGACCTCGTCCTTCGGTTCGACCCGCAGCAGCTTCAGCAGTCCGTTCGCGAAGGCGTTCACCGTGAAGATCACCGGGCGCAGCGCACGCGCCAGGGTCACCAGCGGGGGACCGAGGACCAGCGCCGTCCGCTCCGGCGCGGCGAGCGCGATGTTCTTCGGGACCATCTCGCCGAACAGCATGTGCGCGTAAGTCGCCAGGGTCAGCGCGATCGCGAACGACAGCGCGTGGATCGCGCCCTGCGGTACGTGCAGCAGGTGGAAGAGCGGCGCGAGCAGGTGCTCGATGGCCGGTTCCGCCACGATGCCCAGCACCAGGGTGCACAGCGTGATGCCCAGCTGGGCGGCGGCCATCAGCGGCGACAGGTGCTGGAGCCCCCACAGGACGTGGCGCGCGCCGCGCTCCCCGGCCTCCGCGCGGGGCTCGATCTGGCTGCGTCGGACGGAGATCATCGCGAACTCGGCGCCGACGAAGAAGGCGTTCACGACCAGGGTCAGGAAGCCTACGAACAACTGCAGGAAGATCATCGCGCGTCCGCCGTCCCGTCGTCCGCGCCGTGCGCCGGCGCGAGCCCGTTCTGCGTGCGGGGGGCCGGGGAGATCAGCCGTACGTGTGCCGCGCGGTGGTGGGAGTCGTCGGTGACCTCGACCATCCAGCCGTTGACCTCGACGGTGTCGCCGGTGGCCGGGATCCGCCCGAGCCGTTCGGCGACCAGGCCGGCCAGCGTCTCATAGGGGCCGTCCGCGACCCGCAGGCCGATGGGCGCGAGCTGGTCGGTCCGCACCGCCCCGTCGGCGTCGTAGACGCGGCGGCCGGTGCGGTCCTGGTGGCTGAAGGCCAGGTCGGGGGTCTCCAGCGGGTCGTGCTCGTCACGCACCTCGCCGACGACCTCCTCCACGATGTCCTCCAGCGTGACGACGCCCGCGGTGCCGCCGTACTCGTCGATGACCACGGCCATGCTCATCGAGCCGGACAGCCGGTCCAGCAGCCGGTCCACGGTGAGCGACTCCGGGACCGGCACCGGCTCCCGCAGCAGCGGCGTGATCGGGTGGCCCTCCCGGCGTTCGTACGGCACGGCCAGGACGTCCTTGATGTGGACGATGCCGATGACGTTGTCCAGGCCGCCCCGGTGGACGGGGAAGCGGGACAGCCCCGTGGCGCGGGTGATGTCGGCGACGTCCCGGCAGGTGGCGCCCTCCTCCAGGGCGACGACCTGGACGCGGGGGGTCATCACGTTCTCGGCGGTCAGCCGGGGCAGGCTCAGCGTCCGCACGAACAGCTCGGCGGTGTCGGCCTCCAGCGCGCCCGCCCGGGCGGAGTGCCGGGCCAGGGCCACCAGCTCCTCGGGGCTGCGCGCCGAGGCGAGTTCCTCGGTGGGTTCCATGCCCAGCCGGTGCAGCACCCGGTTGGCGGTGTTGTTCAGATGACGGATCAACGGCCCGAAGGCGGTGGTGAAGACGGTCTGCGGCGGGGCGACGGCCTTGGCGACCGGCAGCGGACGCGCAATCGCCCAGTTCTTGGGGACGAGTTCCCCCACCACCATCAGCACCACCGTCGAGATGCCGGTGCCCAGCACCAGGCCCAGCGACGCCGCCCCGCCGGCCGACATCCCCAGCGCGCGCAGCGGCCCCGCCAGCAGCTCGGCGATCGATGCCTGCGCCAGCATGCCGATGACCAGTCCGGTGACGGTGATGCCGAGCTGCGCGCCGGACAGCTGGACCGTCAGGCTGCGCACCGCCCGCAGCGCCGCGGAGGCGCCGCGCTCGCCCGCCTTCTCGGCCCGTTCCAGGTCGGCGCGCTCGACCGTGGTCAGCGAGAACTCGGCGGCGACGAAGACGGCGCAGGCCAGGGTGAGCAGCAGGGCGACGGCCAGGAGCAGCACTTCGGTCATCGGGACACCTCGGTCCCATGATCGGTCAGGCGCCGGTGGACCGCGCGCCGTCGTCGCGGGCCCGGGCGCAGGCGCGCGTGCGAGCGTGGCCGTGGGCGACGGGACCGGAGGCGTGACGGACTGGCAGGGTCGTCCATAAGCCCATCGTAGGAAGCCCGCGCGCAACGGACAGCCGGGAGCGTTGCCGGTCCCGGCCGGGAGGCGGGGAGCCCCGCGAAGCGCCCTCCCGGGGCGTGGGCTACCGGGTGCTCCGGAACGGTTTGGTCCAGCGGCGCCAGTCGTGCTGGGGCGCATAGCCCGCCGCGCGCCAGGCGTGGTGGGCGCGCTCGTTGCGTTCCAGCACCATGGCGTCGCCGCGGCGCCCGCCCAGCGCGGTGAAGCGCTCCTCTGCCGCCGCCAGAAGGGCCCGCGCGATGCCCTGCCGCCGCCGTCCGGGGTGCACCGCCAGCCGGTACAGATGGCAGCGCCAGCCGTCGAAGCCCGCGATGACCGTGCCGACCAGCACGCCGCCGGCCTCGGCGAGCAGCAGGGCCCCGGGGTCGCGTGCGATCAGCCGCGCCACGCCCTCCGGGTCGTCGCTGATGCTGGTGCCCTCGGCGGCCGTGCCCCAGAAGTCCAGCACCCGTTCGGCGTCGGCCGGTACCGCGCTGCGTATCCCCAGATCGTCCATGCGGGTCAGCCAACCAGCCCGGCGGGCCGCAGGGCCAGCGGATCAGTGCCCTCCGGGTCCTTCCGCCGGTTCCCCGCGGCGCAGCTCCGCGATCACCGGGGCGAAGGCCTCCATGGCGCCTTCCAGCACGGTGACGTAACCGAAGCCGAAGCGCTCCCGGCCCCGCCGCAGCTGCTCCGCGATCTCCGCGACCGTGCCGACCAGGAGCGTGGGCAGGTCGAGCAGTTCCTCCTCGTCCAGGTGCGGCGCGTGCGGGGCGAGCTCCCGGGCCGCCGCCCGCCGGTCCCCGGTGACGACGACCCGCTGGACGAGGACGTTGAACTCCGGGTCGGTGCCGTACGCCGCGGCGTACCCGCGCGCGGCCGCGACCCGCTCCTCCACGGTCGCGGCGGACAGCAGCCGCATCGACCCGTCGTCCGCTCCCGGGTCGGCCTCCGCGCCGGTGAAGGCGACGACGGCGGCGTGCCGTGCCGCCAGCCGCAGCATGCGCGGGCCGTTGCCGCCCAGGAGCAGCGGCGGCAGCGGCACGCCGGTCCCGCTGCCGCCGGCGGAGCCGGCCCCGTCCGGTCCCGGGAGCAGCCCGGCCAGCGTCCCGAGGGTGCGTTCGAGGTGGTCGACCCGGTCGCGGGCGGTGCCGTAGGGCAGGCCCGCCCGTTCGAACTCCTCGCGGACGTAGCCCGCGCCGAGGCCCAGTTCCAGGCGGCCGCCGGTGAGCCGGACGGTGGTGGCGACCTCGCGGGCCAGCAGCACCGGGTTCCAGAACGCCGCGTTGAGCACGAAGGTCCCCAGCCGCGTGCGCCGCGTGGCGTGCGCCGCGGCGACCAGTGACGGGAAGGGCGCGGGCCATCCCAGGTGGTCCGGCACCTGGAGCACGTCGTAGCCGAGTGCCTCCACCCGGCGGCACTTGCGCGCCCACGCGTCGCCCTGCGCGGGCTCGAGCAGATTCACACCGAACCGGAACCGTCGTGCCATGACCGCTCCCTCGTCGCGACCCGTCCGCCGGTCATCGGCCTTCCCCGTCCGCGGGCGCCTCACTCGTGGGCGATCGCGGCCAGGACGTTCATCCGCGAGGCACGCAGGGCCGGCAGCAGCGCCGCGACCAGGCCCACCACCACGGAACCGGCCATGACCGCCCCAACCGTCGTCCACGGGACGGCGAAGGCCCGCATGCCCTCCAGCGCCAGCACCTCGTGCGTCACCACGCCCCAGACCATCCCCAGGGCGAGCCCCAGTACGGCGCCGAAGACCGCGATCACCACGGACTCCAGCCGGATCATGCGGCGCAGTTGCAGCCGCGACAGGCCGATCGCGCGCAGCAGCCCGATCTCGCGGGTGCGCTCGATCACCGACAGGGCGAGGGTGTTGACGACACCCAGCACGGCGATGATGATCGCCAGCCCGAGCAGGGCGTACACCAGGTTCAGCAGCACGGAGATCTGGGTGCGCACCAGTTCCTTGTAGTCGGCCTGGTCGCGGACCTCCACCTGCGGATAGCGTTCGAGGGCCCGCTCCAGGTTCGCCCGCAGCGTGGGCTTGTCGGTGCCGGGCGCGGCGTTCACGTACAGCGCGGCGTCCTGGCCGCGGGGCAGGAACCGCTCGGCGGTGGCCAGGCCCATCGTGAGGGTCGCGTCGTCGCCCAGCAGGGTGCTCTGGCTGGTGGTCAGCGCGCGCAGCGTGAACGATGCCGAGCTGCCGTCGACGAAGCGCACGGGGACCCGGCTGCCCACCCGCAGACCGTGGTGGGCGGCGTACGTCGCGGACAGCGACAGGCTGTCGCGGGCCAGGGCGCCCGCCGTGTCGCCCGCGGCGTAGTCGAGGTTGAGGGCCCGGTCCGCCCCCGGGCCGATGGCCGTCCCCGTCAGCTCCACCGCGCGCCGGTCGGGCAGCGTCATCAGGACGGAGACGTACCGCACCGGCACCACCTCCCCGGCGCCGCGCACCGCGCGCACCCGGTCGGTGATCTCCGGGGCGAACGGCGCGAAATGGGTGCCCTGCACGACGTAGTCCGCGCCCAGGGCCCGGTCGATCTCCTGGTCGAAGGAGCCCGCCATCGACGTGCCCGCGACGGACAGGCCGGTGACCAGGGCCAGCCCGATCATCAGCGCGCCGGCCGTGGCCCCCGTACGGCGCGGGTTGCGCAGGGCGTTGCGCTGGCTCATTCGTCCGACCGGCCCGAACACCCGGGGGAACGCCCCGCCCAGCACCCGGATCACCGGACGCACCAGCAACGGGCCCACGACCACCGCCGCGACCAGCGACAGCCCGATGCCGACCCCCAGGAACGTCGCGGCGTCCCCGGTGCTCCCGGCCGCCGCGGCCCCGCTCAGCGCCCCCGCCGCGACCAGCGTCGCGACGGCGCCGCCCACCGCCCGCCACCGCAGGCCGCGTTCGGTCCCGCCGGCCTCGGCGTCGGACAGCGCGGCCATGGGGGAGACCCGTGACGCCCGCCGCGCCGGGAGGTAGGCCGCGACCAGTGTCACCAGCAGGCCCACGGTGAACGCCGCCACGGGAACGCGCCAGCGGACGACCATCTCGGCGGCGTCGATGTTCATCCCGAAGAGTCCGAGCAGGCCGATCAGCCCCGCAGCCGTACCGACCCCGCACACCAGGCCCAGGGCGGAGCCCACCACCCCCAGCAGCACGGCCTCGACGAGCACCGACCGCCGCACCTGCCCGCGGTCCGCGCCGAGCGCGCGCAGCAGACCGAGCTCACGGGTGCGCTGGGCGATCAGCATCGAGTAGGTGTTGACGATGAGGAAGACCCCGACCAGCACCGCGACCCCGGCGAAGCCCAGCATCACGTACTTGATCACGTCCAGGAAGCCCGCCAGGCTCTCCACCGCCGACTTCGCCTGCTCCGCCTGGGTCGTGTACGTGTAGCCGGGACCGAGCGCGGCGGCGATCCGCCGCTTCAGGGCGTCGTCGCAGACCCCGGGAGCGGCGTCGGCCTGCACCGACGTCGCGACACCGGTCCTGCCCAGCAGCCGGGACTGCGCGGTGGGGGTGTCGACGAACAGCAGGGCGGCGCCCGGATTGGTCGTGGTGAAGGTGGCGATCCCGGAGAGCCGGACCCAGAAGGCGCCCGGCTGCGCCAGCACCCGCAGCCGGTCGCCGATCCTCAGGTCGCGTTTGGCGGCGGTGTCGGCGTCGATCAGTGCCTCTCCGGGGCCGTGCGGCGCGTGACCGCTGGTCAGCCGGACGGAGCTGCGCGGACTGCCCGACCAGTCGGTGGCCACCGTGAGCGCTCCGGTGGTGGGCTCCACCGGCTGGTCCCGCGCGTCGACGACGGTGGTGTTGTGCACGGTGACGTCGATGCGGGCGTCGGCGACACCGGGTACCGCCCGCACCCTCTGCAGCAGCGACGCCGGGAGGGTGCGCACCTCACCGGAGGCGAACCGCCGGTCCTCGCTGAAGGCCTCGGGGGGACCGACCGTCACGTCGGCGGACGTCGACGCGAACAGCCGGTCGAAGGTGCGGTTGACGGTGTCGGAGAAGATCATGCTGCCGGTGACGAACGCCACCGACAGCAGGACGGCGAGCGCGCTGAGCAGCAGCCGGCCGCGGTGGGCCAGGAAGCTGCGCAGCGTCGCCCGGAGCATCGCCGGTGCCTAGCCCTGCTTCCGCAGCGCGTCGAACCGCTTGAGCCGTTCCAGGACGCCGTCCGCGGTCGGCTCGTGCATCTCGTCGACGATCCGTCCGTCGGCCAGGTAGAGCACCAGGTCCGACCAGGCCGCGGCGGTGGGGTCGTGGGTGACCATCACCACGGTCTGGCCGAGCGCGTCCACGGCCTCGCGCAGGAAGCCCAGCACCTCGGCGCCCGCCTGCGAGTCGAGGTTGCCGGTCGGCTCGTCGGCGAAGATCAGCTGCGGCCGGGAGGCGAGGGCGCGGGCGCACGCCACGCGCTGCTGCTGCCCGCCGGACAACTGCGCCGGACGGTGCCCCAGCCGGTCGCGCAGGCCCAGGGTGTCGATCACCCGGTCCACCCACTCCCGGTCGGGCCGGCGGCCGGCGATGTCCATCGGCAGCGTGATGTTCTCGGCGGCCGTGAGCGTCGGCAGCAGGTTGAACGCCTGGAAGACGAATCCGACCTGGTCACGGCGGAGCCGGGTGAGTTCGCGTTCCGCCAGACGGGTGATCTCGGTCCCGCCGATCCAGACCCGCCCCGAGGTGACCGAGTCCAGCCCCGCCAGGCAGTGCATGAGCGTGGACTTCCCCGACCCGGAGGGGCCCATCACGGCCGTGAAGCGGCCGCGGGCGATCTCCACGTCCACCGCGTCCAGCGCGACCACCCGGGTCTCGCCCGTCCCGTACGACTTCGTCAGTGCCGTCGCCCGTGCGGCGGCCCCCGCTCCCGCCTCGATGCCCTCTGATTCAGCTGCGGTCCATGTCGACACGCTTGCCCCCCAACGTGAGGAAGTGCGCACTTGTCCGTATGCGACCCGAGCGTAGGTCGTCGGATGCGGCGCCGCATCGTCCGCGAGGGTGAGTGCCGGGGCGCGCGGGCGGCATCCGCGCGACCTCGGAGTTCGTCCCGCCGAAACCGGCCGGCCGTCCCCGTACGTCTGTAGGTGCACCCGCGCCGGGCACGCTGTGACCGGGACGGGGGCGAGGACACGTTTCGAGGGGGGACCGAACTGATGGTGTACGCACGCAGCCGGACCGGGGCCGGCGACCACCGGCGCACGCGGGCCTGGGCGGCGGTGCCCGTGGCGGCGCTGCTGGTCCTGGCGCTCCAGGGGTGCCAGGGGGACGCGGCGGGGGCCGGCGGCAAGCCGTCGAGCGCCCCGGCCGCCGAGGGGTCGTCCGCGGCCTCCCCGCAGCCGCCGTCCGCCTCGCCGACGGGCGCGTCGGCCGGCGACCCGTGCGCCCTGGTGACGCAGGACGAGGCCGACGGGATCGCGGGCATCGCCCTCCAGCCCGGCCGGGACCTGGAGGGGACCTGCACCTACGTCGCGCCGGCGTCCGGCCCGACGGGCCAGGTCGAGGTCTTCGCGGGGGAGGCGGGGAAGAACTACTACGACGCCGAGCGCGGGATCGGCCACGAGCTGAAGCCGCTCGACGGCATCGGTGACGAGGCCTGGCTGGAGGACGGATCGGTCTTCCTGCGGGTGTCCGGGCAGTGGGTCGCGATCCGGGTGGTCCGCAACGAGGACCCGTCCCGGCTGGACAAGCCGCTCGAGGACCTGGCGCGCACGGTGGCCGGCCGCCTCTGAGCCCGCGCCCCCGGCACGCCGCCGCCACGGCGCGCGCCCCGCGTGCGCCTGGCGCGCCCCGTCCGCTCCGGAGCCCGGCCCGGCTCCGGGGCGCACGGGCCCGACGGCGGATGCGCCCCCGGGGGCCGCTTGTCACTGCTAGTGCCTCGGCGCTAGCTTGACGGTATGGCCAAGACGCAGTTGAACGTGCGGGTGGACGAGGCCACCGCCGCGGCCGCCCGGGAGCGGGCGGCGCAGCGGGGTGTCAGCGTCAACCGGTACATCGAGGAACTCGTCCGCAGGGACGCGGGGGAGCGGGGCCGCAGCTTCGTCGAGGCCGCCGCCGACTTCATGGAGCGCTACGAGTCCGTCTTCGCCGAGGAGTTCGGCACGGAGCGCGAAGGCCGCCGTTGACCCTGCGGATCGACCTCGCCTGGCTGCTCATGGTCGCCGAGCACAACACCCCCGGCGACCCCCAGGTGACCGACTGGGGCGCCCTGGTGGCCGCCGTCAGCCGCCACGAGGCCGAGATATTCGGCGTCCCCGTCTACACCGACCCCCACGAGCGGGCCGCCTGCCTGCTGCAACTGCTCGTCCACGTGCCGGCCCTGGAGCGGTCCAACGCGCTCTTCGCCTCCGCGGTCGCCTACGCCTACCTGGTCGCCGGCGGCCTGAAGGTCGCCACGACGCCCGAGCGGGTCCGCGACCTGGCCCGGCTGGTCAAGGGCGGCACCGCCGGGCTGCAGGAGATCGCCGGGGAACTCCGCTCCTGGTGCGTCTGAGCGGCTACGGCCACTGGCGTCCCACCGGGACCTCGTCCAGGTGCGGTGCCGACAGGTGCAGCACCTCGTAGCGGTCCGGGTCGGTGACGGAGGCGGGCGGCGTCCGCTCCCAGAGCGTGAAGAGGACGGTCTCCCAGTGGCGGGGGTCCACGGCCAGCACGGCCGTGTGGACTCCGGCCGTGGCCGCGCGTTCCTCCCACGTCTCCAGGGCCCGGGCGACCGGCTCACGCGGGTCGGCGCCGGCGGGGATGCGCTGCCGGAGGCGGCTCGCGCCACGGGGCGCGGCCCCGGAGGCGGACCCCGGACGGTGGGCGACCCCCGTCCAGTGACTGACGTCCGGGCGCCCGAAGTCCTCGACGATCCCGCTGAAGCCGCCCCCGCCCCACAGGAAGCGGTTCATGCCGCCGGTGTCGTCCCAGAGGTAGAAGGGCGCGTACTCGTTGACGGGGGAGCCCTCCACCCCGCGCTCACGGATCAGGTACGCCTTGAAGCCCAGGCCCTCGTAGGCGTCGGTGAGCCGCCCGCGACCGGCGACGCGGTCGCGGATGACCTTCATGTCGTAGTCGGCGGGCAGCGTGATCCCGTACTGCATCGCGTACATGTGTCCCCCCAGGGTGTGGTGCCGGGTGTGGGCGCGGCGCTCAGGCGTGCTGCGCCAGCAGGGTCAGCGCGCCGCTGACGGCCTGGTCGAAGGGGGCGGCCGTGCCGGCCGCCCGGGCGAGGACGTAGCCGCCCTGGAGGACGGCCACGAGCGCCGCCGCGATGTCGCCCGTGTCGAGGCCCGGGGCGATCTCGCCGCGCGCCTGGCCCTCGGCGAGCACGTCCGCCAGCCGCCCGCGCAGCCACTCGAAGGTCTCGTCGAGCGGCGCCCGCAGCTGCGGGCTCGCGACGACCTCCGGGTCCTGGGTGAGCCGGCCGATCGGGCAGCCCCGCAGCACGTCGCGTTCGCGGCCCAGGTAGCGCGAGACCCGCTCGACCGCCGTGCCCGGGTGGGCGAGTTCGCGCTCGGCGGTCTCCCGCATCTGCTCGGCGGTCCGGCGTACGGCGGCGAGCGCCAGCTCCGGCTTGCCGGAGAAGTGGTGGTACATGCTGCCCTGGCCGACCCCCGAGCGCTGCTGGATGGCCTTCGGGCTGGTGCCGACGTAGCCGCGTTCCCAGAGCAGTTCGCGGGTGCTCTCGATCAGGCGCTCCGACGTCGTCTCCATGCCAGCAGTGTACATACCAGTAGGTACAGAGACGTCGGCGGCTCAGCCGGGGCGGCGCGCGGTGGCCAGGACGTGCGGCGCGCTCGGCAGGGGCAGGGTGAGGCCCTTGGCCCCCTCCGGGACGCGGAAGCGGCGCACCTCCAGCACCTCGAACCCGGCCACCTCGACCGCGGCGAGCGTGTCCCGTCCGGTCCGGCAGCCGCCGAACAGCAGCGGCCACAGCGTGCGGTCCGCGGCCCACTGCAGCGCGGCGTGCCCGCGGCCCTCGGCGCGGCAGTGCTCCAGCAGCCGCAGTTCCCCGCCCGGGCGCAGAACCCGGTGGAGCTCGGCGAGGGCGCGCTTTTGGTCGCGTACGGAGCACAGCACCAGCGAGGCGACCGCCGCGTCGAAGGCGTCGCTCTTGACCGGCAGCGCCTCGGCGACCCCCGGCACGACGTCCACCGGCACCTCCGCGCTCCGCGCCGCGTCGGCGGCCAGCCGGCGCAGATGCCGTTCCGGCTCGATCGCCACGACCTCGGCGACGCCGCGCGGATAGTGACGGAAGTTCAGTCCCGAGCCCGCGCCGATCTCGACGACCCGGCCGGTGAGCCCCGCGAGGACGGTCTCCCGGTACGCGCCGAAGCCGGCGCGGGCGTCCATGACCGGGCCGCAGCGGGCGTAGAAGCGGGCGAACAGCGGGTGGTGGACGGATTCACGCGGCACGCCGGGATGGCTCCTCATCGCCGGACCTCCTTCGCCTCGGGTCCCCTTCCCTCCGATTCTGCCGCCCCGCAGCCCGTCCCAAGCCTTCCCGTACCGGGGTGAATTCGGACGTGTCGCCCGCCGTCCGCCTCCGGCGCGTCCCGTGCGGGGTGGACCGACCCTGCGGACGACCGGGCGCGGCCGCCCACGCCGCCGCTCACCTCGGGGAGGCCGGCGAGTCCGCGACGTGCCGCCCCCGGCGCGGTCCGCCCGCCCGTCGGACCCGGACAGCGCTGCACCGGGGGAGCGAGGGGGCGGCCGGGGGCGAACGTCAGGCCCGAGCGCGCGGGCGTGCGGGTGGGCGGGGCGCCGTTGACCGCTCCGAGGTCGCGGCGGGCCGGCGCTACCGCCCGCTCCGATGCCGTGGGGCTTTCGCCGCGGGGTCGCCGTCCTCCGCCCCGGACGCCGATGCATTGTGGGAGGCAGACGGAGGCCGGAGGAGAACGTCAGGCCAGAGGCTGAGGTGAGGTGGCGGGCCGAGGGCGGGCGGCGTCGGCGCGCCCGTGCCGTGTGGCTATCACAGCGGGGTCGCCCGCTCCCTCGACCGGACGCCGTTCAAGAGGGGAAGTCAGAGGGCAGCCGGAGGCGAACGTCAGGCCAGGGCTGAGGTGGAGCTGGCGGGCCGAGGTCCGGGGCGCCGTCCGGGCGGCGTTGGCGCGCCCAGTCCGTGTGGCTTTCGCCGCAGGGCCGCCCGCGCCCCGCCCCGGACGCCGCTGCAGTGAGGGGCCCGGGGCGAGGGGGGAGGACGGAGGGTCAGGCCAGGACCGGCGGTGCCCAGTGGGTGGTGAAGGCGGTGGCGTCCCACATGCCGCCGATGCGGGGGGAGAGCCAGCCGGGCGCCGCCTGGCGGAAGGTGGCGGGGTCGAGGGCGGCCGCGCCCGCGGGCAGCGCGCCCAGCAGCGGGGCGCCGGTCACCTCAGGGAGGTCGGCGAGGTTGCAGCGGGTGGCCAGGTCGGCGTCCTCCGGCCAGCTGCCGATGACGAAGCCCACGCACTTCAGTTCGCGCGCCTTCAGCGCCTCCGCCGTCAGCGCGGCGCCGTTGAGGGTGCCGAGTCCCGCCGGGGCGACCACGAGCACCGGGGCCGCCAGCATCCGCGCCGCGTCCGCCAGCGTCGACCCCGCGTCGTCGAGACGGACGAGCAGTCCGCCCGCGCCCTCGACGAGGACGATGTCGTGCACCGCCGCCAGCTTCGCAGCCGCCTCCGCGACGTCGGCCGGGCCCACCGGGGCGATCCCGGAGCGCCGGGCGGCCGTGGCGGGCGCCAGCGGCTCGGGGTAGCGGGCCAGTTCGACGCTGGTGACCTCGGGACCGGCGAGCCGGGTGACCTCGGCGGCGTCGCCCGGTTCGCCCGGGCCCACCCCGGTCTGCGCGGGCTTGAGGTAGGCGACGCTGTACCCGGCGGAGAGCGTGGCCGCCGCGAGGGCCGCCGTGGTCACCGTCTTGCCGATCTCCGTGCCCGTACCGGTCACGAACAACACCGTCATGCCGCCTCCGCCGCCGCGCGCACCGCCGCGCAGATGCGCGCGACGTCCTCGTCCCCCGTGACGTACGGGGGCATCGTGTAGATCAAGTCCCGGAACGGCCGCAACCATACCCCGCTGCGGACGGCGGCCCGCGTCGCGGCGGCGACGTCGACCTGGTGGTCGAGCTGGACGACGCCGATCGCGCCCAGCACCCGTACGTCGCGCACCCCCGGGAGGTCCGCGGCCGGCGCGAGGCCCTCGCGGAGCCCGGCCTCGATCCGCTTGACCTCCTGCGCCCAGTCCTGGCCGAGCAGCAGGTCGAGGGAGGCGCAGGCGACGGCGGCGGCCAGCGGGTTGCCCATGAAGGTCGGCCCGTGGGCGAGCACCGGCACCTCGCCCCGGGAGATCCCGTCGGCGACCCGCGAGGTGCACAAGGTGGCGGCCATCGTGAGGTAGCCGCCGGTCAGGGCTTTGCCGACGCACATCACGTCCGGGGCGACCCCGGCGTGTCCGGCGGCGAACAGCGTCCCCGTGCGCCCGAAGCCGGTGGCGATCTCGTCGAACACCAGCAGCACGTCGTGCTCGTCGCACGCCTCGCGCAGCACCCGGAGGTAGGCGGGGGAGTGGAAGGTCATGCCGCCCGCGCCCTGTACGACGGGCTCCACGACGACGGCGGCGAGCTCGTGCGCGTGCCGGGCGACCGTCTCCCGCAGGTGGTCGGCGTACGCCTCCTCGTACGCGGCCGGCGGCGCGTCCGCGAAGACCTGCCGCGGCAGGACGCCGGACCACAGGCCGTGCATGCCCCCCTCGGGGTCGCAGACGGACATCGGCTGCCAGGTGTCGCCGTGGTAGCCGCCGCGCCAGGTCATCAGCCGCTGTTTCTCCGGCCGTCCGAGCGAACGCCAGTACTGCAGGCACATCTTGACCGCGACCTCCACCGACACCGAGCCGGAGTCGGCGAGGAAGACATGGCGCAGCGGCTCGGGGGTGATCTCGACCAGGCGGGCGGCGAGCCGCACGGCCGGTTCGTGGGTGAGGCCGCCGAACATCACGTGGCTCATCCGGTCGAGCTGGCCGCGGGCCGCCTCGTTGAGCACCGGGTGGTTGTAGCCGTGGATCGCCGACCACCAGGACGACATGCCGTCCACGAGGTCGGTCACGCCCTCGACGGGCTCGGCGAGCCGCAGCCGGACCCCGGCCGCGGACTCGACGACGAGCGGTTCCTGACGGCCCGGCATGGGCCCGTACGGATGCCAGACGTGCTCCCGGTCCAGTGCCAGCAGCTCGCCGGGGGTGAGCGGCTCAGGCATTGGGGGGCAGGTCCGTCCCGGTGCCGCGGCGGCGCACGGCCACCAGGTCGGTGCGGGCGGCACCGGCGGCCGCCGGCTGCGCGGCGTCGCGGTGGACGTCACCGGGGACGTCGCCCTGGGCGTGGCCGCCGCAGGGACCGCAGGCGCCCCCGCCCTCGCCGTGCGAGCCGCAGCCCGTGGAGGCCTGTCCGCCGCAGCTCCCGGCCGCGGTCGCCGCCACGTCCGCCCGGTGCGCGGGCAGGGTCACCTCGCCGGCGCCCTCCACCTCGAAGCCGGCGTCCGCGATCATGTCGAGGTCGGCCTGGCCGGCCTGGCCCTCACTGGTGAGGTAGTCGCCCAGGAAGATGGAGTTCGCCAGGTGCAGCGCGAGCGGCTGCATGGTCCGCAGGTGCACCTCGCGGCCGCCCGCGATGCGCACCTCCACATCGGGACAGACGAACCGCACCATCGAAAGAATTCGCAGGCAACGCTGCGGGGTGAGGTTCCACTCCTTCGCCAGCGGGGTGCCCTCGAAGGGGATGAGGAAGTTCACCGGGACGGAGTCGGGGTCCAGCTCGCGGAGCGAGAACACCACGTCGACCAGGTCCTCGTCGCTCTCGCCCATGCCCGCGATCAGCCCGGAGCAGGCCGACAGACCCGCCGCCTGGGCGTGTTGCACCGTTTCGACCCGGTCCGCGTAGGTGTGGGTGGTGGTGATGTCCCCGTACGTGGCCTCGGAGGTGTTGAGGTTGTGGTTGTACGCGTCGGCGCCCGCGCCGCGCAGCCGTTCGGCCTGCCCGTCGGAGAGGAGGCCCAGGCAGGCGCACACCTCGACGGCCTCGTTCTGCTCCTTGATGGCCTCGATGGTCCGGGAGACCCGGTCCACGTCGCGGTCGGTCGGGCCGCGTCCGCTCGCCACCAGGCAGACCCGCTTGGCGCCGCCGGCGACCCCCGCCGCCGCGGCGGCCGCCGCCTCGTCGGGCTTCAGCCAGGTGTACTTGAGGATCCCGGCCTCCGAGCCGAGCCGCTGCGAGCAGTACGAACAGTCCTCGGGGCACAGCCCCGACTTCAGGTTGACCAGGTAGTTCAGCTTGACCCGGCGGCCGAACCACGCGCGGCGCACCTTCCCGGCCGCGGCCACCACGTCGAGGAGCTCGTCGTCGGAGGTCGCCAGCACGGCGAGCGCCTCCTCGCGGGTGGGCAGCTCGCGGCGCAGGCCCTTCTCCACCAAAGCATTCAGCAGATCCATGCCGCGATCCTGACGTACCACGCGGGCCCGGGCCAATGGGGCATCCCACAAGACAGCTCGCTCAGGGTGTGTGCATCACCACACCGTGCGAGCCGGTCCGGCACACTACGGTGGCGCCGAACCCTCCGCCGACCCCTGGGGACGACCATGACCCGCGACCCGTTCGACTGGATCGACGCGCACGCCGAACGGCGTCGCGCCGCCGGACTGGTGCGCACCCTGCGGCCCCGCCCCGCGCGCTCGCCCCTGCTCGACCTCGCATCCAACGACTACCTGGGGCTCGCCCACCACCCCGAGGTGACGCGGGCGGGCGCCGACGCCTGTCTGCGCTGGGGCGCCGGTTCGACGGGTTCGCGGCTGGTCACCGGCAGCACCGAGCTGCACGCCGAACTGGAGGCCGAACTCGCCGCATTCTGCGGTTTCGAGGCCGCGCTGGTCCTCGCCTCCGGTTACGCCGCCAACCTCGCCGCCGTCACCGCGCTCACCACCGAGCCGGGCACTCTGATCGTCTCCGACAGCGGCAACCACGCCTCGCTGATCGACGGCTGCCGGCTCTCCCGGGCCACCACCGAGGTCGCGCCGCACGCCGATCCCGACGCCCTCCGCAAGGCGCTCGTCGGCCACGAGGGGCCCGCCGTGGCCGTCACCGACTCGGTCTTCTCGGTGGACGGCGACGCCGCCCCGCTCGGCGCGCTGGCCGCCGCCTGCCGTGAGCACGGGGCCGCGCTGCTGGTAGACGACGCCCACGGGCTCGGGGTGCTCGGCCCCGGGGGCCGGGGGGCGGCCGCGGAGGCGGGTCTGGCGGGTGCGCCCGGACTGGTCTGCACCGCCACGCTCTCCAAGTCCCTGGGCAGTCAGGGCGGCGTGGTGCTCGGCCCGGCCCGGGTCATCGAGCACCTGGTCAACGCCGCGCGGACGTTCATCTTCGACACCGGCCTCGCCCCGGCGGCCACGGGCGCGGCGCTGGGCGCGCTGCGCCTGCTGAGGCGGGAGCCGGAGCGTGCCGTACGGGCCCGGGCGGTCGCCCGCGAGCTGTACGAGCGGCTGGTGGAGGCGGGACTGGACGCCACCGCGCCGGACGCGTGCGTCGTGTCGGTGCGGGCGCCGTCGCCCGAGGCGGCGGTCGAGTGGGCCGCGGCGTGCCGCGGGGCGGGCCTCGCGGTGGGCTGCTTCCGGCCACCGTCCGTGCCCGACGGGATCTCGCGGCTGCGGCTCACCGCGCGGGCGGACCTGACGGACCGGGAGATCGGCGACGCCGTGGGGACGATCGTCCGTACGGCGCCGCCGCGCCCCTGAGCTCAGGGGTGTTCGGTCAGGTTCCCCGCCGCCACGGCGGCGAGGAACTCCGCCCAGGTCGCCGGGGGGAAGAGCAGGGCGGGGCCGCGCACATCCTTGGAGTCGCGTACGGCGAGCTGTCCCGAGAGCGGCCCGTCCCCGATGAGGGCCGTCTCGACGCAGTTGTTCGCCGCCGTGCTGTAGCTGCTGCGTCGCCAGTTCACGCCGAAGAGGGACGCACTTGAGGTGACGTACTGAGGCAGAGCGTCGGACATGGGGGGTGTGCCTCCTTACGCGCCTTTGCCGATGCCGGAGATGAAGGACAGCGACTGCTCACTCGACAGGGCATGGGAGCGCAACCGATTGAAGGCAGCACCGTACGCCCTGACGTCCTCGTGCTGATCCAGATAGAGACTACTCGTCAAATGGTCGAGAACAACCACGTCCAGATCAGCAATGCGCGGAAATGAGAAGATTACGAAAGGCCCTGTGACGCCTATATGCCCACCGGCGGAGAAAGGCAGCACCTGCAGATGCACATGAGGCAGTGAACCCAGCTCCACAAGATGGCTCAATTGCGCCGCCATCACTCCGGGACCCCCGACCCTGCGACGCAGCACCGCCTCGTCCAGCACCGCCCACAGCTCCAGCGGGGGGTCCGCGCGCAGCACCGCCTGGCGCGCCATCCGCACCTGCACCAGGGTCGCGATCTGCCGGGGTCCGAGCTGCGGGAGGACGGAGCGGGTCAGTTCGCGGGCGTAGTCCGGGGTCTGCAGCAGCCCCGGCACCACCGTCGTCTCCAGCGTCCGTGCCCGGCAGGCGTCGGTCTCCAGCGAGATGAAGTCCCGGTAGGCGGAGGGGAGTTCCTCGCGGAACTCGTGCCACCAGCCGCGCCGGTCGCCCTCGCCGGCCAGGGCGGCGAGCATCTCCCGCAGCCGCTGGTCGCGCACCCCGTACACGTCCAGCAGCGCCGTGACGTCCTCGGGGCGCACTCCGCTGCGGCCGGTCTCGATCCGGCTCACCTTGGACTGGTGCCATCCCAGGCGCTGGGCGGCCTCACCGCTCGTGAGCCCCGCCGTGTCGCGCAGACGGCGCAATTCCGAGCCGATCTTTCGGCGGCGTACCGCCGGCACCTGCTGCATGGTGTGTGCACCTCCCGGTTCCCGGCACCCTCGCCGGTCCCCGAGCGAAGTCTGCCGCGCAAATACGTTCTCTCGTAGCAGAGTTCACCGCTTTGGGCGACAGATATATGCATATAGCTGTGGTGACACCCGATTAAGGGGACGATGAGTGACACTCTGGCGCGTGAGTGCCGTACGGGGACGTGCCGCGCGGAAGGCGGGGCACGGCGCCTTCGGCTGCCGCGCGCGCGGCCACGGGCGCGGCGGGCGCCGGCGTCCTGGTCACGGCGGGAAAGGGACAGCGTCGCCATGGCAGACCACCAGGAAGCATCCGTCACCCTGCCGAGCGACCCTGCCTCGGTCCGCGCGGTACGTCGCTACGTGAGCGACCTGCTGGTGGAGTGGGGCATGCCCGAGGACTCGGACCCGGCCGACTCCGTCCGGCTCATCGTGTCCGAACTCGCGACCAACGCGGTGCTGCACACCCTCGGCCGGTCGCCGACCTTCACCCTGGACGTCCAGCTGGACCGGGACGAGCAACTGCGCATCGGCGTCACCGACAGTCACCCCCGGTGGCCCCAGCGGCTGCCCGCCGCCGTGCAGCAGGACAATGGGCGCGGCATGGTGATCATCCGTCACCTCACGGCGGAGGCCGGTGGCACCCTCCTCGTCACCCCCACCGCCGAGGGCGGCAAGACGGTGTGGATCAGCCTGCCCTGGGCCACCGCCGCCGTCGAGTGACCCCCGCGGGGCATCAGTCCTCCCGGGTGACCAGCAGCGCCTCGGCGCCCATCGGTACGAAGCCCGCCGCCGTGAACGCCCGCACGCTCGCCGCGTTGCCCGGGGCGATCTGCGCCCACACCGTCGCGCCCGCGGGGACGAGATGACGGGCCGCCAGCGCCAGCCGGCGGCCGAGCCCCGCACCGCGTGCCCCGGGGTCGACCTCCACGGCCGCCTCCCACCGGCCCGCGACGCCGCGGCCCGTCAGGACCGTGCCCCCGGGCACCGTCCAGGCCCGTACCCCGTCACGGTGCCGCAGGGCCCGGGCGATCCGTGGACGGTCCCGGTCGGCCGTCTCCCGCAGGGGCAGGTCCAGGGCGGCCGGCGGCGGTCCCGGCAGGGCCGGCGCGGCGGTCAGCAGGTCGATGTTGTCGACCGTACGGTCCAGCAGCCCGCACAGCGCGGTGAGGAAGGGCGGATTCAGCGGCGCCGACAGGTCGCCGGGCGGCAGCAGTCCGCGGACCACCTCCGGATCGGCGTCGGCGAAGACCACGCTGTGGGCGGTGAAGGCGATCACGCCCGCGTCGCGGGGCGACGGCTGCGGCACCACCGTCACCGAGCCGTCGGCGGGCGGGAAGGCGCCCCCGGCGGCGTCGGCGAGGATCCGTATCAGGGACACGCCGGCACGCTACCGGCACGTGCGCGGCGCCGGTCGTGCGCGGGGCCGGTCGTGCGCGGGGCCGGCCGTGCGCGGCGCCGGTCGTGCGCGGGGCCGGTCGCGGGGGGGGGGGGGGGCCCCCCCCGCCCCCCCCCCCCCCCCGCGGCGCGCGGCCGCCCCCCCCCCCCCCCCGGCGCGCCCCCCCGGCCCCCCCCGACCGCCCCCCCCCCCGG
>NZ_JBIBGK010000008.1:0-35696 GCF_042956445.1 Streptomyces sp. NPDC008238 | reverse complement strand
ACGTGGGGGGGGGGGGGGGGGGGGGGGGGGGGGGGGGGGGGGGGGGGGGGGGGGGGGGGGGGGGCCCCGGCGCGCCGGCCCCCCCCCCCCCCCCCGCGACCGGGGTCACTTGACCCGGCCGTACCAGACGCTGCGGCTCCAGATCTTCTCCAGCCGCACCCGCCCGCCGGGCCTGGGGGAGTGCCAGATCTTCCCGTGCCCGGCGTACATGCCCACGTGGTACACGTTGCTCCCGTAGTGGAAGAAGACCAGGTCACCGCGGGTCCGCCCGGACTTCCGGATGTGCCGGACGCTGTTGTACTGCGCCCCCGCGGTGCGGGGCAGCTTCTTGCCCGCCTTCTTGAACGAGTAGAAGGTGAGCCCGGAGCAGTCGAACCTGCCGGGACCGGCCGCGCCGTACTGGTAGAGGGCGCCCTTCTTGGACGCCGCGATCTTCAGCGCCTTGGCGGAGACGGTCGCCGCCTCGGCCTGCTGGGCGAGTTCGGGCAGTACCGCGGGACCGGCCACGGCGGCCGCCGTGAGGGCGGAGACCGCCCCCAGCCGGCACAGGACCCCGGACATGGCTGTCGGCGCACTCATGCGCAACCCTTCGTCGTCCGCCTGCGAAGGATGACCTGTCGGGTTCGGGCAGGCGAAGATGCCCGGCCGCGGCTGCGGCTTCACCCCAAGGGTCCGGCGACCGGCGCCGGACCCGTCTTGCTCGGGTCCTCCGCTCCTGCCGATGCGTCGTCGTCGACCTGGCATCCGCGCGGCGGCAGGATTCGGCGTCCGCGCGGACCGCCCCGCCGGGATGACGGGGGCTTGTCGTCGAAGGGATGATCACCCACCGAAGCGGTCGATTCCCAGCGCAACCGGTCGAATGTGAGTCTGTTCACGACTCACCTATTCGGGTGGACTCCGGGACACAGGTCGTGGACTGACGACTCGAAACCAGTCGAACACCTGGGATGGAGCGTCAGATTCCGGTTGTGTGCGGCCATATCGCGCAACTCGGGGTCATCCGGCCGTCCACGGCAGATACAACGATCGGGCGAGTCCATTCGGTTCGAGTTCGCGCCGCCCGAACGGACCAGTGTGTCGTGACGCTCCGTCAGCGAGGTCGCGGTGACGGCAAGGTGACCTGTCCCGTGCGCCGTTCACCGTCGAGCACCCGCAGCGCCCTTTCCAGTGTCGCCGTGTGCACCTCGTTCTCCCCGCGCGCATGCATCAGCGTCAGCGCGTCACGCAGCTCCGCCGCCCGCCCCACCAGGGCCTGCGCGGCGCGCAGCGCCCCGTAGGTGTCCCGGGAACGGGACGGGTTGATCCGGCCCAGCAGGTCCACGACGCCCAGGTAGGCGTCGACGAGCTCGCCCTCGGCCCGGGTCAGGGCCGGGAGCGGGGGCAGTTCGGGCACCACGGCCGGTCACCGCACGGCGCGCGGGGCGCGGCCGGCGCCGTCCTTGCGGCTCAGCGTCAGCCGGTCCACCAGGCCGTAGGCGAGGGCCGACGGAGCGTCAAAAATGGTGTCCCGTTCGATGTCGGCCCGGATGTGCTCGGAGTCCTGGCCGGTGTGGCGTACCAGCAGCTCTTCCAACTGATCACGGCGCCGGAGCAGTTCCCTGGCCTGGATCTCCAGGTCGGCCGTGGTGCCCTGGATCACCTCCGCGAACGAGGGCTGGTGGATCAGCACCCGCGAGCCGGGGGTCGCCAGCCGCTTGCCGGGCGCTCCGGCGGCGAGCAGGACGGCCGCCGCCGAGGCCGCCTGGCCGACGCACACCGTCGACACGTCGCAGCTGACGAACTGCATGGTGTCGTAGATCGCGGTCATCGCGGTGAAGGACCCGCCGGGGGAATTGATGTAGAGCGAGATGTCCTGCTCCGGTGCGGCGGACTCCAGGTGGATCAGCTGCGCCATCACGTCGTTCGCCGAGGTGTCGTCGATGGGCGTCCCGAGCAGGACGATCCGCTCCTGGAGCAGCTTGGAGTACGGGTCCATGGAACGCACGCCCTCGCTGGTGCGCTCGGTGAACTCGGGCAGGACGTAGCGGGCGGTCGGTCGAAGCATCGCTGCACCTCCGTGGGCACCTGGGCAGGGGTGCCCGTCGCTGTAAAAAATGTACAGGACGTACATCTTGTTATGATGGGGAGCATGGCCCACGAAGTACCGGTGACACAAGCGCGTGCGGAGCTGGCGGAACTGATCAACCGCGTCGTCTACGGCGGTGAGCGGGTGGTCGTGACCCGTCACGGCAAGCCGCTGGTCGCCCTGGTTTCCGCCGCTGACCTGCAACGACTCCAGGAACTGGACGCCGCCACCGAGGAGGCGGTGGTCAGTACGGTCTCCTCGGTGCGGGGGGCGGTGTCCGCCACGGGCGAACGGCGGCGCTTCGGCATCGCCGCCGAGCACCGCGGCACGACGAACGCCCGCCACGACGGGACCTGAGCGTCCCCCCGCGGCCCGTCGAAGAGGGCGCCGTCGCGGGCGCGGAACCCCCGGTGCCGGTCCTGCCGAGGCGCCGAGGCCACCAGGGGTGCCGAACCCGTGTCGTACGCAGGGGAGCTGGGACGCCGTGGCATCCTGCCGGAGGGCGCCGCCCCGGCGAGGGCGTCCGCGCCCTGACCGGCACCGTCCGTCCGGAGGGCGGCGGTTAACGCGGACGAAACGCCACCGGACTAACCTGCGCCCTCCGGACAACGGCAGAGCGGATCCGCGGGCCGGGGACGCCCGGCGGGCCCGTTCACCCGGGACGACTGCGAGGTGTGGCCATGCGACTGACCCCCCACGAACAGGAACGCCTGCTCGTCCACGTCGCCGCCGACGTGGCGGAGAGGCGGCGGGCCAGGGGGCTGAGGCTGAACCACCCCGAGGCCGTCGCGCTGATCACCTCGCACCTCCTCGAGGGCGCCCGGGACGGCCGGACCGTCGCCGAGCTGATGGCCTCCGGACGCAAGGTGCTCACCCGGGGCGACGTCATGGAGGGCGTGCCGGAGATGATCCACGACGTCCAGGTGGAGGCCACCTTCCCGGACGGCACCAAGCTCGTCACCGTCCACGAGCCGATCGTCTAGGGGCCGCCGCGTGATCCCCGGGGAGATCCTGCACGCCGCCGAACCCGTCGTGCTCAACGCAGGTAAGCCGGTCACCCGGCTGACCGTGCTGAACTCCGCCGACCGGCCGGTCCAGGTCGGCTCCCACTACCACTTCGCCGAGGCCAACCCCGGCCTCGTCTTCGACCGCGCCGCCGCCCGCGGCAAGCGCCTGGCCGTCGCCGCCGGGACCGCCGTGCGCTTCGAGCCCGGCATCCCCGTCGAGGTCGAGCTCGTGCCGCTCGGCGGCGCGCGGATCGTGGTGGGGCTGCGCGGGGAGACCGGAGGTGCCCTCGATGGCTGAGCTCTCGCGGGCGGTCTACGCCGACCTGTTCGGGCCGACGACCGGGGACCGGCTACGGCTCGCCGACACCGACCTGCTGGTCGAGGTGGAGAGGGACCTGTCGGGAGGCGCCGACGGCTCGGGCGACGAGGTCGTCTTCGGCGGCGGCAAGGTGATCCGCGAGTCGATGGGGCAGGCCCGCGCCACCCGCGCCGAGGGCACCCCCGACACGGTGATCACCGGCGCCGTCGTCCTGGACCACTGGGGCGTGGTCAAGGCGGACATCGGCATCCGCGACGGGCGGATCACGGCGCTGGGCAAGGCCGGCAACCCCGACACCATGGACGGCGTCCACCCGGACCTGGTCATCGGACCCGAGACGGAGGTCATCGCCGGCAACGGCAGGATCGTCACCGCCGGGGCGGTCGACGCGCACGTCCACTTCATCTCCCCGACGATCGTGGACGAGGCCCTGGCCTCCGGCGTCACCACGCTCGTCGGCGGCGGCACCGGTCCCGCCGAGGGCACCAAGGCCACCACCATCACGCCGGGGTCCTGGCACCTGGCCCGGATGTTCGCCGCGCTGGAGCAGTACCCCGTCAACATCGGCCTGCTCGGCAAGGGCAACACGGTCTCCCACGAGGCGATGCTCGCCCAGCTGCGCGGCGGGGCCGTCGGCTTCAAGATCCACGAGGACTGGGGCGCCACCCCGGCCGCCATCGACGCCTGCCTGACGGTGTGCGAGGCGACCGGCGCCCAGCTCGCCGTCCACACCGACACCCTCAACGAGGCCGGCTTCGTCGAGGACACCCTCGCCGCCATCGCCGGACGGGGCATCCACGCGTACCACACCGAGGGCGCGGGCGGCGGGCACGCGCCGGACATCATGACCGTCGTCGGACACCCCAACGTCCTGCCGTCCTCGACCAACCCGACCCGGCCGCACACCGTCAACACCGTCGAGGAGCACCTCGACATGCTGATGGTCTGCCACCACCTCAACCCCGCCGTGCCCGAGGACCTCGCCTTCGCCGAGTCACGGATCAGGCCCGGGACGATCGCGGCCGAGGACGTGCTGCACGACCTGGGCGCCATCTCGATCATCTCCTCGGACTCCCAGGCCATGGGCCGGATCGGCGAGGTCGTGCTGCGCACCTGGCAGACCGCGCACGTCATGAAACGGCGGCGCGGGGCCCTGCCCGGGGACGGGCGGGCCGACAACCTGCGCGCACGTCGATATGTCGCCAAGTACACCATCAACCCCGCCGTCGCCCAGGGCCTCGACGACGAGATCGGCTCGGTCGAGAGCGGCAAGCTCGCCGACCTGGTGCTGTGGGAGCCGGCGTTCTTCGGCGTCAAACCGCAACTCGTCCTCAAGGGCGGCCAGATCGCCTACGCGCAGATGGGCGACGCCAACGCCTCCATCCCCACCCCCCAGCCGGTCATGCCGCGGCCGATGTTCGGGGCGACCGGCCGGGCCCCCGCCGCCAACTCCTTCACCTTCGTCACGCAGACCGCCCTCGACGACGGCCTCCCCGAACGCCTCGGCCTCGGCAAGAAGTTCCTCCCGATTCGCGACACCCGGCGCGTCACCAAGACGGACATGCGCGAGAACGACGCCATGCCGCGGGTCGAGGTCGATCCCGACACCTTCACCGTCCGCATCGACGGAGACGTCGTCGAACCCGCCCCGGCCGTGGAACTGCCCATGGCCCAGCGGTACTTCCTCTTCTGAGCGGAGCACGGGGACGATGAACCGCGCCGCCCTGCTGCTGCTCGCCGACGGCCGCTTCCCCGCCGGGGGCCACGCCCACTCCGGAGGGGCCGAGGCGGCCGTCGAGGCGGGCCGGATCACCGGGCCCGGCACGCTGGAGGAGTTCTGCCGGGGCAGGCTGCACACCACGGGCCTGGTGGCCGGGGCGCTCGCCGCCGCGGCCGCGGCGGGCGCCGACCCGCTCGCCCTGGACGAGGCCGCCGACGCCCGCACCCCCTCGCCCGCGCTGCGGCGGAGCGCCCGCCGCCTCGGCCGCCAGATGATGCGCGCCGCCCGCGCCGCCTGGCCGTCACCCGGACTCGACGCACTCGCCGCCGCCCGGCCGCGGGGCGCCCACCAGCCCGTCGTCCTCGGCGTGACGGCCGGGGCCGCCGGCCTCGCCGCGCCGGACGCCGCCCACGCCGCGGCGTACGAGGCCGTGACCGGCCCGGCCACCGCCGCCCTACGCCTGCTGAGCCTCGACCCGTTCGCGGTGACCGCCGTCCTCGCCCGGCTCGCCCCGGACCTGGCCGAGGTCGCCGCCCGGGCCGCCGACGCCGCGCACCGCTGCCTCACCGAGGGCACCGACGCCCTGCCGGCCGCCTGCGCGCCCCTGCTCGACGTGTACGCCGAGGCCCACGCCGGGTGGCCCGTCCGCCTCTTCGCCTCCTAGGGGGAGCCCATGCACCTCGACCACGACCACACCGTCCTCCCGCAGCGGCACACCTGGGCCGGCCCCACCGCCCGCCCCGACGGCGGCCGCCGCGCCCTGCGCATCGGCCTCGGCGGCCCCGTCGGCTCGGGCAAGACCGCCACCGTCGCCGCGCTGTGCCGCGCGCTGCGCGACGAACTGTCCATCGCCGTCGTCACCAACGACATCTACACCCGCGAGGACGCCGACTTCCTCCTGCGCGAGGCCGTCCTGCCGCCCGAGCGGATCGCCGCCGTGGAGACCGGCGCGTGCCCGCACACCGCGATCCGCGACGACATCTCCGCCAACCTCGAGGCCGTGGAGGAACTGGAGGACACCGTCGGGCCGCTCGAGCTCGTCCTGGTGGAGTCCGGCGGCGACAACCTCACCGCCACCTTCTCCAAGGGCCTGGTCGACGCCCAGGTCTTCGTCATCGACGTCGCCGGCGGCGACGACATCCCGCGCAAGGGCGGTCCCGGGGTCACCACGGCCGACCTGCTGGTGGTCAACAAGACCGACCTCGCCCCCTACGTCGGCTCCGACCTCGGCCGCATGGCGCGCGACGCGCAGCGGCAGCGCGGGGACCTGCCGGTGGTCTTCACCTCCCTGGTCGCCGAGGACGGCGTCGCCCCCGTCGCCGCGTGGGTCCGTACGCGGCTCGCGGCATGGGCCGCGGTCCCCGCGTGAGCGGCGTCCACGCCACCGCGCGGATCACCGCCGTCCCGGACGGCCGCGGCGGCACCGCGCTGCCCGAACTCACCGGCGAAGGGCCGCTCGCGCTCCGCCGTACGCGGGCAGCCGACGGACGGGCGGCCCGGGTGACGGTCGTCGGCGCCATGACCGCACCGCTCGGCGGCGACCGGCTGGCCGTGCACGTCACCGCCGCGCCGGGCGCCGTGCTGCACGTGGACGCGGCGGCGGCCACCGTGGCGCTGCCCGGCCGCGACGGGGAGCAAGCGCGCTACGACGTACGGCTCACCGTCGGCGAGGGCGCCGAACTGCACTGGCTGCCGGAGCCGTTGATCACCGCGCAGGGCAGCGACCTGCACATGACCACCAGGGCCGAACTCGCCCCGGGCGCACGCCTGCTGCTGCGCGAGGAGCAGATCCTCGGCCGCGCGGGGGAGCGGCCGGGCCGGCTCACCACCCGCCTCACGGTACGGATCGGCGGCCGTCCGCTGCTGGACCAGGAGCTGTCCTTCGGGCCGGGCGCGGCGGCGTGGGCCGGGCCCGCCGTCCTGCACACCCACCGTGCCGTGGGTCAACTGCTCGTCGTCGACCCGGCGTTCGCCGACAAGCCGGCGCAGGCACGGCTACCGGTGCGGGACGCGGAGCGCGGGGAGGCCGTGCTGACGCCGCTGGCCGGTCCCGCCGCGCTGCTGACCGCGCTCGCGCCGGACGGGCTGTGCCTGCGCCGGATGCTGTCGGCTAGCGTGGCCCCGTGACGTCCATAGACACCGAGAACCCCGGCCGCTACGGCCCCAGCGCGACCACCGAAGCACAGCCGGAGCAGGTCGGTCCCGTCCGCACCGAGTACGCGCCCGCCCACGACGGCGACCCCGACCCGGGCGAGATCGTCTGGACCTGGGTCCCCTACGAGGAGAACGACGGCCGCGGCAAGGACCGCCCGGTCCTCGTCGTCGCGCGGGAGCGGACCGACACGCTGCTCGCGGTGCAGCTCTCCAGCAAGGAGCACAACGACGACCGCGAGTGGGTCGCCATCGGCTCCGGCCCGTGGGACAAGTCCGGCCGCGCGTCCTGGGTGAACGTCGACCGGGTGCTGCGCGTCCACCCCGACGGCATGCGCCGCGAGGCCTGCGCGCTCGACCGGGGCCGTTTCAACATCGTCGTGAACCGGCTCAAGGAGCTGTACCGCTGGCGCTGACGCGCCCGCGGACGGCCCCCGGGGAGGCAGGGCTTCCCGGGGGCCGGAACCGGCGCTGCGTCAGGGCTTCACGTCGGCGACGACCGAGTACTGCGTCGACTCGTGCTCGAGGACCAGCTCCCGCAGCCCGACGCGCCGCGCCTTGAAGTCCTCGCTCGCCAGGTACGCGAGGTACTGGTCCAGCGACCGCCACTCGCTGGTCACGATCCAGCTGTCGGGGTCGGCGTGGGACCGGCACAACTGCGAGCTGATGAAGCCGTCGGCGTTGACGATGCCGCGGTGCACGAGGTCGTATGCCGCCGCATACTGATCGCCCGTGCCCTCGTGGAGCCGAATCCGCAGAACGACGCGTGTCTTCGGGGTGCTGTCCATGGGACCTCGATCCTTGGGGGGCGCGAGGACCGTGCGCACGCCGCGGGCCGTGCCGGGCGGAGGCCCGTGGCCGCGCTCGGGACGGTGGCGTGGGGCCCGGAAGGGACCCTCGGTCGCACGGGGCGGTACGGGACCGCCTTGGCAGGGCCGTCGAGCCGGGTCCCGGGACGGTCGCCCGGGGGACCGCCTCGTCCATCCCGGGGGATGGGGCGCCTGGTTACCGCCGTCACTCGACTGTGCGGCCCTCACCCGGGCGGGGCAAAAGGCGCTGGGCCGATCGGGTGAGCGGCGCCCGGGGCCACGGCACCCGGGCCCCGGCCGGCAGGCCGGTCGGCACCGCCGCCGCCCCGCCCGCGCCGTCGTGGTGCGGCCCTTCAGTACGGTGTGCGGCACCGCGGCGACGCCGGCCGCCCCCTCGGCCGCGGACCGCGGCGGCAGCGCCCGGCCGAGCGCGGACCTGGCGGGTTCCGGCACGGTGCGGGTCTCAGGCCCCTCGTGGCGCCCCCGCCCGTCCGGAAGCCCTCCCCGGCGGGCGCTCCTCGGCCCCGACCACCGTCGTGATGCCGGGCCGGGCCGGGACGACCGAAGCGGCCGGCGGCCCCCGGGTCGCGTCCACCGCCCGCATCGCCGGCCGGGGACCGCTCCGAGTCCGTCCGCTCCCACCGCCGCGGTGGCGGGGGAGTCAGCGGTGGACGGTTTCGACGCGATGCGGGCGGTGCCCGGCAGCCCGTACCACCGCAGCGAGCGGGAACGGGGCATCCCCTTCCCCGGTACGTTCGCGGCGACGGCGCCGCCCGTCGCGGAGAACGACCCCGCGGCCGAGAGCGGCGCTCGCCTGCTCGCTCGCCGGTCACGAGGGCGCCCTCCGTCCCGCCCCGGGCTCCCCGCGCCCGAGGTGAGACGCCCCGCGCTCCCGCGCCCGGGCACCTGCTCGCCGACCTGGCGGCGTATGGCCTGCGGTTCACCGGTCCACGACCTGACCGCGAACCCCGCGTCGCCGAACTCCCCGGCCGCCGCCACCTGGTGAGCCTCTTCCAGCCGGAGCCGTCGGTGCCCCGAGCAGGCCGCCAACCGCTGCTTCCACCTTATGGGTTGGTAAAGAAACGCTCATGGGATCTTCTCCCGGAGCCCTTCCGGGCGAAAGGATCCCCCTGCAGTTGTGATCGGGCCGCCACGAGCGGCACCAACAGCAGGGGGAGTTCATGGTGAGACGCACCGCCGTGCTCGGGCTGACCGCGGCCCTCATAGCCGGCACCGTCGCCACGGCGGCACCGCAGACCGCGGTCGCCCACAGTGCGCCGGCGACCCACGGACACGACGGACACAGCGGCGACGCCGAGGCCAAGGGCGTACGGATCGCCGCCGCGCACGCGGCCCGGAAGGGCATCGACTGGGCCGACTGCCCCGCGGACTGGGGCATCGCGAGCCCCGTCCAGTGCGGCTGGGTGACCGTGCCCGTCGACTACGCCAAGCCGTACGGCAAGACGATCAGGATCGCGGTGGACCGCATCGGCAACACCGGGACCGCCGCCGAGCGCCAGGGCGCCCTCATCTACAACCCGGGCGGGCCCGGTGGTTCCGGCATGCGCTTCCCGCTCCGCGTGACGACCAAGAACCCGATCTGGGCGGCGACGGCCAAGGCCTACGACTTCGTCGGCTTCGACCCGCGCGGCGTCGGGCACTCGGCGCCCATCTCCTGCGCCGACCCGCAGGAGTTCGTGAAGGCCCCCAAGGCCGACCCGGTCCCCGACAGCGAGGCCGACAAGCGCGCGCAGCGCAAGCTGGCCGCCGAGTACGCGGAAGGCTGCAAGGAGCGCACCGGCGCCGCGATGCTGTCGCAGATGACGACGGCCAACACCGCCCGCGACCTCGACGTCGTCCGCGCCGCCCTCGGCGAGCGGAAGCTCAACTACCTCGGCGTCTCCTACGGCACCTACCTCGGCGCCGTCTACGCCACGCTCTTCCCGACGCACGTGCGCCGTATGGTCGTCGACAGCGTCGTGAACCCGTCCCGCGACCAGATCTGGTACCAGAACAACCTCGACCAGGACGTCGCCTTCGAGGGCCGCTGGAACGACTGGAAGGCCTGGGTCGCGAAGTACGACTCCGTCTACCACATCGGCAACACCCCGGCGAAGGTCCAGGCACAGTGGGAGCGGCTGCGGGCGACCGCCAAGGCGCACCCCATCGGCGGGGTCGTGGGTCCGGCCGAGCTGCTGGGCCTCTTCCAGAGCGCCCCGTACTACGACTCGTCGTGGGCGGCGGTGGCCGGCATCTGGAGCGCCTACCTCGGCGGCGACACCCAGGCGCTGGTCGACGCCGCGGCCCCCGACCTGTCGGACACCGCGGGCAACGCCGCCTCGGAGAACGGCAACGCGGTCTACACGGCGGTGGAGTGCACCGACGCCAAGTGGCCGCGCGACTGGCGGACCTGGGACCGCGACAACACCCGGCTGCACGCCAAGTACCCGTTCCTGACCTGGTCCAACGCGTGGATGAACCTGCCGTGCGCCACCTGGGGCGTCCCGCAGCGGACCCCGGTGGAGGTGCGGACCGGCCACGGCCTGCCGCGCGTCATGATCGTCCAGAGCACCCGTGATGCGGCGACCCCGTACACGGGCGCCGTGGAGCTGCACAAGCGGCTCAAGGGCTCGCTGATGATCACCGAGAAGGGCGCCGGTTCGCACGGCGTCACCGGCCTGGTCAACCCCTGCGTCAACGACCGCGTCACCGGCTACTTCGTGACGGGCAGGCTCGACCGGTCCGACGTGACGTGCGCCCCGCACGCCGCGCCGGTGCCGCCCACGAGCTGACCCACCCGGTACGAGGCCGGACGGCCCCGCCGCACCCCTGAGGGGTGCGGCGGGGCCGTCCGGCGTTTCGGGGCCCGCGTCCGGGACTAACCGAGCCGCACCCCGGTCGTGCCGGAACCCTCGTTGCCGTCGCCGGTGTTGACGGTGCCGCGCGGCTCGAACATCAGGATCCGGGTGCCCTCCTCGGCACGCGGCCGGTGCGGGACGCCGCGGGGCACGGTGAACACCTCGTGCGGGCCCAGCGTCACGGTGCGGTCCGGCAGTTCCAGGTGCAGCCGTCCGGCGAGCACGAGGAAGAACTCGTCGGTGTCCGCGTGCGCGTGCTCGGGGAAGTCGCCCTCGACGTTGGCGACCTTGACGTCGTACTCGTTGACCTCGGCGAGGACGTGCGGCATCCACTTCTGGTCCACGGCGTCCATCACGGTGTCGATGTTGCGCTTGTCGTTCATGTGACTCCTCTACCCGGGGAAGGCGGCGGCGAAGGCGGCCCGGGTGAGCGAGTCCGCGCGCCGGTCCAGTACGGCGAAGACGACGCGGCCGAAGCGGCCGGCGAACCGCCCGCCCGGCCCGAGGTGCTCGCGGAAGGCGGCGGCGACCGCCGCCGGGTCGTTGCGGAACACCCCGCAGCCCCAGGCACCCAGCACCAGGGAGGGGTAGCCGTGCGCCGCCGCGACCTCGAGCACCCTGCCCGCCCGCGACACCAGCGCGGCGGGCACCCGCTCCACGGACGCCGGGTCCTGACGGGCGATCACCCCCGCGTTGGGTGCGGCGGAGGTGAGGAAGCCGGCCTCGAACGGCTCGTCCAGGAGGACCCCGTGCTCGTCGCGGAAGACCGGGACGCCGGGGGAGTGGATCACCCGGTCGCTGTAGAAGGGGCTGCGGTCGGCGCGGTGCCAGTCGTAGAACTCCCGCACCGTGAGCAGCGTCGTGTACAGCGCCGACGCCCGGCACAGCGCCTCCTCCTGGGCCTGCGCACCGTTGACGTAGCCGCCGCCGGGATTGCGCGCCGAGGCGAAGTTCAGCACGGCGACCGGCGTCCCCGGCGCCTCCCGCACCAGACGGCGTGCCGCCCGCAGGCTGTCCTCGCCGGTCACCGCGAAGGCCGTGGGCCCGCCGCCCGCCGCGTCGGTGCCCGCCGCGCCGGGGCCGGTGCCGGGATCGACGGGGCCGGGATCGACGGGGCCGGGGCCGTACATCCGCGTCCCCCGCACGGCCCGTTCGACGGCCTCGCCGATCGCCACCTCGACACCGCGTGCCGTCCGGTAGCGGCCGGTCGCGACGAGGCCTTCCGTCTCCTTGGCGAGGGCCCTCAGCCGCGCACTCATGTCCGTTCCCTTCCCACGCCCCGAGGCTAATCGGCCTCCCGGGGCCCGGCGAGGGGTTTTCCGGCGGCCAGCCAGCGGTCCTCGGCCTCGTAGTCGAACAGGTCGCCGAAGCGGTCGTAGGTCGACGCCAGGACGGGGAAGGCCTCCCGCCAGTCCCGCCCGCCGAGCCGTTCCACCAGCCAGGCCACGTTCTCCGGCAGCGACTCCGCGTAGCCGGTCACGGCGCGGTAGCCCAGCTCGCGCTCCGCGGCCGACATGTCCAGCACGAAGGGGTGCGCCGTGGTCCACGGGGTGTCGCCCACGTTCTTCGTCGGGGGAGGTCCGTCCACGGCGTACGTCTGCGCCTCGTGGCCCAGCACCGCGTCGATCGCGTCCGCGATCTCCGCCACCGTCGGGGCGTACGGGTCGCCGGCGTTGAGCACCCGGGAGCCCGGGCGGCGGGCGGCCAGCCGCACCAGCTCGGCGAGGTTGGCGGCGTGCACCGGGTGGAAGCGGCTCTCCCCGCCGTACGCGAGCACCCGGAACGGCCGCCGGTCCACGGCCCGCTTGACGAAGTACAGCTCCCTCGGCCGCAGGCTGTGCGGGCCGTGCACCGCCCCGGCGCGCAGCAGGGTGACCGGCAACCGTCCCTCCGCCGCGAGGAGGTCGCGCTCCAGCGCCACCTTGCGCGCCGAGTAGCCGCCCTCGCCGGGGGCCAGCACCGGCTGCGTCTCCGTGACGGGCACCGGGAAGACGGGCGCGCCGCCCGGCTCCCCGTCGGTGTCGAGGCTGCGGCCCCGGCCGTCCTGGTACACGGAGCAACTGGACACGACGACCGCCGAGCCGATGCGGTCCGCCAGCCCCGTCAGCTGCCGGGCGTGCTCCGGGCCGTAGGCGACGCAGTCCAGCAGCACGTCGCAGCCCTCGCCGAGCGCCGCCGCCAGCGCCGCGGTGTCCTCGCGGTCCACGGCCACCGGCCGGACCCCGTCGGGCCACTCCACCTCACCGCCGCCCCCGCGGGAGGCGGCCCGCACCTCCCAGCCGTCCTCGGCGAGGGCGCGCACCGCCGCCCGGCCGATCTGTCCAGTGGCCCCGATCACGAACGCAGTTCCCGTCATGACGGCGACGCTAGGCGGGCCGGTGACGGCGGGGCCAGGGGCGTTCGCCCTGCGCGGATCCGCGCAGGGCGCAACCGGCCGGGTGCGGCCGGTCAGGCGCTGCGGCGCAGCCGGGAGCCGATGCCGGACTGGCCCTGCTGCTCGGCCTTGACCTCGGCGGCGTAGCGGTCGACGTACTCCTGCCCGGAGAGCGAGAGGATGGCGTACATGATCTCGTCCGTGGCCGAGCGCACCACGTAGCGCTCGTTGTCCATCCCCTCGAAGCGGGAGAACTCCAGCGGCTCGCCGAAGCGGATGGTCACCGGCTTGATGCGGGGCAGCCGGCGGCCGGCGGGCTGGATCTCGTACGTGCCGATCATCGCGCAGGGGACCACCGGGACCCCGGCGCGGATGGCCATGGTGGCCACGCCGACCTTGCCCTTGTAGAGGCGACCGTCGTGGGAGCGGGTGCCCTCGGGGTAGATGCCGAGGAGTTCGCCCTTGGCGAGCACCTTCATCCCCTCGCGGATCGCCGACTCGCCGGCCTTGCCGCCGGAGCGGTCGACCGGGATCTGCCCGATGCTGTGGAAGAAGGCCGCGGTCAGCCGCCCCTTGAGGCCGGTGCCGGTGAAGTACTCGGCCTTGGCCAGGAAGGTGATCCGGCGCGGCAGGATCGCGGGCATCAGGAAGTGGTCGGAGAACGACAGGTGGTTGCCCGCGACGATCGCCGCGCCCTCCTCCGGGATGTTCTCCATGCCCTCGATCCTCGGGCGGAACAGCACCCGCAACAGCGGGCCGAGGACCACGTACTTGAGCACGTAGTAGAACACGGACTGACTCCCAACTGGCGCCGATCGGCTCCGGGGCGGCGTTCTGCCAGGTCACAACGCGGTTCGAGGATGGTCAGTCTAGGCGCGGCGGGCGCCGTGCGTCACCGGGCCGGCACGCCCGCCGGCTTTCCCGGCCACGGGGGCCTCGTCACGGCCGGTCACTGCGGCACGTGGCGAGGAACGCGACCGTCGACCACAGCCGGGACAGCGTGTACGGCCTGACCACGACGAACGTGTGCGCCGAACCGGGCGACTCCGGCGGATCGTCCATCAGCGGCGACCAGGTGCAGGGTCTCGCCTCCGGAGGCCGGGGCAACTGCTCCTCCGGAGGCGAGACCTGGTTCCCCGGTACGGGCTGCCCCCGAACACCGCATGAGGCCCCCGGGCCCCCGCGGCCCTCAGTGTCCCGTCGCGTCCTCGCGGGCGCGGCGGGGCAGCAGGAAGGCGGCCGCCAGCGCCGCGACGAACGCGACCGCGGCCATGAGCGCCGTCCACTGGGTCGCGGGCACCGTGCCGCCGTCCGCCGCGTACGAGAAGAACGCCGTGCCGAGCACCGCGACGCCGACCGAACCGCCCAGCTGCTGCACGGCGTTGAGGACGCCGGAGGCCGAGCCGGTCTCGCGCTCCTCGACGTCGGCGAGGGCGATGTCGAAGAACGGCGCCATGACCAGGCCCATCGCGAAGCCGTTCAGCAGCAGGGCCGGCAGCAGCTGCCAGGTCGTCGCGCCCTCGCCCGCCAGGTGCACGGTGAGTGCCAGCGCGGCGACGGCCACCGCCGACAGCGCGAAGCCCGCCTGGATGGTGCGCCGGCCGTACTTCGGGCCGAGGACGGCACCGGAGAGGACCGCGCCCACGACCGTGCCGGCGGACCAGGGGATCATCGAGGCCCCCGCGTGCAGGGCGCTGTAGCCGAGCCCGACCTGAAGGTGCAGGGTGAGCACCAGCATCAGCCCGCTGACCGCCGCGAAGAAGACGACGCCGACGAGGAGCGCGGCGGAGAAGCCGCGGTGGCGGAAGAGCCCGGGCTCCACGAGCGGGGAGCCGCCCCGCGCCACCAGCCGCCGCTGGTACCGGGCGAAGAGGGCGAGCACCGGGACCGCGCCCGCCATCGACAGGTACGTCCACAGCGGCCAGCCCAGGTCGCGGCCCTGCACCAGCGGGTAGACCAGCATGAGCACCCCGAGGCTGACCAGCGCGGAACCCGGCAGGTCCAGCCGTGCCGCGTGCGGCGAGCGGCCCTCGGGCAGGATGCGCAGCGCGACGGCGAAGGCGACGACGCCGATCGGGACGTTGATCAGGAACACCGAACGCCAGCCGGAGCCGAACAGGTCCGCGTCGGTGAGGAAGCCGCCGAGCACCGGCCCGGCGACCGCGGCGAGCCCCATGACCGGCCCGAACGCGCCGAAGGCCGCCCCCTGCTCCTTCGGCGGGAACATCTGGCGCAGGATGCCGAGGCCCTGCGGCACCATCATCGCGGCGAACAGCCCCTGCGCGGCCCGTCCGCCGATCAGCGTCCCCGCGGAGCCCGCGGCCGCGCACAGCGCGGAGCACACGGTGAACCCGGCGAGCCCGGTGAGGAACATCCGCCGGCGGCCGAGGATGTCGCCGAGCCGTGCCCCGGTGATCATCAGCACGGAGAAGGCCAGCGTGTAGGCGGCGGTGATCCACTGGATCTGCGTGGAGCTGCCGCCGAAGTCCGCGCGGATCGAGGGCGAGGCGACGCCGACGATCGTCGCGTCCAGCAGGTCCATGATCTCGACGGCGAGGATGACGGCCAGCCCGAGCCTGCGCAGGGGATGGCCCGTGGCCGGGGGAGCGGGCGGGGAGAGGGACTGGGTGCTCATGGGGGCCTCCACGGGACCGGGGCGTGGCGAACGAACGCCGTTCGTTCCGAACGAACAGTGTTCTAGATAACGAACGGCGTTCGTGTCAAGTACGCTGTCCGTGGTCCGCTCCCGGAGGTACGCAGCACGTGACATCGGTCCCCGTCCCGCCCTGGCGCGCCGAGCGCAGGAAGGCCCCCCGCCGCAGCCTCAACCGCGAGGCGATCGTCACGGCGGCCCTCCACGTCGTCGGCACCGAGGGCCTGGACGCCCTGAGCATGCGCAGGGTCGCCCAGGAACTGGACACCGGCGCCGCCTCGCTCTACGCGCACGTGGCGAACAAGGAGGAGCTGCTCGAACTGCTCCTCGACCGCATCCAGGCCGACGTGGTCCGCCCCGAGCCCGATCCGGCGCGGTGGCAGGAGCAGATCAAGGAGATGGCCCGCCAGGGCCGCCGCGTCCTCGTCGCCCACCGGGACCTGGCGCGCGCCGCGATCGGCCAGGGCATCCCCTTCGGGCCCAACGCCCTCCTCAACGCCGAGGCCATGCTCGCGATCCTCAAGGCCGGCGGCCTCTCCGACCAGGTCTGCGCCTACGGCGTGGACGCCCTCGCGCTCTTCGTCACCGCCACCGCGGTCGAGGAGAGCCTGCGCAACCAGGGCCCGGGCGGGACGGGCGTCACCCTCGACGAGCAGATCGCCCGCATCCGCGAGTACTTCGGTTCACTGCCCCCCGAGCGCTTTCCCCACATCACGGGCATGGTCGACGCCCTGATGCGCGACGAGGGCGACGAGCGCTTCGAGTTCGGCCTCGACCTCCTCGTCTCCGGCCTCGCGCGCCACGCCCCGGCGGCCTGAGCCCGGGCCCCCGACGGCCGCCACGTCGGGGCAGGTACTCGGCCGGAGCTGAGTACGCGCGCTCTGTTCGGCGCGCTGGCGAGGCGGGACGCTCGGCCCATGCGCCCATCGACAGCGAATCCCGCTTCCCGGTTGTTGCCGTTCCTCCTCCTGGCGGTCGCCGCGTCCGCCGACTGGGCCGCCTGGCTGGGCTGGGACCGGCACCGTGACGTGCGGCCGGACGGCACCGTGACCGGTCCCTACGAGGCCTGGCAGGTCGCTGGACTGGTTCTGACCCTCCTGGTACTCGTGTGCTGGGCCGCGTCCCGCGGCCTCGTCACGGCCGCCGTGCTCGGCACCACGCTCGGCCTGACCGTCGCCGCCTTCGTCGACTGGTCCGACGACTCCAGCGGCCTCTTCGTGGTCGGCGTCGGCATGGTCCTCGCCGGGAGCCTCGTGGTGACGGCCGTCGTCGCCAAGGTGGTCGCCTCCGTGACGGGAGGCGGACGAGGGACGGGGGTGTGAGGGGTGGTGGTGCCCACGGTCCCAGAATTCACCGGAACGACCTTGTAATGAAAACGTCCCCGGTCCTAGTCTCCGAACAGGAAGGCGATGGGGAGGGCGAGATGGGGACGACGGGTTCCGCTCCCGCGGACACGCGGATGATGGGGATCGTGCACGGCGCGCTGCGCCGCGACCTGGAGCGCACGCGGACGGTGCTGGCCTCCGCGCCGTATCCGGGGCTGCGGCAGGGGAGCGCGCTCGGCCGGCACGTCGTGTGGCTGATGGAGTTCCTGCACGCGCACCACACCGGTGAGGACGACGGCCTGTGGCCGCTGGTGCTCGAACGCGACCCGGCCGCCGGGCCGCTGCTGGAGTCCCTGGACGCCGACCACCGCCGGATCACCCCGGCGGCCGTGACCGTGACGGACGCGGCGCGACGGTACGCGGAGACGGCCTCGGAGGAGGCGCGCGTCAGACTCCTCGCCGCGCTGGACTCGTTGACGGCCGTCCTCGTTCCGCACCTGGAGCGTGAGGTCGAGGAGGCCATGCCGGTCGTCTCGGCCGCCCTCACCCAGGACGACTGGCGCGCCTGGGACCAGCGGTACAACGTCAAGTCCAAGTCGTTCACGCAGCTCGGCATCGAGGGGCACTGGCTGCTCGACGACATCGACCCCGAAGGGCACCGGATCGTGGTCCGCCTGGTGCCCCCGGTCCCGCGCTTCATCCTGCTGTACGGCTTCGCCCGCGCCTACCGGCGCCGGCGCGCGGAATGGTGGCGCCCGCGGGGTGCCGCGGCGAACGGGACGGCGCGCTCATGACGGAGGAGGCACCCCGGGCGCGGCGCACCTACCGTTCTCCGCGACGGGAGCAACAGGCCGGGGAGACACGGGCCGTCGTGCTGGCCGCGGCCGTCCGGCTGTTCGGCGAGCGCGGCTGGGCGGCCACCGGGATGCGCGACGTCGCCCGCGAGGCCGGGGTGTCGGTCGAGACGGTGTACGCAGGCTTCCGGTCCAAGGGCGAACTGCTGATGGCCGCGCTCGACGTCGCCGTCGTCGGGGACGCGCGCCCCGAAACACTGGCCGAACGCCCGGAGTTCGCCGGGCTGGCGGCCGGGACGCGGCAGGAGCGGATCGCCGCCGCCGCGCGACTGGTCACCGCGATCCACCGGCGCACCGCCGGCGTGCACCTCGCGCTGCGCGAGGCCGCCGGCTCGAACGGCGACCTGGCCGAGAAGCTGCGGGACAACCAGCGGCGTCGCCGCATCAGCATCGAGCAGGGCATGGCCCTCGTCACGGGGCGCGCGGTGACCCCGCAGGAGCTGGACGGGGTGTGGGCGGTCCTCGGCGTCGAGGTCTACCAGCTGCTGACCGGGCTCTCCGGCTGGACGCCGCAGCAGTACGAACAGTGGGCGGCCGGCGTCATCGACCGGCTGCTCGACACGGACGACGACGGGGCACGGCACCGAGGGGGAGAAGCATGAGGCACGACGAGAGCGGCAACGGTGACGGCGGGAACGACCGGGCGGAGCGGGGCGTCGCCCGGACGTGCCGCAGCGAGGTGGTCGTCGGCGCGCCGGCCGAGGCGGTGTGGCGCGTCGTCGCGGACGTCACCCGGAACAGTGAGTGGAGCCACGAGTGCCACCGGGTCAGCCGGCTGCGGGGGGCGACCACGGCGGCGACGGGCGTCCGCTTCCGCGGGTACAACCGGTCGGGGCTGATGCGCTGGAGCCGGGTCTGCGAGGTGGTGGCGTTCGAGGCCCCACGCCTGATCACCTGGCGCACGATCCCCTCACCGCTGTTCCCCGACAGCACCGACTGGACCATCGAACTGGAGCCGGCCGGCGCGGGGACACGGGTGGTGCAGACCTACCGCATGCGGAGCACGCCCCGCTGGTTCCGGTGGCTCGTGGGCAGGCTGGTCCCGGCCCACCTCGACCGCAGCGGTGACCTCACGGGTGACCTGCGCCGCCTCGGGACGATCGCCGCCCGCGACGCCCACGCGGCTTCGACCCGCCCCTGAGACGCGGCCGGCCCCGCCCGGCCCCGAACCGCGTCGCGCCGGGTGTCGGCTCGGGTTCTTGCGGGGGCCGGTCGGTTCTTGAGACGTGAGGTCCGGGTCGGGCCCGGCTGATCCGCGTGCGCGAGGGACTGCGGTCTGCTGTCGGCCCCGGGCCGGCTTGCGGTCGCCCGGAGGGGCGGGCGTCGTCTCGCCGGGCGTCGGCCCCGTACAGGCTTGTGGGGGCCGGTCGGGGTCTGCGGGATGCCGCACGGTTCCCGAGTGGTGTGGTCGCGTGTCCGGGCGGGGCTACCGGCCGATTCCCGTGTGCGACGTGGGCCCTGGGCCGGCTCGCGTTCGCCCGGAGGGGCGGGCGTCGTCTCGCCGGGCGTCGGCCCCGTACGGCCCCGCACGGGCCTGTGGGGGCCGGTCGGGGGCGGCGGGGCGCCGCACGGCTCCCGAGAGGTGAGGTCCCGGGTCCGGGCTACCGGCTGAGCCCTGTGCGCGGAGGCCTACTACGTGCGGCGGCCCCGGACCGAGCCACGTGGCGCCGTGGTTCGCGACGAGAGGCCCCGGCTTCGGGTGCCCGCCCGACAGGCGGCAGCACCGGCCGTGCCGTCCTGTCGGCGCGCACAACTGGCGGGTCGCCCCTACGGCGAGCGCGTCCGCCGCACCGACCGTAATGACGCGTACCAGGTGCCCGCGTGACGGGCGCGGCTGCGGGATCGCGGGCAGTCCGACGTCGAGCGTCTCGCCGTCCGCCCGGCCGACCGCAGCACGTCGACGACGACGTCGAGCCGGGCGCGGGCGGCGGCAGCCCCTCCTCGGGCGCCGCGCAGCGCGCCTACCGGGGCGTCCGGATCGCGAACACCCCGATCGTGGCCAGCATCAGGACGACCCAGGCGAACCACACCCAGCCGTTGGGGCCGAGTGCGACCGTGTAGGCGGTCACGGCGACCAGACACGCCACCGTGCACGTGATCATCGCCTTCGCAGGTGTGGGCATGGACGGCTCCTCCCCGGGGCCGCGGGGCGGCGGCCCGGACTCCATGGTCCCGCCGCCGCCCGCCGTGCGCTACCAGTCGCCGTCGGTGACCTGTCCCTCGTCGCCCAATTGCTTCAGCTGACCCGGATGCGGTGCCACCCACGGCGACTCGTCCTCGCCGAGCCAGTCACCGACCGGCTTCACCTGGGTGAGCGTGCCGGGCGCCGCCAGGTCCTCGGCGTCGGCGTCGTAGTAGTCGAACCAGGGCAGCCCGGCGGCGGTGTACGCGGCGCGGTTCACCGGGGAGGGGGGCGCCGGCTCGCCGGTGATGCGGCGCCATTCCGGCACCGTCGTGAGGTGGACGAAGACCCGGCCCGAGGGCTCCGCACGCCAGTCGGAGGGCTTGCGGTCGTCCCGGTAGACCTCCTGCCGCATCCGGCCGCCCGCGCCCAGCCCCATGGAGACGGGGGAGCGCTTGGCGCCTCCGCCCCCTCCGCCCGGACGCGGCGCGCTCCCCGGGGCCGGCGGCGGGGCGGCCGCCGGGGCGGCCGCCGGGGCGGCCATCGGCATGGCGCCCGGCGCACCGCCGTAGCCGCCGAAGGCCGCGCGACGGGTGCTCTCCCGGCGCCGCTGCTCCGCCCGCCACGCCGCGAGTTGCTCCTCGCCGAGTTCGGTCACCTGCAACTGCACCCCGCCCCAGACCTCCTCGCCGCTGACCTGGCCCTCGACGGTCGCGCCCAGGCCCAGCGGCACGGCCACGAACTGCCGGATCGTCCCGGAGCCGGAGTTGATGCCGTCCAGCCACGGCTGCCGCGGCAGTACGACGTAGTTCTGCGGGTCCTGCGACAGCCGGTCGCTCCACGGCCGCCCCGACACCGCGCACACCTTGCCGACGCCCACCTGGAGCGCGGCCGGCGCGGCGGCCGAGAAGCTGAGCCACATGGCCTCGCGCTGGTAGACGGGGAGCATCACGCCGCCCCGCGCGAGCCACTCCCGGGGCGCGGTGCCGGGGTGGTCCGAGACCCGGCGCAGCGGGAAGGTGCCGAGCCCGGGTGGGAGCGGGTGCGTCCCCGTCTCCGGCAGCCGCAGCGTGCGCATGAAGCGCACCGTGACGCCGCCCGGCAACTGCAGCGCGTCGCCCGATATCCGTACCTGGTCGCCCATCACGGGCCTCCCTTCGCGGCGGGCGGCCCCGTCAGCCGCGACCCCGTGCCTCCAAGGATGCCAAGTACGCGTTGTAGGCTGCCAGTTCCGCGTCGCCGTCGCGGTCCGCAGCGCGGTCCTTGCGACGGGCCTGGCGCTGGTCGGAGGTGTACCACTGGATCAGCAGCGCCACCAGGACGATCACCGACGGGATCTCGCTGAACGCCCACGCGATGCCGCCGGCCGCGGTCTGGTCGTCCAGCGCGTCGATCCCCAGCGAGGCTGGCGGGTGCTGGAAGGCGCCGATCATCGGCTCGCTCGCCATCATCAGGGCGATGCCGAAGAAGGCGTGGAACGGCATCCCGGCGAACAGCTCCAGGATCCGCATCACATGGCTCGGCCGGTTCGGTCCCGGGTCCACGCCCATGATCGGCCAGAAGAAGACCAGGCCCACGGCGAGGAAGTGGGCCATCATCGCGATGTGCCCGAGCCGGCTGCCCATGAGGGTGTCGAACAGCGGGGTGAAGTAGAGCCCGTACAGGCTGGCGATGAAGAGCGGGATGGTGAACGCCGGATGCGTGATCACCCGCAGGTAGCGGCTGTGCAGCAGCGCCACCAGCAGCTCACGCGGTCCCCTGCGGCCGCGTCCCGCCGTCGGCAGCGCCCGCAGCGTCAGCGTCACCGGGGCGCCCAGCAGCAGGAGGATTGGCGAGACCATGCTGACGACCATGTGCTGCACCATGTGGACGCTGAACATGGCCATGCCGTAGTCGTTCAGCGCGGTGCACATCACCAGGCCGATGGAGAGCACCCCGGCGACGAAGGCGACGACCCGGCCGGCCGGCCAGCGGTCACCGCGCCGCCACAGCCGTACGACCCCCCAGCCGTAGAGCACGAGCGCGAGCACGCAGCCGGCCAGGAAGACCGGATCCCCGCTGAACTCGAGCCCGCGGCCGAGGGTGAACGGCGGGAGCTCCGTCGTCATCCCGTGTCCGCCGTGGTCCATCCGTCACTCTCCTGTCGCGCCTGCCGCACGCACCCCGCCGTCGGCAATGTGCCGGTTGGGGCGGGTGCGCCCGCACCAGACTAGAACCGCCCCCGGCCGCGCTCGCGACCGGGGGCGGTTCCAGGAACGTGATCAGCGCGTCACAGCACGCACTCGGCCTCGACGTAGCGCTCGGCCGGGACGGTCTTGAGGTGCTCGACGGCCTCGGACAGCGGGACCAGCGTGATGTCGGTGCCGCGCAGCGCCGTCATCATGCCGAAGTCGCCGTTGTGCGCGGCCTCGACGGCGTGCCAGCCGAAGCGGGTGGCCAGCACCCGGTCGTAGGCGGTGGGCGTGCCGCCGCGCTGCACGTGGCCGAGGATGACCGGGCGGGCCTCCTTGCCCAGCCGCTCCTCCAGCTCGATCGAGAGCCGGGTGGCGATGCCGGTGAAGCGCTCGTGGCCGTAGACGTCCTTGACGCCCGACTCGAAGTCCATCGTGCCCTCGCGCGGCTTCGCGCCCTCGGAGACGACGACGATCGCGAACTTCTTGCCCGCCGAGAAGCGCTCGCCGACCATCTTGGTCAGCTCGCCGATGTCGAAGGGGCGCTCCGGGACGACGATCGCGTGCGCGCCGGCCGCCATGCCGGAGTGCAGGGCGATCCAGCCGGTGTGCCGGCCCATGACCTCGACGATGAGCACGCGCTGGTGCGACTCGGCGGTGGTCTTCAGGCGGTCCAGTGCCTCGGTGGCCACCGTGACGGCGGTGTCGAAGCCGAAGGTGACGTCGGTGGAGGCGATGTCGTTGTCGATCGTCTTGGGCACGCCCACGATCGGCAGGCCGTTGTCGGACAGCAGCCGGGCGGCCTTGAGGGTGCCCTCGCCGCCGATCGGGATGATCGCGTCGAGACCGAGGTCGGCGACGTGGCCCTTGGCCCGCTCGACGCCGTCCCGCAGGTGCTCGGGGCGCACCCGGGAGGAGCCGAGGATGGTGCCGCCGCGGGCCAGGATGCCGCCGACCGCGTCCAGGTCGAGCTTGCGGTAGTCGCACTCGAGGAGACCCTTCCACCCGTCGTGGAAGCCTATGACCTCGTCCCCGTGGTCGACGACCGCGCGGTGCACGACCGACCGGATGACGGCGTTGAGCCCGGGGCAGTCGCCGCCGCTCGTCAGCACACCAATACGCATTTGCTGGTTACTCCTGAATGATCGATCCGGGCGCCGGACCTCGTCGTCCGGATGGACCCGCGGCTACGCGCACCGCTGGTGCCTACGTTATCGAGCCGGGCGCGGGCGGCGGAAACGCCGCCCGCAGTGCGGACACCACCCGGCCCCGGCCCCGTCGTCCCCCGGTCCGGCCCGCGACGCTGCGGGCCTCAGGCGGGCTGGGTCGCCGCCGCGATGCGTTCCGCGCGCAGCGCCTCGTACCACTGGTCGTCGACCGGCGGCAGCGCCCTGACGTCCATCGCGAGCTTGATCAGCATGTCCGCGATCTGCGGGTTGCGGGCCATGACGGGGCCGTGCATGTAGGTGCCGAAGACGGTCTCGTTGTACGCGCCCTCGGTCCCGTCGCCGGTGCCGTTGCCGTTGCCGAAGCGGGTCCGGGCCAGCGGCCGGGCCGCCTTGCCGACGTGCGTGACGCCCTGGTGGTTCTCGAAGCCGGTCAGCGGGGGCAGGCCGAGCTCGGGGTCGATGTCGGCCAGCACGTCGCCGACGCAGCGCGCGCCCTCGCCGCGGACGCTGACCACGTCCAGCAGGCCCAGGCCCGGCTCGGGGCGGCCGAGGTCGTTGACGAACTCGTTGCCGATGATCTGGTAGCCGGCGCACACCGAGAAGACGATCGCGCCGTTGTCGACCGCGCGGTTCAGCCCGCCGTCGCGGCGCAGCCGCTCGGCGGCCAGCCGCTGCGGGCGGTCCTCGCCGCCGCCGATCAGGTAGATGTCGCCCGAGGTCGGGATCGGCTGGTCGGACCGCACGTCGATCCGGGTGACCGGCACCCGCCGCTGGCGGGCCCGGCGCTCGGTGACCAGGACGTTGCCCTGGTCACCGTAGGTGCTCAGCAGGTCGGGGTAGACCCACACCAGACGCAGGCTGGAGTCGCTCACAGCGTGTTCTCCTGTCGAAACGGGTCTTCGGTCAGTTGCCGACGCGGCGGCGGAGGTCCTGGAAGGCGGTGTAGTTGGCGATGGCCTCGATCCGGCCGGCCGGCGAGGAGCCGACCGCCTCGTCGAAGTCACGGCACACCTCGAACTGCAGCCCCGCCACCTCCAGGCGGACCGCGAGGTCCAGCTTGCGGTCGCCGACGACCCGGATCGGGTGCCCCGCCAGGCGCGTGTAGTCCACGTCCCAGAGCCACGAGGTGTCCGTGCCGTCCGCCGACCGGGCGTTGACGGAGAGGATCACCGGGGTGGGCGGTCCGTCGATCAGGGAGAAGGTCTCCAGCCAGCCGGCCGGGTTCTTCGCCAGCAGCAACCGTACGTCACGGCCCTGGAACTGCACCACGTCGTAGCGGCCGGCCACGGCCTGCACCTTGTACATCCGCTCCAGGGCGACCTTGGGGTCGACCCCGAAGGCGGCCGCCGCGGCGGCGGACACGGCGGCGTTGGACTTGTTGGCCCGGCCGGGCAGCTGCAGCTGGATCGGCCACGCGGACCCGTACGGGTCGATCACGTGGTCGCCGGAGAGCGCCCAGGTCGGCGTCGGGCGGCGGAAACCGCACTCGCCGCAGAACCAGTCCTCGGCGGGCCGCTGCAGGACACCGCCGCACGAGGGGCAGGACCAGGCGTCGTCCTTCCACTCCTGACCGGCCGCGACCCACACCACGGTCGGGCAGGAGGAGGCGGCCCAGGTGATCAGCGGGTCGTCGGCGTTGGCGATGACGACGGCGTCGGAACCGGCCAGGCCCTCGCGCCACTTCTCGGCGAGCATGCGGGTCTCGGCGGCGCGGTCCAGCTGGTCGCGCGAGAGGTTGAGCAGGGCGATGGCCTTGGGCTTGACGTCCCGGGCCACGCCGGCCAGGTACTTCTCGTCGACCTCGATCACCCCGTAGCGGGCCTCGGACCCGCCTGCGAGCGCCGAGGTGATGCCGGCCGGCATGTTGGCGCCCAGGGCGTTGGAGACGACCTCGCCGTTGGCGCGCAGCGCCTCGGCGAGCAGCCGCGTCGTGGTGGTCTTGCCGTTGGTGGCCGAAACGAGCACGACGTCGAGATGGGTCGCCAGCCGGGCCAGCAGATCAGGGTCGAGTTTCAGCGCCACCCGGCCGCCGATCACCGATCCGCTGCCGCGTCCCGCCGCCCGCGACACCGCCGCCGCGGCCTTGCCCGCCGTCACGGCCAGCTTCGCCCGCGGCGACAGTGGCTCTGCGTTGCCTGCCATCGTCTCCACATCCTCCTCGCGTCCGGCCCCGCTCGCTCCCCGGCCGTCGGCCGGCGGGCGCGCGCCCCGGGCCGTTGCACCGGCCGGAAGGCATCGGTCGCCGATCAGCCTATCCACTTCCCCCACCGGCGCTGAAACGAGCCGCCCCCGTACGCTGACCGGCATGCGACACGCCCCCATCCCCGGCAGCTCCGGGATCGTCCGCCCGATGCGGCTGCTGGGTGATCCCGGGCTCCGGGAACCCTGCCGTGACGTGACCGTCTTCGATGCCGAACTCGCCTCCCTCGTAGAGGACTTGTTCGCCACGATGTACGCGCACGACGGGGTGGGGCTGGCCGCGAACCAGATCGGCGTACCGCTGCGGGTGTTCGTCTTCGACTGCCCGGACGACGAGGACGTCCGGCACCTCGGGTACATCGTCAACCCCCGCGTCGTCCACAACGACGGGGTCGTGGTCACCGGTGAGGAGGGCTGCCTGTCGCTGCCGGGCGTCCACGCGGGCACCGCCCGGCACGACGAGACCGTCGTCGAGGGCGTCGACGGGGACGGCCGGCCGGTGCGAATCGAGGGCACCGGGTTCTTCGCCCGCTGCCTCCAGCACGAGTGCGACCACCTGGGCGGCGGCCTGTTCGTCGACCGGCTCACCGGCCTGCGCCGTCGCCGCGCGCTGCGCGCCGTCCGCCGTGCCCCCTGGGCGCCCGGCACGGGCGCTTCCCAGGGGGACTGACACGTCCTAAAGACGCGGCGCGCCCGGGCGGTCGCCGACGGCGGCGAGGCGGCCCCACAGCAGGTCGGCGAGGTGCCGGACGAGGGCGTCACGGGCGACGGGGCGCTCGCCCAGCCACCAGTCCCCGGCCGCGTGCATCATCCCGACGATGCCGTGCCCCCACACCCTGGCCGCCACCTGGCCCTCCGGGCCGAGGTCGAGCCGCTCGGCGATGACGTCGGCCAGCTCCTCGCCCATCCGGCGCAGCACGGGGGCGGAGTGGCGGCCGATGTCGAAACCGCGGTCGGCGTCCGGGGCGTGCTCGGCGGGGTGCATCAGGAAGCGGTAGACCTGCGGCCGGGCCTCGATGGCCGCGAGGTAGGCGTCGAGCGTGGCCTCCACGCGGTCGCGGCGCTCGTTGGGCGCGTCGAGCGCGGCGCGCAGGTTGGCGAGCAGGGCGTCGGTGTGCCGTTTGGCCAGGGCTCGGTAAAGACCGCTCTTGTCGCCGAAGTGGCGGTACAGGATGGGCTTGGTGATGCCCGCCTCGGCGGCGATGGCGTTCATGGACGCCTCGGGGCCGTCCCGCAGCACGACGCGTTCCGCGGCCTCGAGGAGTTCCTTGCGTCGCTCCTCCGCCGCGGATGTCGTCCGCTGCTCCGTCCGCTGGCTGGTGTCCACACGAGCCTCCCCGCCCGTTCGAATTTCCCCGCGCCTGCGCAACGTAACACCCCCGGTCCGGTTGACATCCCTTACCGACCGGTAACACACTGTGGGTTACCGTAAGTAACAAGCACGTGGAGGGGACGATGGGCGACTTCTCGCTCGAGCTCGGCGACGACCAGAAATCGGTGCGTGACTGGATCCACGGCTTCGCGGCCGACGTCATGCGCCCGGCCGCGGCGGAGTGGGACGAGCGCGAGGAGACCCCCTGGCCGGTGATCCAGGAGGCCGCCAAGATCGGACTCTACTCGCTCGACTTCTACGCCCAGCAGTACTTCGACCCCACCGGCCTCGGCATCCCGATCGCCATGGAGGAACTCTTCTGGGGCGACGCCGGCATCGGCCTGTCCATCGTCGGCACCGGGCTGGCCGCCGTCGGCGTGCTGGCCAACGGCACCGATGAGCAGATCGGCACCTGGATCCCGCAGATGTACGGCGACGTCAACGACGTGAAGGTGGCCGCCTTCTGCTCCTCCGAGCCCGACGCCGGCTCCGACGTCGGCTCGATGCGCACCACCGCCGTGTACGACGGCGCCAAGGACGAGTGGGTCCTCAACGGCACCAAGACCTGGGCGACCAACGGCGGCATAGCCAACGTCCACGTCGTCGTCGCCGTCGTCGACCCGGAACTCGGCTCCAAGGGCCACGCCTCCTTCATCGTGCCGCCGAACACCCCCGGACTGTCCCAGGGGCAGAAGTTCAAGAAGCACGGCATCCGCGCCTCGCACACCGCCGAGGTGGTCCTCGACGACGTACGCGTCCCGGGCAGCTGCCTGCTCGGCGGCAAGGAGAAGCTCGACGAGCGCCTCGCGCGCGCCCGCGAACGCGCGCGGGGCGGCGAGCGGGTGAAGAACGCCGCCATGGCCACCTTCGAGGCCTCCCGCCCCGCCGTCGGCGCGATGGCGGTGGGCACGGCCAGGGCCGCGTACGAGGTCGCCCTCGACTACGCCATGACCCGCACCCAGTTCGGCCGCCCCATCATCGACAACCAGGGCGTCGCCTTCCAGTTGGCCGACATGCGCACCCAGGTCGACGCGGCCCGTCTGCTGGTCTGGCGCGCCTCCTGGATGGCGGTCTCGGGCAAGCCCTTCAGCTCGGCCGAGGGATCGATGTCCAAGCTGTACGCGAGCGAGACGGCGAAGAAGGTCACCGCCCAGGCCATCCAGATCCTCGGCGGCAACGGCTTCACCCGTGAGTACCCGGTGGAACGCATGCACCGGGACGCCGCCATCTACACCATCTTCGAGGGCACCAGCGAGATCCAGCGGCTCGTCATCGCCCGCACCCTGTCGGGCATGCCCATCCGCTGACCCCGCCCCGCCCCTCCACCGCCCTCTCCCTCCCCGGCCCGCCCGGGCACCGCGGACGACCGCCGGTGCCCGGACCGGGTGGGGCATCACCGCGCCGCCCGGCCGAGGCCGGTCCGGCGGAGGCGGGCCGACGTCCGCCGCCGCGTCTCCCGCGACACCATCGCCCGCCGTTCGCGCTCCGTCGTACCGCCCCAGACGCCTTCCACCTGGCCGGCGTCCAGGGCCCACTGCAGGCACTTCTCCACCACGGGGCAGCGGCCGCACACCGCCTTGGCCTGGTCGATCTGCCCGTACGTCAGGGACCCGGTCCCCACCGGGAAGAACACCTCCGGGTCCTCGTACCGGCACCGGGAACTCTGCCGCCAGTCCATCGTGCGTCTCCTCGTTCGTGTGGCAGTCGGTGTGCGCCACGGGCGCGGATCCAGGTTTGCGTTCCTCACCCGGTTCCGCGGTCGGCCGGCGTGCCGTCGGCACCGGAACGGGCGGCGTTCCTCAGGTAACGGGGAACGGCGGTGGCGCGGGACCGCGAGCCGAGGAAAGCGGCGATCTTGTCCGGACTCCAGACCCACATCAGTTGGTGGATGCCCTCCGGCGACACGGCCAGGTTCAGGAACGTCAGGGGTTTGCCGTTCCTGAACGTCATCGCTCCGGAAAGCCCGTTGGCATCGAGGAACCGCATGTCGTCGCCGCTCCAGAATCCTGGGTTGGCGGTGACCAGGTTCGTCACCCGCTCGGGACCGACGACGGGGACGCGGGCGGCACCGCGAATTCCGTTCCCGTCGGAAAGGCTGACGACATCCGGTGCGAGCAGCGTCTGCAGCATGGCGAGATCGCCGGTTTGCGCCGCCGAGACGAAAGCCTCGAGAAGACGCCGGTGTTCGGCGGTGTCGACGGTCTCCCTCTGTTCGGCTTCCAGGTGTTTCCGCGCCCGGCTGATGATCTTCCGTACATTGACCACGGAAAGCTGGAGTATCTTTGCTATCTCGGCGTATTCGTAATGGAAGGCCTCACGGAGCACGTACGTCGCGCGCTCCGCCGGGGTCAGTCTCTCGAGCACCAGCAGCAGCGCGAGTTCCAGCGCTTCCGCGCGCTCCGCGCCCACGTACGGGTCGGCACTGGTGTCGATGGGTTCGGGCAGCCACGGCCCGATGTAGGTCTCGCGGCGTACCCGCGCGGACTGTCCGACGTTGATGGCGAGACGGGTCGTGACGGTGGTCAGGAAGGCCGACGGATTGTTCACCGCCGAGCGGTCGGTCTTCTGCCAGCGCATCCACACTTCCTGGACGACGTCCTCGGCCTCGACGGCACTGCCCAGCATGCGGTACGCGATACCGAAAAGACGTGGCTGCAGTTCCACGAAAACCGAAACGGCCTGATCAAGGGTATTCGTCTGGGGGGACGTCTCAAAACACATGGTTCTGTTGTCTCCGTTCCTCCCGTCGCGCAGTCCGGCCACGCGACCAGGTGCCTACCGTTCGTCACACGCAGCTTCGGGAGCCTGCTTCACCGCATGTCGTCGGAATACCGTCGAAGCGCCGTCGCGGTTGTGTATCGCAGGGCTCGTTGAGTTGCGTCGGATTCGGCAGTCACCGGAAGCCACGGCCTGCCCCCATCGCATCCATGTGATAGACCAACGAAGACCCGGGCCTGTGACAGGACGGCCGGACATGTACCTTTCCTTCGATTCGCGGTATTTGGACGCCCTGATAGGTATACGTCCGTCGATGTCAGTCGACGCGGACCCGGCGGTGGCGTTGCCGGATCGAACCCCCGGGCCGGTTCCATGCGCGTAGTTTGTCGGGATTGAGTACGGACCAGATGTGCGTCACGTGGTCGTCGGCGATGCCGAGACTGATGACCGCGGCCACCTGGTGGTCGTAGCGTGCGACCAGACCGCTGCGTCCGTTGACCGCCTGGGTGGTGAGCACCGTGCGGGGGCGCGGTGCCAGCAGGGTCAGCAGGCTGCGGGCGACGTACTCGGCGCCGTACGCCGGCCGCACCAGAGCGCGGACCTTGCCGCCGCCGTCGAAGAACGCCGTGGCGTCGGGGGCGAGCAGGGACGCCAGGCGTGCCGCGTCATCCGCCGCACAGGCCTGCCGGACGGCATGCGCGATCGTGTCGTGCTCCGCCGGCGTGCCGGCACGTGACCGCTGGAGCGCGAGCGCCACGAGTGCCGCCGGGGCGTGGCCCGCCCTGTCCGCGGCGTCCGTGCCGGTGCCGGGGAGGGCCGGACCGTTCGCCCGGCGCCCGTCGGGATCGGCGGGCCGGGCCAGGCAGATCTCCCAGGCGACCTTCGTCAGCCAGGAACGGGGTGCCCGGATGTCGATCCGTGCCGCGTCGGACAAGCCGTACCAGCGACGGTAGGTCTCGTCGACGACGCTCTCCGCCTGACTGCCGCTGCCCAGCATCCAGTAGGCGACGTCCAGCAGATGCCGCCGCTCGTCGATCAGTTCGCCGATCGGCACCGTCTCACGTGCATGATCCATGGAGCACCCTCCCTCCCGCGGCACGCGGCGCCCCGCCGCGACGCCACGGCACCGGTGCCCGGCCGGTGTTCCGTGGAGACTGCGACCAGCACGTTTCCTCGATGGCGGGCAGTGGCCTGGGCGACGTCGAAGACGAAGGTTCTCGCACGGGGCTCTCTTCTTTTCCGTCGGGCTTCTCACGGGTTGACAGCTTGACCGGAGATCGACAGACGGTGTGACACCGTCTTCGGAATGCCGCGGACGATGGGACGCGCGTCGGTTCTCCCGGCGGGGCCGGTTCACCGGCCCGGGCGGGACCGGGCGGGTGGGGGCTGCGCGCTCGGCACAGCCCCCACCCGCGCCCTCGTCGCCGCCGGTCGCGCCGCGGCAACCTTCCTCGGGCGTGCCGGACGGACCGGCTCACATCCCCTTCAGTGAGTGGGAGTTCCGCTGCGGCTGGACGATATCCGGCGCGAGATCCACCGGACCGTGCGGCGCGGAAGGTGACGCGTGAACCAGATCAGCAGCCGGTAGCGGAAACCCGGCATGGAGATCACGCGGCCGCGGCGGACGTCCCGCAGCGACGTCTCGACCAGGCGGTCGGCGTCGAGCCAGAGGAACTCAGGAATGCTCGACGACCGGATTCCGGCGCGTTCGTGGAATTCGGTGCGAACCCACCCCGGACACAGGGCCGTCACGGTCACGCCCGTGCCGTGCAGCTCGTTCGCCAGCCCTTCGGTGAGCGAGGTCACGAAGGCCTTCACGGCCGAATAGCTTCCCATCGTCACGAAGCCGGCCGTGCTCGACACGTTGACGATCGCGCCGCGTCCCCGCTCCCGCATGGCCCGCCCGGCGGCGCCGGACAGCACCAGCACCGCACGGGCCATGACCTCGACGGCCCGGTCGTGCGGGGTGGTGTCCGCGGAGGTCACCGGCGCGTGCACGCCGAAACCGGCGTTGTTCACGAGCATCCCGACGGGACGGGCCGGGTCCTGCAGCCGCGCCGCGACACGCTCGACGTCGGCGCGGTCGGACAGGTCGGCGGGCAGCACCTCCACGGAGCGGCCCCGGGCCTCGAGCTCGGCCCGCATCAGGCCCAGCCGGTCCCTGTCCCGCGCCACCAGGACCAGGTCCCAGCCGCGGTCCGCCAGCGCACGTGCGAACGCGGCGCCGATGCCCGACGTCCCACCGGTGATCAGTGCGATTCCCATGCGCACAACGGTAGGTGGCATGGAAACACACGCGACACCGGGTGTTGTCGGCCGGCGTTGAACCGGGCCTTCCGGAGACCGTTTTCGCTGGTCGAAGACGGTGCGAAGGCAATCAGGAGATCCCGGCGCCGGCCGGTTCTCCGCGACGGCGAAGTACACCGTGTCACAGGAAGGGTCCGGGAGGTGTCTTCAAAGGGGAGCACATCGGGTGCTGCCCGGAAGCGCGGTCACCGGGAACAGGGGATCGCGACGGCTCACGGAGGGCCGGTCCAGGCGGGAATTCCAGGTGATCGAGGAGGTACGGCACAGTGAGGGACAGGGATTCGACAACCGGATTCGACGTGCGGGAGTTCGCCCGCACGGCGCACGGAAGTCACCGCGCGACGCTCGACCTCGAGTCGTTCTCCGACGAGCCGCTCGACGCGGAATCGGTCCGCCTCGTCCGGGCGCTGCGCGACATCGAGGGTGCGACCCTGCACCGTGTCCGGGACCTGCTCGTCACGGCGACGCACAAGGACGCGCGGGTCACCGCCTTCCTCACCACCTGGATGTTCGAGCGGTTCTGGATCGCCGACGCCCTCGACGCGATCCTGGAGAGTTCCCCCGCCGCCCGCGACCTCCCTCCGAGCACGGGTCCGGCACGGTGGGCACTGGCGGAGCGCCGTGAGCGCCGCGGCCCGATCCGCCGTTCCCTCATCGCCAACATCACGGGTCCGGACGTCGTCGCGGAACACGTCACGACGGGACTCGTGGACGAGTGGATCAGCTGCGCGGCCTACCGGCGGCTGGCCGAGGCCTCTCCCGCGATGGCGTCCGTGGTCGCCCCGGTCATGGAGATCAAGCAACGCCACATCTCCTTCCTCGCCGAGGAGGCCGAGCGGCGGCTGCGCCGTTCGGCCCGGGCCCGGCGCATCACCCGCCGGGCCCTGCGGTCCGCCGCGTGGCCGCTCGGTTCGGTCGCCCGCTCACGACACGAGCGCACCTTCTTCGAACGCCGTGTCTTCGGTGACCGCAGCGGACGGGCCGAGGCGGGCCGTATCCGCGCGATGGTCGCCGCGCTCCCCGGCATCGGTACCGATGTCGCATCCACCGTGGAATCGAGGCTCCTCCCATGACAGCGCGCAGTGCGACGACCGAACTCGGGTCCGCCCACGTCCTGTTGACCGGTGCCACCGGCTTCGTCGGGCAGGCCGTGCTGGAGCGGCTGCTCAGCGACCACCCCGCCACCCGCATCGCGCTCCTCGTACGGGGGAAGGGCAGCCAGACCGGGCAGGACCGGTTGCGGCACCTGCTGCGCAAGCCGGTGTTCAAGCGCTGGCGGGACGCCGTGGGAGCCGAGGCGGCCGAACGTGCCGTCCGTGAGCGGATCACGGTGCTCGACGGCAGCATGACCAGCGTCCCCGAGCTGCCGTCCGACCTCGGCGTCGTCATCCACTCGGCGTCCACCGTCTCCTTCGACCCGCCCATCCACGAGGCGTTCGACACCAACGTCAACGGCACCGTCAGCCTCTACCAGGCCCTGCTCGCCTCCGGATCGGACCCGCACGTCGTCCACGTGTCGACCTGCTACGTCGGCGGACTGCGCCGCGGCGCGGTGCCCGAGGCCAGGCTGGAGCACGACGTCGACTGGCGCGTGGAATGGCGCTCGGCCGCGCAGGCGCACGAGCGCACCGAGCTCACCTCACGGGAGCCGGCGATGCTGGAGCGCTTCATGTCCCGGGCCCGCGGGCGCCACGGCAAGGTCGGCCCGACCGCGGCCGCCCGCGCGAGCGAGGACGGGCGGTGCGAGTGGGTCCGTTCCCAACTCGTCGACGCCGGCCGGCGTCGTGCGCAGAGCCTGGGCTGGACCGACGTGTACACGCTGACGAAGGCACTCGCCGAACGGGCCGCGGAGGAACTGTGGGGCGAGGCCGGGCACCGGCTGTCGGTGGTCCGTCCCTCGATCATCGAGAGCGCCCTGCGGCATCCGTTCCCCGGCTGGATCGACGGCTTCAAGGTCGCCGACCCGCTGATCTTCGCCTACGGCCGCGGCCAGCTGCCGGAGTTCCCGGGCCTGCCCGACTCGATCCTGGACGTCATCCCCGTCGACTTCGTCGTCAACGCCATCCTCGCCGCGGCGGCCGACCCGGCCCCCGCGGACGCCCCCGCGTACTTCCAGGTCGCCTCCGGAGCCTCGAACCCGCTGCCCTTCCACCGCATGTTCGGCAACGTGCGGGAGTACTACACGCAGCATCCGATGCCGAAGGGCGACGGCTTCGTCGAGGTGCCGGACTGGAAGTTCGCCGGCGAACGCAAGTTCAGCCGCGGGCTGCTGCTGGCGAGGAAGAAGGCCGACGTGACGGACCTCGCCCTGCGGCTGATGCCGAACAGCGACCGCAGGAACGAACTCGCGACCGCCAACACCAAACTGCGGGCCGACCTCGCCACCCTCGGCAACTTCACGGACCTGTACCGCGCGTACGCACAGAGCGAGATCATCTTCGACGACCGCAACACGCGGGCGCTGCACGACGCCCTCCCCGCCGAGGCGCGCGAGGACCGCGGCTTCGACGTGAAGGGCATCGACTGGGAGGAGTACCTGCAGAAGGTGCACCTCCCCGCCATCGACGAGCTGACGGCGGCCTACCGGCGGCGGAAGGAGAGCCGGCAGCCGAGCGGCGGCACGCGACGCGAACTGCCGCAGCGCACGGACGTGCTCGCCGTCTTCGACCTCGAACGGACGGTCGTCGACTCCAACATCGTCGAGCAGTACCTGTGGATCAGCACCCTGGGCCTTCGCAAGTCGGTCTGGGCCGCGGAGGCCGCGGACCTGCTCGCCTCGCTGCCCGGCTACCTGCGGGCCGAGAAGCGCGACCGCGGCGAGTTCATCCGTTCCTTCCTGCGCCGCTACCGCGGCCTGCCCGTCGCCCGTCTCGAGGAGATCGTGCAGCGCGGCTACGCCGGCATGATGCTGCGGCGGACGAGCGCCGCGGCGGTCGAGCGCATCCGTGAGCACCGTGCTGCGGGTCACCGCACCGTCCTGGTCACCGGCTCCATCGGGCTGCTCGCCGCGCCGATAGCCGGCCTGTTCGACGAGGTCGTCGGCAGTTCGATGCACGAGAGGGACGGCGTGCTCACCGGCTACCTGGCCAAGCCGCCGCTCGTCGACGAGGCGCGGGCCGCGTGGCTCGTGCAGTACGCCAAGGACGGGGGCTACGACCTCGGCGCGTCCTACGGCTACGGCGACAGCCATTCCGACCTCGCGTGGCTGTCCCTGCTGGGCAAGCCCTCGGCGATCAACCCCGATGCCGCGCTGGCACGTGAGTCGCACCAGAGGAACTGGAACGTCTACCGCTGGAAGTGCGGTTCGGGCGTGCACCACGACGCCGTCACGGCGGGGGCGGCCCGTGCGGCGCGCCCCCGGAGGACGCCTTAGGCCGTGTCGTCACATGCCCTCCCCCAACCTTCGGCCGGGGGTGCCCCCACCCCACGGCTCCCCCAGCTGCGCTGGGAGGTGCCCCCAGGCACGGCGCTCCCCCAGCTCCGCTGGGAGGTGCCCCCACGCT
>NZ_JBIBGK010000007.1:0-310486 GCF_042956445.1 Streptomyces sp. NPDC008238 | reverse complement strand
GTCGGTGCCGTCGCTGCCGCACATCAAATACACGTCAGCGTCCAGAACGCCCACCCCTACGACCCCACCCCCTCCGAATCGACAGCGACCAACGGTCGGTGGGGGGCAGAGGGAGTCGGGGGCACCGCACCTGTCCGACGCACCCCCAACTGGACGCCACGCGCCCGCGCAAACAGGAGGATGTGGCGAGGTGCTCCCCGGCCGAAGGCTGGGGGCGAGCGGTAGACCCGGTACGGAGCACTCCGAGCTGGAACGTCAGAGCCGTGGCGGGACAAGCGGGTGTCGATGAGGACGATCTGGGAGTCCTCATGCCCGGGCTCGCGAAGGTAGGCCTTCGTGCCGGACCCCATCGACCTCCACCAGAGCGGTCCGAGAAGCCCGGATGGCCACCGTGCCCACCGGCCGTCATGCGCCCCTACCTCGGGCGACGTTGGGGGGTGCCCCTATGGGTTTGGTCAAGCGGCTTGGGACTGAGCCTCAGCTGTCGGCTGCCGGTTCGGCTCCGAGGTGTGCGTAGATCCAGCCCGCCGGGGCATCGGTGGAGCGGACGGCTTCGTAGACATGCCGAGTCGGGCCTGCTGGTCCGCCGCTCGCCCGCAAGGGCGAGGGCGGCGTCTCGTCCTGGCGGAGGTTAATGATCTTGGTGCGGCCTTCGAAGGGGCCACCAACGACCTTGATGCCGACGGTGTTGTTGACAACCTCACCGGCGAGCCAGCGATTGACGGTCTTCATGTGCTCGGAGTCTTCGGCTGCCATGAACACAGCGGATCACGGGTGATGCGTGGTGGACAAGAGGTGACCTCAGGCCGAGGCGACGGACCGGGATTCGTAGAAGGTTCCGTCGCGGAGCATGGCGAACAGGACGTCGGCTCGGCGTCGAGCGAGGCAGAGCAGGGCCTGGGGTGGTGTTTGCCTTGGGCGATCCTCTTGTCGTAGTAGGTCCGGGAGTCCGGGTCGGCCAGGGCGTCGAACGCGGAGAGGAAGAAGGCCCGTTTGAGCTGCTTGTTGCCGCGCCGGGAGGGTTGTTCGCCGCGGATGGAGGAGCCGGAGCTTCGGGAGCCCCGTTGCGGGGCCACCAAAAAGGTAATGGGGAGGCGGCCGGCGGACCCGGCGACGTGGGCTTGCGCGGCGGGGCTGCGGGGGTCAGAGGGCGGTTCCGGGTACCCCCGCACGCCTATCTGACCCCCCACCGGCCGTCGTGCGCCCATACCTCGGGAGGGGGTGTGTCGGGGTGCGCCCCCTGGCCGAAGACTGAGGAAGACGAGCGGCATACGCGGTGCCGAATGATGCGGGCTTGCACCGTGGGGCCGTGGGGGTCAGAGAGCGGTTCGGGGTGCCCTGGGCTGCCCTCCTACCCCCCACCGGCCGTTGTGCGCCCATTCCTCGGGAGGGGGTGTGTCGGGGTGCGCCCGGAAACGACGAGCGGCGGACTCGGCGCCCGAGGATGTTGGGGTAGACCGCGAGCGTTGAGGACGTGCGCCGGCGCGGCGCCGACCCCACAACGAGGTGCGAGACCCGCACCAATCGCGCCGGGCAATCGGGCGGGAGGGCGGGGGAGAAACCCAACAGCAACCACGACGGCGCCGCACCCAACAACCAGGCAGCCCGGCGCAGCCGACCGCAACCACTGCGGCGCCGCACACAACACCCCCCAGGCGCCGCAGGCTCACACCCCGCACAACCCCACGGGATGAATCGGCGTGGTCACATCCGTGAGCGGCCGCCCCGTCCCCCCACCCCGGTGCGCCACGAACTCCGCCGCGATGGACAACGCCGTCTCCTCCGGGGTGCGCGCACCGAGGTCGAGGCCGATCGGGCTGCGCAGCCGCCCCAGTTCGGCCTCGCCGAGGCCCGCGTCGCGCAGCCGGCGCAGACGGTCCGCATGGGTGCGCCGGGACCCCATGGCACCGACGTACGCGACGGGCATGCGCAGGGCCCGCTCCAGCAGAGGCACGTCGAACTTGGCGTCGTGCGTGAGGACGCACACGACGGTGCGGCCGTCGACCGGGGTGCGCTCCAGGTACCGGTGCGGCCACTCCACGACGACCTCGTCCGCCTCCGGGAAGCGCCCGGCCGTCGCGAAGACCGGGCGCGCGTCGCAGACGGTCACCCGGTAGCCGAGGAACGTGCCGACCCGCACCAGGGCGGCGGCGAAGTCGATCGCCCCGAACACCAGCAAGCGCGGCGGCGGGATGCTGGCCTCGACCAGCAGCGTGAGCGGCTCGCCACAGCGCCTGCCCTCCGCGCCGACGCCGAGCCCAACAACCGCGGTGCGGCCCGCGTTCAGCAGGGCGTACGCCTCGGCCGCGGCAGTGCGGTCCAGTTCCGGGTCCCCGAGGGTGCCCTCGTACGTCCCGCCGGGACGCACCAGCAGGGCCCGGCCGGGCAGGCCGGCGGGCCCGGCCACGACCCTGGCCAGCGCCGCCGCCTCCCCCCGGGAGGCGGCGGCCAGCGCACCGGCGAGCTCCGGCCGCGCCCGCGTCCCGGGCGCGACCCGCTGGACGAAGACGTCGATGACCCCGCCGCAGGTCAGCCCCACGGCGAAGGCGTCGTCGTCGGCATAGCCGAAGCTCCGGAGCAACGGCTCGCCGGTCTCGAGCACCTCCTGGCAGAGCTCGTAGACGGCGCCCTCGACGCAGCCGCCGGACACGCTCCCGACAGCGGTGCCGTCGGCGTCGACGGCGAGCGCCGCGCCGGGCTGCCGCGGTGCGCTGCCGCCGACCGCGACGACGGTGGCGACGGCGTACGGCCGGCCCTGCGCGGACCAGCGGGTGAGTTCGTCGGCGATGTCCAGCATGGCGGGGACTCCTTCTAGCTGACGCCGAGCCGGCCTTCCAGGGGGTGCAGGGCGAAGTGGACGACGAAGACGGCCGTGAGCACCCACATGAGGATTCCGGGCTCACGGAACCGGCCCTGGGCGGACTTGATCGCCGTGTACGCGATGACACCGGCGCCGACCCCGGCGGTGATGGAGTAGGTAAAGGGCATCAGGGCCACGGTGAGGAAGACGGGCACGGCGACCGAGCGGTCGCCCCAGTCGACGTGCCGGGCGTTGCCCATCATCGTGGCGCCGATCACGACCAGGGCCGCCGCGGCGACCTGGCCGGGGACGACCTGCGCCAGCGGGGTGAGGAACAGCCCGGCGGCGAAGAGGAGGCCGGTGACCACGGACGACAGGCCCGTGCGGGCGCCCTCGCCGACCCCGGTCGCGGACTCGATGAAGACGGTCTGCCCGGAGGCGCCGCAGGCGCCGCCGATCGCGCCGCCCGCGCCGTCGACGAACAGGGCCTTGCCGAGCCCCGGCATGCGTCCCTTGTCGTCGGCGAGCTTCGCCTCCGTGCCGACGCCGATGATGGTGGCCATCGCGTCGAAGAAGCCGGCCAGGACGAGCGTGAAGACGATCATGCCGGCGCCCAGCGCCCCGATGTGCTCCCAGCCGCCGAACTCGACGTGCCCGAACAGCCCGAAGTCGGGTGCGGAGACGACGTGGCCGGGCAGTTCGGGGACGGTCAGCCCCCACACCTCGGCGTCGGTGCCACCGGCCGCGTGGACGGTCACGGCGAGGACGGTGCCGGTCACGATGCCGATGAGGATGGCACCCGGGACCTCGCGCGCCTGCAGCATGAAGATCAGCAGCAGGGTGACGCAGAAGACCAGCACGGGCCAGCCGGCCAGTTGCCCGCCGGCGCCCAGGGTCAGCGGGCTGCCCTCGCCGCGGCCCACGAACCCGGCGTTGACCAGCCCGATCAGGGCGATGAACATGCCGATGCCGATGGTGATCCCGTGCTTGAGCGGCAGCGGGATCGCGTTCATGATGACCTCGCGCAGTCCGGAGACCACGAGGAGCACGATCACCAGGCCGTACAGGACGCACATCCCCATCGCCTGGGGCCAGGTCATGTGCGGGGCGACCTGTGCGGCGAGCACGCCGGAGACGGAGAGTCCCGCGGCGAGGGCGAGCGGCACCTTGCCGACGAGGCCCATGAGGAGGGTGGAGACGGCGGCGGCGAGCGCGGTCGCCGTGATCAGCCCGGTCTGGCCGAGCCGGTGGCCGTCGACGTCGGGGCCGGACAGCAGCAGCGGGTTGAGCAGCAGGATGTAGGCCATCGCCATGAAGGTCGTCAGGCCCCCGCGGACTTCGCGGGCGATGGTGGAGCCGCGGTCGGATATGTGGAAGTACCGGTCGAGCCGGGTCCGGCCGCCCGGCGGGGGCGCGGCGCCGGGGGCGGGGGCGGTTGCGTGCGTGGCTGAAGGGGTCGACTGGGTCATGCGGTGCCACTCCCAAGGTTCACAGGGGCACCCGGACGGCGTGTGCCGTACGGGATTTGGGATGGTCCGCAGCACGACCGGGGGACGGCCCGAGAGTGGTGCGGTGTGACCGCCCGGCGCCGGACGGCGCCGGGCGGAGCTGCCTCACGTACCGGTCAGGTGCTCCGGCCGGACCGGTACGCGGCCGAGGGCGAGTCCGGTCGCCGCGCGGATGGCGGCGACGACGGCCGGGGTGGAGGACAGGGTCGGGGCCTCGCCGACGCCGCGCAGCCCGTACGGGGCGTGGTCGTCGGCGAGTTCGAGCACGTCGACCGGGATGGGCGGCGTGTCGAGGATGGTGGGGATCAGGTAGTCGGTGAAGGACGGGTTCCGGACGGTGGCCCGGTCGGAGACGAGGATCTCCTCCATGACGGCCAGGCCGAGGCCCTGGGTGGTGCCGCCCTGGATCTGGCCGATGACCGACAGCGGGTTGAGCGCCTTGCCGACGTCCTGCGCGCAGGCGAGTTCGACGACCTTGACGAGGCCGAGTTCGGTGTCGACGTCCACGACGGCGCGGTGCGCGGCGAAGGAGTACTGCACGTGCCCGCGGCCCTGGCCGGTGCGCAGATCGAAGGGCTCGGTGGGGCGGTGCCGCCACTCCCGTTCGACGTCGATCGTCTCGTCGCCCAGCACCTCGGCGAGGTCGGCCAGCACCTCCCCGCCGTCGGTGACGACCTTGCCGCCCTCCAGCAGGAGTTCGGCGGTGGCCCAGGCGGGGTGGTGGCTGCCGAACCTGGCCCGGCCCATGTCCAGGACGCGTTCGCGCACCGCCTCGCAGGTGTGCCGCACCGCGCCGCCGGTGACGTACGTCTGCCGGGAGGCGGAGGTGGAGCCGGCCGAACCGACCCGGGTGTCGGCGGGGTTGATGGTGACCTGGGTGACGCCGAGTTCGGTGCGGGCGATCTGGGCGTGCACGGTGACGCCGCCCTGGCCGACCTCGGCCATCGCGGTGTGCACGGTGGCGACCGGGCGGCCGGCGATCACCTCCAGGCGGACACGGGCGGTGGAGTAGTCGTCGAAGCCCTCGGAGAAGCCGACGTTCTTGATGCCGACGGCGTAGCCGACACCCCGGACGACGCCCTCGCCGTGGGTGGTGTTGGACAGCCCGCCGGGCAGCCCGCGGACGTCCACGGCGCCGCCGGCGCTCTCCCACTCCCGCTCGGGCGGCATCGGCATCGCCTTGACGCGGCGCAGCAGTTCGGCGACGGGCGCCGGGGAGTCGACGACCTGTCCGGTGGGCATGACGGCGCCCTGCGACATGGCGTTGAGCCGCCGGAACTCCACGGGGTCCATGTCGAGGGCGGCGGCGAGCCTGTCCATCTGCGCCTCGTAGGCGAAGCAGGCCTGGACCGCGCCGAAGCCGCGCATGGCGCCGCAGGGCGGGTTGTTGGTGTAGAGGGCGAGGGCCTCGATGTCGACGTCGTCGATGACGTACGGGCCTGCGCTCAGCGAGGAGGCGTTGCCGACGACGGCCGGCGAGGAGGAGGCGTAGGCGCCGCCGTCCAGCACGATGCGGCACCGCATGTGGGTGATCTTCCCGTCGCGGGTGGCGCCGTGCTCGTAGTGCAGCTTGGCGGGGTGCCGGTGGACGTGCCCGAAGAAGGACTCGAAGCGGTTGTAGACCATCTTGACGGGCTTGCCGGTGCGCAGCGCCAGCAGGCAGGCGTGGATCTGCATCGACAGGTCCTCGCGCCCGCCGAAGGCGCCGCCGACGCCGGAGAGCGTCATGCGGACCTTCTCCTCCGGCAGGCCGAGGACGGGGGCGATCTGGCGGAGGTCGGCGTGCAGCCACTGGGTGGCGATGTAGAGGTCGACGCCGCCGTCCTCGGCGGGCACGGCGAGGCCGGACTCGGGGCCCAGGAAGGCCTGGTCCTGCATGCCGACCTCGTAGTCCCCGGTGACGATGACGTCGGCGCGCCGGGCGGCCGCGTCGGCGTCGCCGCGGACGATCGGCTGGCGGTGCACGACGTTGGGGTGCGGTACGTGGCCGCTGTGGTGGTCGGTGCGGCCCTCGTGGAGCAGCGGCGCGTCCGGGGCGGTGGCCGTCGCCTCGTCGACGACGACGGGCAATTGCCGGTACTCGACCTCGATCTTCGCGGCGGCGCGGCGGGCGGTCTCGGGGTGGTCGGCGGCGACGAGCGCCACCGGTTCGCCGTGGTGGCGTACCCGGCCGTGGGCGAGGACGGGGGTGTCCTGGATCTCCAGGCCGTAGTGCCGCACGTCGGTGGGCAGGTCGTCGTAGGTGAGCACGGCGTGCACGCCGGGCTGCGCCAGCGCCCGCGAGACGTCGAGGGAGACGATCTCGGCGTGCGCGTGGGGGCTGCGCAGGGTGTGGCCCCACAGCATGTCCTCGTGCCACAGGTCGGAGGCGTAGGCGAACTCACCGGTGGTCTTCAGGACGCCGTCCGGGCGCAGCGTGGACTCGCCGATGCCGCCGCGGGTCTCGCTGCCCTGGGTGGTGGGGGTGGGGGTCCGGGTCACGCCCATCGCGGTCAGCCCTCCGTCCCGGTGCGGGCGGCCGCGAGGCGGACCGCGTCGAGGATCTTCTCGTAGCCGGTGCAGCGGCACAGGTTGCCCGACAGGGCCTCGCGGATGTCGGCGTCGGTGGGCTGGGCGTTGCGTTCGAGCAGTTCGTCCGCGGCGACCAGCAGGCCCGGGGTGCAGAAGCCGCACTGGACGGCTCCGGCGTCGACGAACGCCTGCTGGACCGGCGACAGTCCGGTGGCCGGGCCCGCGGGGCGCGCCTGCCACCGCTGTGCGGCGCCCGGGTCGGTGCCGGGGCCCGCCTCGCCGGTGTCGCGCTCCTTGGCGAAGTCCGCCAGTCCCTCGACGGTCACGACCTCCCGGTCCTGCACCTGGCCGGCCGCGACCAGGCAGGCGCACACCGGCACCCCGTCGAGCCGTACCGTGCAGGAGCCGCACTCGCCCTGCTCGCAGGCGTTCTTGGAGCCGGGCAGGCCCATGCGCTCGCGCAGCACGTACAGCAGGCTCTCGCCCTCCCACACGTCGTCGGCCTCCTGGCGCCGTCCGTTGACGGTGAAGGTCACGCGCATCGGGAGCTCCTCTCGTCGCCGCGGTAGGCGTCCCAGGTCCAGCCGAGGGTGCGGCGGGCCATCACCTGGAGGGCGTGGCGGCGGTAGGCGGCGCTGCCGCGCACGTCGTCGATGGGGCTGGCGCAGGCGGCGACCAGCTCGGCGAACTCGCGGGCCACGGACGGCGGCAGGGTCCTGCCGCTGTCCCACAGGCCCTCCTCCTCCAGCGCCGCGTTCAGGAACTCCTCGGCCGTGGTGGCGCGGACCGGGGTGGGGGCGGCCGAGCCGATGCCGGTGCGCACCGTGCGGGTGGCCGGGTGCAGGGCCAGGCCGAAGGCGCAGACCGCGATGACCATGGCGTTGCGGGTGCCGACCTTGGAGAACTGCTGGGGACCGTCGGCCTTGGCGATGTGCACGGCGCGGATCAGCTCGTCCGGGGCGAGGGCGTTGCGCTTCACCCCGGTGTAGAACTCCTCGACTGGGATGAGCCGGGTGCCGCGTACGGACACCGCCTCCACCTCGGCGCCGGCGGCGAGCAGCGGCGGGTGCGAGTCCCCGGCCGGGGAGGCGGCGCCGAGGTTGCCGCCGACGCTGCCGCGGTTGCGGATCTGCGGGGAGCCCACGGTGCGGGCGGCGAGCGCGAGGCCGGGCAGTTCGCCGCACAGGGCCTCGATGACGCGGGTGTAGGGGACCGCGGCGCCCAGCCGTACGGTCTCCTCCCCCACCTCCCACTCGTACAGCTCGCCGACCCGGTTCAGGTCCAGCAGGACATCGGGCCGGCGGTGGTCGAAGTTGATCTCGACCATCACGTCGGTGCCACCCGCGATGGGGACGGCCGTGGGGTGCTCCGCCTTGGCGGCGAGGGCCTCCTCCCAGGTCGCGGGACGCAGGAAGTCCATGAGCGCTCTCTTCTTCCTCGGGGGGACGGGATGGGGCTGTTCCATGTCCTGTGCGCGCTGTGTGACCCAGTACACGACCGGGCGGGGTGCCGGGTGCAGTCACCGAACACATGAAGCACTTCGCTGGTCGCTAAGCTGGTCTTGTAGATTCCTCCGAAAGACGCGGATCCGAAACCTGTCGGCATCGACGCGGCAACACCGATGCGACCGGGCGGGCGCCACCCTGGTACCGGTTCGGACGAGGAAGCGCTCGAGACAAGGCGACGACGATGCGGCTGCGCGCACTGCTGGACACCCATGCCCTCGGCCTGCGGCTGCTCGGCGGCGAGGAGGAGCTGGACCGCACGGTCCGTGGCGTGATGACCACCGACCTGAAGGACCCCAGCCGCTACCTCTCCGGCGGCGAACTGGTGCTGACCGGGCTGGCTTGGCGCCGCCGGCCGGAGGACTCGGAGCGCTTCGTGCGGATCCTCGCCGCGGCCGGCGTCGCCGGTCTCGCGGCCGGCGAGGCCGAGCTGGGCTCCGTCCCGGACGACCTGGTGCTGGCCTGCGCCCGGCACCGGCTGCCGCTCTTCGCGGTCGACGAGGACGTCGCCTTCGCCGCCATCACCGAGCACGTCGTGCGTCAGGTGTCGACCGAGCGCGCCGGGGACCTGGCCGCCGTGGTCGAGCGGCACCGCCGGCTGATGACCTCCGGGCCCGAGGGCGGCGGTCCCGACGCCGTCCTGGACCTGCTCGGCAGCGACCTCGACCTGCGGGCCTGGGTGCTGTCCACGACCGGGCGCCGGATCGCCGGCTCCGACCACCCGCTGCCCGCCGCCGTACGGGCCGAGCTGGCCGGCGAGCACCTCGCCGCCACGCGGACCGGCCGCCCCTCGCCGCACCGCGCCTACACCGAGGGCCGCCACTACGCGCTCTTCCCGATCCGCAGCGGCGACCCGGACGACGACCTCCGCGGCACCCTGCTCTCCGACTGGTTCCTGGCCGTCGACGCGGACGCGGGCGACTGGCCCGCCGAGCGCCTCGACCTGCTGGACGGCGTCACGCAGCTCATCGCCGTCGAGCGCGACCGACGGGACGCCGCGCGCACCGTGCGCCGCCGGCTCGCCGCCGAGGTGATGGACCTCGTGCAGACCGGCGCGCCGCCGGGCGAGATCGCCGCCCGGCTGCGCGTGGCCGCACCCGTCCTGGTGCCGGGCCTGGGCACCGCGCCGCACTGGCAGGTCGTCGTCGCCCGCGTCGACTGGGCGGGCGGCGGGCCCGCGGCCGGTCCGGTCGCCCAGTCCCTGCTGGAGGAGGCGCTGGTCGACCCGGCCGCGCTGGGCCCCGACCCGGCCGACCGCCTCGCCGTCGCCCACACGGGCGAGGAGGCGCTGGCCCTCGTCCCGCTGTCGTCGCTGGAGTCCGACGGCGCCGCCCCCGAACTGTCCGCCCAGGGCCTGCTCTCCGTCCTGCGCGGACCCCTCACCCGGGGCCTCGACGGCGACGGGCGGCTCACCATCGGCGTCAGCGCAGCCGTCCACTCCGCCGACGGGCTGCGCGGCGCCCTGGAGGAGGCCCGCCACGCCCGCCGCGTCGCCGCGGCCCGCCAGGGCCGGGTCTGCGTCGCCGGCCACGAGGAACTGGCCTCCCACGTCCTGCTCCTGCCGTTCGTCCCGGACGACGTCCGCCGCGCCTTCACCGCCCGGCTCCTGGACCCGCTGCGCGCCTACGACCGGCGCCACCGCGCGGAGCTCATCCCCACGCTCGAGGCCTTCCTCGAGTGCGACGGCTCCTGGACGCGCTGCGCGAACCGGCTGCATCTGCACGTCAACACTCTGCGCTACCGCATCGGCAGGATCGAGCAACTGACGGGCCGCGACCTGTCGCGCCTGGAGGACAAGCTCGACTTCTTCCTCGCCCTGCGGATGAGCTGACTCCTCGGCGGGGCGGTCGCGGGGGGACGGCGGCGTCGGGGAAGCCTCCGCCGCCGGCCTGGCGAGGACACCCGTGCGGCCCCGGCCTGCGCGTCCCCGCCCGGCCGGGACACCCCCGCACCCGCCCGCACGCGAGCGCGTCCCGGCCCCGCGGGGGCACTGTCGACCGATCGCCCGGCCGCGGCGACTGGGCCAGGCTCCCGGTCCCGCCGTCCGGCTCGGGACCTCGCCCGGGCCGCCCGCGGCGTCGGGGAGGCAGCCGGTCGGGAAGCCTCCGCCGCCGGCCTGGCGAGGACGCCCGTGCGGCCCCGGCCTGCGCGTCCCGCCCGGCCGGGACCCGCACCCTCCAGGCCGAACGGGCCGCCGACCATGGGGCGGAGGCTGACCGGCTCGGACCGGCGGGTGCCGCACGTGCGCAGCCGCCCGCACCCGCGGGGCGTTCAGGTCGTCCTCGGCGGGTGCAGCGGGCGCGGCGACGTGACGGTCCTTTCCCCGGCGGCGGGACGGGAGGGTCCCGCGCCGGACCGCGTGGTGGGCTCCGTCCTCGCATCGCGCCGCTGCGCGGCGACCTGACGGGCGAACCGCGCGCGAGCGCACGTCCCCGGACCGGCTGCGCTCGTCCCGGAAAACCGGATCAAGTGCGCCGGGCGACGCACCACGCGTCGACACGGCCCCACCGGTACGGGTGAACATCACACGCCCCACCGGATGCGCCCCGGAGGCGCGGGAGTTGCGGGTGGGCGGTGCCGAAGACGGGCAGGAATTCGATCACGCGCCGTCCGCCCTCTTGGCGTGGCACCCGGTGTCGTGCTGGACTTCCGCCCAACCGGCTCAATGACGCGCTTCGGGGAGGGCAAGTGGCGGACACCGCCATGTCGGACGCAGAGGTGGGACCGAACGCGCCGGGCGGCGGAACGCCGCCCGACGTGACGCGGCTGCGGGGCCGCGGTTGCTGGACGGAGGCCGCGCAGCTGCTCGCCCCGCACGCGGAGCGGCTGCCGGCGGAGGCGACCCGGCGGGCGGCGCTGCTGATCGAGCGCTGCATGTTCACCCTGGACGGCTGGGCGGAGGCCGAGGACGCGCTGCGCACGGCGGAGGCCCTGGCCCGTACGGACGACGAGCGCGGCGAGGCCGCATGCGAACGCGGCAACCTGGCGTACCTGGCGACGCTCTTCGGGCTCCGCGACCGGGCGGACGAGGCGCGGGCGGCGCTGATGCGCAGTGCGGCGCTGCTGGCGCCGGGGGCGGCCGGGCGGCCGCTGCTGGACTTCCGGCGCGGTCTGGTCGCGGAGAACCTGGGCGACGACCCGGCCGCGGCACGGGCCGCGTACCGCCGGGCGCACGCGGGGGCGGTGGCCCACGACGACGTGCTGCTGACCTCGTACACCTGGCGGCACCTGGCCGGGCTGGCGGCCCGCGACGGGGACGTCGCCGAGGCGCGGCACGGGTTCGCCGAGTCGCTGCGGATCCGGGTGGAGCTCGGCTACGCGGTCGGGGTCGCGCCGGCCCTGACGGCGCTGGCCGGGGTGTCGCCGGAGCCGGAGGCGGAGCGGCTGCGCGCGGAGGCGGCGCGGTTGTTCCGGACGCTGGGCGGTGTGCCCGTGTGGCTCGCCCGGGAGCTGGAGCCGGAGGCGGCGGGGGACGCGGGCTGAGCGTCACGCCCCGGAGAAGTGCTCCCGCACCAGTGACTCGACGGCGGTGAGGTCGCCGGAGACCAGTGCCTCCAGCAGCGCCGCGTGCTGCGTGGCGTCGGCGACCAGGCGGGAGCTGATGCCACGCACCGGGGCCACGCCGGGGCGGGCGTGGCCGTGGTCCTCGGTGACCGGCCACTGCGACCTGCGGTGCAGCTCGTCCGCCACCGCCACGAGCTGCCGGTTGCCGGACAGCTCCAGCAGGGCACGGTGGAAGACCCGGTCCGCCTCGGCGTAGGCGGCGCGGTCGCCGAGGGCGGCGGCTGCCACCGTGGCCTCGGCGAGCGGGCGCAGCTGCTCCCAGCGGGACGCAGGAAGGGTGCGGGCCATCCGCAGCACGACGGGGACCTCCAGAAGGGCGCGCACCTCGGCGAGCTCGGCGAGGTCCCGCCTGCTGCGCTCGGCGACCCGGAAGCCCTTGTTCGGCATGGCCTCCACGGCGCCTTCGCGGGCCAGCAGCTGCATCGCCTCGCGCACCGGGGTGGCGGAGACGCCGAAGCGCTCGGCGAGCGCGGGCGCGGAGTACACGGCCCCGGGGCGCAGCTCGCCGGTGAGCAGGGCGCCGCGCAGGGCGCGCAGGACCTGGTCCCGCACGGTGTGCCGCTCGGGCATCCGGCGCGGCCGGGGGAACCCCTCGTCGCGCTCCGGGGCGGCCCCGGTGCCGGGGTCGGCGTGCGGGTGGGCGCCCCGGACCCGCTCGTCGTGACCGGGGGGCAGCCCGGGGGCCGCGGCGGCGGGCGCCGCGGGGCGCCGCTGGGCGCGGGGGGCGTACTCCACAGGGGCTCCTTCGGGCAGTCGTGTGCGCTGGCGCACTCCCGCGGGGAATGAGCGCCGCCCTCTATTGCAACACGCTCGGCGACCGGCTTCGAGCCCCCGGAGGGACGGCTCCGCCCGGAGCAAGATCGTCCGAGGTATGGCACACCTCATGTGGATCCTTCTCCCCATGTCATCCGATCACCCGTCAGGTCACAGGTTTCGACTCGATCAACTGAACCAAACCCGCTCCCCAGTTCGAGGATTATGGCGATCTCGTCCCACGCCACCCCTCCGTTGGCGTTCTCTTGCCCTGAAACCGCATCACGCGTCCGAGGCGTTCGCCAGGATGGCGCGCGGACGCCGTCTCGCGGCCCGAGCGCGACGGTACCGCGACGCAAGGAATCGCACGATGAGACTTACGGACATAACGCTGGACTGGGCGCTCCCGTGCGCCGTCGGTCTGGCGGTCCTCGCCGCCGCCGCGGTGTTCCTGCGCAACCGCAAGGCCCGCAGGGATGACGCGGGCCAGGCCGATTCCTGGGAGCGCGCCGAGGAGCGCCGCCGCAAGAAGGAGGCCCTGTACGGCACGGCCTCGTACGTCCTGCTCTTCGGGTGCGCCTCGGTCGCCGCGGCCCTGTCCTTCCACGGCCTGGTCGGCTTCGGACAGCAGAACCTCGGCCTCTCCGGCGGCTGGGAGTACCTGGTGCCCTTCGGGCTCGACGGCGCCGCGATGTTCTGCTCGGTGCTCGCCGTCCGCGAGGCGAGCCACGGTGACGCCGCGCTGGGCTCGCGGCTGCTGGTGTGGCTGTTCGCGGGCGCGGCGGCCTGGTTCAACTGGGTGCATGCGCCGCGCGGCGGCGGCCACGCCGGCGCCCCGGAGTTCTTCGCGGGCATGTCGCTGTCCGCGGCGGTGCTCTTCGACCGCGCGCTGAAGCAGACCCGCCGCGCCGCCCTGCGCGAGCAGGGGCTGATCCCGCGGCCGCTGCCGCAGATCCGCATGGTCCGCTGGCTGCGCGCGCCCCGCGAGACGTACGGCGCCTGGTCGCTGATGCTGCTCGAGGGCGTCCGCACCCTGGACGAGGCCGTCGAGGAGGTCCGCGAGGAGCGCGCCCGCAAGGAGCAGGAGGCCATCCGCCGCCGCGAGCACGAGCGCCTGGAGCGGGCCCGCATCAAGGCGATCAACCGGCAGCACCGGATCTGGAACCGCGGCGGCAGCAAGTACGAGCTGCCCTCCTCGGCCGCGGCCGGCGCCCAGTCCGGCGCGGAGCCTGCCATAGAACCGGAGAAGGCCGAACTGCCCTCGCGCTCCCGGCCCGCCCTGTCGCCCGTACGTGAGGAGACCGCCCGTACGACGATCGACCTCACCGCCGAGGACGACACGATGGCGCTCCCCAAGCTGGACTCGCTGGAGCGCAAGCTCGCCGCCCTGGAGCGCCAGTACGGCTGATACCCCGCGCATGTGACGTCTCATCGGTTCGCCGCCCCGGCCCGGAATCCCGGCCGGGGCAGCGGCGTTCCGGGGCACGGGCGGTCGCGGGCGGGTCAGCGGGCCCCGGCGTCGAGTTCGAACCAGACGATCTTCCCGGTGCCGTCGCCGTCGGGGCGCACTCCCCAGGCGTCGGCGAGCGACTGGACGAGCAGCAGTCCGCGGCCCGAGGTACGACGGTCGGAGGGGGCGCGCAGCCGCGGGTGGCGGGTGGTGAAGTCGCGTACCTCGACGCGCAGTCGGCGTGCGGCGCCGGGCTGCAGCGTCACGGTGAGGACGGCGCCGCGGTCGGTGTGGCGCAGGGCGTTGGTGACGAGTTCGGTGGTGAGGAGTTCCGCCGTGTCGGCGAGGTCGGGCACGCCCCAGCTCCGTAACGCCTCGCGCAGCAGCCTGCGCACATCGGCGACGGCCGGCAGGTCTGCGTGCTGGAGGGGCCGGTGCAGGCGGCGCGCCTCGACGGGCCCCCCGGCCTCCCTGCCGCCCGGCTGGACAGGCTGACGTTCCATCGGCTCCGCTCCGGCCGCTGACGCCCCTTCGGGTTCGAACATCTACGCGCAATGCATGCCCCACCGCGACCACGTCCAGTCATGGACCGGGGACGGAGCGCTCACCATCCATTGCATGCAATGGATACAGTGGAGGGGTGCAGCAGACGGATGCCGCGCGCACGCGGCTGCGGGAACTGATCCTGGACGGGGTGTACGCCCCCGGCCAGCGCCTGACCGAGCTCGAGGCGGCGGCGGTGCTGGCGATGAGCCGTACGCCGGTGCGGGAGGCGTTCCGGGCACTGGTCGCGGACGGGCTGGTGCGTTCCACGGGGCGCGGGGTGAGCGTGGTCGAACTGGGGCCGCAGGCCCTGCGGCACGCCTATGAGGTACGAGGCGTGCTGGAGGCCCTGACGGCGGAGCTGGCCGCGGAGCGGCAGCGGCGCGGGGAGCTGGCGCCCGCCGAACTGACCGCGCTGGAACGGCTCGCGGAACAGGCGGAGGAGGCCACGGCAGCGGGCCGGCAGGCCGAGGCCGTACGGCACAACCGGCGCTTCCACACCCGCGTCGCCACCTTGTCGGCGAACCCGGTGGCCGCGGGATCGCTGGAGCGGCTGTGGGACCAGATACAGGTCTCCACGCGGCGATCGCTGGCCGCGCCGGAGCGCCCCGGCCAGGTCGCCGCCCAGCACCGCCGGCTGCTCGCCGCGATCGCCGCGGGCCGCGCCGCGGAGGCCCACGCGGCCGCCCGGGAGCACGTCATGGACACCTGTTCCGCCTACGAGCGGGACGGGACGGAGGAGGAGCGTTAGCCGTGCCCGACATCAGCAAGCGCCACACCTACACCACCGAGGTCGTCTGGACCGGCAACCGGGGTGCGGGCACCAGCACGTACCGCGGCTACGGGCGGGAGCACGAGGTCACCGCCCCCGGTCTGCCCGTCCCCGCGATACCCGGCAGCTCGGACCCCGCCTTCCGCGGCGACGCCGCCCGCTGGAACCCCGAACAGCTGCTGCTCGCCGCGCTGTCGCAGTGCCACATGCTCTCCTACCTGCACGTGTGCACCGTCGCCGGAGTGGTCGTCACCTCCTACACCGACCGGGCCGAGGGCACGATGGAGGAGACCGGTGACGGCGGCGGCCACTTCACCCGTGCCCTGCTGCGGCCCCGGGTGGAGGTGGCCTCCGCCGCCATGGTGGACGCCGCCGTCACGCTGCACGCCGAGGCCCAGCGGTTGTGCTTCATCGCCGGCTCGGTCAACTTCCCCGTGGACCACGAGGCGGAGGTGGCCGTCGCCGCGGGCGGACTGCGCTGATCCGGGGGCGGCCGCCCCCGGATCAGCGCAGTCCGCGCAGGACGTTGCCCTCGGTGGTGAGGTAGTGGGAGCGGTAGTCGAATCGGCGCGCCCGGGCGAACAGCAGGTAGTAGTACTTGGCGTTCTCGCTGAACCAGTAGGCGGGCGTCAGGTCGCCCAGCTTCATGGGACGGGCCGTCAGGTCGCGCACCACGGTGTAGCCGTTGGCCACCTTGCAGTACTGCTTCTGCCGCCGGAACATCTCCGCGGCCCGCAGCCGGTAGAGCTCCTTGCCCGTGGCGAGCCACAGGAAGAGGCAGGAGTCCACGTACTCCGGACGCAGCGGGTAGGAGGCGTCCAGGGCGCGCATGCCGTGGTAGTCCAGGCTCTCGGGCGGCAGGCGGAAGGAGCGCAGGGCGGCGGCCCAGCTGTCGTGGTAGGCCTCGCCCTCGGCGACGCGGCCGCTCTGGGCGAGCAGTCCCGCGTAGAAGGCGGTCAGTTCGGACTGCGCGTGCCCGGTGGCGGCGCCCGTGCGCATGTCGGCCTGGCGGAACCAGAGCCGTCCGGAGCGGCGCTCGGTCAAGTGCTTGAGGACGGCGGCGGTGAGCGTGGTGTACCAGGTGCGCAGCTCCTCGTCGCGGTACAGCTCCCAGCCGTCCCAGAGGTACTCGTAGAAGGAGTCGACGGGCGGGTCGAGGGTGGCGGTGGTGCCGGTCCAGGCGCCGGTCTCGACGTTCATGCCGGTGCCGAGCAGGTTCAGCCGCGAGCGGCGGTCGTAGACGGCGCGCAGGGCCTTCTTCGCCGCGTCGTAGTACTTGCGGTCGCCGGTGAGCCGGGACAGCTCGCCGAACTCGGTGATGCAGGTGCCGATCTCGGCGAGGTAGTTCTCCTTGCCGGAGACCGCGCCGGTGGCCAGGTTCACGTAGCGGTAGGGCGCCCCGGTGGGCGAGCGGGTGAAGGCGGGCAGCAGCCGGTCCGCCAGTTCGCGGGCGCGGTCGAGCAGGACCGTGTCCTTGGTGGCCAGGTGCCCCGAGAGCAGCCCGCCGACCAGGCGGATGATCGTCTCGAAGACCTGCACGGGCGCGTCCTGCCCGAGCACGAGGTCGTCGCGCACCCACTGAACGCCGGCGTCCAGTTCCTCGTCCAGTTCCATCAGGTAGAGGGTGTCCAGCGACTCGACGATCGTCAGGCCGAGGGTGCTGCCGGGGATGAAGAAGTCCGAGCCGGTACCGGCGACCGGACGCAACTCGTCGCGTCCCCAGGCGAGTCTGCGGTAGGCGTCCCAGGCGCTGCGGAACTCGGTGACGGACGCCCGGGCGAGCGCGGCGTACGGTTCGGCCGCCGCGGCCGCCCCCGTACCGGGCAGGGACACGGCGGGCACGGCGGCGAGGGGGGCGAGCCGGGCTGCCGCACCGAGGAATCTGCGCCGGGAGAGTCCGCGGGGACGCGCGATTTTTCTCATGCCACGAAAACCCCGTCCGCCTTCCGGGCGTTACGGGACACCACCGCATTGACGGGGAATCCATCCGGTGAGCCGACCCGAGGAGCTGAGATGCACGACGACCGTCTGCTGGTCGAGGGCCGTCTGACCAGGGCCATGAACCAGTTCGTGCGGCCCGCCCGCTACGCCGACCGGGTGCCGCTGGGCATGTCGGCCTGGCACGTGGAGGACCGGAGGGGGGAGCCCCCGCCGGTCGGCGAGGCGCTGACGGCCTGGTCGAACGGAAGGTTCGAACCGTTCTCCGTGGGCACGCCCTGGGGGCCGCCGTGGTCGACCAGCTGGTTCCGGCTGGAGGGCACGGTGCCGGCGGCGTGGGCGGGCCGCCGGGTGGAGGCCGTGATCGACCCGGGGTTCGGGAACGACGGCCCGGGCTTCGTGGCCGAGGGGATGGTGTACGACGCCGAGGGGGTGCCGGTCAAGGGCGTCCACCCGCTCAACCGGCACGTCCCGGTGGCCTCCCCCGCCGCCGGGGGAGAACGGGTGAACCTCCTGCTGGAGGCGGCGGCCAACCCCGCCGTGCTGCGCGACTGGCTGCCGACCCCGCTGGGCGACGTGCTGACCGCCGGGGCGGAGCCGCTGTACCGCTTCGACACCGCCGAACTGGCCGTCCTGGACGAGGACGTCTGGCACCTCGTGCTGGACGTCGAGGTCCTCGAGGGCCTGATGCACGAGCTGGACTTCCACGACCCGCGCCGCCACGAGATCCTGCGCGCGCTGGAGGACGCCCTGGACGCGCTCGACCTGCACGACGTGCACGGCACCGCCGCCGACGCCCGCCGCGAGCTGGCCGGGGCGCTCTCCCGTCCCGCGCACGCCGGAGCCCACCGTGTCTCGGCGACCGGCCACGCGCACATCGACTCGGCGTGGCTGTGGCCGCTGCGGGAGACCGTCCGCAAGGCCTCGCGCACCTTCGCCAACGTCACCGCGCTCGCCCGTGACTACCCCGAGCTGGTCTTCGCCTGCTCGCAGGCCCAGCAGTACGCCTGGGTGAAGGAGCACCAGCCGGTGGTGTGGCAGCGCATCCAGCAGGCCGTCAGGAACGGCAACTGGGCGCCCGTCGGTTCCATGTGGGTCGAATCCGACGCCAACATGCCCGGCGGCGAGGCGCTGGCCCGGCAGCTCGTCCACGGCAAGCGCTTCTTCCTCGACGAACTGGGCGTGGAGACCGAGGAGATCTGGCTGCCGGACTCCTTCGGCTACACCGCCGCCTTCCCGCAGCTGGCGAAGCTCGCCGGGGTCCGCTGGTTCCTCACCCAGAAGCTGTCCTGGAACCAGACCAACAAGATGCCGCACCACACCTTCTGGTGGGAGGGCATCGACGGCACGCGCGTGTTCACCCACTTCCCGCCCGTCGACACCTACAACTCGCAGCTCTCCGGCCGCGAACTGGCGCACGCGGTGCGCAACTTCGCCGAGAAGGGGCGCGCCACGCGGTCCATGGTGCCGTTCGGCTGGGGGGACGGCGGCGGCGGTCCCACCCGGGAGATGCTGGAGAAGGCGCGCCGGCTGCGTTCCCTGGAGGGGTCGCCCCGGGTGGAGATCGAGAAGCCGGCCGCCTTCTTCACGGCTGCCGAGGCCGAGTACGGCGAGCGTGCCCCGGTGTGGTCGGGGGAGCTCTACCTGGAGCTGCACCGCGCGACGTACACCACGCAGGCCAGGACCAAGCAGGGCAACCGGCGCAGCGAGCACCTGCTGCGCGAGGCCGAGTTGTGGTGCACGGCAGCCGCGCTGGAGGCGCCGTCCTCGTACGCCTACCCGTACGAGGAACTGGACCGGATCTGGAAGACGGTGCTGCTGCACCAGTTCCACGACATCCTGCCGGGCAGTTCCATCGCCTGGGTGCACCGCGAGGCGCGTGACACCTACGCGGAGGTGCGGGAGGAGCTGGAGGCCCTCCTCGCGGCGGCGGTGCGGGCGCTGGGCGGCGACGGGTCCCCGGGCGCCCCCGCCCTGCTCAACGCCTCGCCGTACGCACGGCAGGAGGTGGTCGAGTTGGACGCCGACGCCGCGGCGGCCCTGCCGGCGGGCAGTGGCGCTCAGCCCCTGCCGGACGGGCGGGTGGCGGTGGCGGTCGGCGTCCCGGCGCTGGGCACCACGGCCCCCGGGGGCCGGCCGCAGGCCCCGGCGGAGCCGGTGCACGTCGTGCGGGAGGACGGGCTGATCGTGCTCGGCAACGGCCTGCTGCGGGTCGCCGTCGACACGGACGGGCTGCTGGCCTCGGTGCGCGACCTGACCGCCGGGCGGGAGGTGCTGGCGCCGGGGGCGCGCGGCAACCTGCTGCAACTGCACCCCGACCACCCGACCAAGTGGGACGCCTGGGACATCGACCGCCACTACCGGCGCAAGCACACCGACCTGACGTCGGCGGAGTCGGTCGAACTCGTCGAGGAGGGGCCGCTGCGGGCCTCCGTGCGGGTCGTGCGCGCCTTCGGCGGCAGCCGCGTCGTCCAGGAGCTCCGGCTGTCCGCGGGCAGCCGCCGGCTGGACGTGCTCACGGAAGTGGACTGGCACGAGTCGGAGAAGGTGCTGAAGGCGTCCTTCCCGCTGGACGTGCTCGCCGAGCGCTCCACCGCGGAGATCCAGTTCGGGCACGTGCACCGGCCCACCCACGTCAACACCGGCTGGGACGCGGCCCGGTTCGAGATCTGCGCGCACCGCTGGCTGCACGTCGGCGAGCCCGGCTACGGGATCGCGCTGCTCAACGACTCCACCTACGGCCACGACGCGGGCCGTTCCGGCACCGACACCACCGTCCGGCTCACCCTGCTGCGCGCCCCGCACAGCCCCGATCCGCACACCGACCAGGGCACGCACCGCTTCCGCTACGCGCTGCTGCCCGGAGCGGCGGTGGGCGACGCGGTCGCGGAGGGGCTCGCGCTCAACCTGCCGCTGCGGCGGGCGGATTCACTGCCGCCGCTGCGGCCGCTGCTGCGGGTCGGCCATCCCGGCATCACCGTGGAGTCGGTCAAGCTCGCCGACGACCGCTCCGGTGACGTGGTGGTGCGCCTGTACGAGTCGCGGGGGGACCGCGCCTCGGGCACGCTCGCCACGGACTTCCCCCTCGTCCGTGCCCAGGTCACCGACCTGCTGGAACGGCCGCTCGGGGACGCCGGGCGCGACGGCGACGCGGTCGCCGTCGCGCTGCGCCCCTTCCAGGTCCTGACGCTGCGGCTCACCCCGGGGCCGCGTCGGGGTCAGGCGTCCCAGACGGCGACGGCCGTGCGGTCGTCGGCGTAGCCCTTGACCCTGGTCTGGGTGTCGCCGAGGAAGGCCGGCAGTCCCGGCGGCTCGCCGGCACCCCACCGCTGCGTGAGGCGGGCGACGAGGGCGGGCTCGCCGCGCAGCGGCCCGGCGAGGCCGGCGCTGCACAGCAGCAGGGTGTCGCCGGAACGCGCCACGGAGGCACGGAAGCGGAAGCGCACGGCCGGGCTGTCCTCGGTCTCGGCGCGCTCGTCGGGCCGCCAGGGGTCGAGGTCCTGCCACTCGCCGCCGCGGATGCGGTAGAGCCCGCCGTCGCCGACGCCGAAGAAGAGCCGGATGCGGCAGTCGGGGTCGGCGGGCAGCAGCAGGCAGCGCAGGGTGGCGCTGTACTCCACCGGGTCCAGGCCGAGGTCCTCGCCGCGGGCACGCAGCCGTCCGTAGCAGCGGTCGGTGAGCCGGTGCAGCCCGGACTTCAGGGAGCCCCGGCGGGAGGCGCGGATGTCCTCGCTGAGCCGCGCGTGGCTGCGGCCGACCGCCGCCGCCATCCAGGTGCAGGCGTCGCGGGCCGCGCGGTGGGCGGTGTCCGAGGTGCGCGGGCCGGTGGCGACCGCGATCAGCAGCATCGCGTCGTCGCCGGCGCCGAAGCGGGCGGTCAGGACGGCGTCGCGGCGCGGCTCGCCCCGGTAGCGCGCGGAGTCGCCGCGCACCGAGGCCGTACGGACCGTCAGCAGCCCGTAGCGGGCGCCGTCGAGTTCGGTGTCCGGGACGAGGTCGTCGAGGGCCTCGGGGTCGGCCGCCGGCCAGGCGGTGGGCTCGGGGTCGTACGTGGGCGGGCCGTCGCCGACGTAGGGCACCCCGGGGAGCGTGGGCTCGGGCAGGGCGGCCGGTGCGGACCCGGCCGCGGGGGCGGCGGGCGCCGGGGGTCCCGGGGGCGCCGCCGACCGCGGGGGCTCCGGGGCGGGTTCGGCCGGGGCCCAGCCCGGCGGCAGTCCGGGCGGTGCCGGGGCCGCTTCGGGCGCCGTCGACGAGGGGGGCGGCCCCTGGTACTGCCAGGGGCGCGGGGCGGGCGGCGGGCCGGCCGCCGGCGGGCCCGGGCGGCGCAGCCGAAGGGTGTCGGGCGGGCCCGCGTCGTCCGCGTCGGTGCCGTGCCCGGACCGGCCGGTGGAGGCCGCGCCCGGAGCGGCGCCGGCGCTACGGTCGTCGCGGGGCGCGGCGGGCGCGGCGGGCGCGGCGGGCGGTTCCGTCTCCCACGAAACGGTCTCCTGCGCGGCGGTCTCCTGCGGTCCGGCCTGCCGCGGCACCGTGGCGGCACCGCCGTCGGCCTCCTCGCCGAGCGCGGAGAGCGCCGAGCTGTAACGGTCGTCGAGCGTGTCGCCGGGCTCGCGCCCCGCGGGGTCGGGCTGCCCGTACAACTGCCGCCACCACTCGTCCTCTTGGCGGCGGTCCGTCTCCCCCTGCTGACTCATGCCCCTATTGTCCACCGGCGGGCGCGCGGGGGAACAGGGTTCGGGCACGCGAATGGTCCGACGGGCGGCCGGCCCCCTCCTCGGGCCGCACGTCGGACGATCCAGTGGGGACACCTTGCCAGCACAGGGGTTCGAGCAGGGATGATGGCGGGCGGCGGGATTACGCCATGGCTCATTTCCGCCATGCCCGCGTGTCGTGTCCCGCGGATCCGGAAGGGGTGCCCGTGCTCGGTGCCATAGGGCTGGACGATGCCCAGGAAGCGGCGTACCGCGCCCTCGTGGGGCTGGGGGCCGCCGAGGTCGTGGACCTCTCGCACCGGCTCGGCCTGCCCGAGGACGAGGCGGCCAGGGTCCTGCGGCTGCTGGAGCGGCAGGGGCTGGTCGCGCGCTCCTCCGCCCGGTCCGGACGCTGGGTGGCCGCCCCGCCCACCGTCGCGCTGGGCGCCCTGCTCACCCAGCAGCGGCACCGGTTGGAGCAGGCCGAGATGACGGCCGCGGCGCTGGCGCAGGAGTACCGGGGCGTGGCTGCGGAGCCCTCGGCGCACGACCTGGTGGAGGTGGTGACGGGGGCCGGGGCGGTGGCGCACCGCTTCAACCAGCTCCAACTGGGTGCGGAGAAGGAGGTCTGCGCCCTCGTGACGGGGACCCCGATGGTGGTGTCGGGGATGGAGAACACCGCCGAGGAGCGCGCAGCCGAACGCGGGGTGAGCTTCCGCGTGGTCGTCGAGCGCGAGGTCATCAGCGGCCCGAACGGCATCGCCGAACTCACCGCGGCGCTGGGCCGCGAGGAGCAGGTGCGGGTGGTGGAACGGGTGCCGACCAAGCTGGTGCTGGCCGACCGTTCGCTGGCGATGGTGCCCATGGCCCGGGACGCGGGCCGCCCCGCGGCGCTGGTCGTCCACGGCAGCGGGCTGCTGGATTCGCTGACGGCCCTGTTCGAGGGCGTCTGGCGCGAGGCCGCGCCGATCCGGCTGGGCGCCGGAGGCGTTCCGCGGGAGGAGTCACCGGATGCGCCCGACGCCCTCGACCTGCAGATCTTGTCGCTGCTGCTGGCCGGGCTCACCGACGCCAGCGTCGCCAAGCAACTGGAGCTGGGGCTGCGGACGGTGCAGCGCCGGGTGAAGCGGCTGATGGAGCTCGCCGAGGTGTCGACCCGGCTGCAACTGGGCTGGCACGCGTACGAGCGTGGCTGGGTGGAACGCAGCCGCGGCTGAGGCGCCTTGACGCGGGGCGCCGCCCTACGAGGCCGGAAAACCATGGGGCGTCCGGGCCCGGCTTCCGGCACGCTGGGCCCATGGGGACCGGACAGCTGTGCCTGATCGGTGCCGTCATGCTGTCCGGACTGCTGGGCGTGCTCGTACCGGGCGCGCCGGGACCGCTGATGTGCTGGGCGGCGGTCCTGTGGTGGTCGACCCATCTGCACACGTCCCTGTCCTGGGGCGTCCTGGCGGCGGCGACCGGTGTGCTGCTGCTCAACCAGGCCGTCCAACTGCTGCTGCCCACCCGGTCGGTGCGGGAGGCCGGGGTGCCCCGGCGGGCCTTCCTGGTCGCGGGGCTGTGGGCCGTCGCCGGCTTCTTCCTGCTGCCGGTCGTGGGCGCGCCGGCCGGTTTCACCCTCTCCCTCTACGGCGGCGAGCGGCTGCGGCTCGGCAGCCACGGCGCGGCCTGGTCCTCCACCCGTACGGCCATGCGCGCCGCCGGAACGGCGCTGCTGGTCGAGTTGTTCGCGTGCCTGCTGGTCGCCGGGGCGTGGCTGGCGGCCGTCCTCACCTCCTAGGCCGGCCTAGACCCGCGGCCCGCTGCGTCGCCGTCCGTCGCCGGAATCGTCAGGGCTCCGTAACAGCCGGATCCCCCGGCGCCCCGCCCCCGTCATCCCGTGTGCAGGTGCGGACACAGCACACGGAACACGGGACGCGGGGAGTGGTGCGACATGGGGTGGAGCGGGATGCGCGGGACGAACGGCCGGGTGCTGGCGGCGGCGTTGGGCGTGGCGGGGGTGGCCGCGCTGGCGTCGGTGTGGACCGCCCAGGCGGGCACCGCCGACGGGCGGCAGGCGGCGGAACGTCCGGCGAGGCCCTCCGCCTCCGCCCCGCCGCGCCCCATACCGGGGCAGACCTCCGTGCCGGACGAGGCGCTGCCCGCGCCCGTGGTGAACATGGACATCGCCCACGCCTCCGACAAGGGCCCCCGGGGCGTCAACATCACCATCGACGACGGGCCGGACCCGCAGTGGACCCCGCAGGTCCTCCAGGTGCTGGCGGACAACGGGGTGAAGGCGACCTTCTGCATGGTCGGCACGCAGGCCCGGGCCCACCCCGACCTGGTGAAGGCCGTGGTGGCCGCCGGGCACCGGCTGTGCGACCACAGCGTCACGCACGACACCACGATGAACAGCAAGTCGCGGGAGTACCAGGCGAAGGAGATCCTGGACGCCGAGCGCATGATCACCCGCGCCTCGGGCGGCGTCCGCCCGCTGTACTACCGGGCTCCGGGCGGTGCCTTCACCCCGTACAGCCGCCAGTTGGCGGCGTCCCGCGGCATGCGCCCGCTGGGCTGGAACGTCGACTCCGAGGACTTCAAGCAGCCGGGCACGGCCACGCTGGTGTCCACCGTCGAGCACGAGATCCCCAACGGGCCCACCGTGCTCTTCCACGACGCGGGCGGGGACCGCGGCCAGACGGTCGAGGCGCTGCGGCAGGTGCTGCCCTGGCTGAAGCAGCAGGGCTACAGCTTCGGCTTCCCGGTGCGCTGACCGCCGGGAGACCCGTGGAGAGCGCTCTCAGAAACAGCCTCCGAGCTGCGGGGAGAGCGCTCTCTCCTCGCTCCCGGGAGGGACTACGCTGTTCCCGTCCCGAGAGGAGCACCCCTTGTCCGACCAGATCTCCGGAGCACGCCCGACGCTCGAGGCCGTCGCCGAACGGGCCGGGGTCTCCCGGGCCACCGTCTCCCGCGTGGTGAACGGCGGGACGGGGGTGCGCGAGGTGCTGGTGGAGAAGGTCCGCAAGGCCGTCGAGGAGCTGGGCTACGTACCCAACCAGGCGGCCCGTTCGCTGGTCACCCGGCGCACCGGGGCCGTCGCCGTCATCGTCGCGGAGCCGGAGACCCGGGTCTTCGCGGACCCCTTCTTCGCACAGCAGCTGCTCGGGATCAGCCGTGAGCTGGCGGTGCACGACTCGCAGCTGGTGCTGCTGCTGGTGGAGGGCACGGCCGACTACGACCGCGTGGGCCGCTACCTGGCCGGCGGGCACGTGGACGGCGCGCTGGTCTTCTCGCTGCACGCCGAGGACCCGCTGCCCGGCATCATCCGCCGGATCGCGCTGCCCACCGTCTTCGGCGGGCGCCCCGGCTGGCCGGGGGCCGAGGGGGACCGCAGCCTGCTGTACGTGGACTCCGACAACCGCGGCGGGGCCCGCGAGGCGGTGCGCCACCTGGTCTCGCTGGGGCGGGAGCGGATCGCGACCGTCACCGGCCCCCTGGACCAGACCGCGTCGGTCGACCGGCTCGACGGCTACCACGACATCCTCATGGACGCCGACCCCCGCCTGGTCGTCGAGGGCGACTTCTCCGAGGCCGGCGGGGCGCGCGCCATGGCCGTGCTGCTGGACCGGGCGCCGGACGTCGACGCCGTCTTCGTCGCCTCCGACCTCATGGCGTGCGGCGCGCTGCGGGTGCTGCGCGAGCGGGGCCGGCGGGTGCCGGAGGACGTCGCGGTCGTGGGCTTCGACGACATGGCCTCGGTGGCCGAGCTGGCCGATCCCCCGCTGACGACGATCCGTCAGGAGATCGAGGAGATGGGCCGGTTGATGGTCAGGCTGCTCGTCCGCGGCCTGGAGCGGCGGGTGGAGGAGGACAGCGGCGGCCGTCCGCTGTCCTCGCTCGTCACCCCCACCCGGCTGGTGCGGCGCGCCAGCGCCTGACCGGCCGGGGCTCAGAACGCGCCCTGCTCCTTGACCACACGGCGGGCCTGGGCGAAGAGCATGCCCACGTTGACCGAACGGCGGCAGACGACGACGGCGACGACGTCCTCGTTCAGGTTGTTGCGCATGAACAGGTGGGTCAGGTTGTCGCTGTTGACCAGGATCTCCTGGAAATAGTGCGCGTCGCTGGTGACCCCGCGGCGCTCCTTGAATACGTCCTCGATCATCACGACCGTGCGTCCCTGGAAGAGGTCGAGGGTCGCCGCGGCGAGCAGGTCCAGGACCTCCGGCGGATGGCTGTCGACGGTGTCGACGGACAGCAGCATGCCCGTCGACATGTCGACCACACCGGCGGCGAGGCAGTCGGGGACCTCCTGGCGCAGGGTCTTCACCAGGCCCATGACCTGGTCGGACAGATTGCCGTGCGGGCGTTTTCCGGTGGTGCTCACAGCACTCCTTCTGCGGTCTTCGCGGGGGGCGGGGTCGTCATCCGAGGACCCTCTCGGGGTCGTACGCGGACTCCGGCGGCGCGGGCACGGCGCCCGGGCCGGGATCGGGTGCGAGCAGGATCGCGCCGATGCGCTCGACGGCGGACCTGGCCTCGACGTGCAGCTGGGGGACGTTCACGCCCTCGTCGCCCACGACGACGAGGAGCGCGGTCTCGCCGACCGCGTAGACGGCGGTGTAGCCGCCGCTGCTGCAGGTCACGGTCCTGCGGAGCGGACCGCGCAGCGCCGCCGCGGCCATCCGCCGGGCCAGTCCCAGACTGGCCGCGGCCAGCGCGGCGAGCCCGTTGGGGTCGATGGCGTCCTCGGTGTCGGCGGCGATCAGCAGGCCGTCGACGGCCGCGACGGCCGTGTCGGTGACACCGACCACCCGGTCCCGCAAAGCGCGCATCTCGGCGACCAGGGCGTCATGATTCATGCACGTGCACCTCCTTGGATTCCCTTCGTTCGGTGTTCGGTCGGTCCCCGGGGGATTCCGGTCACGGGGGAATCGGTCACGGGGAATCGGTCATCGGACTGCGGTCACGGGGAATCGGTCCGGCTCCGTCCTCGCGGCCGGAGAAATCCTTTCCAGCCCGGTTGCGGACGGCCCGCGTCGAGCGCCTCGCGAATGCCGCTGGCGCCCGGCTCACGGCGGGGCAGGCCCTCGGCGACCGGGGCCGCGGTGGGGACCTCGCCCGGCTCCCGGTCCGGTACGGGCGGGTACGGTCCCGGGTCCGGGACGTCCTGCGGGGGATCGGCGGACGGACCCGGCGCGGCGGGCCCGGCCGGCTCGGCGCGGAGCACGCCGAACGGGTCGGGGGGCGGCGGGACCGGATCCGCGGCGGACGGCGGGGACGGGTCCGCCGGGGGTGGAGCCGGGACCGTCTCGACGAGGCCCTCGGCGCACATCCGGGCGACCTCCACGGTGATGGTGTAGACCCCGCGGCCGATGAGGAACGCGATGTCCCGGGGGCTGCGGCGGCCGTTGGCGCAGCCGAGGATCTCGCGGCGCACCGGGGCCAGCGGTTCGTCCGCCCACGCGGGCGGCCCCACGGCGGCGACCCGGTCACGGTCGGGGGAGACCGGGCGCGGCAGCGAGGCCAGTGCGGAGAGCCGGCGACCGGCCTCCACCAGCAGTTCCTCCGGTTCCACGCCGGGGGCCAGGCCCGCCGGCAGGGCGGCCGGCACGGTTCCGGGCGCGTCGGGGTCAAAGGCGCAGTTGTCCAGCCGTCCGGCCAGTACGGCGAAGACCGCGTCCTGAACGGCCATCATGTGCAGCACCTGGAACTCGGCCGTGCCGAGCCGTCCCCCGGCGGCGATCGCGGCGCCCGGCCACAGCCCCGTTCCGGCGGCGTCGTGGGCGGCGTTCCACTCGTCGGCGTCGATGCGCCCGGAGCGGACGAGCAGCGTCCCGACCCCCGGCGCGCCGGGGCTCTCGACGGCCACCACCGCGCCGTCGAGCAGGTGGAAGGCCCCGCCGGGGCTGCCCTGCACCCGCAGCACACCGGTGGCCCGCTCGTCGTGGCACCTGGACAGCGCGCGGCCGAGCAGACCGTGAGCGGCATTCCGGGCGGGCACGGAACCCGATGGTGCCGAGGTCATCGCTCCCCTTGCTGCGTCTGTTCGGGCATACGGGCGGGCTCGCGGACGTACGGACGGGAGGCGCGGAAAAGCCGTACTCATGCACGAACATTCACGCCGGCGGGTAATTTCTAGCAGCCCTCCGACACCCCCCTCCGGCCATCGCACGACATGGCCGAGGACGAATGCTTGAGCCCTACAGATGTCAATTCCGTTCCCTTTCACGACCGTTTCCGCGCCCATGGGCACGGGCTCCGGAGAGCATCGCGGAGGGTCACGGCGCCGGCCGGACATGCCGTCACGACGTGGAGCCGCACGGGACCCGGAGCCGTCCCACCGGCCGTTATCCATTCGACTCTTGACGAACCACCGGCTGCGGCGGCACTCTCCTGGGCATCGCTTGAGAGCGCTCTCAAGAGCCGTGCACGAGAGCCCTCTCACCCGTCCCGAAGCCATGGGAGGCTTCCATGCCCATCGCCCGAGCCGCCAGACGCGCCACCCTCCGACTCGGGGCGGTCGCGCTCGCCGGGGCGCTCCTCGCCGCCTGCGGATCCGGTTCGACCGGCACGTCCGCGGACAAGGACGGCAAGGTCACGATCACCGTCGACCTGTTCGGCACCTTCGGCTACAAGGAAGCCGGCCTGTACGACGAGTACGAGAAGCTCCACCCCGGCGTCACCGTCAAGGAGAGCAGCACCGAGAACGAGGCCGACTACTGGAAGGCCCTGCAGACCAGGCTCGCGGGCGGCGGCGGCCTCGCCGACGTCCAGGGCATCGAGGTGGGGCGCATCGCGTCGGTCACCCAGCAGCAGGCCGACAGGTTCGAGGACCTGGGAGCCCTCGGGGCCAAGGAGCTCAAGGCCGACTTCTCGGCCGCCAAGTGGTCCGCCGCGACCACCTCCGACGGCCGCACCCTGGGCCTGGGCACCGACGTCGGCCCCGAGGCGATCTGCTACCGCGCCGACCTGCTCGAGAAGGCGGGACTGCCCACCGGCCGGGCCGAGCTGGCGCAGAAGTGGTCCACGTGGGACGGCTACCTGGAACTCGGCCGGCAGTACAGGGCGAAGGCCGGGGCCAAGAGCGCCTGGGTCGACAGCGTCGGCAGCCTCTACTCCGTCATCGTCGGCCAGGAGAAGGAACGTTACTACGACGCCTCCGGCAAGCTGATCTACGACGACAACGCCGCCGTCAAGAACGCCTGGGACCTCTCCGTGAAGGCCGCCCAGGACGGACTGAGCGCCAAGCTCGCCCAGTGGACGCCCGCCTGGAACCAGGCCTTCAGCAGCGGCTCCTTCGCCACCATCGGATGCCCGGCCTGGATGCTGGGCTACATCAAGGGCCAGGCCGGCGAGACCGGCAAGGGCAAGTGGGACGTCGCCCCGCTCCCGGGCGGCGCGGCGGGCAACTGGGGAGGGTCCTACCTGGCCGTCCCCAAGGGCTCCGCGCACGCCAAGGAGGCCTTCGAGCTGGTCAAGTGGCTGACGGCGGCGGAGCAGCAGGCCAAGCTCTTCAAGAAGCAGGGCAGCTTCCCCTCCAACGTCGGGGCGATCGAGTCCGTCAAGGACGTCACCGACCCGTACTTCAGCGACGCGCCCATCGGGCAGATCTTCGGCGCCGCCGCCGAGGCCTCGCCGGTGCAGGTGCTCGGCGTGCACGACGGTGACGTCAACCAGCAGATCACCAACGCGCTCGGCGAGGTCGAACGCAAGGGCACGGACTCCGCGACGGCGTGGAGCCACGCCAGGAAGGGCGTCGAGAACGCCGTCGGCTGACGGCCCCCGCCCCGCCGGCGCCGGGCGCGCGGGACCGCAGCCCCGGTCCTCCGCGCCCGGCCGCCCCGCCCCGCCACTCCCCCGACCCGAAGGTCCCCCATGACCCTGACCGCCGCCGCGCCGGTGTCCCCCGCCCCGCCCCCGGCAGCCCCCGCGCCCCCGCGGCGACTGCTCGCCCGGTTGTCGCCCTACGCCTACATCGCGCCGTTCTTCGCGCTGTTCGCCGCGTTCGGGTTGTTCCCGCTGCTCTACACGGCGTACGTCTCCCTCTACCGCGTCGAGCTCCAGACCCCCGGCGACATGGAGTGGCGCGGCCTGGACAACTACGCCGCGCTCCTGGGTGACGACTTCTTCTGGACCGCGCTGCGCAACACCTTCACCATCGGCGTCGTCTCCACCGTGCCGCAGCTGCTCATGGCGCTCGGCCTCGCCCACCTGCTCAACTACAAGCTGCGCGGCCGCACCTTCTTCCGCGTCACGATGCTCCTGCCGTACGCCACCTCCGTGGCCGCCGCCACCCTGGTCTTCGCCCAGCTCTTCGGCCGCGACTTCGGCCTGGTCAACTGGGCGCTCGGGCTGGCCGGCATCGGGCCCGTCGACTGGCAGTCCGGGACGGTCGCCTCGCAGGTCGCGGTCTCCACCATCGTCACCTGGCGGTGGACCGGCTACAACGCGCTGATCTACCTCGCCGGCATGCAGTCCGTCCCCGGGGAGCTGTACGAGGCGGCCGAACTCGACGGCGCCTCGCGGTGGCGGCAGTTCCTCCACGTCACGCTGCCCGGGCTGCGGCCCACGATCCTCTTCACGATCGTCGTCTCCACGATCGGCGCCACCCAGCTCTTCGGCGAACCGCTGCTGTTCGAGGGGAGCATCTCGGGCGGCATCTCCCACCAGTACCAGACCCTCGGCCTCTACATGTACGAGCAGGGCTGGGGCTACTTCCACCTGGGTCGCGCCGCCGCCATCGCCTGGGTGACGTTCGTCCTCATCGTCCTGCTGGTCCTGCTCAACACCGCGCTGGCACGGCGCCGTTCACGGAAGGGGACCCGCCGGTGAGCGCGCTCCTCACACGGGCGCGGGCCGGCCGCGACGCCGGGACCGCACGTCCCCTCACTCGTCTCCGCCCCTCCCGGGCGGGCCGGCAGCACCACGGCGGGCCGCTCGCCTACGCCGTCCTGATCGTCGCGGCGGCGATCTCCGCCTTCCCCTTCTACTGGACGATCGTCGCCGCGACCCGTTCCAACGCGGAGCTCGCCGCGAGCCCGCCGGCACTGCTGCCCGGGGGCAACCTCGGGCACAACCTCCGCCAGGTGCTGGAGCAGGCCGACATCGGCAAGGCCCTGCTCAACTCCCTCGTCGTCTCGGGGTCGGTGACGGTCGGCACCGTCCTGTGCTCCACGCTCGCCGGGTTCGCCTTCGCCAAGCTCCGCTTCCGGGGCCGCAACGCGCTGCTCGCCCTGACCGTCGGCACGATGATGATCCCGCCCCAGCTGGGCGTCATCCCGCTGTTCATGCTCATCGCGGAGCTGCAGTGGGTGAACCAGCTCCAGTCCGTCATCCTCCCCGGGCTCGTCTCGGCGTTCGGGGTCTTCTTCATGCGGCAGTACCTCGTGCAGTCGCTGCCGGACGAGCTGATCGAGGCGGGCCGCGTCGACGGGGCCTCGACGGCGCGGATCTTCTGGAGCATCGTCGTGCCGGTCGCCCGGCCGGGGATGGCGGTGCTCGGGATGCTCACGTTCATGGCGTCCTGGAACGACTTCTTCTGGCCGATCATCGCGCTCACGTCGCAGGAGCCCACGGTGCAGGTTGCCTTGCGGCAACTGGGTGGGGGGTACGTGCACGACCAGTCCGTGATCATGGCGGGGACGTTGTTGGGGACGGTGCCGGTGCTGCTGGTCTTCGGGGTGCTGGGGAGGCAGATCGTCGGGGGGATCATGCAGGGTGCGGTGAAGGGGTAAGGGGGCGGTGGGTGGTTGTGCGGCTGCGTCGTGGTTTCTGTTGGGGTTTCTCCCCCACCCTCCCTCCCGATTGCCCGGCACGGTTGGTGCGGGCCTGCGCTCTGTGGCTGGGTGGGCCGGGGGCGGGGCCTCCGGGGTGGGCATTCTGTACCGCATATTTATGTGCATGGCGGGCAGCACTCGTCGGTGCCGTCGCTGCTGCACATCAAATACACGTCAGCGTCCAGAACGCCCACCCCTACGACCCCACCCCCTCCGAATCGACGGCGACCAACGGCCGGTGGGTGGTCACAAGGCAGCCCGGGGCACCGCACCTGTCCAACGCACCCCCAACGGGACACCCTGCGCCCGCACAACAGGGAGGGGTGTGGCGGGGCGCTCCCCCTGGCCGAAAGCCGGGGGGAGTCGGGTGGCGGACCCGTGCCGAATGATGCGGGCCTGAACCACGGGGCCGCGGGGGTCAGAGGGCGCTTCGGGGCGCCCCGGATTGCCTTCTGACCCTCCACCGGCCGTTGTGCGCTCATACGACGGGAGGGGGTGTGGCGGGGTGCGCCCGGAAACGACGAGCGGCGGACCCGGCGCCGAATGACGTTGGCGTAAACCGCGAGCGTTGAGGACGTGCGCCGGCGCGGCCCCGACCCCAGACGAACTTGCGCAGGCCCGCACCAATCGCGCCGGGCAATCGGGCGGGAGGGTGGGCGAACAGCCCGCCGCAGGCGCACACAACGTGCACGCAAACAACGAGGCAACACGGCGCAGCCGCCCGCAGGCGCAAACAACCCGCACACAACCACGGACCGCAACCACAACCCACCCGGCACACAAGGAGCACGCACGCATGACCACGACCGCACCCCGCACTCGCAACGCGCCGCACACGACACTCGGCTTCCCCGGAGGGTTCCGGTGGGGCGCGGCCACCGCCGCCTACCAGATCGAGGGCGCCGCCCACGAGGACGGCCGCACCCCCTCGATCTGGGACACCTTCAGCCGCACCCCCGGCAGGGTCCGCAACGGCGACACCGGGGACATCGCCGCCGACCACTACCACCGCATGCGCGAGGACGTCGCGCTGATGGCGGAGCTCGGCCTCACGGACTACCGCTTCTCCGTGTCGTGGCCACGCGTACAACCCACCGGCCGGGGCCCGGCCGTGCAGAAGGGGCTCGACTTCTACCGGGCCCTCGTCGACGAGCTGCTCGACCACCGGATCCGTCCCGTCCTCACCCTGTACCACTGGGACCTCCCGCAGGAGCTGGAGGACGCGGGAGGCTGGCCGGTGCGCGACACCGCGGAGCGCTTCGCGGAGTACGCGGGGCTCGTCGCGGACGCGCTCGGGGACCGGGTCCCGTTGTGGACGACGCTGAACGAGCCGTGGTGCTCGGCCTTCCTGGGCTACGCGCAGGGCGTGCACGCGCCGGGCCGGACGGAGCCGGAGGCGGCGCTGCGGGCGGCGCACCATCTGCTGCTGGGGCACGGCCTGGCGGTCGGCGTGCTGCGGGAGCGACTGCCCGTGCCGGCGCAGGTGTCGCTGACGCTGAACCTCGCGGCGGTGCGCCCGCACACCGCGGGCGCGGCCGACGCGGAGGCGGCCCGGCGGGTCGACGCGCTGGCCAACCGGCTGTGGCTGGACCCGGTGTTCCGCGGGGCGTACCCGGAGGACCTGCTGCGGGACACGGCGGCGCTGACGGACTGGTCGTTCGTGGCGGACGGCGACCTGGGGGCGATCTCCCGTCTGGTGGACGCGCTGGGCCTCAACTACTACGCCCCGACCGTGGTGGCCGCGGGCACCCATGCGTCACCGTCCCCGTGGCCGGGGGCCGAGGCGCACGTGCGGTTCGTGCCGGCGCCGGGGCCGCGGACGGCGATGGACTGGCCGGTGGACGCCCAGGGCCTGCACGAACTCCTGCTCAGGCTGCGGGACGAGCTGCCGGGTGTGCCGCTGCTGATCACCGAGAACGGCGCGGCGTACGACGACTACGCGGATCCCGAGGGCGCGGTCCACGACCCGGAGCGGATCGCGTACCTGCACGCGCACCTGGCCGCGGTGCAGCGGGCGGTGGCCGACGGCGCGGACGTCCAGGGCTACTTCCTGTGGTCGCTGCTGGACAACTTCGAGTGGGCCTACGGGTACGGCAAGCGGTTCGGCATCGTGCACGTGGACTTCGCGAGCCAGCGCCGTACGCCCAAGGACAGCGCCCGCTGGTACGCCGGGGTCGTCGCCCGGGGCGGACTGCCGTCGGCATGAGCCGCACATACGGACAACTCGGGTCGCTGGGCTGTGAGTTGGGCCGTCGCGCGTGTGAGACGGCACGGCCACGGGAAGGTCACGTTCGAACATCGAAGGTGAAGGTGCGGTAAAACGCATCCCGAACGGGCTGGAGGAGCCATGGTCTACTCGATCGTCCTCGGCGTCGTCATCGTCGCGCTCGGCCTCGGCAGCATCGTCTACACCTTCTGGCACGAGGGCAGCCCGCTGACCTTGCGCCGTGGCGGTGAGCGCCACAACGGAGCCGGATGACCGCCGGCCCGGCTCCCCGTGGGGGAGCCGGGCCGGATCCGGTCAGTACACCTTGCGGTGACCGCCGCCGCGCTTGCGCTCGTACATCTCGCGCCCCGCGGCGGAGCGCAGTTTCCACTCGCGCCGCATCTCGGCGCGGAGCCGGGCGTCGGTGCGCGAGGCGATCCACGCGTTCTCACGGAGCAGCTTGCGGTAGCTGTCCAGCCGGCGGTGGGTCAGGACGCCGTCGTCCAGGGCGGCGAGGACCGCGCAGCCGGGTTCGGATTCGTGTGAGCAGTCGTGGAAGCGGCATTCGCCGGCCAGCGCCTCGATGTCGGAGAACGTCTGGGTGAGACCGGCGTCGGCGTCCCACAGTCCGACCCCGCGCAGCCCCGGGGTGTCGATGACCACCCCGCCGCCGGGTAGCGGCAGCATGTCGCGGGTGGTCGTGGTGTGCCGCCCCTTGCCGTCGCTGTCGCGGATGGCCTGCACCTCCTGGACCTCGCGGCCCAGCAGCGCGTTGGTGAGCGTGGACTTGCCCGCGCCCGACTGCCCGAGCAGGACGGACGTGGCGCCGGCCAGCGCCCCGGCCACCTCCGGCACGCCGTCGCCGGTGGCGGCGCTGACGACCAGGACCTCCACGCCGGGTGCCGCGCCGCGCGCGTCGTCCAGCAGGTGGGCGGTGTCCTCGACGAGGTCGGCCTTGGTGAGGACGACCAGGGGCTGGGCGCCGCTGGTCCACGCCAGCGACACGAAGCGTTCGAGCCGGCCGAGGTCGAGTTCGGCGGCGATCGACACGGCGATGACCGCCAGGTCGACGTTGGCCGCGAGGACCTGTCCCTCGGAGCGCTTGGAGGAGGTGGAACGGACGAAGGTGGTGCGGCGCGGCAGCAGGGCGCGCACGGCGGGGCCGTCGGCCGGCGTCTCGTCGACGGCGGCCCAGTCGCCGGTGCAGGCGATCCCCATGGGGTCGCGGGTGAAGACGTCCTCGGTGTCGGCGCGTACGGTCCGCAGACCGTCCGGGCCGTCGGGGAGGACGACGTCGCACAGCCCGCGGTCGACGCGGACGATGCGGCCGGGTGTGAGTCCCCGCTCCGCGTGGACGGCGAAGTCGGAGTCGAGTGCGGAGTCCCAGCCGTAGGCGGTGAGCGCGGTGGACGGCTGCGGGACGGATCCGTTGGTCAACGGAGGAGAGCCCTTCGGGAGGGCGGTCGCGCACGGTTGTGCCGTCGGGTTGTCCCGCGACGGGATGGGTCAGCCGGCGACCGCTGAGGTGGGGTTGACGATCTTCTGGATGCGGGCAGCGCCCTGCTCGACGGCAGTCATCGTTCCAACACCTCCCGGTTCGCTCGCGGTCTGACGGGGACACCCTAGCCGGTGCGTGGTGGGCCCCCGCAACCGGTTTTCCGCGGACGGCTCAGGCCGTCTCGGCGTAGCGCTCCCCCGCGTACTCCCGCACCACGGGGGCGACGGCGGCCACCCCGCCGGGCAGCCGGTCGAGGCGCACCAGGGCGTAGGCCTTGTGGCCGTCGACCAGGTAGGAGGGGTTGTCGTAGGGTCGGCTGCCCGGCAGCGGCCACACCACCAGCCACGGGCGGGTGTCCTCGGTGGTCGGGGGGCGGCCGACGGTGACGGCCGCGATGTCCTTCCAGGAGAAGAACGACTCCTCGCGGGTCGCCTCGCGCATGCCGATCCCGGCGGACCCGACGCGCAGCCGCAGCGGCTTGCGCCAGCGCCGGAACGACCGCCCGGTGAGGTACCAGCAGCCGATCGCGCCGAGCGGGCCGAAGGCGGTGAAGGGTTCGGGGCCGATGATGCGGCCGTGGACGAGTTCCCAGAAGGAGTAGCTGAAGACGACGGCGAGCGCCGCCCAGACCAGCGTCCAGGTGCCGGCCCTGCGGTCGTCGACGAACTGCCGCTCCCCGCCGGGCACGCGCAGTTCCGGCCCCGCCACGGTCACCGGCATCGGCGGGCGCACGCCGCGCGGCGCGGTCTCGAAGGCGGCGCCGCCGTGTTCGGCGAGCACGGCCGTCAGATCGGAGACGCCCTGGTCGAGGTCCTCGCAGTCGACGAGCGTGTAGCGCGGCCGGTCGCTCCGGCCGCGGTCGGGCTTGCGGGGGAAGACGACGCCCGGTGCCGTCCAGAGCGTGAGCCGCGGCTTGGGCGGTGTGGTGGTCTCGCTGTCCTCACCGGTGTTGGGGACGTGCCAGAGGGAGACGCTGTCGATCTGCTCCCAGGCGAGCTCCGCGTCGTGCAGCGCGATGCCGAACGCGTCGATGCGCAGCCGGAACGGCTGCCGTGACCTCCGCAGGTCCTTCGCGCCGCTCCAGGCCACCACGCCCGCCAGGAACGCCAGCATCAGGGGGGCCGTCGCGCTCCCGGAGGCGACCAGCCACACCACCGCCGCCCCGATCGCGACCAGGCCTCCGGTCAGCCACCGCCGGCCGCGTCTCGCGAGCGTCCGCTCCACCGTGAACTCCACCGGTCCCGCCCCCTTTTGACGTCCCCACCCTGATCACATGATGCGCTCGCGGGCGCGTGCGGCTGCCGCCGTGAGCTGGGTGTTGCCCAACCGTGACGCCCGGCGGGGCGGCGGCTCCGGCCGGTCGCCGCCGTGTCGCCCGCCGTTCACCGGGGGCCCCGCGCGGGCGACTTTGCCCGTTCTTTACAACCGGCTCACGGGCCGCCTCGTCTCTTCGCGCGATCAGTTGCCAGAACCCGCCCGCGCCCCGACGGGGCAGGGCGGGGTGACGAAGGAGAGCGATACATGCGCAGGAGTGTTCTGACCGCCGCCGCCGTCGCGTGCGCCGCGGTGCTGGCGGGGACGGCGCCCGCGTTCGCCGACGGGCCGAGCACGCGGCCCTCGCCGGCCCGCGGCAGCGCGCCGTCCGCGGTGCCGTCTGCCGCGCCGTCCACGGCGCCGTCCGCGGTGCCGTCGCCGCGTCAGGTCGACAGGGTGCCGGCCGGCGCCCCCGACACCGGCGTGCAGTCCCCGGCCTCCCAGGGTCCCGACGCAGCGGTGGTGGGGGCGGCCGCCGGCGGCCTGCTGCTCCTGGCCGGCGGCACGTTCGTGGTGACGCGGCGCAGGCGCACCACCGCCGGATGACCCCGGGCGCGAGGTGGGCCGCGGTCCTGGCGGTCCTCGCGTTCCTGCCGTGGGCGGGCGGGTGCGCGGGCGGTTCCGGTGACGGTGCCGTCGCCGCGCCGGCCGTCGTCCCGACGCCGCCGGCCGCCGCCCGGACGCACCCGTCCCCGCCGCCCCAGCTCGCCCGCTCGGTCCCGGTACGGCTGCGGATCCCGGCGATCGGGGTCGACACCCCGGTCATGGAACTGGGGCTGGCCGCGGACGGCACCGTGGAGGTCCCGCCGGTGGCGCGCGACTCGCCCGCCGGCTGGTACCGCCACTCCCCCACCCCGGGCCGGCTCGGCCCGTCCGTGCTCCTGGCGCACGTCACCGTCGGCCGGTTCGGCGACGGGGTCTTCCACGACCTGGCACGGCTGCGACCGGGCGACCGGGTCGTGGCGGGGCTGCGGGACGGCGCGTCCGCGGAGTTCACCGTGGACCGGGTGCAGACGGTGGCCAAGGCGCACTTCCCGACCCAGGAGGTCTACGGCGACGTGGACCGGCCCGAGTTGCGCCTGATCACCTGCGGCGGCCCCCGCACCGGCGAGGGGAGCGGATACCGCGACAACGTCGTGGTGTACGCCTCCCTGACCTCGGCGGACCGCGGCTAGCGGGTGGCCGGGCCGGTGGACGTGACGCCCGCCGGCCCGGCCGCCCGGCGATCGGCCTGCGGCATGATGAACGACGGAATGTGGAGAGTGTTGAAACGGTCCTCCCGGGAGGAAGCGGCGTCCGAGCTGTTCGCCGCCCTCTACCCGCGCCTGGCCGGCTGGTGCCGGCGGCTGGTCGACGACGACGAGACGGCCCACGAGATCGCCTCCGAGGCCTTCACCCGGTTGTGGGCGCGCTGGACGAACGTGGACGAGCCGCGCGGCTTCCTCTACGTCACGGCCGCCAACATCGTGCGCGACCACTGGCGGAAGGTGGAGCGCGAACGCCGGGCCATGCGGCGCGCCACCGCGGAGGTCGTCGTCGACGGGCAGGGCGAGGGACGCGACGGGCAGACCGACCCCTCGGTGCGGATGCTCGTCCAGTCGCTGCCCGAGCGGCTGCGGGTGCCGATCCTGCTGTACTACTACGCCGACATGCCGGTCCGGGAGGTGGCGGCGGCGACGGGACGGAAGGAAGGAACCGTGAAGGCCGACCTGCACGCGGCCAGGGAGATGCTGCGAGCCGGACTGAGGAGAAGCCTTGATCACACCCATTGAGGGCCCGGGCGAGGAACGCGACGCCGAACTGGACGCCCTGCTGGGGCCCGGCACGGTCCTCCTCGGACCGCCGCCCGGCCGCTTCCGCGAGGTGCGCCGCGCGGCTGTGCGGCGCAAGCTGCTGCGGACGGCCGCGGGAGCCGGGGTGTCGCTGGCGGTGGCGGCGGTCGTCGCCGTGCCGCTGCACCTGATGTCCGCCCCCGCGCAGGGCCCGGCGGTCGGCCCGACCGTGCCCGCGGTGTCCGTCCCCCCGGCGGCCGACCCGCCGCCCTCGCCGCGCCCGTCGACGGCCCCCGCCCCGGAAACGTCCGGGATCCCCCGCCCGGACCGCCGCACGGGGCCCCCCGTCGCCCCCGACGCGCGCCGCACCTCTTCCGCCGCCCGCCAGTCCGACACGGTCACGGCCACCCCGCTCGGCGAACCCGGGGAGGACACCCCGGCCGTCCCCCGGCGCTGACCGGCCCGGCGCGCGTCCGATTCGTTCAAGACGGGCCGGACGGGGCGCGCCTACGGTGGCGGCATGACTCTTCGTTTCGATGTCGTCGAGATCGTCGTGGCCGACATGGCCACCTCGCTGGCCTTCTACCGCAGGCTGGGGCTGGAGATCCCCGCCGGGGCGGAGGCGGAACCGCACGTGGAGACCGCGCTGCCCGGGGGGCTGCGGATGGCGTGGGACACGGTGGAGATGGTCCGCTCCTTCGACTCCGCGTGGGAGCCGCCGCAGGGCGGTCACCGGATGGCGCTGGCCTTCGTGTGTGAGCGCCCGGAGGAGGTGGACACGACGTTCGCCGAACTGACCGGGGCCGGGTACGCGGGACATCTGAAGCCCTTCGACGCGCCTTGGGGGATGCGGTACGCCGTGGTCCTGGACCCGGACGGGAACCCGGTCGACCTCTTCGCGAGGTTCTCCTAGCGGGGTACCTGCGAGTGGGTGCGCGCCGAGGGGTGAGGCCGGCGGGTGGGTGCGGGTTCGTCTCGCGCCCTTCGGGCGCACGGCGGCTGGCTGCGGAGGGAAGGGTGGGGGCAGGGGCTCTTCGGCAGTGTGCGGGTGGGTCGGGGCTGGGGTTCAGGCGCCGGAGCGGGTCGCCTTTCCTGTGGCCTCGGGTCTCGTTGCCGTCCGCGGGTATAGATGGCCGCTTCCACGCCTACTGCCGGTGGTGGGCGCGCCCGCCGTAACCCGCGCCTGCGGGTATTTCGGGGTGCTGCCGGGAGGTCGGCGGGAGATCGGGCCCGCTATCGACGGTATGGACGTCGGAACAGAGCCCGATGTCGGATCGGGGAAGCACCCGCAGACGCCGGTTACGGCGGGCGCGCCACCCACCAAGGGTGGGCGTGGTCACCGGCCATCTATACCCGCGGACGGCAACGAGACCGGGACCGTACGAACAACCGGCCCCGCTCCGGCGCCTGAACCCCAACCGCCCACCGGGCCGGAGACTGCCGACGAGCCCCGGCCCCCCACCCTCCCCTCCGCAGCCAGCATCTTTGCGCCCGCAGGGCGCGAGACGGCGCGACAGCCGAAAAACCGGCGCACCGCCACCACCCACCGGCACCTAGAGCAGTTCGCCGAGCGGGACCCCGGCGAGGGCGCGGACGTCGCGGGCGAGATGGGCCTGGTCGGCGTAGCCCGCGTGGGCGGCGACATCGGCGAAGGGGCGGCCGTCCCGGGCCAGTGCCAGTGCCCGCTGGAGGCGCAGGATGCGGGCGAGGGTCTTGGGCCCGTAGCCGAAGGCGTCCAGGCAGCGGCGGTGGAGCTGGCGTTCGCTGAGCCCGGCGTCCTCGGCGACGGCGCCGACGCGGGCCCCGGCTGCGAGGCTCGCGGCGACCTCCGGGCCCCACGGGGACGAGGCGCGCCGGTCGGCACGGGAGAGCACCACGGACTCCAGGACGGCGCCGGGGTCGGCGGCGGCGGCGACGCGCTCGGTGAGCCGGCGGGCCTCGGCGCCGGGCCACAGCGCGTCCAGCGGCACGCGGCGGTCGCGCAGTTCGTGCGCGGGTGGTCCGAACACGGCGGGTCCGACGCCGGGGGCGAAGCGCAGCCCCGCGTACCGCGTGCCGGGCGGGCTGCCGGAGAGGTGGGCGGTGGTGTCGGGCCCCGCCGCGAACAGCCCGGTGTCCTCGCCCCAGATCAGGTCGATGCAGCCGTCGGGCAGGACGCGGGCGGTCCCGGCGCCCGCTGTCCTCGTCCACAGCACGGCGCCGGGCACGGCCGAGGTCCGTTCCCGGTACACCGCTCCAGCATGGCACCGGCCACCGACACCGCGCCGGGTCCCGGTCCGTGCCCGGCCCGTGCCGCGTCAGTCGCGGGGCTGTTTGCCGCCGTCCTTGCCCGGGGGGCGGCGGCCGCGCAGCCGGGACCGTACGTCGTCCGGGGGCAGGAAGCCCGCCCAGCGCTCGGGGAATTCGGCGGGCGGGTCCTCCGGGCCGACCTCGTCGTCCGGGCCGGACTCGAACGCGGCGCGCCGGGCGGCGGCCTCGGCGACGAGGTCGGCGGCGGCGCGTTCCCTGGCCCGGGCGTTCTCCTCGCGGGCGGCCGCGGTCTCGATCGAGGGCCACACCCGGTCGATGGCCGCGTTGACGGCCGCCCCGACCAGCACCGCGAAGGCCGACACGAAGATCCACAGCAGCACGGCGACGGGCGCGGCCAGGGAGCCGTAGATGGTGGGGCCCTCGACGGTCTGGGTGAGGTAGATGCGCAGCACGAAGCTGCCCAGGACCCACATCAGCAGGGCGACGGCCGCCCCCGGCATGTCCTCGTACCAGGGCGACCGCACTGGTACCGAGACGTGGTACAGCGTGGTGAGGAAGGCGATCGACAGCAGGAGGACGACCGGCCAGTACAGTATCCGGATCACGGCCTCGCTCCACGGCAGGAGCGCCACCACGGCGTCCGGCCCGACGACCAGCAGCGGCATGACGACGGCGCCGATCACCAGGGCGACGATGTAGAGCAGCAGGGCCAGCAGCCGCGTCTTGACGATGCCGCGCCTGCCCTCCAGCCCGTACATGATCGTGATCGTGTCCACGAAGACGTTGAGGGCGCGCGATCCGGACCACAGGGCGATGACGAAGCCGATGGAGATCACGTCGGGCCGACCGCCGCCGAAGACGTCGTCGACCAGCGGCCGCATCAACTGGTCGACGCCCTTGTCGGACAGGACGGTCGCGGCGGCCGTGAGGATGTTGCCCCGGATGTTGTCGATGGTGTCGGTGCCGATGATCCCGTCGACGTAGCCGATGGCGCCGACGAGGCTCAGTAGCAGCGGCGGCAGGGAGAGCAGCACGAAGAAGGCGGCTTCGGCGGCGAGTCCGGTGACGCGGTACTCCATGCAGGAGTCCACCGTGTCCTTGAGCAGCAGCCAGCCGACCTTGCGCTTGGACACGTTCCGGTAGAGGGCCTGCGCCCGGTGGAGGCGGCCGCGCCTGGGCCCCTCGGGTGTTTCGTCTGCTGCCTGCACGCGCCTACCGTAACTGTCATGAGTCCCCCCACACACACCGTGACCAACCAGCCTCCGCCCCTGGTCGGGTATGACGTGTACGCCGCCGACGCCGCCCTGGTGGAGGGGGTGGAACGGCACGTGGCGCCCGGTCTCCACGAGGAGGTCCACCGGGAGCTGGGCGACATCGGCCGGGTGGCGGGTTCGACGCAGGCGCGGGGGTGGGCGGAGGCGGCCGACACCCACCGGCCGGTGCTGCACACCCACGACCGGTACGGGAACCGGATCGACGAGGTCGAGTTCCATCCGGCGTGGCACCGGCTGCTGGGGCGGGCGGTCTCGTCCGGGCTGACCGACGCGTGGTCGCGCCCCGGCGGTCACCTGCGGCGCGCGGCGGGTTTCCTGGTGTGGTCCCAGGCGGAGGCCGGGCACGGCTGCCCGGTGTCGATGACGCACGCGGCGGTGCCGGCGCTGCGCGTCGACCCGGTGCTGGCCGCGGAGTGGGAGCCCCGGCTGGGGTCGCGGGTGTACGACCCCGGTCTGGTGGCGCCGGGGCGCAAGCCCGGGGCCCTGTTCGGCATGGGGATGACCGAGAAGCAGGGGGGTTCGGACGTACGGGCCAACACCACGCGCGCGGAGCCGCTGGCGGAGGAGGGCGCCTACCTGCTCACCGGTCACAAGTGGTTCTGCTCGGCGCCGATGTCGGACGCCTTCCTGGTGCTGGCGCAGGCGCCCGGCGGGCTGACCTGCTTCCTGCTGCCGAGGGTGCTGCCGGACGGCTCGCGCAACGTCTTCCTGATCCAGCGGCTCAAGGACAAGCTGGGCAACCGTTCCAACGCCTCGGCGGAGGTGGAGTTCGACGGCACGTGGGCGCGCCGGGTCGGCGAGGAGGGGCGCGGGGTCGCGACGATCATCGAGATGGTGGCCGCCACCCGGCTGGACTGCGCGACCGGTTCGGCGGCGCTGATGCGGCAGGCGGTGGCGCAGGCGGTGCACCACGCCGGGCACCGCAGCGCGTTCGGCGGGCTGCTGGCCGACAAGCCGCTGATGCGCAACGTCCTGGCGGACCTGGCGCTGGAGTCGGAGGCGGCCACCACGACCGTGCTGCGGCTGGCGGCCGCCTACGACGCGGACGACGAGCAGGAGCGGCACCTGCGGCGGCTGGCGGTGGCGGTCTCCAAGTACTGGATCACCAAGCGCTGCCCGCCGCTGGTGGCGGAGGCGCTGGAGTGCCTGGGCGGCAACGGCTACGTGGAGGAGTCGGGGATGCCGCGGCTGTTCCGGGAGTCGCCGCTGAACTCGGTGTGGGAGGGCTCGGGCAACGTCCAGGCCCTGGACGTGCTGCGGGTGCTGCAGCGGGAGCCGGCGGCGCTGAACGCGTTCCTGGGCGAGATCGGCCTGGCGCGGGGCGCGGACCACCGGCTGGACGGCGCGATCAAGTCGCTGCTGACGGAACTGGCGGATCTCGAGGGCGTCGAGGCGCGGGCGCGCCGGGTGGTGGAGCGCATGGCGCTGGTGCTGCAGGGCTCGTTGCTGGTGCGGTTCGCGCCGGTGGAGGTCTCGGACGCGTTCTGCGCCTCGCGGCTCGGCGGGGACTGGGGGGCGACCTTCGGGACGCTGCCGCGCGGCCTGGACCTGGCGGCGGTCGTGGAGCGGGCGCGCCCGCGGATGTGAGGGGCGGGCGGGTGCGGCGGCGGTCCGTCCCACGGTCCCGACGGAAGGACCGGGACCCAGGGGAAACGTTCCGCCGCCGCGCCGCACTGAGGGTGGTGCCGCGCCGACTCGGCACCACCCCCGGTCTCGCCTCACCGTCGTACGGATTCAGGGTTCCGTACGAGTAGCGTGATGCGCCGTCACTGTCCGTCGAATGCGCGCATATTCGCAACCGTTGCAGACAGTTGCAAGGTATTGGCCGGATATCCCACCGGAGGGACCGGCCCGACGGCACCATATGCACATGGTGTGGCAGCGAAGAAACGTCGCTGCCACTGCCGGGGCGCACAAAGCGCGGCGCACACGGACGCGGGGAGCACCATGAGCCAGGTTCCGATCGACGCACGGTCGTTGTCGGTCCAGTCCGTCCAGGAACCGCGTCGTTCCGCCCGGCTGCTGGCCGGCATGCGGGACGCCGCGCTGGGCGGCGGGTCGGGTGGCACGCAGGCCAGACCGGTCATCGAGGACTCCTGGCGGCGTGCGCTGCACCTCGGCGTCGACCCCGACAGCGGCAGTCAGACCGGCATGCTCACCGCCGACGAGATCGAGGTGCGCCGGCGCCGCACCCCGCTGGGCGAGGTGCTGCCCGCGCTGCGCGACGGCCTGGTCTCGGTCGCCGACGAGGCCCGGCACATCATGGTGGTCACCGACCCCGAGGGCCGGGTGCTGTGGCGGGACGGCAGCCTGGCCGTCCGCAGGAGCGCGGACCGGCTCGGCTTCGCGGAGGGCGCCTCGTGGTCGGAGGAGGCCGTCGGCACCAACGCGATCGGCACCGCCCTGGTCACCGGGCGGCCGATGCAGGTGCACTCCTCGGAGCACTTCGTACGGGTGCACCACCAGTGGACCTGCGCCGCCGCGCCGCTCCACGACCCGCGCGACGGGCGACTGCTGGGCGCGGTGGACGTCAGCGGGCCGGCGGCCGGCATGCACCCCGCGGTGCTGTCGCTGGTGACCGCGGTGACCAAGGTCGCCGAGGCGGAACTGCGCAGCCTGCACTGGGCGGCCGTGGACCGGCTGCGCTCGGTCGCCGCCCCGCTGCTGGCCCGGATGCAGGGCCGCGCGGCGGTCGTCGACCCCAACGGCTGGACGGCGGCCGTGACCGGGATGCCCCCGGTGGAGCGGATCACGCTGCCCGCCGCGCCGAGCGCCGGGCGCACCTGGGTGCCCGCACTGGGCACCTGCACCCTGGAGCCGCTGCCGGGCGGCTGGCTGGTGCGGGTCGCCGCGCCGGAGGACGAGGTGCCCGCGTCCGGGCACGTGGTGCTGGACCTCGCCCGTCCCCGTACGTGGACGGTGAGCGTCTCCGGCGCGGGCGGCGGCTGGTCGCAGGAGCTCAGCCCGCGCCACGCCGAACTGCTCTTCGTGCTGGCCCTGCACCGGGACGGCCGCAGCGCCGCGGAGCTGGCCGGCGACCTGTTCGGGGACCCCTCGCGCACGGTGACGGTGCGGGCCGAGATGTCCCGGCTGCGCCGCACCCTGGCCGGGGTGCTCGGCCACCGTCCCTACCGCTTCGCCGACGGTGTCGAGGTCGAGGTGGTGCGCCCCGCCCACCCCGCGGACCTGCTGCCGCACTCGACGGCGCCGGCGGTGCGCGCGGCGCGCTTCGGGGAGTGAGGCCCGGACCCGGACGGCCGGCGGCAGCGAGCCGGGGACCCGCCGGGCCCGCGAGGCCGCAGAATGTGGCGCATGAGCACTAGCGTCACGGTGACCACGTGGTCCCTGGAGCAGACCTCCCACGCCGACCTGCGGCCCTCCCTGGAGCCGGACCCCGCGGCCGCGGGCGTCCGCATCGCGCGGGCCGAGGTGCCGTCCCCCGAGTTCAGCCGCTTCCTCTACACCTCGGTGGGCGCGGACTGCGCCTGGACGGACCGGTTGCCGTGGTCGTACGAGCAGTGGCGGTCCTTCCTGGAGCGCCCGGGCGTCGAGACGTGGGTGGCGTACGACCGGGACACCCCGGCCGGTTACATCGAACTGGACCCGCAGGACGACGGCCAGGTCGAGATCGCGTACTTCGGGCTGCTGCCCGCCTTCCGGGGGCGGCGGATCGGCGGGCACCTGCTGTCCGTCGGCATCGCCCGCGCCTGGGACCTGGCGGACCGCCTGCCGGACCGCGCCCCCACCAAGCGGGTGTGGGTGCACACCTGCAGCCTGGACGGGCCGCACGCGCTCGCCAACTACGAGAGGCGCGGCTTCCGCATCTTCCGCACCGAGACGGGGGAAGAGGAGGGGAGGCCCGTGACCGGGCCCTGGCCCGGAGCCCGGTAGGGACCGGCCGGAGGGAAGGGGCGGGCATGGACGTCGTCGGGGTCGGGGCACTCAACCTGGACCTCATCACCGGGGCGTCCGCCCTGAACGGCGGCCCGGTGCTGGCCCGGCTGGGCGCGCACATGCGGCTGCGGCACCCGCCGGAGAGCGGCGGCGAGCGCATGGTCGACGAGCGAGCGGTCCGCGCCGGGCTGGAGTGGCTGCGGGACGAGGGGGTGCCGTTGACGCCGGAGCCGGGCGGCTCGGCGTTCAACACCCTCCACGCCCTGGGCCGCCTGGGCCGCGGGCTGCGGCTCGGCTACGTGGGCGTCGCGGGCCGCGACCCGCTGGGAGCGGCCGGCCCGCTGGCCGTCCTGGACGGGCTCGGCATCGACCGGCGGCTGGTGGCACGGGACCCGGACCGGCTGTGCGGGATCTGCCTGTCCGTGCACGACGGCGGGGAGCGCACCCTGCTGACCCACACCGGGGCCAACACGCGGATCGCCGTCCACGTGCGGGAGCGCTTCGAGGAGATCGCCGGCTACCTGGCGGCGTCCCGGGCGGTCCACGTCACCTCCTTCCTGGATCCGGACGGCGGGGCGGCGCTGCACCGGCTGCTGGTGGAGGTGCGGCGGCGTTCACCGAGGACGCTGATCAGCTTCGACCCGGGCCACGCCTGGTCGGCGGAGCCGACGGCCGATGTGCTGGCCATGGCGGCGATGAGCGACTACCTGCTGGTCAACGGGCGGGAGTTCGAGCGGCTGGGCCATGTGCGGACGCGGCGGGAGGGCGCGGCCGTGGTGAAGTACCCGGACCGGGTGGAGGTGCACCGGCCGGGCACCGTGGAGCGCTACGCGCACCGGCCGCTGCCCGACGGCGAGGTCGAGGACGCGACCGGGGCGGGCGACGTCTTCGCTGCGGGGCTGCTGGCGGCCCTGGTCGCGGGCCGTACGCTGCTCGGCACCGGCGTGCGGCTGGGTTCCGCGCTGGCGGGCCACAAGCTGCGGCACGTGGGGACCGGGGGGCACGGTGGATTCCGGGCCATCGCGGCGGATTTCCTGCGGCCGGTGACCTCTGTCAGGTGACGGACAACTCGGACGTCTCGCCATGCGGGATGATCGCGTCCACCATATGGATAACGGTGGACTGGCCCGAGATGCGCGTGACACGCTTTCGACATGTCTCGCACTGGAATCGCCTTGGTAGGTCGGCTGCACGTCGATCTCGGACGCATGTCCAGCGCCATCTGTCAGGCGTGCTGAGCACTCGCCGCCGTCCCGTTCAGGACTGATCCGGCCGTCCCCGGTCTCGCGGGCGCAGTGACGCGCCCACGCCCTGCGCCCTTCCCGGCGTTCCGGCGTACCCGCAGGCCAAGGGGACCATTTGCGCTACGACCGACTCTTTCCAGCCTGCCAGAAGGACTGCATCGCCATGGCATCCACCCCTGACCAGCCGAACGCCGCCGCGCCGCGCCGCAAGGTGAGCCGCCACCGCGGCGAGGGCCAGTGGGCGGTCGGTCACATGACGCCGCTCAACGCCAACGAGCAGTTCAAGCGGGACGACGACGGTCTCAACGTGCGGACACGCATTGAGACGATCTACCGCTACCGCGGCTTCGACGCGATCGACGGCGCCGACCTGCGCGGCCGCATGCGCTGGTGGGGCCTGTACACCCAGCGCAAGCCCGGGATCGACGGCGGCAAGACCGCGATCCTGGAACCGGAGGAGCTGGACGACAAGTTCTTCATGCTCCGGATCCGCGTCGACGGCGGCCGGCTCACCACGGAGCAGCTGCGGGTCATCGGCGAGGTCTCCCAGGAGTTCGCCCGCGGCACCGCCGACATCACCGACCGGCAGAACATCCAGCTGCACTGGATCCGCATCGAGGACGTCGCCGAGATCTGGGAGCGGCTGGAGGCCGTGGGCCTGTCCACCACCGAGGCGTGCGGCGACACCCCGCGCGTCATCCTCGGCTCGCCGGTCGCCGGGATCGCCGAGGACGAGATCGTCGACGGCACGTGGGCCGTGGACGAGGCGCACCGCCGCATCGTCGGCAACAAGGAGTTCTCGAACCTGCCGCGCAAGTTCAAGTCGGCGATCTCCGGCTCTCCGCTGCTGGACGTGGCCCACGAGATCAACGACGTCGCCTTCGTCGGCGTCCGCCACCCCGAGCACGGCCCGGGCTTCGACGTGTGGGTCGGCGGCGGCCTGTCCACCAACCCGAAGATCGGCGTCCGGCTGGGCGCGTGGGTGCCGCTGGAGGAGGTTCCGGACGTCTTCGAGGGCGTCATCTCGATCTTCCGCGACTACGGCTACCGGCGGCTGCGCAACCGCGCGCGGCTGAAGTTCCTGGTCGCCGACTGGGGCGCGGAGAAGTTCCGGCAGGTGCTCCAGGACGAGTACCTGGGGCGGAAGCTCGTCGACGGCCCCGCCCCCGACCAGCCGGTCGAGCGCTGGCGGGACCACGTGGGCGTGCACCGCCAGAAGGACGGCCGCCACTACGTCGGTTTCGCGCCGCGCGTCGGCCGGGTGGACGGCGCCACCCTCAGCAAGATCGCGGAGCTGGCGGAGGCGCACGGCTCCGGGCGGCTGCGGACGACCGTCGAGCAGAAGATGATCGTGCTGGACGTCGAGCAGGACCGGGTCGACTCGCTCGTCTCGGGCCTGGAGGCACTGGACCTGCAGGTGCGGCCCTCCCCGTTCCGGCGCGGCACGATGGCCTGCACAGGCATCGAGTTCTGCAAGTTGGCGATCGTCGAGACCAAGGCGCGCGGCTCCTCGCTGATCGACGAACTCGAGCGCCGGCTCCCGGAGTTCGACGAGCCGATCACGATCAACATCAACGGCTGCCCCAACGCCTGCGCCCGCATCCAGGTCGCCGACATCGGCCTCAAGGGCCAGCTGGTGCTGGACGACGAGGGCCGTCAGGTGGAGGGCTACCAGGTCCACCTGGGCGGCGCGCTGGGCCTGGAGGCCGGCTTCGGCCGCAAGGTCCGCGGCCTGAAGGTCACCGCGGACGAACTGCCCGACTACGTCGAGCGCGTCCTGAAGCGCTTCCAGGACGGGCGCACGGAAGGCGAGCGCTTCGCGCAGTGGGTGACCCGGGCGGACGAGGAGGCGCTGTCGTGAGCGAGCGTGCCGCGCCCTTCCACTGCCCCTACTGCGGTGAGGAGGACCTGCACCCGGCGGAGCAGGGCCACGGCGCCTGGGAGTGCCGGGCCTGCAACCGCGCGTTCCAGCTGAAGTTCCTGGGCCTGCTGGCCCGGGGGCTGCGGACCGACACCCGTGAGGGAGGCCCTTCGTGAGCACCGTGCAGCGGCACACCGCGGACGAACTGCGGACGCTGGCCGAGCAGGCGGGACGCGACCTGGAGGACGCCCCGGCGCTGGACATCCTGCGCTGGGCCACCGGCACCTTCGGCTCCCGGTTCTGCGTCACCTCCTCGATGGAGGACGCGGTCGTGGCCCACCTGGCCGCACGCGCCGCCCCGGGCGTCGACGTCGTCTTCCTCGACACCGGCTACCACTTCCCCGAGACCATCGGCACCCGCGACGCGGTCGCGGCCGTCATGGACGTACGGGTCATCACGCTGACGCCGCGTCGGACGGTGGCCGAGCAGGACGCCGAGCACGGGCCCCGGCTCCACGACCGCGACCCCGACCTGTGCTGCGCGCTGCGGAAGGTCGAGCCGCTGGAGGAGGGACTGACCGGCTACGACGCCTGGGCCACCGGACTGCGCCGCGACGAGTCCCCGACCCGGGCGGACACCCCGGTCGTCGGCTGGGACGCCCGGCGCGGAAAGGTCAAAGTTTCCCCCATCGCCCGCTGGACGCAAGACGACGTGGACTCCTACGTCGCCGATCACGGGGTACTCACGAATCCGTTGCTCATGGACGGCTACGCCTCGGTCGGCTGCGCCCCCTGCACCCGCCGGGTGCAGGCGGGCGAGGACGCCCGGGCCGGCCGGTGGGCGGGCCGGGCGAAGACCGAGTGCGGGCTGCACGGCTGATGACGACGGAACGGACCTCCCGGGAGGGGCGGATGAGCGTGACGGACGCGGGCGCCACGGTGTGGCTCACCGGTCTGCCGAGTGCGGGCAAGACCACGATCGCGCGGGCGCTGGCCGCGCGGCTGCGCGGTGACGGGCGCCGGGTCGAGGTCCTGGACGGGGACGAGATCCGCGAGTTCCTCTCCGCGGGCCTCGGCTTCGGCCGCGAGGACCGGCACACCAACGTGCAGCGCATCGGCTTCGTGGCGGAACTGCTCGCCTCCCACGGCGTCACCGTGCTCGTCCCGGTCATCGCGCCGTACGCCGACAGCCGGGAGGCCGTCCGCAAGCGCCACGAGGCGCGCGGCACGACGTACCTGGAGGTGCACGTCGCCACCCCTGTGGAGGTCTGCTCCACGCGCGACGTGAAGGGCCTGTACGCCAAGCAGGCCGCGGGCGAGATATCGGGGCTGACCGGTGTCGACGACCCGTACGAGGCGCCCGAGACCCCCGACCTGCGGATCGAGACCCAGGACCACACCGTCGAGGACTCGGCGGCGCTGGTCGACGCGCTTCTCGTGGAGAGGGGACTGGCGTGAACCGTGGACACCTCCCGGCGGCCCGGGCGGCAGGCGCGGCCGGACGAGCGAGCGGACCGAGTGAGAGGGGAACGGCATGACCACGGTCGTCGCCGTCGACGAGAGCACCGCGAACCCCTTCGCGCTGTCGCACCTGGACGCGCTGGAGTCGGAGGCGGTGCACATCTTCCGCGAGGTCGCGGGCGAGTTCGAGCGGCCGGTGATCCTCTTCTCCGGCGGCAAGGACTCCATCGTCATGCTCCACCTGGCGCTGAAGGCCTTCGCCCCCGCGGCAGTCCCCTTCTCGCTGCTGCACATCGACACGGGCCACAACTTCCCCGAGGTGCTGGAGTACCGGGACCGCACCGTGGCGGAGCACTCGCTGCGGCTGCACGTCGCCTCGGTGCAGGACTACATCGACGACGGCCGGCTGCGCGAGCGCCCCGACGGCACCCGCAACCCGCTGCAGACGGTGCCGCTCACCGAGGCCATCCAGGAGCACCGCTTCGACGCGGTCTTCGGCGGCGGCCGCCGCGACGAGGAGAAGGCCCGGGCCAAGGAGCGGGTGTTCTCGCTGCGCGACGAGTTCTCCCAGTGGGACCCGCGGCGCCAGCGCCCCGAGTTGTGGCAGCTCTACAACGGCCGGCACGCCCCCGGTGAGCACGTGCGCGTCTTCCCGCTGTCCAACTGGACCGAGCTGGACGTGTGGCAGTACATCGCCCGCGAGGGCATCGAGCTGCCGGAGATCTACTACGCCCACGAGCGCGAGGTGTTCCGGCGCAGCGGCATGTGGCTGACCGCGGGCGACTGGGGCGGCCCGAAGGACGGCGAGACGGTGGAGACCCGGCTGGTCCGCTACCGCACGGTGGGCGACATGTCGTGCACCGGGGCGGTGGACTCCGACGCCGCCGGCATCGACGCCGTCATCGCCGAGATCGCCGCGTCCCGGCTCACCGAGCGCGGGGCCACCCGGGCCGACGACAAGCTCTCCGAGGCCGCGATGGAAGACCGCAAGCGCGAGGGGTACTTCTAGCCATGACCACCGGCACCACCGCCGAGCAGCTCTCGGCCACCTCCCTGCTGCGCTTCGCCACCGCGGGCTCCGTCGACGACGGCAAGTCCACCCTGGTCGGCCGGTTGCTGCACGACTCCAAGTCGGTGCTCGCCGACCAGCTGGAGGCCGTCGAGCTGGCCTCCGCGCGCCGCGGGCAGGACGCGCCGGACCTGGCGCTGCTCACCGACGGCCTGCGCGCCGAACGCGAGCAGGGCATCACCATCGACGTGGCGTACCGCTACTTCGCCACGCCGCGGCGGCGGTTCATCCTGGCGGACACACCGGGGCACGTGCAGTACACGCGGAACATGGTGACGGGCGCCTCGACCGCCGAGCTCACCGTGATCCTGGTGGACGCCCGCAACGGCGTGGTGGAGCAGACCCGCCGGCACGCGGCGGTGGCCGCGCTGCTGCGGGTTCCGCACGTGGTGCTCGCGGTCAACAAGATGGACCTGGTCGACTGGTCGGAGCCGGTCTTCGCGGCCGTCGCCGAGGAGTTCACCGCCTACGCGGCCTCGATCGGCGTCCCGGAGATCACCGCGATCCCCATCTCGGCCCTGGCCGGCGACAACGTCGTGACCCCGTCGGCGAACATGGACTGGTACGGCGGCCCCACGGTCCTGGAGCACCTGGAGACCGTCCCCGTCGGCAGCGACCCCGGCGGGCACCCGGCACGCTTCCCCGTGCAGTACGTGATCCGCCCGCAGACCGCCGAGCACCCGGACTACCGCGGCTACGCGGGCCGGATCGCCTCGGGCGTGCTGCGCGTCGGCGACCCGGTGACGGTGCTGCCGTCCGGGCTGACCAGCACGATCAGCGGCATCGACCTGCTCGGCACCCCGGTCGACGTGGCGTGGGCGCCGCAATCGGTGACGCTGCTGCTCGCCGACGACCTGGACGTCTCGCGGGGTGACCTGATCGCGCCGTCCGCCGCCGCCCCGGCGACCACCCAGGACGTCGAGGCGACCGTGTGCCACCTGCACGAGCGTCCGCTGGCGGTCGGCGCCCGCGTCCTGCTCAAGCACAGCACGCGCACGGTCAAGGCGATCGTGAAGCGGCTCCCGTACCGGGTCGACCTGACCCGGGGCCTGGAGCACCAGGACGAGCCGGGCGAGTTCGGCGTCAACGACATCGGCACGGTGGTGCTGCGCACCTCGGAGCCGCTGCCGCTCGACGCGTACGCCGACTCGCGGCTCACCGGGTCCTTCCTGCTGATCGACCCGGCGGACGGCACCACGCTGACCGCCGGCATGGCGGGCGAGGCCTTCGCCGTCCGTACCGCCACGGCCGCCGCGGACGCGGCCGGTGACGAGGAGGGGTGGGACTTCTGATGGCGTTCGACGACGCCTTCGCGGGATTCGCCAAGGAGGGCGGTCGGGTCGGCAGCGGCTGTCTGGGCAGCGGCACGGGCGGTGTGACGCGATGTGCGCGCTGACCCCGCCCGAGCACCGTACCCGCGCCGCGCAGGCGGCACCGCACCACCGAAATCCAGACAGCCACCACCCCGGCGCGCCCTAGAGGGCGCGAGCCGGGGCCACCGAGAGGACCACCTCCCGTGACTGCCGATCGCACCACCGCCCCGAGAACGTCCGCCCGTCGCCGCCTCATGGCGGGCGCCGCCCTTCTGCCGCTGCTGGCCCTCGCCGCCTGCGGCTACGGCTCCGAGAAGAAGGACGACACCACCAACGCGGCCGCGAGCAGCGGCACCAGCAAGAAGCTGTCCGCCTCGACGGTGAAGATCGGCTACTTCGCGAACCTCACCCACGCCACCCCGCTGGTGGGCCTGAAGGAGGGCTTCTTCGCCGACGAGCTGGGCTCGGGCACCACGATCAAGGAGTCGGTGTTCAACGCCGGACCCGCCGAGATCGAGGCCCTCAACGCCGGTTCCATCGACATCGGCTGGATCGGACCCTCCCCGGCGGTCAACGGCTGGACGAAGTCCGGCGGCAAGAGCCTGAAGATCATCTCCGGTTCGGCCTCCGGCGGCGTCAAGCTGGTCGTCAACCCGGACAAGATCAAGACCCTGAAGGACGTCAAGGGCAAGAAGATCGCCACCCCGCAGCTCGGCAACACCCAGGACGTGGCGTTCCTCAACTGGATCAACGAGCAGGGCTGGAAGGTCGACGCGACCAGCGGCAAGGGCGACGTCTCCGTGGTCCGCACGGACAACAAGGTGACGCCCGACGCCTACAAGTCCGGCTCCATCGACGGCGCGTGGGTCCCCGAGCCCACCGCGTCCAAGCTGGTCGCCGAGGGCGCGAAGGTGCTCCTGGACGAGCGCGACCTGTGGCCGGACAAGAAGTTCGTCATCACCAACGTGATCGTCTCCCAGGCGTTCCTCAAGGACCATCCGGACGTCGTCGAGGCCGTCCTGCGCGGCTCGGTGAAGACCAACGCCTGGATCAGCGCCAACCCGGACAAGGCGAAGGCCGACGCCAACGCCCAGCTGGAGAAGCTCTCCGGCAAGCCGCTGCCCGCCGAAGTGATCGACCCGGCCTGGGAGAGCATCCAGGTCATCGACGACCCGCTGGCGTCCACCTTGCAGACCGAGGCCGACCACGCCGTCACCGCCGGCCTGCTGGAGAAGCCCTCCCTCGAGGGCATCTACGACCTGTCGCTCCTCAACAAGGTCCTCAAGGGCGAGGGCAAGACCGAGATCGACGACGCCGGTCTCGGCGGCTGAACCCCGGCAGCACCCGATGAAGCCCGCAGCCCCAGCCCCCAGGAGGTGACGCCATGGCCACCGCACTCACCAACCAGCCCGCCGTGACGGTCGACGCGGCCCCGTACGCCGCACGGCTCGAGCACGTCTCGAAGTCCTTCGGCCGTCCCGGCGCGGAGACGCACGTGCTGGACGACATCAGCATCGACGTCGCCCCCGGCGAGTTCGTCTGCCTTCTGGGGGCCTCGGGCTGCGGCAAGTCCACACTGCTCAACCTGGTCGCGGGGCTCGACCGGCCGACCGCCGGGGGCATCGAGACCCCCGGCGGCCGCCCGGCCCTGATGTTCCAGGAGCACGCCCTGTTCCCGTGGCTCACCGCGGGCAGGAACATCGAACTCGCCCTGCGCATGCGCGGCGTGCCGCGTGCCGAGCGGCGCCCGGAGGCCGAGCGGCTGCTGGAACTCGTCCGTCTGCAGGGCTCGTACGGCAAGCGGGTGCACGAACTGTCCGGCGGCATGCGGCAGCGCGTCGCGCTCGCCCGGGCCCTGGCCCAGGACAGCCAGCTGCTGCTGATGGACGAGCCGTTCGCGGCCCTCGACGCCATCACCCGCGACGTCCTCCACGAGGAACTCACCCGCATCTGGGCCGAGACCCGCCTGTCGGTGCTCTTCGTGACCCACAACGTCCGCGAGGCGGTGCGGCTCGCGCAGCGGGTCGTGCTGCTCTCCTCGCGGCCGGGACGGATCGCCCGGGAGTGGACGGTCGGCATCCCGCAGCCGCGCCGCATCGAGGACTCGGCGGTCGCCGAGCTCTCCGTGGAGATCACCGAACACCTCCGGGGGGAGATCCGCCGACATGGCCAGCACTGACACGAAGGCGCACAGCGGGCACGGCGGGGACCTCGCGGGGCTCGAGGCCGGCCTCGACGCCCTGGAGACGCGCTCGGCCGCGCGGGTGCCGCTGGCCCGCACGCTGCTGCAGAAGGCCGTTCCGCCGCTCGTCGCCATCGCCCTGGTGCTGGTGGTGTGGCAGCTCGCCTACCACTTCGAGGTCAAGCCGCACTACCAGCTGCCCAGTCCGGCCGAGGTCGGACGCGCGCTGCAGGACAAGTGGCTCGACGGCACCCTCCTCGGGTACGTCTGGACCAGCCTGTCGCGCGGCGCGCTGGGCTTCGTGGCCTCCGTCGCGATCGGCACGCCGCTCGGCCTGCTCGTGGCGCGGGTCCGGGTGGTGCGGGCCGCGATCGGGCCGATCCTGTCGGGCCTGCAGTCCCTGCCGTCGGTGGCGTGGGTGCCCGCGTCGATCATCTGGTTCGGCCTCTCGGACGCCACGATCTACTGCGTGGTGCTGCTGGGCGCGGTGCCGTCGATCGCCAACGGGCTGGTCGCGGGCGTCGACCAGATCCCGCCGCTGTTCCTGCGGGCCGGCCGCACCATCGGCGCCACCGGTGTCCACGCGGTGCGGCACGTGCTGCTGCCCGCCGCCCTGCCGGGCTACCTCGCCGGCCTCAAGCAGGGCTGGGCCTTCTCCTGGCGCTCCCTGATGGCCGCCGAGCTCATCGCCACCTCCCCCGACCTCGGCGTGGGCCTGGGCCAGTTGCTGGAGCAGGGCCGCGAACTGTCCGACATGCCGAGCGTGCTGGCCGCGATCCTGCTGATCCTGGTCGTCGGCATCGGCATCGAACTGCTGGTGTTCGCGCCGCTGGAGCGCACGGTGCTCCGCAGCCGCGGCCTGTTCGCACGGGGCTGACCATGACCGCGCAGCCCGTCCTCCTCGTCATCGCCCACGGCAGCCGCGACCCGCGGCACGCCGCGACCGTCCACGCCCTGACCGGGCGGGTCCGCGCGGCCCGTCCCGGACTGCGGGTGGAGACGGCCTTCCTCGACCACTGCGCGCCGAACGTGCCGCGGGTCGTGGACCGGCTGGCCGCGGAGGGCGTGCGCGACGTGGTGGCGTTGCCGCTGCTGCTGACCCGGGCCTTCCACGCCAAGGCGGACGTCCCCGCGGTGCTGCGCGAGGCCGCGGCGCGCCACTCCCGGATGCGCGTACGCCGGGCCGACGTGCTCGGCCCCTCACCGCTGCTGCTCGCCGCGCTGGAGCGGCGGCTGCGCGAGGCCGGGCTCGGGCCCGGCGACCGCCCCTCGACCGGGATCGTCCTGGCCTCGGCGGGCTCCTCGGACCCGGAGGCGATCGCAGTGATCGCAGAAATCGCGCGGGAGTGGCGGCGTACCGGTTGGTGCGCCGTGCGGCCTGCGTTCGCCTCCGCATCCCTTCCCACCACGGACGAGGCGGTGCGCGGACTGCGCGCCGAGGGCGTACGGCACGTCGCCGTCGCGCCGTACGTCATCGCGCCGGGCTTCCTGCCCGACCGCATCGCCCGTGGCGCCCTGGCCTCCGGGGCGGACGTCCTCGCCGGCGTCCTCGGCGACGCCCCGGAGGTCGCCCGCCTGCTGCTGCGCCGCTTCGACGAGGCACTCCAGCCGCGCCTGTCGCTGGCCCTGGCCTGAGGCGAGGGGCCGCCGCCGTCCGGCCCCCGGACGGCGGCGGGACACGGCGTCAGGACACGGCGTCCGCCAGGCGTTCCACCTGGCCGGGGTCCGACGCCCAGCAGTAGAGCATCACTTCGTCGGCGCCGATGCCGCCGTAGCCGGCGACCGCGTCACGGATCTGCTCCGGGGTGGTGAGCAGGCCTTCGGCGACACGGTCGGCGAACCCGCTGAAGGCGTAGTAGGCACGGATGTTGTCGCGGGCCGCGGTGACCACCTCGTCGGGTCCGAGCGCGACGTTGGCCTGGGCGACGAGCCGCGGCCGGCCGGGCCGCGCGTACCGCTCCCAGCTGCGCTCCGCCTCGCGGAAGAGACGGTCCATCGACTTGGGCGGCATCCCGGCGCCGAGGAAGCCGTCGCCGTGGCGGCCGACCCTGTCGAGCGCCGCCGGGACGAAGCCGCCGAACAGCACCTCCGGCCCGCCCGGGGTCGCCGGGGCGGGTCCGACGGGCCCGGCCCCGTCGCCGTACGGGTCGCCCGCCCAGAGGCGGCGCAGCACGGCCAGCTGCTCGTCGAGCAGACGGCCGCGGCGGCGGAAGTCGGCACCGGCCGCACGGAAGTCGTCCTCGCGCGCGCCCACCCCGAGGCCGAGGGTGAAGCGGCCTCCGGAGAGGCGGTCGAGCGTGGCCGCCTGCTTGGCCAGGACGGCGCCGTCACGGAACGGGGAGATGAGCACCTCGGTCTGCAGCCGGATCCGGCGGGTCGCCCCGGCGAGCACGGCGAGGGTGACCAGGGGCTCGGGGTTGTCGTACACGAGACGGTCGAGCAGGCCGAGGCTGCTGAAGGGGCCGTCGTCGGCGCGGCGGGCCCAGGTCGTCAGCACGGCGGGGTCGTCGACGGGAAGGCCGAGACCGATCTTCATGGGGAACTCCTCGGGAAGGGCACGGACGTGTGGTGCCGCCCCTCCGTCACCACGCACCTGCCGTGCGGGCCGCTCCCGTTCTGCGGCGTCCTTCAGGGGAGCGTGATCATCGAGTCCGTCCACCGTAACGCTCCGCCGCAGGCAGCGGCGACTCATTTCCCCGTGTCGCGGCGGCCGCGACGCCACGGGCGCGCACGGGTGCCGCGGACGTCCCCGGCGCTAGTAGTAGTGGCGCAGCGACGGCCACAGCCGCGACCAGGGCGCCTTTGGGGTGGCGCACAGGACGATCGCGGCGTGCTGCTCCTCGTTGTCGACTCCGCGGCCGTTGTCGACCCGGCCGACCTGACGGCATCCGGTGAAGTGCCGTTCGATGCCGTCGGCGTCCTCCTGGCGGACCAGCAGCACGGGGCCCGTGGCGGAGTCGGGCGGCGGGCCCCAGTCGGCGAAGCTCATGTGCGCCGAGTAGGGGGCGGGCAGGCCGCGGGCGGGGCCGTAGTGGGCCAGGGCGCCGGCCTCGCCGTAGTTCTGGGCGAGGACGACCGCGCGGGGCCGGTCGGCGGCGGGCACGCCCGACCAGGCGTCGGCGACGGCGTCGGCGAGCCGCGGCCAGCCGATCTGCTCGCCCTGCTCCTTGTTGACGGCGTTCACCGCGGACACCGCGCCCGGCGGGAGCACCGGCAGCGAGATCAGGGCGGTCACGACCGCCGTCACCGCGACGGCCGGCCACATCGCGCGCGGCCGGGAGACGGCCGTGACGCAACCCGCGGCGAGCAGGACGAGCAGCAGCGGCAGGCAGTAGTAGGCCTTGCCGCCGGAGGCGAGGACGACGACGGCCAGGAGCAGGTAGGCCGGGGTGAACGCGCGCGCCCAGCGCAGCTCCGGATCGCGCCACAACCGCAGGCCGCCCGCGATCCACACCGGGACGAACACCGGTGAGAGGAAGACGATCTGCTGGGGCACGAACAGGACGCGGTTCTCGGCGCCGTCGTCACTGCTGATGCCTCCCGCGACGGTCAACTGGGGCCAGCCGTGCGCCGCCTGCCACCACAGGTTGGGGGCGGCCAGCGCCAGCGCGACGACGACTGCGCCCGGCGGCCACCAGCCGCGCAGCACGTCCCGGGGGCCGGTGGCGAGCAGCGCCGCGAGCAGGGCGAAGGCCAGCAGGGCGACCAGGTACTTGTTCTCCATGCCGATGCCGAGCGCCGCGCCCACCGCGAGCCACAGGCGGCGGTCGCCGGTGCGCAGCAGCCGCAGCACGAGCCAGCAGACGACCACCCACACCAGGAGGTCGAAGGTGGCGGTGGAGACCATGTGGCCGACGGCGACGACGAATCCGGAGACCGCCGTGCACACCGCCGCGAGCACCTGGGCCGACCGACCGCCGCCCAGTTCCCTGGCGACGGCTGCCACAACCACGACGGTCGCGGCACAGGCGAGGGTGGCGACCGCCCGCAGCCCTGCGGGCGAGTCGCCGAGGACCGCGGTGGACAGGCGGGCGGCGAGCGGGGTGAGCGGGGGCTGGTCGACGTAGCCCCAGGCGGGGTGGTCACCGGCGACGAGGAAGTACAACTCGTCGCGGTGGAAGCCGTAGCGGCCGGACAGCGCCGTCAGCACGGCTGCGACGGCGGCCGCGACCCCGAGCACCGGCACGGTGGCGAACGACGCCACCTGCGCGCGGACGTGCGTAGCGGACATCCCCCACCCCCCGGTGATCCCAGTCGACGGTACCGGCGCGCTGCCCCGGGGGCCACGGTTCCGGCCGGCGGGCCGTGTCCTAGTGTCGGCCTACCGGAATGCGAGAGGGGCAGAGGGGCCATGGCAGAGGCGGGAAGACGGCGGCGCGTCGCGGCGTGGGTGCTCGGGCCGGTGGGACTGGTGCTCGTGGTCGGCGCGGTGGTGACGTCGCGGACGGACTACACGACGGGCACGGTCGCCAGCGCGTCCATGGAACCGGGCTACTCCCCCGGTGAGCGGCTGCTGTTCGAGCGGATCGGCGCGGACGACGTCCGGCGCGGCGACGTCGTCCTGATCGACGGGGGCGACCGCTACGGCGGCCGGCCGGTGCTCGAGCGTGTGATCGGCGAGGGCGGCGACCGCGTCGCGGAGCGGCGCGGCGGGCCGGTGACGGTGAACGGCAAGGAGCTGTCCGAGCCGTACGTGAAGGGCGGGGATCCGTCCGGCGGAGCCCCGGCGTTCGACGTCACGGTGCCCCAGGGACGGCTGTTCCTGATGGGCGACCACCGCGCGGACTCCATGGACTCCCGCTACTTCGTCCAGGAACAGTCCGGCACCCTCCCCGCCGCGGGCGTCCGGGCCCGCGTGCTGGAGGACCGCACCGGACCCCTGCTGCTGGCCCTGGCGGCGCTGCTCGGCTTCGCGTCGGCCGTCACGGGACTGGTGCTGGGCCTCGTGGCCCGGGCCGCCCGTCGCCGCGAGCAGCGCCCGGTCCTGCCGCCGGTCTGGGGTGCCGCGCCGCCGGTGCCGTAGACGCATTGACGGGGGTGGGGTGCGCGCGCCGGTGGGTGGGTGCGGGCTCGTCTCGCGCCCTGCGGGCGCACAGCGGCGGGCTGCGGAGGGGAGGGTGGGGGCCTGCCTTGTCTGCGGTGTGCGGCCTGGTGGTCGGTTGGGGTTCAGGCGCCGGAGCGGGGCTGGTTGTTCGTCTGGCTCGGGTCTCGTTGCCGTCCGCGGGTATAGATGGCCGGTGACCACGCCCACCGTTCGTGGGTGGCGCGCCCGCCGTAACCGGCGTCTGCGGGTGATTCCCCGATCCGACATCGGGCCCTGTTTCGACGGCTGTGACAGCGAAAGCGGGCCGGATCTCGGCCGATCCAAAGATCGGGCCCTCTTCCGACGGCTATACCGCTGAAAGAGAGCCCGATCTCCGTCCGCGCAAAGATCGGGCTCGCTTTCGACGTCCATACCGTCGAAAGCGGGCCCGATCTCCCGCCGACCGCCCGGGCAGCACCCCGAAATATCCGCAGTCGCGGGTTACGGCGGGCGCGCCCACCAACGGCAGTAGGCGTGGCAACCGGCCATCTATACCCGCTGACGGCAACGAGACCCAGGCCACCGGAAACGCAACCCGCTCCGGCGCCTGAACCCCGACCACCCACGCACCCGCACACTGCCGACAAGGCCGGGCCCCACCCTCCCCTCCGCAGCCAGCATCTTTGCGCCCGAAGGGCGCGAGACGGCGCGACAGCCCAACGACCACCGCCGCCGCCGCCCAACACCCGCTACGCCTAATGCCCGTCGACGTCGAAGCGGGACAGTCGCGAGCCCGCGCCGCGTGAGGCGCGGTCGAGCAGGGTGCTCAGCAGGCGGCGCCCCGGGGTGAGCCGGGCACGCGCCTGCGGCGGGAGGTCCCACAGGGTGCGGGAGTCGCGCAACCGCAGCCCCCAGGCGGCCAGTTCACGCGGGTCGTCGCAGCTCCAGCCGACGTCGACGGCGCGCGGCCTGCGGGCCTCCGCGGAGCCGACGGTGTCCATCAGGAGCACCGAGCCGGGGAACCGGTCGCGGATGACGTCCACGGCGGAGCGGGCGCCCGCCTCGTCGAGGTAGATGAGCACGGCCTCGGAGACGAAGAGGTAGGGACCGGGGGCGGCCGCCACCGCTGCCGCCCAGTCCGGTTCGGCCGCCGAGCCCGCGACGATGCGGCGGCGCTCGTGCTCCGCGAAGAGCTCCCGGCGCAGCGCGACGACGTCCGGCAGGTCGATCTCGACCCAGGTGGCGGTGCCGTTGTCGAGCCGCTCGTAACGGGTGTTGAGGCCGACGCCGATCTCGACGACGGTGCCCGCGGGGTGTTCGTCGAGGAACTCCCGCACCCAGTCGTCGAGAACGACCCCGCGGAAGACGGGCCCGAGCAGCCGCAGCCTGCCGCCGACGCGCGTGAGGTCGCGGTCGAGTGCCTCGGCCACCTCCACCGAGCGGGGGTCGCGGGTCAGCGGACGCCTGCGGCGCGTCTCGGCCGCACGTGCCCGCAGCGGTATGAGCAGGGTCTCCTGGACCCGGCCGAGTTCCACGCGGCGACGCTCCATCCGGGCACCGTACCGCGGTTCAGGCGCCGCGCAGGGCGTCCGCGAGGGGGCCGTCGCCGGTGACCGCCGCGCCGCCGTCCCGCAGGGCGCCGACGACGCCGCGGACGGCCCCCGAGGGCAGCGCCACGACCGCGTCGGGGCGCTCGGCGGGGCCGTCGGCGTACGACGGGGAGCCGCCGCCGAGTTCGATGTGGAAGGCGCCCTCGTCGAGGCGGACCTCGACCACACCCGCGGGGGCGCCGGGCAGCGCGCCCAGGTGCCGCATGAGGGGCACGGCGGCCCAGTGCGCGCGGACAGCGTCGGTGGGCCGGGGCTCCTGCAGTTCCGGCGCGCCCCACTCGGCGAGGGCGCCGAGCACGGCGAGCAGCCCACTGCCGCGCGGGGTGAGTTCGTAGACGTACGCGGCGCCGGGGGGCGCGAGGCGGCGGCGGGTGACCAGGCCGTCGCGCTCCATCTCCTTGAGCCGCGAGGCGAGGACGTCGGTGCTGACGCCGGGCAGGTCGGCGTGGAGGTCGGTGTACCGGCGGGGGCCCGCCAGGAGCTCCCGGACGATCAGGAGCGTCCAGCGCTCCCCGACGGTGTCCAGGGCGCGGGCGACGGCGCAGTACTGGTCGTAACTTCGGCGCGGCATGATCCCCAGTGTAGACAAGGAGTTGGACTTTCCAAGCGCGTACTTGGTAAAACCAAGTGGAGCAGCGTACCGGGCAGGACCGCGGGACCGGATCGGGAGGCCGTCGCATGGAGTACAAGCAGTCGGGCAAGCTGGCCGACGTCTGTTACGAGATCCGGGGGCCGGTGATCGAGCACGCCAACGCGCTGGAGGAGGCGGGGCACAGCGTCCTGCGGCTCAACACGGGCAATCCGGCGCTGTTCGGGTTCGAGGCGCCCGAGGAGATCCTGCAGGACATCATCCGCACGCTCCCCGCGTCGCACGGCTACAGCGACTCGCGCGGCATCCTGTCGGCCCGCCGGGCGGTGGCCCAGCACTACCAGGAGCGCGGCCTCGCCGACGTCGGCGTGGACGACGTCTTCCTCGGCAACGGGGTGTCGGAGCTGGTGCAGATGGCCGTCCAGGCCCTCGTCGACGACGGGGACGAGGTGCTGATCCCGGCCCCCGACTTCCCGCTGTGGACCGCCGTGACGAACCTGGCCGGCGGCAAGGCGGTGCACTACCTCTGCGACGAGCAGGCGGACTGGTTCCCCGACCTCGACGACATCGCCTCCAAGATCACCAGCCGTACGCGGGCACTCGTCATCATCAACCCCAACAACCCGACGGGCGCCGTCTACCCGCGCGAACTGCTCGAGGGGATGCTCGACCTGGCGCGGCGGCACCATCTGGTCGTCTTCGCCGACGAGGTCTACGACAAGATCCTCTACGACGACGCGGTGCACCACTCGGCGGCGCAGCTCGCCCCCGACGTGCTGTGCCTGACCTTCAGCGGGCTGTCCAAGGCCTACCGCGTGGCGGGCTTCCGCTCCGGCTGGCTCGTCGTCACCGGGCCCCGGCAGCACGCCAAGAGCTACCTCGAAGGCCTGACGATGCTCGCCTCGATGCGGCTGTGCCCCAACGTCCCGGCCCAGCAGGCGATCCAGGCCGCGCTGGGCGGCCGGCAGAGCATCAAGGACCTGATCCTGCCCGGAGGGCGGCTGCACGAGCAGCGCGACATGGCGTGGGAGAAGCTGAACGAGATCCCCGGCGTCAGCTGCGTCAAGCCCAAGGGCGCGCTCTACGCCTTCCCCCGGCTGGACCCGAAGGTGCACCGGATCCACGACGACGAGAGGTTCGTGCTCGACCTGCTGCTCCGCGAGAAGATCCAGGTCGTCCAGGGCACCGGCTTCAGCTGGCCGCGTCCGGACCACTTCCGCATCCTGACGCTCCCCCGTGCCGACGACCTGGACGCCGCCATCAGCCGCATCGGCCGCTTCCTGGCGGGCTACCGGCAGTAGCCCCGAGGCGCCGGCCGCGTCCCGGAAGGGGAGGTACGGGCCGGCGCTCCCCCGTCCCCGTGCGGCGGGGCGCGGCGGCGGCGGTCGTTGTAGGGGGCAAGACTCCCGTGGGCGGGGGTTTTCCCCACTCCCTGGGGAGGAGAAACCCTCCGGCGGTTCACCTGTCAGCCGGATGGGGCGGTGTCCCGCGGACCCATAGCGTCGTGGACGAGGCGGAGGAGAGGTTCCACCGCCCGGCTTCGAGGGGGTTCGCAACCGTGGCAAGCGCACACGGCAGGACACGTACCGCGGGGACGGTGCGCGGGCAGGGCATCGCCGCCGCCATGGGCGGCTGGAGTGCCCGGCACCGCTGGACGGCGGTCGGGAGCTGGCTGCTCTTCGTCGTACTCGCGCTGACCATCGGCTCGATGGCGGGGCGGATCGACCTGACGGACCGGGAGGAGGTGCCCGGGGAGTTCGGGCAGGCCGTGGCCATCCTCGACGACGCCGGGCTGAACGACGGACCGGCCGGCGAGATGGTGCTGGTCCAGGCAGCCGGGGGCTCGCTCAAGGCCACGGACCCGGCGTTCCGGGCGGTGGTCGCGGATGTCGTCGCCGCGGTGGAGGGCACCGGTGAGGTCGCTTCCGTCCAGTCGCCGTACGACGCCGGGGCGGTCTCCGAGGACGGCCGGTCCGCACTGGTGCGGTTCGACATGCGGGGCGACCCGCAGACGGCGCCCGACCGGGTCGAGCCGGTCGTCGACGCCGTGGCGGGCGTCCAGGGCAAGCACAAGGACCTGAAGGTCGAGCAGTTCGGCGAGGCCAGCTCGGAGAAGGTCTTCAACGACGCCTTCGGCAGCGACTTCCAGCGTGCCGAGTACTCGGCGCTGCCGGTCGCGCTCGGCATCCTGCTGATCGCCTTCGGGGCGCTGGTCGCGGCGCTGCTGCCGGTGGCGCTGGCGATGACGGCCTTCCTCGCGACGACCGGCCTGGTCGCCGTGGTGAGCCACGCGGTCCACATGAGCGACACCGCCAACTCCGTGATGCTGCTGGTCGGCCTGGCGGTCGGTGTCGACTACTGCCTGTTCTACCTGCGGCGTGAACGCGAGGAGCGGGAGGCGGGCCACGACGCGCAGACCGCGCTGCGGATCGCGGCGGCCACCAGCGGTCGTGCGGTGCTGGTCTCCGGTGTGACGGTGATCGTCGCGATGGCGGGCATGCTCTTCACCGGCATCGGCGACTTCAAGGCGATGGGCCTGGCCACGATGATGGTGGTGGCCGTGGCGATGTTCGGCTCGGTGACGGTGCTGCCCGCGCTGCTGTCCCTGCTGGGCGAGCGGGTCGAGAAGGGCCGGATCCCCTTCCTGCGCCGCCGGGGCGGCGGGCCGAGCGGGGAGTCCCGCGTCTGGCGGACGATCCTCGGGGGCGTGCTGCGCCGCCCGGTGGTGTCCGTGGTGGTCGCCGGCGGGGCGCTGATCGCACTGGCCGTCCCGGCCGTCGGCCTGAACACCGCGAACCTGACGCTGAGCCAGGAGCTCGGCGACGGACTGCCGATCGTCCGGGCGTACGAGGACATCAGCAAGGCCTTCCCCGGCGGCCCCGACCCGGCCCAGGTGGTCGTCAAGGCCTCGGACATCACCTCGCCCGAGGTGCGTCAGGCCATCGACGCCTTCTCCCGGGAGGCCGTGGCCAAGGGCGTCTCCCCCGGGCCGGTGGAGACCGAGGTCCACGAGAAGACGGGCGTCGCCGTCCTGAAGGTTCCGCTGACCGGCGGCACCGATGAGGAGCGGGCCGAGGCCTCGCTGAAGGTCCTGCGTGACGAGGTGCGCCCCGGCACGCTGGGCGAGGTCGCCGGCCTCAGCGCGCCGATCGGCGGCTCGACGGCGGCGTCGATGGACTTCACCGACAAGATCGGCGACGCGGTGCCCCCGGTGTTCGCCTTCGTCGTGGCCTTCGCCTTCCTGCTGATGCTGCTCTCCTTCCGGTCGCTGACCATCGCGGTCACCTCGATCGTGCTCAACCTGCTGTCGGTGGGCGCCGCCTACGGCATCCTCACCATCGTCTTCCAGCACGGCTGGGGCGCCGGCCTGGTGGGCGCCGAGGGCGTGGGCGCCATCGTGGCCTGGCTGCCGCTGTTCCTGTTCGTGATCCTCTTCGGGCTGAGCATGGACTACCACGTCTTCGTGGTCTCCCGGATCCGTGAGGCACGGGTGCGGGGGCTGACCACGCAGGGCGCGATCCGGCACGGCATCACGACGACCGCAGGTGTGGTCACCAGCGCCGCGGTCATCATGGTGGCGGTCTTCGCGATCTTCGGCACGCTGTCCATGCAGAGCATGAAGCAGATGGGCGTGGGCCTGGCGGCGGCGGTGCTCATCGACGCCACCGTCATCCGCGGTGTGCTGCTCCCCGCGGTGATGGCCCTGCTGGGCGAGCGCAACTGGTACCTGCCCAAGTGGCTCGGCTGGCTGCCGGACATGACCCACGACGAGGCGGGCCTCGCGCCGGCCCCGGTACGACCGCCCGCCGCCCCGGCACCGGCCGAGCCCTCGGGCGTGGGCCGCTGACGCCGCGGACCCCGCCAGGACGCTCCGGCCCGGCCCCCGACGCCACGGGGGGCCGGGCCGCGGCGTACGCCCTCCCCGCCCGGGGATCCCGGCGCCGGGCGTTCCGAACGAGCCGTGGTCAGCGTCCGGCGCCGGGGCGCGGGGATATGGCCCCGCGCCCCGCACCGTCCACCGCGTGCGCGGCCGGGGCCGTGGACGCGCCCGCGGAGCCGGGGGTCCGGAACGGGTCGAGGACGGGGGCCGGACCGCGCATCGTCAGTGGCGCCGTCCGGTCGGGGTCCGAGAAGAGGTCTCGCTCATCGTCTGAAGTCGACATGCCCGCAGCGTATCCCGTGTTCGAATATATGTGCGATCCCCCGGAAGAGTTAACGAACCGGCGGCCCGAACCTCCGCACCTCGGCGCCCGCCCCCGGCTCGTAGGGCCGCCACGGCCCGCGCCCCTCGGTGTCCCCGTCGTCGCAGTCGCCCCCATCACCCCCGTCGCCCCCGGCGTCCGGGCGGCCGTTGGCCACGAACGCGGCGAGCGCACCACCGAACGACCGGGCCAGGGCACGGTCGGCGTCGTCCACCGGGCCCAGCATCGGCGCGTCGGCGAACGCCGCGAAGGTGCCGAAGAGGAAGGGGAGTTCGGAGCAGTGCGTGGCGCCCAGGGTGCCGTCGTCCCCGGGCGGGCGCCGCGTGAAGCGGTAGACGTACGCGGGACGGCCGCGCTCCGCGCAGTGGGAGGCGATCTCGGTGACCCCGGCCCCGAAGACCCGCTCGGTACCGTCCGCCGTGGGGAACATGGCGGGCGAGGCGGCGTGGAAGGCCGTCATCTCGTCCTGCGCGCTGCCCAGCAGGACGTCCGTCCCGTCCAGACCGCCCGCGGCCACCGCCGCCATGGGGGCGCGGGGCACCCCGGCCCCGCCCAGCACCGGGTACATCGGCGGCGCGACGTCGCCCGGCCTGGCGCGCTCGGCCGCCAGCCGCCCGTACGCCGACACCAGCCGCTCCGCCGGCATCTCCCGCAGCTCCTGCGGATGCCCGACGCCCCGCAGGCGCAGATAGGCGTCGGTGACCTCGGCCGCCTCCGCGGGCTCCTGCGGTGCCAGGCCCCACGGCCCGCTCTCGGCGATCACCCGCCGCACGAGGGGCCGCGTGGCGGGGTCGACGGCGAGGCAGAGCGCGCTGTAGGCGCCGGCCGACTGCCCTCCCACCGTGATCAACGCGGGGTCGCCGCCGAAGGACGCGATGTTGTCGCGCACCCAGTGCAACACCGCGGTCTGGTCCCGGCTCCCCAGGTTGGTCGCGCCGAGTTCCGGCAGATAGAGCCAGCCCAGCGGGCCGACGCGGTAGTTCGCCGTGACGACCACGATGCCGCCGAGGGCGGCGAGCCGGGCGCCGTCGAACCAGTCCCAGCCGCCCGAACCCGTGGTGAAGCCGCCGCCGTGGAACCACACCAGCACCCCCCGGGGCACCGCGCCGGCATCGAGCGCCCCTTCCGGCGCCCACACATTGAGGGTGAGGCAGCCCTCCTCGTCCCCGTGCGACGCGTGCGGGCCCGTGACGACCGCCAGCCGGGACGGCGCCTGCGGCACGTCGGGGCCGGGGAGGGCCGCGTCGCGCACGCCGGACCAGCCCGGGGGCGGTGCGGGCGGGGCGAACCGCAACGGCCCCACCGGCGACGCCGCGTAGGGGATGCCGCGGAAGGCCGCCACCCCGTGCTCCCCGGTCACCCCGCGTACGGGGCCCCGTTCCGTGACGGCCACCGGCCGCCGCTGTCCTTCGGTCCCGCGCTCACTGTCCATGGCAGCCGGTCTACCGCCGCCGGCCCCCCGGCGGCCCGACCTGCCGGGGCGACGCGGCGGCGAGGGCACCCGAAGCCGCCCGGACTGCCGAACGCCCGGCCCGCGCCGCCGCCGCTCCCGTCGGGCGCCTCCCCGTCGGGCGCCTCCCCGTCGGGCGCCTTCCCATCGGGCGCCTTCCCGTCAGGTACCCGCCGTGCCCGGTGCCTCGGCCCGGGCGGCCGCGGCCGCCTCCTCCTCCGCCTGCCGTTCCCGCTCCTTGCCGCGGGCTGCGGCGCGCCGGCCGTAGAGGATCGTCCAGGCGACGAGGACGCCGGTGACGGCGTACGCCATGACCGAGTTGACCGTCACCATGGTGGCGGTCGACAGCTCGTACGAAAGGCCGATCCTGGTGAGGGCCTCCAGGACGTAGCCGAGCCCCCAGACGACGGTCATGGTGCGGATGACGTGCCGGAAGCCCTCGTACTGCCACAGGCCGTCGAAGCGCTCGGCGTCCTCCTTGGTGCCGTCGGTGCCGAACTTGCGGCCGAAGTAGAACATCAGCGGCCGCGGCGCGAACAGGCTGGCCAGGCAGACCACTCCGAACAGGCCGGTGACCGCGGAGTCCTTGACCAGCAGCAGGCGCGTGGAGTGCGGCCCCACGACGGTGACGACCACCGTGATCACCAGGAAGACGAGGGTGATGACGGCGAACTCGTCCACCTTGCGGCGCCAGGCGAGCGTGATGGCCGTGTCGAGTACCGGCCAGACGCCGGAGAGGAGCAGGGCGGAGAACTCGCTCCATCCGCCGTCGGTGAGCCGGCCGTAGGTGACGACGGGCAGGACGATGTTGAAGGTGAGGGTGAGTGCCCAGCCGAGCGCGGACGACAGGCCAGACCGTGACGACGCAGCCGGCCCCGGCGCCGACGATGCGTCCGGGCCTGACGGTGACGACGTGCCTGCCTGTGACGACGTGCCTGATCGTTCGGACACGGCTTTCCCCCGTAGTAGTTGCCGAAGTCGCAGGGGAACGTATGCGCGGCGCCGCCGTCCCGGCCAGGCACTTTGCCCAGGTTTTAGGACGGCGGCGCCACGAGGCGGCCCCAGGCCCGCACCGGGCCCGGCACCTGCTCACTCCTCCGGCGGCAGCTCCCCCGCGAAGGCGGCGGCGAGCCGCAGCCAGGGGGCGGCCTCGGCCTCGCGGCCCTGCCGCTGGAGGGTGCGGCCCAGCAGCAGGTGCGCGTAGTGCTCGACGGGGTCGCGCTCGACGATCACGCGCAACTGCTCCTCGGCGCGGCCGAGCTGGGCGGAGTGGTAGTAGGCGCGGGCGAGCAGCAGGCGCGGGGCGACGTGCCCGGGCACCTCGTCGACCACGGCCGTCAGCAGCCGGGCCGCCTCGGTGTACTCCTTGGCCTCGAAGTAGAGTCCGGCGCGCGCCCAGCGCTCCGCCGTGGTCTCCTCGTGGGAGGCGTAGGACCCGTGGGTGGTGGGGGTGTTCACGTGAGCTCCTCTCCGGGTGCGGTGTGCGGCATGCGGCCGGCCGGCTCCAGTCCGAACCGGCCCCGCTCGAAGTCCTCGACGGCCTGCACGACCTCGGCCTTGGTGTTCATGACGAACGGGCCGAAGTGCGCGACCGGTTCGCGGATCGGGCGGCCGCCCAGGATCAGCACGTCCAGGGCGGGGGTGCGGCTGTCGGGGTGGTCGGTGGCCTCCAGGGTCAGGGTGTCGCCGGCGCCGAAGACGGCCAGCTGGTGCGCGTCGAGCGGGCGCCGTTCGGCGCCGGCGCTGCCGCGCCCGGACAGCACATAGGCCAGGGCGTTGAAGTCCGGCCGCCAGGGCAGGACCAGTCGCGCGCCGGGGCTGAGGGTGGCGTGGACCAGCGTGATCGGGGTGAAGGTGCTCCCCGGTCCCGCGTGCCCGCCGACCTCGCCGGCGATGACGCGCACCAGCGCGCCTCCGTCGGGCGAGGACAGCAGTGCCGACTCGGGGCCCTCGATGCTCTGGTACCGAGGTGCGTTCCACTTGTTCGCCCGCGGGAGGTTCACCCACAGCTGGACGCCGTGGAAGAGCCCGCCGGAGACGACCAGCTCCTCCGGCGGCGCCTCGATGTGGAGGATGCCGCTGCCGGCCGTCATCCACTGCGTGGCGCCGTCGGTGATCGTGCCTCCGCCGCCGTGCGAGTCCTGGTGCTCCATCCGGCCGTCGATCATGTACGTGACGGTCTCGAAGCCGCGGTGCGGGTGCCAGGCGGTGCCCTTGGGCTCGCCCGGGGCGTACTCGACCTCGCCCATCTGGTCCATGTGAATGAAGGGGTCGAGCTCCCGCGTCGGCACGCCCGCGAAGGCGCGGTACACCGGGAAGCCCTCGCCCTCGAAGCCCTGCGGGGCGGCGGTCACCCGGCGGACGGGGCGCTGCTCCGCGGTCACCGGGTCGGGCTCGGTGACGCGGGGCAGCAGCAGGGTGTTCTCCACGGTCACGGCAGGCATGACGCCCTCCTCGGCAGTCCCGGCGGGCCCGGTCCGGGCCTCGCACGGTCGGTTTAACCTTCAACCAACCGCGTCCATTCCCGCCCCCCGTTCCCGCCCGGGACGCCCCGGTGCACCCCGGTACCCCGGGGAACTCAGAAGCCGAAGCGCGGGCGCTCACCCTCCGGCACCAGCTCCACGTACTCGGGGTGCTTGCCGATCCACGCGCGGATGAACGGGCAGAAGGGCAGCACCGCGAGACCGCGCTCGCGGGCCTCGTCCAGGGCGGCCCGGGCGAGGGCCCCGCCGAGGCCGCGACCGCCGAAACGGGGGTCGACCTCGGTGTGGATGAACGCGATCTGGTCCCGGTACAGGTGGTACTCGGCGAAGCCGGCCACCTCCTCGGCACCGCCCTCCTCCGCCGCGTCGAAGATCTCGAAACGGGACGTGCCGGGGTTGTCGGCGACGCGCAGTGCCATCGTCTCTCCTACTCGGGCCGCAGGGCGGCCAATTGCTGCTCGAACGGAACGACCGTATCCGCCGCGGCCACGGGGGCCGACGGCCGCGTCCCCAGCAGCGCCGCCAGCTCGCCCGCGGCGCGGGCGATGCGGGTCGGCAGGGTGTCGGTGAGCGCGTCCCCGCTGCCGCCCCAGTCCTCCGACGCCGCGTAGACGGCGGTGGGGACGACCACGGCCCGCAGGAAGACGAAGAGCGGCCGCAGGGCGTGCTCCAGCGCCAGCGAGTGCCGGGCCGTGCCGCCGGTGGCGGCGATCAGCACGGGCTTGCCGGACAGCGCGTCGTTGTCGATGACGTCGAAGAACGACTTGAACAGCCCGCTGTACGAGGCCGAGAAGACCGGTGTCACGGCGATCAGGCCGTCCGCCGCCGTCACGGCCGCGACGGCCTCCGCCAGGGCGCGGCCGGGGAAGCCGGTGACCAGGTTGTTGGCGATGTCCACGGCCAGGTCGCGCAGTTCCACCACGCGGACGTCGACCGCGCGGCCGGCGTCCGCGACGGCCCGCCGTACGGCCTCGGCGAGCCGGTCGCCGAGCAGCCGGGTGGACGACGGCGTGCTCAGGCCCGCCGAGACGACCACCAGCTTCAGGGGTGCGACGGTCACTTCGCGGCCTCCTTCTCCTTGTCCTTCTCCTCCGGGGCCCGCGCGTCACGGCGCGCGAGCAGCGAGGCGTGCGTCGGGGCGTCCGGCACGTCCGCGGGACGGCCCTTGGCGAACTCCTCGCGCAGTACCGGGACGACCTCCTCGCCGAGCAGGTCGAGCTGCTCCAGCACGGTCTTCAGCGGCAGTCCCGCGTGGTCCATCAGGAACAGCTGGCGCTGGTAGTCGCCGGCGTACTCGCGGAAGCCCAGCGTCCTCTCGATGACCTGCTGCGGCGAGCCGACGGTCAGCGGGGTCTGCTCGGTGAAGTCCTCCAGCGACGGGCCGTGCCCGTAGACCGGCGCGTTGTCGAAGTACGGCCGGAACTCCCGGACGGCGTCCTGCGAGTTCTTCCGCATGAACACCTGGCCGCCGAGGCCGACGATGGCCTGCTCGGGGGTGCCGTGGCCGTAGTGCGCGTAGCGCGTGCGGTACAGCTCGACCATCCGCTTGGTGTGGTCGGCCGGCCAGAAGATGTTGTTGTGGAAGAAGCCGTCACCGTAGTACGCGGCCTGCTCGGCGATCTCCGGCGAGCGGATGGAGCCGTGCCACACGAAGGGCGGCACGCCGTCGAGCGGCCGGGGCGTCGAGGTGAAGCCCTGGAGCGGGCTGCGGAAGCGGCCGGCCCAGTCGACGACGTCCTCACGCCACATCCGGTGCAGCAGCGCGTAGTTCTCGACCGCCAGCGGGATGCCCTGCCGGATGTCCTGCCCGAACCAGGGGTAGACCGGACCGGTGTTGCCGCGGCCCATCATCAGGTCGACGCGCCCGCCCGCCAGGTGCTGCAGCATCGCGAAGTCCTCGGCGATCTTCACCGGGTCGTTCGTGGTGATCAGCGTGGTCGCGGTCGAGAGGACCAGCCTCTCCGTGCGGGCGGCTATCCAGCCGAGCATCGTCGTCGGTGACGAGGGCACGAACGGCGGGTTGTGGTGCTCGCCGGTGGCGAAGACGTCCAGCCCCACCTCCTCGGCCTTGAGCGCGATCGCCGTCATGGCCTTGATCCGCTCGTGCTCGGTCGGCGTCCTGCCGGTCGTGGGGTCCATGGTCACGTCACCCACGGTGAAGATCCCGAACTGCACCGGCTTCACCCTCCTCCGTCGTCTCGCGATGTTTGTTGAGTATTCAACCACCCTTCGCAACGGGATGCCCGACCGGGCTATTCCTCACCTGGTGCCGCCTCCCCTGGGCCGTCACCGGGCAGCCGAGCGCCGGAGATCATCCCGGACGTGACGAAGACGTCACCAGGGACGAAGGCGTCACCAGGGGCACGGGCCCCGCACACGGCCTCCCCCGCCGCGGTAAGGGGCACCGCCGAAGGGCCACGGACGGCGGGCGCACCGCGGGCGCACCGCCCCCGTCGGCGTCACCTACGAGGGACGCGGGGCGGTTGGGACACGGACGGTCGACCGTAGCGGACCGCGTGAGGGAAAGGCGAATTACGTTCACGGGTGGGTGAAAAGTGCCTATGTGACTGGATCGGAACGGCTCCGGCAGAGCACTCTCAGGGGCGCCCATCCCGCGGACGCCGCCTTGTGCGCCGCGCCGGTCCCGCCACGCTCCCCGCCCGTCTCCGAGCCGAAGTCCGTTCCTGACACATGAGCCACGTGATGCTGCCCCCGAAGCCCACCGCCCTTGACGCGCGCTCCGCGGCGGGCCTCGTCCGGCAGTGGCGCAGGGCCGTGGAGCCGGAGGCACTCGCGGCGGCGTACGACGCGCTGGCCGTGGCGGGGCCGCTGGTGCCGACGCCGTGGGGCGCGCTCCTGGTCACCGGGTACGAGGAGTGCCGTCAGGTGCTGACCGGGCGGGAATGGCTCACGCTCGGGGCCCGGTGGCGCGACGTGCACCGCCCCGGGTGGCGGCGGAGCGCGAGCACGGTCGGGCTGTGCGAGACCCCGCTGCAGCAGGATCCTCCGGAGCACACCGCGCGCCGCCGTCCGCTCAACGCGGTGCTGGCGCCCCGGGTCGTGCGAGAGGCGGCGGAACGGCTCGTGGAGCCGCTCACCGAGCGCCACGTCGCGGACTTCGCCGCGGCCGTGCGCCGCGAGGGCGCGGCCGACGTCGTGACCCGGGTCTGCCGGCCGCTGCCCACCGCGGTCCTGGCAAAGATGGCCGGGCTGCCGGAGTGGATCGACCGGGGGTGGCTCGCCGCCGAGAGCGCCGCCATGGTGCGGGTGGAGGAACTCGCCGCGCCGCCCAGTGTCGTACGGCGGGCGGACGCCGCCGCACTGGCCCTGCTCGATGCGTACGACCGCGCGCTGGCCGAGCGCCTGCGGCACCCCGCGGACGACCTGCTGTCGCGGTGGGCCGCCGAGGACCCGGCGGGGGCCCGCTACCTGCTGCTGACGTTGTTCTCGGCCGGGGTGCCCACCACGGCCGCGCTGCTGGCCGGCACCGCGCTGGCGCTGGCCGGCGACCCCGCCCTTGCCGAAAGGATCCGCCAGGACCCGGGATTCGCGGGGCCGCTCACCGACGAGCTGCTGCGCTGGGACCCGCCGGGCCGGGTGGTGACCCGCGTGGCGGGCGTCGGCACCGAACTGGGCGGCCGGCCGGTGCCCGCGGGGCGGGTCGTCCACGCGCTCATCGGCGCCGCGCACCGCGACCCGGCGCGCTTCCCCGCCCCGCACGTCTTCGACCCGGACCGGCCGGCGCAGCGGCTGCTCGCCTTCGGCGGCGGCCTGCACTACTGCCTCGGATCCCACCTGGCCCGCGCGCAGGCGCTCGCGTTCACCCGGGTGTTCGCCCGCGAGCTGCCCGGCGCCCGGGCCGCCGCACCTCCGGTGCGGCACGCCGGGCCGAGCATGGCCGACATCGCCCGGCTGACCATCCACTCGCCCCTCACCTAAGGGAGACCGCAGGCCAGTGACCGAAATCCAGGACGCCACGGACGCGTTCCGCAAGGACCTGTCGTCGTCGACCTTCGTGCGGGCCATGGCGGAGACGGGCGTCCGGCCCTTCTACCGCACGCTGCACATGACGGGGGACGGGGAGGCCGTCGTCGAGGGCCGGGACGTCGTCATGGCGGGCTGCAACGACTACCTGGGGCTGTCCACGGACCCCCGGGTGACGGCGGCCGCGGCCGAGGCGCTGACGCGCTACGGCGCGTCCTGCTCGGGCGCGCGCACCCTCAACGGCACCCTGCCCCTCCACGGCGAACTGGAGGAGCGGATCGCAGACTTCATGGGCACCGAGGCGGCCGCCGTGGTCACCACCGGCTTCCAGGCGAACCTGGCCGTGGCCGCGCTGCTCGGCCGCGGCGACATCGTCTTCAGCGACATGTCCAACCACGCCTCCCTGGTCGACGGCATCCGGCTCGGGTCGGCCCGCCGCGTGCTGTACCCGCACTCGGACACCGCACGGCTGGACACGCTGCTGGAGCAGGCCACGGCCGCGGAACCGGCCGCGGGCAAGGTCGTCGTCACCGACGGGATGTTCTCCATGGACGGCGATCTGTGCCGGCTCCCCGAACTGACGGAGCTCACCGCCCGGCACGCCGCCCGCCTCATCGTGGACGGTGCCCATGACATCGGGCTGCTCGGCCCGGGCGGGCGCGGGGTCGCGGACCACTTCGGGCTCATGGACCGGGTCGACCTGTTCACCGGCACCCTGTCCAAGTGCTTCGGCTCCACCGGCGGCTTCCTGGCGGGACCCGCGCACGTCATCGACTACCTGCGCTACAGCGCCCGTTCCGTCCTCTTCTCCGCGTCGATGCCGCCGGCCGCCCTCGCCGCCGGGATCGCCGCGCTCGGCATCGCCGCGGCCGAGCCCTGGCGGCGCCGGCGCGTGCTCGCCCTCGCCGAGGAACTGCGGGCGGGGCTGCGCGCGCTCGGCTACGACACGGGGGACTCGGTCACCCCGGTCGTCCCCGTCCTCATCGGGGACGCCACCGCGTGCGCCCTGATGTGGCAGGCCCTGCTCGACGAAGGGGTGTTCACCAACGCCGTCGGGGCCCCCGCCGTCCCCGAGGGCCGGTGCGTGATCCGGGTGACCGTGCAGGCCACCCACTCCGACACCCACCTGCGGCGGATCCTGGACGCCTTCACGGCCGCCGGCCGCCGCGTCGGTCCGGTCCCGGGCCTGCCCGCCCAGGCGGTGGCCCGGTGAACGCGGTCACCGTCACCCCCGTCGAGGACCGCGCCGCCACGACGGACTTCATCCGGCTGCCGTACGCGCTCTACCGCGACGACCCGCACTGGGTCGCCCCGCTGGAACGCGAGATGCGCGCCTTCCTCGACCCGCACCGCAACCCCTTCTTCGACACGGCCGAGGCACGGCTCTTCCTCGCCCGCCGGGGGCGCAGGACGGTGGGCCGGATCGCGGCCGTCGCCGACCCGCGCTTCCAGGAGCGGCACGACTACAAGTGCGGCCACTTCGGGCTCTTCGAGTGCGCCGACGACCCCGAGGCCGCCGGGGCCCTCTTCGAGGCGGCGGCCGCCTGGCTGGCCGGGCGCGGCCTGACCCGGATGCTGGGCCCGCTCAGCTTCTCCGTCAACGACGAGTGCGGGCTGCTCGTGGACGGCTTCGACGGGCCGCCCAGCGTGGGCATCCCGTACAACCCGCCGTACTACGCGCAGTTGCTGACCGGCTGCGGCTTCAACAAGGCGAAGGACCTGCTGTCCTGGCTGGTGCCGATGCCGCCGGACGGCGAGCCGCCCGCCGCGATCGCCCGGGTCGCCGCGCGCACCCTGGCCGACCCGGCCGTACGGGTGCGGCCGCTCGACGCCGACCGCTACGAGGCCGACATGGCCGTCGTCAAGGACATCTACAACGACGCCTGGGCCGAGAACTACGCCTCCGTCCCGCTGAGCGACGCCGAGTTCCTGCACATGGCCGCCCAGTTGCGGTCGGTAGTCCACCCGGAGCTGGTGCGGATCGCCGAGGTGGACGGCGAGCCCGCCGCCTTCACCCTGTGGGTGCCCGACGTGAACCAGGCGCTGCGCACCGTGCGGGGCCGGCTCACCACCTGGGGGCTGCCGGTCGGCATGCTGCGGGTCAGCCGGGCGATGGGCCGCATCACCCGCGTCAGGGGCGGCACTTCGGGCGTCCGCAAGGAGCACCGCAGCCGCGGGCTGGTGGCCGTGCTGCTCGCCGACGCGCAGCGCGCGGCGTTCCGGCTCGGCTACACCGAGACCGACCTGTCCTGGATCCTGGAGGACAACCGGGGCTCCAACCGGCACGCGCAGGCCATGGGCGGGGTGCACTTCAGGACGCACCGGCTGTACGAGCGCGACGGCGGGGGCCTGCGGTGAGGTACCTCGTGACCGGCGCCACCGGCTTCATCGGCGGGCACCTCGTACGCCACCTCACCGCCCACGGCCACGAGGTGACGGCGCTGGTGCGCGGCGGCCGCGAGGTGCCCGGGGCCCGCAGCGTGCCCGGTGACCTCGCCACCGGCGCCGGGCTGACCTTCGCGCTGCGCGGCGTGGACCGCGTGGTGCACCTGGCGGGGGTCACCAAGGCGGGCGACCCACGGGCCTACGCGGCCGTGAACGCCGCCGGGACACGGCGGCTGTGCGACGCGGCGGCGGCGCTCGCCGTGCCGCCCCGCCTGGTGTACTGCTCGTCGCTGGCCGCCTCCGGCCCGGGACGACGGCGCCACGAGGACGCGCCGCCGGAACCGGTCTCCGCGTACGGGCGCAGCAAGCTCGGCGGGGAGTGGGCGGTGCGGGACGCCGCGAACCGGCTGCCGGCCGTCGTGGTCCGGCCGCCGATCGTCTACGGCCCCGGCGACCGGGAGTTCCTGCCGCGGCTGGTCGCGGCGGTGCGCACGGGCCTGCTGCCCGCGGTCGGCCGGCCCGGGCCGCGGCACTACTCCCTGATCCACGTCGACGACCTGTGCCGGGCGCTGATCACCGCCGCCGACCCCGCCACCACGGAGGTCGGCACGTACCACGTGTGCGACGGCACCGAGCACCGCTGGGAGGACATCGGCGCCGCCGTCGCGGCGGCGCTGGGCCGCCGCGCACCGCGAGTGGTGCACATCCCCGGGCCGCTGGCGATGGCGGCGGCACGGCTCTTCGGCCGCACGTCGGCGCTCAACCCCGACAAGGTCGTCGAGGCGCTGCACCCCGCGTGGACCTGCGCCCCCGGCGGCCGGCTCCCGTACCGCCCCGCCGTCACGCTCCCCGAGGGGCTGCGCGGCTCCCTGACCCCGAACCGCTGACCGCCCCGCGAGGAAGGGGGAGCACCCCGTGCGCCGCCGACTGTCCCCGTACGAACGCGTCATCTGGGCCGCCGGCGAGCGGCTCCCCGTCAACATCGCCGCCGTGGCCCGGGTCGAGGGCCGCACCACGCCGGGGCGCCTCCGTGCGGCCGTGGCCGCCGTACGCGGCCGCCACCCCCTGCTCGGGGTCCGCGTCGCCGACCCCGGGCCGTGGCAGGGGCGGCTCACGACGGCCGGGGTGCCGGACCCCGAGGTGCGGGTGGTCCCGGACGCCGGCGCGGGCGCCTGGTCCCGGGTGGTGGAGGAAGAGCTCCCGCGGCCCTTCGACACCCGCACCGGTCCGCTCGCCCGCTTCGTGCTCGTCGACGCGGGCGAGGCCTTCGACCTGGTCACCGTCTACCACCACCTGGTCGCCGACGCCGTCTCCGCGGGCGTCGTCCTGCGCGACCTGCTCACCCACCTCGGCGCGCCGGACGGGTCCGGCGTGGGCACGGTGCCGGTGCGGGCGGCGCCCGCGGACGAGCTGATCCCCGGCCCGCGCACCCGCCCCGGGGACCTGCTCAAGACCGCCCGCGCCCTGGGCGGGCCCGTACGGCCCCCGTACCCGCCGGACGGGCGGCTCGCCTACCGGGCGTGGTCGCTGGAGCGCGAGGAGACGGAGCTGCTGCTCAAGCGGTGCCGGGCGCGCGGCGCGACGCTGCAGGCCGCCCTGTGCGCGGCCTTCGCACGGGCCGCCGCGCCCGGCCGCCCGGCCCGCATCGCGGTCGCCGCCGACCTGCGCCGGGTGCTCGAACCGTCGCCCGGAGAGGCCATGGGCCTGTACGCGGCGAGCTTCGTCGTCCCCGTGGACGGCGCGGCCGACGACCTGTGGGCGGCCGCGCGCGAGGCGCGGACCGGGATCCACGCCCGGCTCACCCCCGAGGAGCTGCGGCCGCTCGTCCGCGTCTTCCGGCTGACCTCGTTCCTGCCGCACCGTGCCGTCGGCGCCCTGCTGCGGCGCGGCGAGTCGCGCGGGCCCCGCTTCGACGTGTCCGTGAGCAACACGCGCCTGGACCTCCCCGAGGCGTACGGGCCGCTGCGGCTGGCCGCCGTCCACGGCGCCGCGCACACCAGCCTGTCCGGGGCGCCGCTGGTGATCGTGGTGGGGCACGGGGGGCGGCTGTTCCTCAGCGTGACCTCCACGGCGGGCGAGGAGGCCGCGGACCTGTGCCGGCGCGCCATGGACCACCTGCTGTCCCCCGGGTGAGGACGGATGACGGATAGCGGCGCCCTCAGCGGGTATCCGAAGGGAGTGGCACGCACCGTGGGAGTGGAAGAAGAGCTTCTCCTGGTGGACGCACGGTCCGGAGAACCGCGTGCGGTCGCGGACGCGGTGCTGGACGGCGGGCCCTGGCCCCGGGAACTCGTGGCCGAGCTGCAGCAACAGCAGCTCGAACTGAACAGCTCCCCCTGCGTCACCCTCGACCAGCTCAGGGAGGAGCTGCGCTCCTGGCGCCGGAGGGCGGCCGACCTCGCCCGCCCCGAAGGGGTCGCGGTGGCGGCGCTGGGGACCTCCCCCGTGACGGTGCCGCCCCGGCTCACCCCCAGGGGCCGCTACCGCAGGATGGCCCAGTCCTTCGGCCTCACCGCGCAGGAGACGCTGACTTGCGGCTGCCACGTCCACGTGGGGGTGGAGTCGGACGAGGAGGGCGTGGCCGTCGTCGACCGCATCCGCCCCTGGCTGCCGCCGCTGCTGGCGCTCAGCTCCAATTCGCCGCTCTGGCAGGACACCGACACGGGGTACGCGAGCTACCGCTACCAGGTCTTCGGCCGCTGGCCCACCGCGGGGCCGACCCGCGGCTTCGGCTCCGCCGAGGGGTACCGCGCCGCGGTGTCCCGGCTGCTGGCCACGGGGATCCTGATCGACCAGGGCATGCTCTACTTCGACGCCCGGCTGTCGGCGAAGTTCCCCACCGTCGAGGTGCGCGTCTGCGACGTGTGCCCGGAGTACCAGGACTCGGTGGTGCTGGCCGCGCTGGTGCGCGGCCTGGTCGAGACCGCCGCCCGCGAGTGGGCCGACGGGCACCCCGCGCCCGACGACGACCTCGCGCTGCTCCGGCTCGCCTCCTGGCGGGCCAGCCGCTCCGGCCTGGACGGCGCCCTCCTCGATCCGCGCACCTTCCGCCCGGCGAGCGCGCACGACGTCGTCGAGACCCTGGTCGCCCACGTCGAGGACGCCCTGAAGGACGCGGGCGACCTCTACACCGTCCGCGCCGGCATCGACCGCCTGACCTCGCGGGGCTCCGGCGCCCGCCGGCAACGCGAGATGTACGCCCGGGGCGGCGCCCCCGCGGTCCTCCGCGACGCGGTCCGCCGCACGGCGGCGTGACCTGCCCGGTCCACGGCGGCACGGTGGCGGGCCCCGCCAGGCCGTGCGAGCGGTGCGGCGCCGTGCGGCGCGACGTGACCGGGGCTGACCGGCCTCCGTGGGAGGCGGGCCTGCCCCTTGACGCCACGATGCGGCCGGGCCGCAGATCCCGTGGCCTTGGGTCCCGACGGTCGCGCGGGCAGCGCGAAGTTGTGCTGCGCGGCGTGACCGGGGTCGCCATCCGTCCACCGAGCAGGAGCGCAGTGCTGCGGGAGGACGCCGGGTGCCCCGTCCACGGCGGGCACTCGTGCCGGGCTCGGGCCTTGCCGGCCCCCGCGGGCAGTGGCGAACGCGCACAGCGCGACCGGGTCCGACAGCACGCAGGACACAGTCCCGCGGGCCTGCCCCTCAACGCCACGATGCGGGCCGGGCCGGGCGAGGCTCGATGCGCCCCGGGTCCTGACATCCTCGCAGGCAGCCGCCGTGCCGCGTGACATGACCGGGCCCGCCATCCGTCCACCGAGGCCCAAAAAGCCCACTGCTGCAGGAGGCCGCAGGACACGAGTGCTCCCGGCACGCCACCGGGTGCCCTGTCTACGGCGGGCGCCCGTGCCGGGACCCGCGGGCGGTGCGAAGCAGCACAGCAGGACTGGACTGGGGTCCGACAACACGCAGGGCACGGTCCCGCGGGCCTGCCCCTCCGCGCCACGATGCGGCCAGGCCGCAAGCCGTTGCGGTCGGGGCCGATGTCCTGCGCTCCGGGTCCTGACAACCCCGCAGGCAGCGCGAAGCCATGCGGCATGGCATGACCGGGACCGCCACCCGATGGCCGCCGCTCAGGGCTCGGTCCTGCGGGCCGCACCGGACAGCCGTGTGCGCCGCGCCAACGGCCTGACCGAGCCGAACCGGCCGCGCTTCCGCCGCCGAGCCCGGCCCGGGACATCGTGACGCCGCGCGGGAAGCCCGGAGCTCATGACCCGCCCCGGCCCTGTTCGCGCGGTGCCGGAAGACCGCGAGTCCCTCCGGGACGGTAAGACGGCGCAACTCACGCACCGCCGGATCCCGCCCGGAGCAGCCCGGCCGGTGGGCGCCCGCGCGGCAGGACGCGGCGCGGGCAGGCCGGAGGGCGACCGCATGCCGGCGCGCGCACGCCTCGGGGTGTCCTCATGCCCTGGAGTGACCGGTCGGTCACCCGGGGCGCGCTATTCTGCCGCGCGACGTCGGCGACGGGGATCGGGGGCGGCTGATGACGGACGCGCGGGCGGCCGTGGACCGCATGCTGACGCGCTTCGGACTGGCGGAACCGCCGGGGACCGCGCGCCTCGTCGACGGTGCCGGCTCGACGCCCGCAGGTCTGCTTGCCGCGACGGAGAGCCTGCTGCGCGAGTCCTGGGGGAGCGAGGACGGGCGGGCCCCGGCGGCCGCCGCGCTCGCGCTGACCGTGTTGGGCCTGGACACGGCGGACCGCGACGATCCGTCGCGCGCCCGGCTCGTCCTGCACCTGCAGCTGGCCGACCGCACCCTGGCGCACGTGCACGGCGACTTCCGCACCGGGCCCGAGGTCCGGCACCACCTGGGGGCGCAGACCCAGCACCGTCCGCCCGACGACCTCGTGGCGGTCGCCGCGGTCTACCCCTCGGGCCCCGCGCAGCGGCCGTTCCGGCCCGCGGACCCCGTGGAGGGCAGGGTGGTGGAGTTGCTGGCGACGCTGCCGCCGGACGACCTGAGCCGCCCCGGGCTGCTCGCCCGGCTCGCGCACTCCGCTCTGGTCCGCTACGAGTGCGGAGCCACCGGGGAGTTGCCCGCCCTGTGGGCGCGTGCCCGGGAGGCCTTCGGGACGGTCGTCCCCGGCCACGTCGACGCCCCGGACGCGGGCCGGGTGGCGGTGCTGGCCGGAGTGGCCTGGGTCCGGGCGCATCCGCGGGACCGGGAGGCGGTGGACGTCGCCGTGCGGGGCGGTCGGCTGGCGCTGGCCGCGGCGAGCGGACGCAGCATGGGCGGGCTGCGGGACCGGCACGAGATGCGCAGCGTCCACTTCGCGCTGGCGGTGGCGCTGATGTGCACGCTGCCCTGGGCGCCGTCCCGCGCGACGATCGACGAGGCGCTGGGTCACCTGGAGGCGTACCGGGCCGAGGGGCTGCCGGACGACAACGGGTCGTACGAGGTGAACACGGCCTCGCTGCTGGCCGCCCGCGCGGTCGTCGCGTGGGAGGCCGCGGACGCCGCGGAGGCGGAACGGATGCTGCGCGCGCTCATGGAGCGGCTGCCGCCGGGCCATCCGCTGCAGCCGCACATCGCGGCGAAGGCCGCCGCGGTGGGCGAACTCCGCGGCAGGATGCGGCTCCTGCCGCGGTCCCTGGGGTCGGTGGTGACCCGGTTCCTGCCGCTGATGGTGCGGTTCGCGCCCGCGCTGCCGCCGATGCAGTTACGGACGGCCCTGCCGTCGGACGGCTTCCGCCCCGAGCCTGGCCCCGGGCCCGCACCCGCCGAACAGCCGCAGCCGCAGCCAAAGCCGGCGCCCGGCCCCCGTCCGGAGCCCGGCGGCGAGGCGGAGGCAGGGGCAGGGACAGGCGACGACCTGTACACGCGCTTCACCTCCGCCTTCCCCGTACCCCCCGACATGCGGCCGCTGCTCGACGCCCTGGCCAAGGGCCCCGGCACGCCCCAGGGCCTGGATCCCGCCTTCGTCGCCGACGCGGAGCGACAGTTGCGCGAGGCACTGGAAGGGACGGAGTCCGGCAGCCCGGAACGCGCCCAGACCGCGGCGCTGTTGATGGCCGTCACCGGGATGCGCTACATGGCCGACCAGGACGCCGCCGTGATCGAGGAGGCGGCCGCGCTCGGCGACCGCGTCCTGGCCGAACTCCCGCACGGCTCACCGGAGCACGCCCGTCTGGTCCTCGCCTCGGCGCCCTGGCAGCACATGCGGGCGGTGCTCGCCATGGACACCGGCGCACTGCGCGCCTGCTGCCGGGAACTGCGCGTGGCGCTCGACCTGCTGCCCGACGACGCGCCGGAACGGGCCGCCGGTGAGATCGAGTACGCCAACGCGCTCACCAACCTCGCCGGGCTCAGCCAGGACCCCGTCCTCGCCGCCGAGGCGCGCCGCCGGATCGCCGACGCCTCGCTGCGCGTGGAGCGGAGCCCGGGCCTGACGGACCTGCTGGGCGGGATGGTCACCTCGTACGGCCACTGGGCGGACTACACCGACGCCACGGTCCGCGGGGACCTGCGGGCGGCGCGGGCGGCCGAGGTCGCGTTGGCGGCGGAGCCCGGGGGCGAGATGCCGGCGCTGCGCTTCGAGGTGGCGCGCATCGCGATGGCCGACGCGCTGGAGCACCACGACTGGGCGGCCGCCGCCGACGCGGCGGCGCGGGCCCTGGAGACGCTGCCGGCGGTGGCCTCGCGCGCCCTGGCCCGGGAGGACCGCCGGGCCTTCGTCGGCGGGGCGCTGCTGGGCCGCCGCTACCCCCTGGCGCACCTGCGGACGGACGGCGGCGACCCGGCGGACGCGGGCCGGCCCGATCCGCTGACGGGCACGAGCCTGGGCCGCACCGGCTGCGCCGCGGCGCTCGCCGCCGGCCGGCCCGCTCAGGCGCTGGCGCTGCTGGAGCAGAGCCGGGCCGTGCTGATGGGGCAGGACCTGGAGGCCCGGGCCGATCTGACGGCGCTGTCCGCGGCGCATCCCTTGCTGGCCCGGGAGTTCGCCGCGCTCGGGGCCCGGCTGCGGCGGGCCGAGGCGGGCGAGGACGTCATGGAACGGCACGTCGCGGCCGCCGAGTGGGAGGCGCTGCTGACCCGCGTCCGCGGCAGGACGGGGTTCGAGCGGTTCCTGATGCCGCCCACGGAACGGGAGATGCGGGCCGTGGCGGCCCAGGGGCCGGTCGTGGCGGTCAACGTGGACCGGCTGCGGTGCGACGCGGTCGTCGTCACGCGGGAGCGGATCTTCTCGGTGCCGCTGCGCGAGCTGACGGAGGGCCGGCTCGCCCTGCGGGCGCAGGAATTCCTGGCGGCCGTGGGCCTTCCGCGGACCGCGCCCGCCGAGGAGCACGACAGGGCCCGCGAACTGGTGCTGGACACCCTCGCCTGGCTGTGGCGCACGGTGGCCGAGCCCGTGCTCACCGCCCTCGGCCTGACCAGGGCCCTCCCCGAGGACGCCCCCGCCTCGGCGGCGCCCCGGCTGTGGTGGTCGGCGTCGGGACCGCTGGCGTACCTGCCGCTGCACGCCGCGGGGCTGCAGCGCAAGCACCCTGCGCGACGGCCGGACCGTCCTGGACCGGGTGGCCTCGTCCTACACCCCCACCCTGCGCGCCCTGGAGCACGCCCGGCGTGCGTCCTCCGGCCGCACCGGTGGCCGGCTGCTGGCGGTCGGCCGCCCCACCGGCACGGCGGGCTCCGCGGGTGCCTCGGCCCGTGAGATCGCCGCGATCGCGGACGCGCTGGGCGGCGTACGCGCCCTCGAGGGCGAGCAGGCCACACCGGAACGCGTGCTGTCGGCGCTGCGCACGGCCCGCTGGGTGCACTTCGCCTGCCACGGCGTCAGCGACCCCGTGGACCCGTCCGCCAGCCACCTGCTGCTGCACGGCGGGCCGCTGAGCGCCGCGGACGTCGCCCGGCAGGAACCGCTCTACGCGGAGCTGGCGGTGCTGCTGGCCTGCCACACCGCGCACACCGGGCAGCTGCCCGACGAGGCGGTCCACCTCGCCTCCGCCTTCCAGACCGCGGGCTACCCGCAGGTCGTCGGCGCCCTGTGGGAGGCCGACGACGCGGTCTCCGCGCTCCTGGCCGCCCGCCTGTACGCGGCGCTCCGCGCCCCGGCGCCGGGCGCCGTCGCCCCGGCGGACACGGGCCGCGCCCTCAACCACGTCGTGCGCGCCCTGCGCACCCGCTACGCCCGCTCCCCCGCGGTGTGGGCGCCCTTCGTCCACATCGGCCGCTGAGCGCCGCGACGGAACGTCAGGCGCCCCCGAGCAGTCCGGCCAGGACCGGGTGCACTCGGGCCGGGTCGACGGTGGTGACGGTGTACACGGCGACCCCCGAGACAACGAGGGGGTCCTCCGCGGCGATCCGCTCGATCGTCCGGCGGTCCGTCCCGCGGGCGAGGACCACGCCGCCCTCGGACGAGGGCACCGCCTGCCCGGAGAGCAGGAAGGTGCCGGCGCGGTGGTGGCGTTCCAGGAACGCGACGTGGGCGGCGACGAACGGCCCGGCTTCCTCCTCGGATCCGGTGTACGTCAGAAACAGCAGGTGCAGCATCCCCGTCCGATCTCCTCGCGGTCCGGGCGGCCCGGTCGGTCATTTTCAGGCGCGCTCACCGGCGGCGGCGCAGCACCAGATCCAGCTCCCGCCACGCCGCCGGGGTGACGGGGCCCGGCGGGACGGGGATCCCGACGGCACGGGCGACGGAGCGCAGCCGCAGGTCCACGACGGCGTCGACGAGGTCCGCGAGGGCGAAGAGCCGTTCGCGCCCGAGCCACCAGGCGGCGAACACGACCACGGCGCCCACGACGAAGGCGGGCCACCACGCGGTGGCGCAGCCCAGCGCCACGTAGAGCAGGCCCCATCCACACAGCCGGGTGGACGCCTCGAAGGCACCGGCCGCGGTACGGATCTCCTTGCGGTCGGCCTCCGTCGCCGCCAGCCACAGGCGTGGCCAGACCGCCGTGAAGGGCACCGCGTAGTAGGCGCCGACGCGGTGTTCCAGGGCGTGCATGCGGTCGCCCATGCGGGTGGGGCGGGCCGGGGGCACGGGCGCGATCCGGTCCCGGCGGGCCTCGGCCGCGCGGGCGGCGGCCAGTTCGGCCGGGTCGCCGTCGCGTTCGTGGTTCCGCAGACGGGCCGCCACGTCGGCGTCGGCGCGTTCGCGACGGGCCCGGCGCCGGCGCACGAGCCACTGCCCCGACCCGCCCGGCCAGGGCCCGACCCACAGCACCTGGACCGCGCGGGCCAGGGCCTGCACCGCCAGGCCCGGGACGACGGCGAGCAACAGCACGGCGGCCAGGGCCAGGAGGAACCCCGCCGTACCGTGCGCGTCGGTCCAGTCCGCGGCGCGCTCGACCTCGCGCAGCAGGCGGCCGGCGTCGAACGGCCGCCTGCCGCCGAGCACATGGGCGGCCCAGGCGGTGCCCAGGAAGAGCGCACCGGGCAGCGCGAGCAGGGAGACCCAGCGTTCGGCGAGCTTCCCGCCGATCTCGTCCAGCAGACCCGCCACCGCGCTACGCCCCGCCTTCCGCGACCTGCTCGACTACGCGGCGGGCGCAACGGCCCCGGGGCCTTCGCGCCGCGGCCACCGGTGCCTGCTGCTTCCTCCGCCGTACGGCTGCGCGCACCGGACAACCCTCCTTCTCCCCGGGGGCCGGAAGGACAGGTCCAGGCCGTGTCGTCAAAAGTCCCTCCTGCCCGCAGGATCCGGCACGGCGCTCCGCCGGGAAGTGCCCCCACGCTGTGTTGTCGCATCGTCCGAGCAGCCCACAACGGGGACGGCTCTCCGCCTTGCGATGCATCGGACCTGGGGGATCTCCCAGCGCGAGCCGGGGACCTGCGGGGCCCGCCCTCCGGGCGGCCGGAGCTCCTTCGACGACACGGCCTAGTACCAGACGGGCCGCAGTTCGGCGTCCCAGACCGCGCAGCGCGGGGCGGTGACCGACGCCGTGGGGTCCTCGCTGCGGGCACAGAGGCCGCGCGGGCAGCGGTGGCGCAGGATGCCGCCGCCCCCGCCGGTCATGCCCGGCAGCTGGGTGTAGCCGCCCGGGTCCATGCGGGGGCCGACGACCCGGACGCCGAGCCGGTGGCCCAGGTCGGTCACGGTCTCGACGTCGCCGGCGCCCCGCCGTACGGCCTCGGCGGCGGCCTCGACCTCGGCCGCCTCGCCCGGGTCGCTCGCGGCGCCGCGCAGCAGCGGCAGCATCTCGCAGAAGGCCATGACGTCTTCCTCGGTCACCGGCCCAGCCTACTGATCTGCGATCATTGCCGTATGGCGTTCACCGAAGAGCTCGCCCGGGCCGTGCTCGCGGCGGACGGGCAGGACGGCGCGAAGCTGCTCGCGCTCGGCGAGAACGCGGTGTTCGACCTCGCGGACGGCGTGACCGTCGCGAAGGTCGGCCGCGGTCCCGAACTGCTGGAGCGGGCCGCCCGCGAGGTGCGCACGGCGTCCTGGCTGGCGGCGCACGGCGTCCCCGCCGTACGGGCGGCGGCGCCGGAGGCCCGGCTGGTGGAGGGGCACCCGGTCACGTACTGGGAGCGGCTGCCGGACCCGGTCCGGCCCGCGGGTCCCGCCGACCTCGCGGCGCTGCTGCGGCTCCTGCACGCCCTGCCCGAGCCGGACTTCGCCCTGCCGCCCCGCGACCTGCTGGACGGGGTGGAACGGTGGCTGCGGCTGGCCGGTGACGCGGTCGACCCCGCGGACGCCGTGTACCTGCGCGAGCGCCGGGACGGCTTCGCCGCCGCCACGGCCGCGCTGACCCCGCACCTGGTCCCGGGCCCCGTCCACGGCGACGCGCTGCCGCGCAATGTGCACGTCGGCCCGCAGGGCCCGGTCCTGGTGGACCTGGAGACCTTCTCGGCCGACCTGCGCGAGCACGACCTCGTCGTCATGGCGCTCAGCCGGGACCGCTACGGGCTCGGGCCGGACGCCTACGCCGTCTTCACCGACGCCTACGGCTGGGACGTGCGCGAGTGGGACGGCTGCGCGGTGCTGCGCGGGGCGAGGGAGACCGCGAGCTGCGCCTGGGTGGCCCAGCACGCACCGGGCAACCCGGCCGCACTCGCGGAGTTCCGCCGCCGGGTGACCTCGCTGCGCGACGGCGACCCGACCGTACGCTGGTACCCCTTCTGACCCCACACCGCCTTCCGGCACCACGGCGCCGCCCACGGACAGCGTCCGCGCCGCGCCCCCGCGGGCGGCCACCCGGCCGCCCGGCCACGCGACCGGGCCGCCCCGGCGCATCCGTGCGCGCCGGGGCCCCCGCGGTCACCTCGGCCTGGGGATGACCGGCCAGGCCTGCTCGACGACGGCCGCCGGGTCGGCGGTGCGCCGCAGGTACACCTGGAGGGAGGCCGACTGCTCGGCCGCCGCCCGGATCTGAAGGGCGTGCAGGTCCGCGAGCGGCATCAGGCCGACGGGCTCGTGCCGCTCCCCCAGGCGGCGCACCACGCGGGCCGCGGCCAGCGCGTCGGCCCGCGCGTCGTGGGCGCCCTCCAACTGGACCCCGTAGTGGGCGCACAGCGCCTGCAGGGCCCTTCTGCCCTTGCGGTACTTGTCGACGTGCTTGTCGATGACCAGCGGGTCGATGACGGGCTCGGGCCCGCCGCCCAGCCGTTCGCTGACCGAGGCGACGCCGTGCCGCCGGCACTCGCGGTCCAGCAGCGACAGGTCGTAGCGGGCGTTCATCACCACCAGCGGGGTGCCCGAGCGCAGCACTTCGGTGACGGCCTGGGCGATCTCCTCGACCGCCGAGGCGGCCGGGGCGCCGTGCGCACGGGCGTGCGCGGTAGAGATGCCGTGGATCGCCGAGGCCTGCTCGGGTATGGCCACGCCCGGGTCGAGCAGCCAGGTGCGCTCCCGCGAGACGGCCCCGTCGGCCTCCAGCCTGACGACGGCCGCGGTGACGATGTGGTCGGTCTCGACGTCGGTGCCGGTGGTCTCCAGGTCGAAGGCGACCAGTGCGTCGCTGATCCAGCTCATCGCGCGGCCCTCGTGCCCGTGGCGTGCACCGCGCCGCGCGGGCGGCTGCCCGCGCTCCTCCCCCGTGCGGAATCGGCCGGCCGTGTCCGGCCTCGTCCCATGCGCATTGACGTACGTCCTTCCCGCTGTTCCCCCGTGTTCGCCTCCATCATCCCGTGCGCCACTGACAGTCCCGCGGCCGGGCTGTGCGGGGGCGTCCGGCCGGGGGCCCGCCGGGCCGTCAGGAGACCCTTCAGGAGACCGGACGGGAGTCGGCCCAGACGCCCTCGAACTCCTCGCGGTAGGTCTCGAACAGGCCGTGCTCGGCCTCGGGCGCGCCGTCCGCCCTGGTCTGCACGAGGTCCCGCGGCCCGCCGCGCAGGATGAGGACGGGCGCCTCCATGCCGCGGGCCCTGCGCAGGTAGGGCTGGACGACCGCGATGCCGTCCGCGGTGTCGCCGTCCACGAGGTAGGCGGTGAAGCGCGGGGTCTCGTCGAAGACCCGGATCTCGAACGCGGCGGTGTCCCGCAGCCGGGCCCGCACCCGCCGCATGTGCATGATGTTCATCTCGACGGAGCGGCTGAGCTCCCCCCGGCCGAGGCCGAGTTCGCGCTCGCGGCGGCGGACGGCGCTGCTTGCCGGGTTGAGGAAGAGCAGCCGCACCCGGCAGCCGGACTCGGCGAGCCGCACCAGCCGCTTGCCGGAGTAGTTCTGCACCAGCAGGTTGAGGCCGATGCCCACCGCGTCCAGGCGGCGGGCGTTCCCGAACAGGTCCTCGGCGGGCAGCTGCCGCTGCAGCCGCACCCGGTCGGGGTAGACACCGACGACGTCGGCGTAGCGGTCGGCGACGAGCTCCTCGACGGCGTCCACGGGCAGCCGCTCGGCGGAGGGGTAGCCGGGGCCGGAGCCGAGCATGTCCAGCAGGCGGGCGGCGGCCCGCTCGGCCTGGTCCAGGACGGTGCGGGACAGGGCGCGGTTGCGGGAGACGACGTGCCGGGCCACCTCCAGCTCGTCCAGGGCGAGTTCGAGTTCCCGGCGGTCGTCGAGGTAGGGCTCGAAGCACGGCCAGTGCTGCACGGCGAGCTCGCGCAGCTGCGGCAGCGTCAGGAAGCTGAGGATGTTGTCGTCGGCCGGGTCGAGCAGGAATCCCTTGCGGCGGCTGACCTCGCGCACGGCCGCGGCCCGCTGCACCCACTCGTGACCGGCCGGGCCCGCGGCCGCGACCACCCACTCGTCGCCGTGCACGGGTTCGTAGATCGGGCGCAGCACGGCGTTGACGACGGCGCGCAGGCGCTGTTCGACGAGGTTGAGCCACACGTACGCCCGTCCCGCGCGCCGGGCGCGGGTGCGCACCTCGGCCCACTCGTCGGCGCCCCAGTCCAGTTCCGCTCCGATCTCCAACGGCAGTGCCAGGGCGGCCGTACCGGTGCTTCCCTCGCCGATGCCGCCGCCCGGGTCCCCCTGATCACCACCACCGGGGAGCACCAGACCTCCCGACATCACGACTGCACCCGCCTTCCCGCCCCCGTCCACGATCAAGGAAGGGTACTGCGGGGCGGGAGGCGGTGCAGCCGTAACGACGCTACTTCACCACATGCTTACCGGGCCCGACGGCGCGGGACGGTCAGTGTCCCTGCCCGTTGCCGCCCGACAGCTCGTCCGGTGTGAGCGGGCTCATGGCGGTCACGTCGCGCGGCGCGAGCCGGAAGCCCTGCCAGTGGATCGGCATGGGCGTCTGGTCCTCGTCGCGCGGGATGTGGTGGAAGCCGACGTTGACCCACATCACCGGGTGCGCGAGGGTCTCGCCGTTCGCCCACTTGTCCACCGAGGTGCCGCGGCCGGCGCAGGCGGGGTCGCTGTTGCCGCTGGCCAGTTGCTCGCAGGCCCGGTACTGGGTGACGTACAGGTCCTTGGAGGTGTAGGCGTGGGCGTCGTAGCGGTCGGAGTGCTGCTGGACCAGCTCCCAGGAGCGCGGGTGCCGGTCGGCGTTCCTCCCGGCCGTGGAGACCACGCGCCACCAGCGGCGCAGCGCGGAGTTGGCGGCGAGCTCCTTGGTGACGGCGGTCCTGGTGGTCTTCAGGACGGCGGAGCCGGAGCCGCGGCCGGCCTTCTTGGTGTCGTACTGCTCGACCTTCGCCCGGTTCGAGCCGTCCAGGCCGAAGTCCAGCCGCCAGAAGACCGAGTGGTAGTGGCTGGTGGCGTGGTCGTGGCCGCCCGTGCCGATGGGCCAGCCGGTGCCCTCGCCGCTGTAGTCGCCGGGCGAGAGGTCGCCGGTGGCGCCGACCTTGGCGGTGATGGTGCCGTCGTCGGAGAAGTTCCACTGGGTGACGTACTCGTACCAGCCGAGCTGGGAGACGGAGAAGACGACCAGGTCGCTGCCCTGCCGCGTGTACTTCCTCGCGGTGCCGTCCTCGTCGTAGAGGTCGCTGCGGTAGGCGTAGCCGTGCGGCGCGGTGGTGACGCACAGCGCCTTGACGGTGCGTTCCTGCTGCGGGACGTAGGCCGAGGAGATGGTGCCGCCGGGGCACTCCTCGGCGCCGATGTCGACCGCGGTGTTGCCGAATCCGATGTCGGACAGGTCGTTGTACTCGGTGAGCCCGGAGTCGTACGGGACGTTGACCTGCGCGAGTGTGGCGGAGTTCAGCACCTTGAGGGGCTGCGGCTCCTTCCGGGGCTGGTACGCGATCTTCTCCAGGACCAGGCCCTTGGTGCCGCTCATGCGCCAGCACATGGTCCAGCCGGTGCCGTTCGGCAGCGTCCTGGTGAGGGCGGTGGCGGTGCCGCAGTCCGCCGCGGCGGCGGCCCGGGGGGCCGCTTCGGCCCGTCCGGCGGTGGGGCCCACGGCGAGCGCGGGCAGGAGGAGGAGCGCCGGGGCCGTACCGAGGGCCCGGCGCACAAGGGTGGTGCGCATCGTGTCTGGGTCTCCGCTCTTAGTGGATCCGGCCGACGGTGCGGTCGCTGAGGTCGACGACGAGTTGGGTCGTGTCGATCCACGGCCCGTCCTTCACCTGTGTGAACAGCCGTACGCACCGGTGACGACCGCACTTGGCCAGACCGGCGGGGGCGAACTGCTCAGCGGTGTTGAACGAGATGCCGCGCAGCCGCAGCTGACCGGGCGAGGTGAGTTCCCGGCCCTTGGTGGCGGCCGTGAAGTCGGCGCGGAGCCCCGCACCGAGGGCGTCACCGATGAGCAGTGCCGCCGCCTGCCGGGTCTCGTCCGGCGACGGCGGCGGCTGCAGGCCGGTGGCGGTGTCGGTGCGCTCGACGGTGCCGGCGGTGAGGTCGACGGTCTTCTTCACGAGCCGGTCGTGCCCGTAGTCGTAGAAGAGCACCTCGACCCGGCGGGCCCCTTCGGTCCGCGCCCCCGTGGCGTCGGCCGGTTCGGCGAGGTCGGTGTCGAGGTACTCCGGGCCGCGGCCGCCCGCCACGTCCTCGGCGCTGCGCAGCGCGTCGCGGCGCAGGGCTATGGACTTCGCGCGGTCGACCTCGGCCTTGGTCAGGGGCCCGCGACCGCTCTGCTGCGCGCCGGCGGGCGCCTCGTCCTCCGTCGTCCCACCGCTGCCCGCGTCCTGCCGCCCCGGCGCTCCCGGCGCGGCGGCCGGGCCGCCCGTCGTGGAGTGGTCGTCGCCTGAGGCGTCGCGCGGCAGGGTGATGCCGATCATCACGACGGTGGCGGCGACGGCTGTGCCGCCGCCCCACAGGGCGCGCCTGAGGCCGCGCCCGAACCGTCCCTTACGCGGTAAGGAACGGCTTTCCCCCTGATCTGTCACGTAGGTCTCCCCTGTGTCGTATGGTCACTCTTATCGACGGAACCTCAACGGCACAGGTTGCCCCGGGGCGGTGGATTCTTGCGGCAGGCAGGGGAATTGGGCCACCCGTAACGGGGAAGATCTTGGCGATTCCACGCCCGCAGGGGCCCGTTTGCGTGAGGATGCCCTTTCGGCACCGATGTGGCCGGGGTGCGGCCTACCGGCACCCGGCGGAGAAGTGGAAGAGTCGACGACATGCAGGTCTGGCCGGGTCAGGCATATCCCCTCGGCGCCACGTACGACGGCGCCGGCACCAATTTCGCGGTCTTCTCCGAGGCCGCGGACCGGATCGAGTTGTGTCTGCTGCACGACGACGGCTCGGAGACCGCCGTCGAGCTGCGCGAGGCGGACGCCTTCGTGCGCCACGCCTATGTGCCGGGCATCATGCCCGGCCAGCGCTACGGCTTCCGGGTCCACGGCCCCCACGAGCCCACCAGGGGCCACCGCTGCAACTCCGCGAAGTTGCTGCTGGACCCGTACACGAAGGCGATAAGCGGGACGATCGACTGGGACGAGGCGGTGTACGGCTACCGCTTCGGGGAGCCGGAGTCCCGCAACGACCTGGACTCGGCGCCGCACACCATGACGTCGGTGGTGGTGAACCCGTACTTCGACTGGGCGGAGGACCGCAGCCCCCGCATCGACTACCACCGCACCGTCATCTACGAGGCGCACGTCAGGGGCCTGACGATGCTCCACCCGGAGCTGCCCGAGGAGATCCGCGGCACCTATGCGGCGCTCGCCCACCCCGCGGTGATCTCGCACCTGACGGAGCTGGGCGTCACGACGCTGGAGCTGATGCCGGTCCACCAGTTCGTCCACGACCACCGGCTGGTGGACGCGGGGATGCGCAACTACTGGGGCTACAACACGATCGGCTTCTTCGCGCCGCACAACGCCTACGCCTCGATGGGCGACCGTGGCCAGCAGGTGCTGGAGTTCAAGACGGCGGTGCGCGAACTGCACCGGGCGGGCATCGAGGTCATCCTCGACGTGGTGTACAACCACACGGCCGAGGGCAGCCACCTGGGGCCGACGCTGTGCTTCCGGGGCATCGACAACGCCTCGTACTACCGGCTGGCCGACGACCCGCGCTACTACACGGACACCACCGGCACGGGGAACTCGCTGCTGATGCGCAGCCCCCACGTGCTGCAGATGATCATGGACTCACTGCGCTACTGGGTCACCGAGATGCACGTCGACGGCTTCCGCTTCGACCTCGCGGCGACCCTGGCGCGGCAGTTCCACGAGGTGGACCGGCTCTCCTCGTTCTTCGACCTGGTGCAGCAGGACCCGGTGGTCAGCCAGGTGAAGCTGATCGCGGAGCCCTGGGACGTCGGCGAGGGCGGCTACCAGGTGGGCAACTTCCCTCCGCTGTGGACGGAGTGGAACGGCAAGTTCCGCGATACCGTGCGCGACCTGTGGCGCGGCGAACCGGCCACGCTGGCCGAGTTCGGCTCCCGGCTGACCGGCTCCTCCGACCTCTACCAGGACGACGGCCGCCGGCCGCTCGCCTCCATCAACTTCGTGACGTGCCACGACGGGTTCACACTGCGGGACCTGGTGTCGTACAACGACAAGCACAACGAGGCGAACGGCGAGAACAACCGGGACGGCGAGAGCCACAACCGCTCGTGGAACTGCGGCGCCGAGGGCGAGACCGAGGACGAGGAGGTGCTCGCCCTGCGCGAGCGCCAGATGCGCAACTTCATCGCCACGCTGATGCTCTCCCAGGGCGTGCCGATGCTCGCCCACGGCGACGAGTTCGGCCGCACCCAGCAGGGCAACAACAACGCCTACTGCCAGGACAACGAACTGGCCTGGGTGCCGTGGCCCAAGGAGGGCGACGCGGACACCGAGCGGCTGCACGAGTTCACCCGCCAGATGGTGTGGCTCCGCCGCGACCACCCCGTCTTCCGGCGCCGCCGCTTCTTCCACGGCCGGCCGGTCGAGGGGACGCACGACGACCTCTCGGACATCGCCTGGTTCACCCCTGAGGGTGAGGAGATGGCCCAGGACGACTGGCAGGAGGCGCAGGCCAACGCCCTGGTGGTCTTCCTCAACGGCAGCGCGATCTCCGAGCCCGGCGACCGCGGGGAGCGGATCGGCGACGACTCCTTCCTGCTGATGTTCAACGCCTGGTACGAGCCGTTGGACTTCGTCGTCCCGGTGAACCACGGCAAGGAGTGGCAGGTGGTCGTGGACACCCAGCGGCCGGAGGGCGTGCCCCCCGGCTCGGGGCGCAAGGTGACCCAGGGCGACCGGCTGCGGCTGGCCGACCGGAGCATGGTGGTCCTGCAGCGCCCGGCGTAACCGTCCGTCCGATGTGATGGGCCTACCGGTCGGCGGGGTAGTCAGTCCTCCATGACAGAAAGCGCCGCGAGCCCGCCGACCGCTGTCGTCCCCTCCGTGCCGAGCGCCACGTACCGGCTCCAGCTCCAGCCCGACTTCCCCTTCGCCGCGGCCGAGGCCGTCGTCCCCCACCTGGCGGCGCTCGGCGTCTCCCACCTGCACCTCTCCCCTGTCCTGCAGGCCGTGCCCGGCTCCACGCACGGCTACGACGTCGTCGACCACACCCGGGTCCGCGAGGAGCTCGGCGGCGAGAAGGGGCTGCGCGCCCTGGCCCGCACCGCCCGCGCGCACGGCCTCGGGCTCGTGCTGGACGTGGTGCCCAACCACATGGCCGTGCCCGCGCCCGAGCACCTGGCCAGGCCGCTGTGGGAGGTGCTGCGGGACGGGCCGGAGTCCTCGTACGCACGCTGGTTCGACGTCGACTGGGCGGCGCAGGGCGACCGGTTGCTGCTGCCGGTGCTGGGCGGCCCGCTGGAGGAGGTGCTGCCCGACCTGCGCGTCGAACGCGACCGGGCCGCCGGGGAGCGCGTGCTGCGCTACCACGACCACGCGTTCCCGCTGCGCCCCGGCACCGAGGAGCTGCCGCTGCGCGCGCTGGTCGACGCCCAGTGGTACCGGCTCGCCTGGTGGCGGCAGGCCCGTACCGAACTGAACTACCGGCGCTTCTTCACCATCTCCGAGCTCATCGCGGTCCGTGTCGAGGACGACGAGGTCTTCGCCGCCACGCACGCCACCTTGCTGCGCCTGCTCGACGAGGGCGTCGCCGACGGCCTGCGCATCGACCATCCCGACGGCCTCGCCGACCCGGCCGGCTACCTGCGGCGGCTCGCGGACGCCTCGGGCGGGCGCTGGACGGTCGTGGAGAAGATCCTCACCGGCGACGAGCGGCTGCCGGCCGGCTGGGCCTGCGCCGGAACGACCGGCTACGACGCCCTGGACCGGCTCGACGGGCTGTTCACCGACCCCGTGGGCGTCGAGGAGATCGTCCGCGGCTACCGCGCCTTCACCGCCGCACCCGCCGACGCGGGCGGCGAGTGGCAGCCGACCGTACGGGCCGCCGCCGAACGCATCGTCACGCACGACCTGGCCGCCGAGGTGGACCGGCTGACCCGCTCCGCCGTCCGCGCCACCGGGCTGGAGCACACGGCGCTGCGCGAGGCCGTCGAGGCGACACTGGTCCGGCTGCCGCGCTACCGCCCGTACGTCGTCCCCGGGGAGCCGGCGGACGCGCAGGACACCGCCCTGCTGGAGGCCGCGGCCGGCGCCACCGGGCTCCCGGCGGCCGGCGCCGTGTGCGACCTGGCCCTGGGCCGGCACAAGGGCGGCGCGGAGGCCGCGGCGGACTTCGCGGTGCGCTTCGCCCAGGTCTCCTCCGCGCTGCGCGCCAAGTCGGCCGAGGACACCGCGTTCTACCGCTACCACCCGCTGCTCTGCCTCAACGAGGTCGGCCGCGAGCCGGACCGTCCCGCCACCTCGCCCGAGGAGTTCCACGCCTTCTGCGAGCGGCTGCGGCGCGACTGGCCGCTCACCGGGACCGTGCGCTCCACCCACGACACCAAGCGCGGCGGCGACGTGCGCGCCCGGCTGGCCGCGCTGAGCGAGCTGCCCGGCGAGTGGGCGGACTGGCTGGGCGAGGCCTCGGCGGACCTGCGGGAGTACCTGGAGCACCGCGGGATCCCGCTGCCCGAGCGTCATGTGGAGTACCAGGCCTGGCAGTACGCGGCGGTCTTCTGCGACGCCGGCGCGGCCGGGCTCGTGGCCGACACCATGCTCAAGTCAGAACGCGAGGCGGGCCTGCGCACCTCGTGGACCGATCAGCGACCGGAGTACGAACGGGACATGACCGGCTTCGTCCGCGAACTCGTCGGCGGGCCGGCCGCCTTCGCCACCGAGCGCATCGACCGGGCACTGCGAGGGCCGGAACGCGTCAACGTGCTCGGCGCGCACCTGGCGCACCTGACCATGCCGGGCGTGCCCGACCTCTACCAGGGCGACGAGGAACGGCAGTTGCTCCTCGTCGACCCCGCCAACCGCCGTCCGTACGACCCGGGCACGGCCGGGGGCGAGGTGAGCGAGAAGCGGCGGGTGACGGAGTTCGCGCTGCGGCTGCGCCGGGCCCGCCCGCAGTGGTTCACCGGCCCGGAGGGCTCGTACGAGCCGCTGTACGCGCGCGGTCCGGCCGGGGAGCACTGCGTGGCCTTCGTCCGCGGCGGACGGGCGTTGACGGTCGTCACCCGGCTGTCCCGGCGGCTCGCGGACGCCGGCGGCTGGCGCGGCACGGAACTGGTGCTGCCGGAGGGGGTCTGGACGGAGGTGCTGACGGGCCGCCCGTTCCAGGCGGTGGTGCCGCTGGCGGAGCTGCTGGACCGGCTGCCGGTGGGTCTGCTGGTGCGCGACGTGGACGAATGAGACCCCGGTGGGCGGGAGGAGAAATCCGGTACGGAGGGATACCGAGCACGAAAGTCGGTAATGTCCCGCCCGTTGAGCGTCGCCGGGGACCCTCCCGGCGGCGCGGGGGCAGGGACATCCATGCTGCGCAGGTGTGCGCCGGCGCTCGCCGCCCTGCTGCTGGTGAGCGGCTGCGGCGGCGGGTCCGCGCCCGTCCGTACGGCGGCCGCGGGATCACCGTCCGCGGTTGCCTCCGCGACCGCCGTGGACAGCTCCCCTCCCGTCCCGGAGAGCAGCCCGCCGTCCCCGGCCGCCGCGGAGCCGTCCGGGACGGTGGCGACCGTGGACGCCACACCGGCCGCCACCCCCTCGGACGACGGCGATCCGCCCGGCGGCGTGACGGGGACGCCGGCGTCCGGCGGCGGCCCGCGGACGACGAGCTGCGGCGCCCTGCCCGGCAGCGGCACCTTCACCGACCCGCTGCAGCTCGGCGTCGCCGACGGTCCCGTCGTCGCCGAGGGCTGCGCCCCGCTGACCGCGGGCGCGCCCTTCAACGTGCGGTACTTCTCGTTCACCCTGCCCGGGGCGCCCGCCCCGGACGCCCACGCCGGGCCGTCCTTCACCATCACCCCGGACGCGCTCGGACCGGTGTACCCGGCCGTCGTGCTGCCGGGCGGCTGGGTCCTCAAGAACAGCCTGGGGTCCGGCTACTGGACCGGCACCGAGCCCTGGTTCACCGGCCGGTACCAGCCGATCTCCGACCTGGCGCCGGGCACGTACATCCTGCGCACGGAGAAGCTGGACTTGCCCCTGCACTCGCTGACCACCCCGGCCTACGACGTGCTGGTCGACCCCGGGACCACGGCCTGACCCCTCGGCCACATCCTCTGACGGATCGTCAACCACCGTGCGGCACGCCGTTCCTGCGCCGGAGCTGCGCGACCGGGCACACTGTACGGTATGCGGCATGTATACCGATATTCCCTTCATCCCGCGTCTCGCCGGAGTGCACCACGTGACGCTGCCCGTCAGCGATCCGGCCCGGTCGGAGGCGTGGTACGAGCGGGTCCTCGGCCACCACCGGATCGCGGAGTTCACGGAGGGCGGCGCGTTCGCCGGCGTCGCCATGGCCCACCCCGGCGGCGGACCCGTGCTGTGCCTGCGCCACGACCCCGCCCTCGCGGCCGCCTCCGCGGGCTTCGCGTGGTTCTCCCTCGGCGTCCCCGACCTCCCCGCCCTGGAGGCGCTGGCGGCCCGGCTGGACGCCCTCGGCGAGCCGCACGGCGCCGTCGTCCGCACCACCCGCGGCTGGCTGCTGCCGCAGTTGCGCGACCCTGACGGCCACGAGCTGCGCTTCGCCACCGTCGACGAGGGACCGCCGCCCTGCCGCGGGCAGGTGCTGCGCCTGGCCGGCGGCCGCGAGCCGGTGCTCCGGTCCCGCACCGCCTGAGCGACGCGGACCGGACTGTCGGACCCCGCTGTTAACGTCCTGCCATGGACGCCTCGGAAGCCCTGCTCGCCCGCATCGAGAACGACCCGGTCGCGGCCTCGAACCTCACGCGGACCGCTGACTTCGACATCACCGGTCGCGACCCGGTCGAGGACGTGCGCCTGCCCTCGGGCCTCGCGATGCGCCCCATAGCGGGCGACGCCGCCGGCGGCACGTTCTACCTGTGCGGGGAACCCGGTGACGCCGAGCGGCCCGTGGTGTACGCGGACTCCGAGGGGCAGGCGGCGCTGATCGGCGCGGACCTGACCGAGGCGGTGGAGCTGCTCGTCTGCTGCCCGGTGTGGTGGCACGACGTGGACTGCGGGCGCTCCCCGGAGGAGCTGGACGCCGAGGCGCGGGCCGATGAGCCGGACCTGGACAGGGAACGCACCGAACTGGTGGCGGCCCTCGGGCTGACGCCCCCTCCGGTCGAGGAGGTCGTCGCCCGGCTGCTGGCGAACGCGGCCCGCACGGTGCCGGACTTCCTGCCGTACGTGGACGACCCCGACCACGGGGCGTACGAGCCGATGTTCGGGCCCTGAGCCCGGGCCCGGCCCGGGCTCAGGCGGTGGTGAGACGGAAGCTCATCGCCCCGAAGGTGACCTGGTCGCCGGGGCGGACGGCGGCCGCGCCCATGACGCGGTGGCCGTTGACCCAGGTGCCGTTCATCGAGCCGAGGTCGCGCAGCACCCACAGACCGCCCTCGTGGCTGAGCTCCGCGTGGAAGCGCGAGGTCGAGGAGTGGCTGAGCCGGAAGGTGCACGACAGGTCCCGGCCGATCCGCACCGGGAAGGGCCCGGGGGCGGGCAGCAGCAGCGGCGGCAGCTGCTGGACGGCCCAGGCGAGCCGCATGCGGGCCCGGAAGGCCGAGGTCTTGGTGACGGCGCGGACGATCGAGCCGGTCAGCCGGGCCCAACGGCCCTGCTCCGGCGGCAGGTCGGCGATGAGGGCGGCCAACTCGTCGGCGTGGCGGGCCTTGAGGGCGAGTCCCATGCGGCGCACGAAGGTGTCGTGGGAGAGCCGTCCGTCGACGGCGCCCTCGCGGAGCACCTCGATGGCGCGCTCGCGTTCGGCGTCGGTGGGACGCGGCGGGTGCGTCGGGAACTCGTAGCTCACCTGCGTGATTGTCGGGCCGGGGAGGCCGGGGTGTCCAGAAGGTGCGGCCCTGGGGGGCCGCGCTTAATTGCGTGGACGCCGCCGGGGCGGCCCGACTACGGTGGGCGCACGCCCTTGACCGAGGAAGGAGGCGGAAGCCATGTGCCTGTTCAGCGTTCCGCGCTCCCGCCCCGAGATCCGCAGGGCGTACTCCGTCTGACCGGGAGCGCACCACTCTCCCGTGAGGACTTCACCTTCATGACCGATCTGGTCTTCCGCCCGCTCGCCGCGGGCGAATCCCACCTGTTCCGCTCCCTTGCCCTCGAGGACGACGGCCTGGTCGGCCGTTCCCTGCTGGGCCACACCTACGCCATGACCGACGAGGGCGGCGAGTACCGCCCCGACTGGACCTGGGTGGCCCTGCGCGACGGCACCGTGGTCGCCCGCGCGGCGTGGTGGGCGGCCCCCACCGACGACAAGCCCATCGCCCTGGACTGGTTCGACTTCACCGACGCCGACGCGGCCGTACGGCTGCTGCGCACGGCACCGCTGAAGGCCGAGTACGAACTGCTGGTCCCGCCCGGTTGGCGGGACCGGCGCGAAGTGCGCGAGGCCGCCCAGACCCGCATCGACGCGGCGATCGTCTCCGGCATGGAAGTGGTCGTCGAGCGTTACCGCTACACCTGGACGCCCGAGTGCGGGCTGCCGGAGCGCACCGGACGCCTGGAGTACCGGCCGGAGCCGGACGACGGCGTGATCCTGGACGTGCTGAGGCGCATCGGGGTCGGCAGCCTCGACGCGCACACCCGCCGCACGGTGCGGCTGCACGGCCCGGACGCGGCCGCCCGCGAGGAACTGGAGTTCCTCAACTGGCTCCAGTCGCCCCGCGAATGGTGGCGCCTGGCGTACACCCCGCAGGGTGAGCTCGCCGGCATCCAGGTCCCGGGGCGCAATCCGGGCGCGTTCTGCGTCGGCTTCATCGGCGTCCTGCCGGAGCAGCGCGGCCACGGCTACGCCTACGACCTGCTGGTCGAGTGCACGCACGACCTGGTCGGTCACGGCGCGCAGAAGATCGCCGCCGCCACCGACCAGACCAACGCGCCCATGGCGGCGCACTTCGCCAAGGCGGGTTATCCGGTCTCCCAGGAGCGCGTCAACCTGGTGTGACCCCCGGACGGCGGGCAGCATGGTGCCCATGCGCTTCGACGTGTGGGCACCGGACGCCGGTGAGGTGGAGGTACGGGTCGACGGCCGGGCTCACGACATGGAGCGCGACCCCGAACGCCAGGGCTGGTGGTACGCGGACGTGCCCGCCGGGCACGGTGCGCGGTACTCCTTCGCGCTGGACGGGGGCCCGCCGCGGCCCGACCCCCGCTCCCGCCGCCAGCCCGAAGGACCCGAGGGGCCGAGCGCGGTCGTCGACCACGGGCGGTTCGCCTGGACCCACGAGTGGGCGGGCCGCCCGCTGCCGGGCGCGGTCCTGTACGAACTGCACGTCGGCACCTTCACCACCGCCGGCACCTTCGACGCGGCGGTCGAACACCTGCCGTACCTGGCCGGGTTGGGCATCACGCACATCGAACTGATGCCGCTCTGCCCGTTCCCCGGCACGCACGGCTGGGGGTACGAGGGGGTGTCGCTGTGGGCGGTGCACGAGCCCTACGGAGGCCCCGACGGGCTGAAGCGCTTCGTGGACGCCGCGCACGGCCAGGGCCTCGGGGTGGTGCTGGACGTCGTCCACAACCACCTCGGGCCCTCGGGCAACCACCTGCCCGCCTACGGCCCGTACTTCACCGACCGCCACCACACCCCGTGGGGCGACGCGGTCAACCTCGACGCCCCCGGCTCCGACGAGGTGCGCGCCTTCCTGGTCGGCAGCGCCCTGGCATGGCTGCGCGACTACCGCCTCGACGGGCTGCGGCTCGACGCCGTCCACGCCCTCGTCGACACCCGTGCGGTGCACCTGCTCGAGGAGCTGTCCACTGCCGTCGACGCGCTGGCCGCGGCGGTGGGCCGGCCGCTCTTCCTGATCGCCGAGTCCGACCGCAACGACCCGCGCACCACCGACCCGCGCGAGGCGGGGGGCCTGGGCGTGCACGCCCAGTGGAACGACGACTTCCACCACGCCCTGCACGCCGCCGTCACCGGCGAGTCCCAGGCCTACTACGCGGACTTCGCCGTCGCCCCGGTGGCCGCCGTGGCCAAGGCGCTGCGCCGGGTCTTCTTCCACGACGGCACCCACTCGAGCTTCCGCGGCCGGGCCCACGGCCGCCCCGTGGACCTGACAGGCACCCCGGGCCACCGTTTCCTGGCGTACACCCAGACCCACGACCAGGTCGGCAACCGGGCCACCGGCGACCGCCTCGGCGCGAGCGTCCCTGCGGGGCTGCTCGCCGCGGCCGCCGCGCTCGTGCTCACCTCCCCGTACACGCCGATGCTCTTCATGGGCGAGGAGTGGGGGGCCCGCACGCCCTGGCAGTTCTTCACCGACCACGACGACCCCGAGCTCGCGGCCGCCATCACGCGCGGCCGCCGCCGCGAGTTCGCCGAGCACGGCTGGAGGGCCGAGGACATCCCCGACCCCCAGGACCCGGCGACCCGGCTGCGCTCCTGCCTGGACTGGTCCGAACCGGCCCGGGAGCCGCACGCGGAGCTGCTCGCCTGGTACCGGCGGCTGATCGCGCTGCGCCACGCCGAGCCCGAACTGACCGACCCGGCCCTGGACGCCGTCCACGTCACCGTGGGCGAGCACACCCTGCGGCTGGACCGCGGGCGGTTCCGGATCGCCGTCAACCTCTCCGGCGACGAGGCGCTGGTCCCCCTCCACCACCCGGGCCGCGCCGACCCGCCGGGGTACGTCCAGGTCGCCGCCTGGCGTCCCTGCCCGCCGCCCACCGCCACCGGGTGCCTCCACCTGCCCGGGCACTCGGTCGCCGTGCTCCGTGAGCGCTGACTACCCTGTCCGGGTGACGACCGACGAGGAACCCCGCGCGATCTGCGTCCACTGCGGCGAGCCGACCGAGCACCCCGACTCGCAGCCGGGTGCGACCCTCTGCCCGGTCTGCGCCTGGCACGAGGCCCAGCGCACCGCCTGCAGCGGCTGAGCCGCCGGGCGGCACCGGGTCAGTCCTCCAGCAGCTCCTTGCGGGCGGCCTCGACGTCGAAGGAGGCCGGCGGGCACACCGGGTCGATCAGGTCGAGGTGCTCCATCAGCAGCCGCCCGACGGCCCAGTTCCGGTACCACTTGCGGTCCGCGGGGACGACGTACCAGGGCGCGGCCTCCGTGGAGCAGCGGTCGAGCACGTCCTCGTACGCCTGCTGGAAGGAGCCCCACCTGGCCCGGTCCTCCAGGTCGGCGGGGCCGAACTTCCAGCGCTTGCAGGGGTTGTCCAGCCGGGCCAGCAGACGGGTGCGCTGCTCTTCGCGGCTGATGTGCAGGAAGACCTTGACGACGCTGACGCCGTCGTCGGCGAGCGAGGCCTCGAAGGAGTTGATGGTCTCGCAGCGCTCCTCCCACATCGAGCGCGGCGCCCCGCCGCGGACCCGGGGGACGAGGACGTCCTCGTAGTGGGAGCGGTCGAAGACGCCTATCCGCCCGGGGCCGGGCAGGGCCCGTTCGACGCGCCGGAGGAAGTGGTGGGCCTTCTCCTCCGCGGTCGGGGCCTTGAAGGCGGTGATGCGGCACCCCGCGGGGTCGAGCAGGCTCGCCAGGTGCCGCACCGAGCCGCCCTTGCCCGAGGTGTCCAGGCCCTGGAGGACGACCAGGACGGAACGCGGGTCGCCCGCCGTGCTCTGCGCGAAGAGCCGCTCCTGCAGCGCCGTGATCCGGTCCCTGGCGTACGGCACGCCCGCCAGGGCCTCGGCCTTGTGGGCGGGGCCGCCCGGCGTCGCGCGCGGGTCGACCGACCGCAGCCGCACGGGTCCGCCCGACGGGACGCGCAGCCTGGTGCGCAGCCCCGGCCTGGTTCCGGACGCGGTGTCCGGCTTCCTCTGCGCCACCGCGCCTCCCTCCGGGGTACGTTCCGCGTCCCCGCGGGCCCTGTTCCGGTGATCCGATGGTGCGACGGATCCCGCGGACCCGCCAACGCGGGCCGCGGGCGGCGGCTCAGGAACCGTGCGGGGCGGCGAGGCGTCCGGCGTCGCGGGCGAGGGCGGTGAGGCGGGAGATCGCCCGGAAGTACTTCTTGCGGTAGCCGCCGGCGAGCATCTCCTCGCCGAAGATGCGGTCGAAGGGCTCCCCGGAGGCCATCACGGGGACCTCGCGGTCGTAGAGCCGGTCGGCCAGGACGACCAGGCGCAGCGCGGTGGCCTGGTCCTCCACCGGGCGGACGCCGCGCAGGAAGACCCCCTCGACGCCGTCGCAGAGCGCGCCGTAGCGGCTGGGGTGGACCCGGGCGAGGTGCGCCAGGAGGGCGCCGAAGTCGTCCAGGGAGGCGCCGGGGGTGCGTCCCGCGGCGGCGGTGACCTCGTCGTCACCGTACGGTGCCGGGGCCTCGGGGAGGCCGCGGTGGCGGTAGTCCTCGCCGTCGATGCGCAGCGAACGGAAGCGGGCGGACAGGCCCTGGATCTCGCGCATGAAGTCGGCGGCCGCGAACCGGCCCTCGCCGAGCTTCCCGGGCAGGGTGTTGGAGGTCGCGGCCAGCTTCACCCCGGCGTCGGCGAGTTTGCCCAGCAGCGTGGAGACCAGCACGGTGTCGCCGGGGTCGTCGAGCTCGAATTCGTCGATGCAGACCAGCCGGTGCCCGCTGAGCGCCCGCACGGCCTGCTGGAAGCCGAGGGCGCCGACGAGGTTGGTCAGCTCCACGAAGGTGCCGAAGGCCTTCTGCTCGCGCGGCGCGGGCGTGGCGTGCCACAGCGAGGCGAGCAGATGGGTCTTGCCCACGCCGTAGCCGCCGTCGAGGTAGACCCCGCCGGGGCCGGCCGGGGCCGCTGCCGCGGCCCGGCGCGGGAACCAGCGCTTGCGTCCGCCGCCCTCGGGGGCGGCCAGTCCCTCCGCGAAGGCCCGCAGCGTGGCGACGGCCTCGGACTGGCTCGGCTGCCCGGGGTCCGGGAGGTAGTTGTCGAACCGGACGGAGTCGAAACGCGGCGGGGGCACCATCTCCGCCACCAGCCGGTCCACGGGGACGCGCGGCTCGCGTCCGCTCAGCGACCCGGGCGGCGTCCCGCCGGGTATCGGGCTGGATTCTTGCGCGGCGGCGAAGGACGAGGACACAGCACTCCAGCCTAGTGCCTCGCCGGAGGTCCCCTCGCCGCCGTGTGGGCGACACCACTGCGCGGGGGGCGTGGAAGACTGCAGCCATGCGCCGCCTCTTCCCCGCCCCCGCACCCGCCGAGACCCTGGACGGCCCGGAGGCGCTGGCGGACGCCTACGCGTACCCGGAGTCCGCCGGTGACGCGCCCTGGCTGCGGGCGAACATGGTGTCCTCGCTGGACGGCGCGGCCCGGCACGACGGCCGCTCCCAGCCGCTGTCCTCCGACGCCGACATGCGGGTCTTCGGGGTGCTGCGGGCCCTGGCCGACGTCGTCGTCGTCGGCGCGGAGACCGTGCGGCAGGAGGGCTACCGCCCGGCGAGGGCCCGGGAGGCCTTCGCGGAGCGCCGTGCCGCGGCGGGGCAGGGCCCGGCCGCGGCGATCGCCGTGGTCAGTGCCCGGCTCGACCTGGACTTCTCGCTGCCCCTGTTCACCGAGCCGCTGGTGCCGACCCTGCTGCTGACCGGCGAGGAGGCCCCGGCCGACCGGGTCGCGGCGGCGGCGAAGGCCGGGGCGCGGGTCGTCCGGGCCGGCCGGGGCACGGGCGTGGAGCCGGCGCGCGTGGTGCGCGAGCTGGCCGCCCTGGGGCTGCGCCGGATGCTGACGGAGGGCGGGCCGCGGCTGCTCGCCCAGTTCGCCGCGGAGGGGGTGGTCGACGAGCTGTGCCTGACGGTCGCGCCGCTGCTGACCGCCGGCGACGCCATGCGCATCATGAACGGCCCCGGCATCGCCGACCCCGTCCGTTACGCCCCGCTGTCGATCCTGGAGGAGGACGGCTTCCTGTTCACCCGCTACGTACGCGGCTGACCGCCCCGGCACGACCGGGACCGGCCGCCGCCGCCCCGCGCCACCGGCCTCACCCGGATGGCGCCGACCGCCCGCCCGTGGACGTCCGCGTGCCGCGGCGCGGGAACAGATGACCCCGCGTGCCCCGCGCCCCGGCGGGGCAGGATGGTTTCCGTGGCTGGCCCGACGGCCCGCGAGAGAGAAGGACGCGTCCGTGTTCACGACCGTACTCATGATCGAGCAGCCGCTCGTCCCCGCCGACGTGGAACTGGTCACCACGCTCCATGGTGACGAGCCCGTCTCCTTCGTCGTCCTCATGCAGCCCCGCGGCGACCAGGACCGGCTGCTGCGGGCCATCGACGACGTCGCGCTGGGTGAACTGGACAAGGCCGTCCACGAGCGGGACCGCCCGGAGGGCGACCAGGCGCTGCTGCCCGCCGAGCGGGCGCTGAACCACAGCCTGACCGCGCTGCGCGAGGCGGGCTGCGAGGCGGTGGGCGAGGTGGTCGAACGGCACCCGATCGAGCTGATGCGGTCGGTGGTCGAGCAGACCCACGCCGACGAGGTGATCGTGCTGACCGCCCCGCACCTGGTGGAGGAGTTCTTCCACCGCGACTGGACGTCCCGGGCCCGGCACAGGGTCGGCGTACCGGTGCTGAAGCTCTTCGCCCACAACGCGGAGGACTGAGCGGACGCCGGGTCCCCGACTGGTGGAAGAATCGGGGACGGCCGACAACCGACCCCGTGAGTTCCAGGGAGCACCGCGCATGAGCCCCACCCTTCCCCCCGGCATGGACCGACCGCACTTCATCGGGATCGGCGGGGCCGGGATGTCGGGCATCGCGAAGATCCTGACCCAGCGCGGCGCGGCCGTCGCGGGCAGCGACGCGAAGGACTCGGAGACGGCGGAGGCGCTGCGCGAGCTGGGCGCGACCGTCCACATCGGTCACTCCGCGGACCACCTCGCTCCGGAGGCGACATGCGTGGTCGTCTCCAGCGCCATCCGTGACGACAACCCGGAGCTGGCCGCGGCCCGTGGCCGCGGCATCCCGGTGGTGCACCGCTCGGACGCGCTGGCGGCGCTGATGGGGGGCTCGCGCCCGATCGCGGTGGCCGGCACGCACGGCAAGACCACCACCACCTCCATGCTCGCGGTGAGCCTGTCGGCACTGGGCCTGGACCCGTCGTACGCCATCGGCGGCGACCTGGACGCGCCCGGCTCCAACGCCCACCACGGCACCGGCGAGATCTTCGTGGCGGAGGCGGACGAGAGCGACCGCAGCTTCCAGAAGTACGACCCCGAGGTCGCGATCGTGCTGAACGTGGAGCTCGACCACCACGCGAACTACGCGTCGGTGGAGGAGGTCCACGAGTCGTTCGAGGTCTTCGTCGGCAAGATCGTGCCGGGCGGCACCCTGGTCGTCGGCGAGCACTCCGGGGCGCGGGAGCTGGCCGCCCGGGTGGCGGGCCGCGAGGGGCTGGACGTCGTGCGCGTCGGCGAGGACGAGGAGGCCGACGTGCGGATCCTGCGGGTCACCCCGCACGGCATGTCCAGCGACGTCACCGTCCGCCTCGGCGGCGAGGAGCACACCTTCACCGTCTCCGTGCCCGGCCGCCACTACGCCCACAACGCGGTCGCGGCCCTCGCCGCCGGCGTCGCGCTGGGCGTCCCGGTGGAGGGCCTGGCCAAGGCGCTCGGCACGTACACCGGGGTGAAGCGCCGGCTGCAGCTGAAGGGCACCGCCGGGGGCGTGCAGGTCATCGACTCCTACGCGCACCACCCCACCGAGATGACCGCCGACCTGCAGGCCCTGCGAGAGGCGGCGGGCGACCGGCGCATCGTCGTGGTCTTCCAGCCGCACCTGTTCAGCCGCACCCAGGAGCTGGGCCTGGAGATGGGCCGGGCCCTGGCGCTGGCCGACGCCTCCGTGGTGCTGGACATCTACCCGGCCCGCGAGGACCCGATCCCGGGCGTCACCAGCGGCCTGATCGTCGACGCGGCCGCCGCCGCGGGCGCCGACGTCGCCGCGGAGCACGACAAGGACGCGGTCCCCGAGGTCGTCGCCGGAATGGCCGGGCCCGGTGACCTTGTTCTCACCATGGGCGCGGGAGACGTGACCGATCTCGGTCCGCGCATCCTCGCCCGCCTGGAGAACTGAGGAGAGGGAGACCATGGCGTACGAAGTCGACAAGTCCGAGGAGCAGTGGCGTGAGGAGCTGACGCCGCAGGAGTACGCGGTCCTGCGCCAGGCGGGCACGGAGCGTCCCTTCGTGGGTGAGTACACCGACACCAAGACCCAGGGCGTCTACTCCTGCCGGGCCTGCGGCGCCGAACTGTTCACCTCGGACACCAAGTTCGAGTCGCACTGCGGCTGGCCGTCCTTCTTCGACCCGAAGGACAGCAAGGCCGTCGAGCTGATCCAGGACCGCTCGATGGGCATGGTCCGCACCGAGGTCCGCTGCTCCCGCTGCGGCTCGCACCTGGGCCACGTCTTCGAGGGCGAGGGCTACGACACCCCGACGGACCAGCGCTACTGCATCAACTCGATCTCGCTGCGACTGGCCCCCGTGGGGGACTGATCACGAAATCCGACGGCTAGGCCCCCCGCGTGGGGCTCACGCGCCCCACGGGGCGCGTCCGTCGACTCCCCGCCCACCGGGTGGCAACGTGGCCGGGCATGGAACACCACGTACGGGCCAGATTGCTGCTGGCCAGCGCCACCATGCTCTTCGTCGAACTGGCGCTGATCCGGTGGGCGGGCGCGAACGTCGTCCATCTGAGCTACTTCTCCAACTTCATCCTGCTCGGCTCGTTCCTGGGGATCGGGCTGGGCTTCCTGATCGCCGCAGAACGCGGTCAGTGGCTCAAGCGGTGGGCGCCGCTGCCGCTGGCCGTACTCGTCGTGCTGGTGCGGGAGTTCCCCGTCCAGGTGCGGCAGAGCAGCGGCGACATCATCTACTTCACCGCCGTGCGGACCACCGGTCTGCCGCAGTGGGTGACGCTGCCGGTGCTCTTCCTGCTGGTGGCCCTCGCCATGACGGCGATCGGGAAGATCACCGCCGACCTGTTCCGGCAACTGCCCTCGCTGGAGGCGTACCGCTGGGACCTGCTCGGCTCGTTGACCGGTTCGGTGGCCTTCGCGGGGCTGTCGTGGCTGCGCGCGCCCTCCCTGGTGTGGGGGCTGATCGCCGCGGCGGCGCTGCTGGTGCTCGGCGGCCGGCGCAACGTCCTGCGCTACGCGCTGCCGCTGGCGGCGATGGTGATGACGCTGCTCTTCGAGTCGCTGGCGCCGGGGGTGTCCTGGTCGCCGTACTACAAGATCGAGCTGACCCGCCCCGAGCCGGGCACCAGTTCGCGGACGTACAAGATCGCCGCGAACGGCGTGCCGCACCAGAGCATCGCGCCGCTGAAGGTGCTGCAGCAGCCCAACTCGCCGTACGAGCAGGCCTACCGGGAGACCCCGGACAACCCGCACCGCAAGGTGCTGGTGATCGGGGCGGGCAACGGCAACGACGTCGCCGTGGCGCTCGCCAACGGGGCGCAGCACGTGGACGCCGTCGAGATCGACCCGCGGCTGCAGGAGATCGGGGCGAAGCTGCACCCCGCGAAGCCGTACGAGAACCCGCGGGTGCACGTCCACATCAACGACGGGCGGGCCTTCCTTGAGCGGACGGACACGCGGTACGACCTGATCGTGCTCGCCCTGCCGGACTCGCTGACGCTGGTGTCGGGGGCGAGCAACCTGCGGCTGGAGAGCTACCTCTTCACCAAGCAGGCCTTCGAGTCCGCGCGCGACCACCTCGCGCCCGGCGGCGCGTTCGCCATGTACAACTACTACCGGCAGCAGTGGCTGATCGACCGTTTCGCCGGGAGCCTGGACCAGGTCTTCGGCCACGCGCCGTGCATGACGGAGTACAGCAAGCGCGCCGCGGTCCTGGTGGCCGGGCTGACGCCGGCGGACCAGACCTGCGGGACGGTCTGGCGGGCCTCCGGGGCGGTGCCGCCGCCCGCGGACGACGACCACCCCTTCCCGTACCTCCTCGACCGCACCGTGCCGAGCCTGTACCTCGGCGCGCTCGGCCTGATCCTGCTGGTCACCGTGATCTCGGTGCGGCTGGCCGGGGTGCGGTTGCGCGGGACGCTGCGCTACACGGACATGTTCCTGATGGGCGCGGCCTTCATGCTGCTGGAGACGAAGAACGTCATCGGCTTCGCGCTGTACTTCGGCACCACCTGGCTGGTGAACGCGCTGGTCTTCATCGGGGTGCTGCTGGCGGTGCTGGCCGCCGTCGAGGTGCGGCGCCGGATGCGCCGGCTCAACCAGACGGCGCTGCAGATCCTGCTCTTCGTCACGCTCGCCGTCGGCTGGCTCGTCCCCGCGCAGGCCGTGCTGTCGCTGCCCTTCGCGGCGCGGCTGGCGGCGGCCGTCGCCCTCGCCTTCGCGCCGATCTTCTGCGCCAACCTGATCTTCTCCGACCGCCTCGCGCAGGCGCCTGACCCGACCTCCGCCTTCGGCGCCAACCTCCTGGGCGCGCTGACCGGCGGCACCCTGGAGTACCTGGCACTGCTCACCGGCTACCGGGCGCTGCTGATCCTGGTGGCGGTGCTGTACGCCGGGGCCTGCGTCGCGATGCGGCTCTACGGCGGCGGTGGCCCGGGGGACGGCGCGGACGGCACGGGGAAGGGCGGGCAGGACGTGACCGGCGCCCGGAAACCGGCTGGTGCGCGAGGGCCCGCCGCAGCACCATGACGGGATGCTGAACGTCCTCCTGCCCTTCATCGGTGCGTGCACCCTCGTCGCCGCGGCCCCCGGGCCGAGCACGGTGCTGATCATCAGGCACTCCCTGCGCAGCCGCCGTGCCGGCTTCGCGACCGTCCTCGGCAACGAGACCGGTGTGTTCGTCTGGGGCCTGTGCGCCGCCTTCGGGCTCACCGCGCTCCTCGCGGCCTCGCAGCTCGCCTACGACGTCGTACGGATCGTCGGCGCCGCCGTCCTGATCTGGTTCGGCGTCCAGGCGCTGCGTGCCGCCCGCCGCGGCCCGGACCCCGAGCGGGCCGCGGCGGACGAGGAGGCGGCGGTGACCCCGTGGGCGGCCTACCGCGCGGGGCTGGGGATGAACCTGGCCAACCCCAAGGCGGCGGTCTTCGCGATGTCGTTCCTGCCGCAGTTCGTGCCGGCCGGCGCGCCCCAGCTGCCCACCATGGCCGGGCTCGCGGCGCTGTGGGCGGTCTACGAGGTCGGCTACTACGGGGCGTACGTCTGGTTCGTCGACCGTCTGCGGTCGGTGTTCAGCCGCGCAGCGGTGCGCCGCCGCCTGGAGGCGGTGTCCGGCGGTGTGCTCGTGGCGCTCGGCATCCGGATGGCGCTGGAGGGCTGAGCCCGCCCCGCAGGGCCGTCCCGGCCCTCATCCGCGGCAGGCGCTGAGCACCGCCCCGAGCCAGGTGGTGCCCGCGGCGGCGAGCGCCGCCGGCAGGAGCGGCAGCAGCGGGAACGGGACGGCGCCGGTGCGCGAACCGGTGACGAGCCCGGTGACCGCCGCGTTGGCGGGCGATCCGGCCGCCACGAGGACCAGGACCGCGGTGAGCGCCGTGACGGGCACGGCCCATCCGGGGCGGAGCAGCACCGGGGGGTTGGTGAGGGCACCGACGGCGGTGCCGAGCAGCGCCGTGACCAGGGCGGCGAGCAGACCCGCCACGGCCGCCGGGGCGACCGGGACGGCTTTGAGGTGGTCCGTGGTGTGCGGGTCGGCGATCGCGGCCACCACGGCGGTGCCCGCGCCGCCCAGCACCACGGAGCACAGCAGCGCCGCCAGGACGCCCGCCGTGTGGGCCCGTCCCGGACCGGTGGCGGCCGCCACGCAGGCCCGGGCGGCCGGCGGCTCGACGGTGACGCTGACCCGTACCAGCCAGGCCGCGGCCGGGAGCAGGGCGGCGGCGCTCCAGCCGAGGGAGTCCAGCAACGGCTGGGGTCCGCCGGCGAGACCGATCCCCATGACGGCGACGTAGAGCAGCAGCGGGGGCAGCCAGCGGAAGGACCGCAGCAGCAGCGCGGTCCGGTAGTGCAGCGTCGCGGTCATGAGGTCTCCGTGGGCGGCGTCGCGGGCGGCTCTGCGGCCGGCCTGGCAGGACGGACCGCGCGGATGTGCCAGGGCGGGGCGGCGGCCAGCAGCAGCCGCAGGACGGCGTCGGACTCCGCGGCCGGGACGGTCAGCCGCAGCGTGCCGGGCGCGGCGGGCTCGTGGACGAGGCCGGCCGGCGGCTCCCCGCCGCCGGTGGCCTCGATGACGACGCGCGGCCCGGCAGCGGCGTCCAGGGGCACCGGCACGAGCCGGGCGCCCTCGACGCGGTGGGCCGCCGTGATGTCGGCGGCCAGCCGGCGCGGGTCGTGGTCGACGAAGACGACGGTGCCGCCGGCGGCGCACCGGGCGCGAACGGCGTCGTCCAGGACGGCGCGTGCCTCCCGGTCGAGCCCGGTCCACGCCTCGTCGAGGACGAGGAGTTCCGGCTCGGCCACCAGCGCCTGGGCGACGGCCACCTTCTGGCAGGTGCCCTTGGACAGCTCGGCGAGCGGGGTCCGGGCGTGGCCGGCAATGCCGAAGCACTCCAGCCACTGCGCGGCCCGCCGGGCGGCGGTGCGGCCGCCGAGCCCGTGCACCCGCCCGAGGTGCACGAGGTAGCCGTACGCGTCGAAGGGCAGCGCCGGCGGGAACCGTTCGGGCACGTACGCGGTGCGCGGGCGCCCGCTGACCCGGCCCGTGGTGGGGCGGTCGATGCCGGCGAGGATGCGCAGGACCGTGGACTTGCCGCTGCCGTTCGCGCCCTCGACGCGCAGCACCTGCCCCGCGGGCACGTCGAGGTCGACGCCGCGCAGCACCCAGGGTCCGCGGGCGCCGTAACGGCGGCCGACCGCCTCCAGGCGCACGTCAGTTGGACGGCTGGTGGGGCTGGGACTCGCTCGGCCGGACGATGACGAAGCCCTCCCCCTGCAGCATCAGCTGCACGGCCTCGCCCGACCCGCCGCGCAGCATCGAGCCGAAGCTCTGCGAGCGGTGCAGGGAGGTCTGCAGCTGGGCGCTCCAGCCCACGACGGCGTCGGTGTCGACGTACACCGGGGCCTGCGGGGTGACCGGGATGACGATCGGGTTGCCCTCGCACATGACGCCGAGGCGGCCGTGCCCGGTGAAGACGCTGTTGAACAGGCCTCCGCCGGTCATGCCCGCGCCCTTCACGACCTTTATCTCGTAGGAGAGGGTCGAGTCGAAGACCAGCACGTTGCGGCCGTTGATGGTGAGGCTGTCACCGGGGTCGATGTCGATGACGAAGCAGTTGGCGGCCTCGTGCGCGAACCAGGCCTCGCCCTGGCCGCGGACCGCCATCAGCGGCAGGCCCTCACCGGTGAAAGCCCGCTTGAGGAACTTGCCGACGCCCTGGCCCTTCACCTCGAACTGCAGGTTGCCGCGGAAGGCGATCATCGAGCCCTGGCGGGCCAGGCACTCGCCGTTGACCGCGTACTTGATCGACTTGGCGTTCTGGAGGGTCATGCCGGGCTCGGTGGCCGGCTGCGCCGTGTTCTCGGTCGCGAAGAGGTCGCTGTGCACCCCGGCATCCTGGCCCGGAGGGATCGGCTCCGACAAGCTCTTCCGCGGGCTGGTGGCAGACTGTCGAGGTGACAACCGATCCTCGTGACGCCGCTCCCCAGTTCGTGCTCCCCCTGGTCGTCCGCATCGAGCGGGACGCCCCGCCGTCGCGTACCGACGCGCTGGAGACGGCCGCCCGTGCCGTGCTCCTGCTGCGCTCCGACGAGCGCAGCACCGCCGGGGACGGGGAGTGGGCCGAGGCGGTACGGGGCTGGGAGGACGCCCGCATCCGCAAGGTCGTGCGGCGGGCGCGCGGCGCCGAGTGGCGGCGGGCCGAGGCGCTGCCCGGCATCACGGTCACCGGCAAGTCCGCCGAGGTGCGGGTCTTCCCGCCGGTGCCGCTGGACGGCTGGCCCAAGGACCTGGCGCGGCTGCAGGTGTCCGGGACGGAGCTGGAGGAGCCGGAGCCGCCTCTGGCGCCGGACGCCGGCCTCCCGGTGCTCTGGCTCAACCCGGGGGTGCCGATGTCGGCGGGCAAGGCCATGGCGCAGGCCGGCCACGGCGCCCAGCTCGCCTGGCTGGCGCTGTCCCCCGAGGGGCGTGCGCAGTGGCGCGACGCCGGTTTCCCGCTGGCGGTGCGCACGGCGCCGCAGGCCCGCTGGGAGGCGCTCACCGCGTCCGGGCTGCCCGTGGTGCGGGACGCGGGGTTCACCGAGATCGCCCCGGGTTCGTGCACCGTCGTGGCGGACCATCCCGCGCTGCGCCGCTGAGGCCGCGCCCGCGGAGCCTGCGGCCGCAAGCTCAAATCAAGCTCTGAAACCCGCCCCACGGGGTTCGCGGGCCTTCCGCCGGGCCACAAACCCGGCAGGAGGAAGGGGGGCGCATGGAGCACTCGTATCTGGGCACGGGCATCGGCTGGCGGCCGGAGATCGCGGCGGCGGTCGAGGCGCTCGCGGAGGCCGGTCGCGTCGACTGGGTCGAGGCGGTCGCCGAGAACGTCTGCCCCGGGCACCTGCCCGACTCACTGCTGCGGCTGCGCGAGCGCGGTGTCACGGTCGTCCCGCACGGCGTCTCGCTCGGCCTCGGGGGCGCCGAGCGGCCCGCCGCGGAACGGCTGGCCGCCCTCGCGCAGCGCGCGCAGGCGCTGGGCGCCCCCCTGGTCACCGAGCACATCGCCTACGTCCGCGGGGGCGGGGAGCTCACGGGCTCGGCCCGCCTGGAAGCGGGGCACCTGCTGCCCGTGCCGCGGACCCGGGACGCGCTGGACGTCCTGTGCGAGAACGTGCGCGTCGCGCAGGACGCGCTGCCGGTCCCGCTCGCGCTGGAGAACATCGCGGCGCTGATGGCCTGGCCGGACGAGGAGATGAGCGAGGGGGCGTTCCTCGCGGAGCTCGTCGAGCGGACCGGGGTGCGGCTGCTGGTCGACGTCGCCAACCTGCACACCAACCACGTCAACCGCGGTGAGGACCCCCTCGCGGCGCTCGACGCGCTGCCGGTGCACGCGATCGCCTACGTCCACGTGGCGGGCGGCGTCGAGAAGGACGGCGTGTGGCACGACAGCCACGCGCACCCGGTCCCCGGGGCGGTCCTGGACGTGCTGGCGGCGCTGTACGAACGGGGCTGCCCGCCCGGGGTGCTGCTGGAGCGCGACGACGACTTCCCCGCGGACGAGGAGCTGGCCCGCGAACTGGCCGCGATAGGACGTGTGGTGGACGCCGGCACGGGCGGGCGTCCGGACGCGCCCGCTCCGCCCTCCGTGCCCGCCGGGGTCGCCGCGGCGTCGGGGGCGGCCCGGCAGCGCCTCGCGCTGCGGCAGACCGCGTTGCTGTCGGCGCTCGTGGCCGGGACACCGGTGCCGGAGGGCTTCGACCGGACCCGGATCGGCGTGCAGGGCCGCGCCCTCGCCGCCAAGCGCGCGGGGGTCGTCGCCAAGGTGGCGCCGGAGCTGCCGGAGATCCTGGGGGCCGCGTACCGGCCGGCGTTCCTGCGCTACGCCGCCGCGCGGCCGCTCACGGGCGGGTACCGCCGCGACGCCCTGGACTTCGCCGCGCACGTCCTCGACGGCGCCGACGGCACGCACGAACCCGCGGTCGTCCGGCAGTTGGCCGCGTGGTGGCGGGAGCGGTCGGGGCCGGCGCCGCTTCGGGCCCGGCGGCCGCGGCTGCGCGGAAGCGTTTTCCGTTCGCCGCGACAGCCCTCACACGTATTCATACGTATGCGGGACAGGCTCCGTTCAAAGCTGCCATAATCTTTTTCCAAGAGGCCTCCGACCTGCGAAGAGAATGGCGGCGGGGCCCATCGGGCACGAAAAGACAACAACATATCAAGGCGCTAGCCCCGATTCCTGGAATTCGCGAATACGTGACCGTTCCTCGCCTTGGACGCTTCAAACGCACTAACGTGCGGTCCCATGCGATCCACCCGTTACGCCACCGGACTCAGCCTCGTGGTCGGGGCTCTCGTGGTCACCCTCGCCGCACTGGCCTACCCCGTCATGTCAGGGCTGAACAGCCCCGCCGTGACCGCGGCCGGCGCCCAGACCGTGTCCACGCAGTACGGTCCGCTCACGCAGCTGGACCGCACCTTCGTCACCAAGGTCCGACTGGCCGGCCTGTGGGAGTTCCCCGCCGGGCAGATGGGCCTGCAGAAGGGGACGACGCCCGCGGTCAAGCGCGCGGGGCAGCACCTGATCGACGGGCACACCAGCCTCGACGCCACGTGCCGCACGATCGCTCCCCAATTGGGCATCACCCTGCCCAACCAGCCCACACAGCAGCAAATGGGCTTTCTGGCCACGATGTCCGCGGCGAGTGGACAGGATTTCGACCAGAAGTTCGCGAACATCCTGAGGCTCGCCCACGGCCAGGTCTTCTCCGTCGTCGCCCAGGTACGCGCCACCACCCGCAATTCGCTGGTGCGAGAACTGGCCGACCAGGCGAACGCGACGGTGCTCGACCACATCACCGTTCTGGAGAAGACCGGGATGGTCAACTTCGACCAGGTCGCCGTGGACACGACCGCCAGCCCCACCAACCCCGCGGCGGCGGTGCCGGTCTCGCCGGGTCCCGGTGAGCCGACCTTCATCGTCACCCCGTCCCCCACGTACTCACTTCCCCCAGCGGCTTCGTCCCCCCAGCCGTCGCAGTAGAAATGAGCGATCCCATGCCCACACGACAACACATGAACCACCGGCGCAGGTTGAGCACCAAGCAACTCGTGCTGATAGCCGTGCTGGCACTGCTCGGCTCCGGCGGCACCTTCGCCCTGGTCACCGGATCGGCCTCGGCCCACTGGCGGTCCAACTCCGGCCACTCGGGCGGCTGGCAGAGCCCGAGCCCGGGGAACAGCACCAAGGCGGACAACGGGGGCCAGAACAACGGCGGGCAGAACAACGGCGGGCAGAACAACGGCGGCCAGAGCGGCTCCCCGGCCCCCTCGGCCTCGGCGTCCGCGCCGGCCGGCGGCGGCACGCAGACCAACGGCCCCGCCCCCGAGGACTTCGCCGACATCCGCTCCGTCAAGCCGAACGTCCAGCGGGCGGCGAACCAGCGCGGCGCCTCGCGCGGCACCTTCACGGCCCGCTGCGGCCGCAACGAGAACAAGCACCACAACCCCGACAACTTCATCGTGGCCCCCGGCGTCGCCAACGGCGCGCACCACGTCCACGACTACGTCGGCAACCTGAGCACCGACGGATTCTCGACCAACGAGTCCCTGGCCGCGGCCGGCACCACCTGTGCCCGCGGGGACAAGTCGACGTACTTCTGGCCGGTGCTGCGCACCCGTTCTGCCAACGACGCGCCGGACGCCGACGGCAACACCGGCACCATCCTGCAGGCGACCTCGGTGCAGTTGGTCTTCGGCGGCAGCCCGACGTCCAAGGTGGTGGCGATGCCGTCCACGATGCGGATCATCATGGGCGACGCGAAGTCCTTCACCAACGGCGTCGCCAACGCCAAGGCGTCGTGGAGCTGCACCGGCTTCGAGAACCGTCAGCTCACCGACAAGTACCCGCTGTGCCCGCAGGGCAGCCGCGTGGTCCGCACCCTGAACTTCCCCAACTGCTGGGACGGGACCAACGCCGACAGCGCCAACCACCGCACGCACATCGTCTTCCCCGACGGTGCGGGACGGTGCCAGGCCGGCTTCAAGGCCGTGCCCCAGCTGAAGATGCGGCTCACCTACAAGGTCCCGCAGGGTCCGAACTTCGCGCTCGACAGCTTCCCCGAGCAGCTGCACAAGCCGGTCACGGACCACGCGGACTTCGCCAACTTCATGCCGACGCGCCTGATGAACCAGGTCGTCAGCTGCGTCAACGGCAACCGCAACTGCGGCTGACGCGGTAGCCCGCGCGACCCCCGCCGGCTCCGGTCCGCCCGCCGCCGTTCCGGGAAACCACGGGCGGACCCCCGCGGGGGTCGGCTACAACTCCCCCATGTGGATGCTCTTCCTCCTCGTGGCCTGGGCCGCGGCGATCGCCTCCTGCACACGCCTGTGCAGGGCGGCGGTCGCCGCGGCCGATCTGCCTGACGCGACCGCCGCAGCGGCCGCCGACCACGCCCTCGGGCTCTACGAGATGGCCTTCCTGGCCGGCGGTCCGCGCCGGGTGACCGAGCTGACGATGGTCACGATGGGCCGCGAGCGCCGCCTGCTGCTCGCCGGGACGGGCTGGGCGACGGTCGTCGACCCCGACGGGCGGGACGCCATCGAGCGCTCCTTGATCGCCGCCACGGGCCCCGGGGGCCAGGCCCCCGTCCCCGCGATACGTGCGGCGCACGCCGGCTCCGACGGGGTCCGCGCGCTGGCGCGGCGCCTCACCGACGCCGGGCTCGCGGTGCCCGCGGCGACCCGGGAGTCGATCTCCACCGGCTTCCGCGAGGTCCGCGCCGCCTCCGCCCTCATCCTGGTGATGCTTGTCGCCGCGACGACCCTGAGCCCCGCCGGCCGGCCCCTGCTGCCGTGGTTCGCCCTCCCCCTGCTGGCCACCCTCGGCTGCCTGGCCGTCGCGCGCCTGGAGATTCACCCCTACACCCGCTGGGCCGCCCCTGCGGGCCGGGAGCTGCTGCGTGCCGTCGACGTCCCCCGCGGCCCGGCCCCCGACGACCGCCGGCAGCTCCTCACCGCCCTCGCCGTCCGGGGCCCCTCCGCCCTCCCCGACCCCGCCCTCCGCGCGGCCCTGAGCTGACGCGCCGCGCGGGGCAGGGCCTCAGGCCAGACCCGACACCAGGTCCGCCACCGACTTACGGCGCCCGGTGTAGAACGGCACCTCCTCGCGGACGTGCATCCGCGCCTCGGACGCCCGCAGATGACGCATCAGGTCCACGATCCGGTGCAGCTCGTCCGCCTCGAACGCCAGGATCCACTCGTAGTCCCCCAGCGAGAACGACGCCACCGTGTTCGCCCGCACGTCCGGGTAACCCCGCGCCATCTTGCCGTGGTCGGCGAGCATGCGGCGGCGGTCCTCGTCGGGGAGGAGGTACCAGTCGTAGGAGCGGACGAAGGGGTAGACGGAGACGTAGTCGCGGGCCGTCTCGTCGGCGAGGAAGGCGGGGATGTGGCTCTTGTTGAACTCCGCCGGGCGGTGCAGGGCCATGTTCGACCAGACGGGCTCCAGGTGGCGCCCCAGCATGGTGCGGCGGAAGCGGTTGTACGCGTCCTGGAGGGCGTCGGAGGTCTCCGAGTGCCACCAGATCATGACGTCCGCGTCGGCGCGCAGACCGGACAGGTCGTAGGTGCCGCGGACCGTGACGTCCTTCTCGGCGAGCTGCGCGAAGAGCTCCTCCACCTCCTCCGCGTAGCGGGTGCGGTCGTCGGGGAGGACGTCGCGCAGCCGGAACACCGACCAGAGGGTGTAGCGGATGACCTCGTTGAGGTCCTTGGCCTTCTTGCCGGCGTTGGGGGCCTTGGCGGGGGCGGCGGAAGCAGTGGAGTCGGTCATGGGGCTATTGTCCCGCGTCCGGTTCCGCGGCCCGCCGCAGGGTGCCCAGCACCTGCGTCGCCGCGCCGCGCGCACTCGCGACGCAGGCCGGGATGCCCACGCCCTCGTAGACGGCGCCGCACACCTCGAGGCCGGGCAGCTTCGCGACGTGCTCGCGCAGCCGCGCGACCCGCGCCAGGTGGCCCACCGGGTACTGCGGCAGGCCGCCGTCCCAGCGGGTGACGCGGGCGGCCACGGGTGCCGCGGTGAGCCCGACGGCCTCGCCGAGGTCCTCGCGGGAGAGCCGGACGAGGTCGGTGTCGTCCCAGGCGAGGTCGGCCTCCTGGCCGTGCCGGCCGATCGAGGTGCGCAGCACGTAGACGTCGGAGTCGGCGGCGCCGCTCCATTGCCACTTCTGGCTGGAGAACGTGGACGCCTTGATCGTCCGCCCGTCGACCGGCGGGACGAGGAAGCCGCTGCCGGGCAGTGCGTGGGCGATCTCGCGCCGCCGGAAGGCCATCGTGACCAGGGCGACGCTCGCGTACTCCACCGCCGACAGCTCCGCGGCGGCGCCCGGCGACTCGGCGGCCAGCAGCGCGGACGCGGCGGGGGCGGGCACGGCGAGCACGACCGCGTCCGCGGCCAGCGTCTCGCGGGTGCCGTCGTGGTCGAAGGCGACCTCCCAGCCGTCGGGGGTACGGCGCAGCGTGCGGACCGGGGCGTCGGTCTCGATGCGGGCCCCGGCGGCGCGGCAGGCCTCGGCGACGGCGACCGGGAGCCGGCCGACGCCTCCCCGGACGCCGGCGAAGACCGGGCCGTCCTGCCGCGCGGCGGCGGCCTTGCGCTGGCTCTCGCGGACGGCCTCAATCAGGGACCGGCCGCCGAGCGCGCCCTCGTAGAGCTGCGGGATGGCGGCGCGCAGCGAGATCTCGTACGCGTTGCCCGCGTACACCCCACCGAGCAGCGGTTCGACGAGCCGGTCGACGACCTCGTGGCCCAGCCGGGCGGCGACGAAGGCGCCCACCGCCACGTCCTCGCCGACCTTGGTGCGGGGCAGGACGTGGTCGAGCGGCAGCCGCGCGAGGCCGGCCGCCGACAGCACACCGGAGGCGGCGAGCGAGCCGAGGTCGCCGGGGACGCCCATGACGCCGCCCTTGGGCATGGGGCGCAGCCGGCCGCGGGTCCACAGGCCCGCGGTCGTCGTGGCGGGCGCCTCCAGGTCGTCGCCGAGGCCGACCGCGCGGGCCAGGTCGACCGCCTCGGGGCGGCGCGCCAGGATCGACTCGGCGCCCAGGTCGACCGGGACGCCCGCGATCTCGTCCGCGTACAGCTTGCCGCCCAGGCGGCCGGAGGACTCCAGCACGGTCACCCGTGCCGCCCCGCCCTCCAGCAGGAAATGCGCCGCGGCGAGTCCGGAGACCCCGCCGCCCACGACCACCACATGCCCGGCCCGGGGCTGCGTATTGCTCATGCCTCCACTGTCTCAGACGCAGGAACGAGCCCTAACCGTGACCTCTTCGGGATCACGGAGCCGAAACCCGCCCCGTGCCCCTCACGTCGAATCGGCAACAGACGCAACGGACCCGGGGGGATGCCCTGTGAGCACGTCAACCACCGCAGCCCGCAGACCACTTGCCGCGGCCTTGGGCACCCTGGCGCTGGCCGCCGCCCTCATGCTCACCGGCTGCGGCAGCGGCGGCGGCAGCGAGAGCAGCGCCGACACCGCGGACGGCAAGGCCGGTGCCGCCGCCCCCGGTCTGGCCGAGCGGCCCGACGCGGGCACGGCACCCGCCGACGCGGGCGGCGACACGGAGAACGCCACCGGCAAGAGCTCCGGCAGCAGGTCCGGCACCGGAACCGGGGCGGGGAGGACCCCGACCCTGGCGCAGTCCTACATCGTGCGCACGGCGGCGCTGACGGTCGAGGCCAGGAACGTCCCCGGAGCCGTGGCCAAGGCGCGCACGCTGGTGGAGGGCGCGGGCGGCTACGTCGGCAACGAGAGCACCAGCCTGGACGAGGACGGCCTGGAGTACTCCACCATCACGCTCCGCGTGCCGCCGGAGGGCTACGACCGGGTGCTCCAGGACCTCTCCGGGCTGGGCACCCTGCGCAACCGCAAGGTGGACGCCCAGGACGTCACCGGCGAGGTGGTGGACGTGGAGAGCCGGCTCAAGACGCAGCGGGCGAGCGTGGCGCGGGTGCGGGAGCTGATGGACCGGGCGACCAGGCTCAGCGACGTCGTCGCCCTGGAGGGCGAACTCAGCTCCCGCCAGGCCGACCTGGAGGCGCTGGAGGCCCAGCAGGCCTCGCTGAAGGCGCGGACGGGGATGGCGACGATCACCCTGGAGGTGCAGGAGCCGGCCGCCGAGGAGGCACCGGAGAAGGCCGACGGCTTCTGGGCCACGGTGGGCGACGCCCTCGGCAGCGGCTGGCACGCCTTCTACGTGACCCTGCGGACCCTGCTCGTCGTCCTCGCCGTGGTGGCGCCGTTCGCCGCGCTGGTCCTCCTCGGCTACCTGGGCTTCCGGCTGTTGCGCCGGGCGCTGCCCGCCCGGCGCACCGTCGCCGCGCCCCCGGAGCCGGTGCGGGTGCCCGCGCCGGTGGGGGCGGGCGACGGCGAGGCCCAGCCGCGGGAGTAGCGGCGGCACCGGTGACCCCGCGCCGTGCGGCGCGGGGTCACCGGTGCCGGCGGTGTCAGCGGGACGTCTCGGTGTGGACGAAGTCCACGAGGCGGGTCAGGGCGTCGGGGTCCGTGCTGGGCAGGACGCCGTGGCCCAGGTTGAAGATGTGGCCGGGGGCGGCACCGGCCGAGTACAGGACCTCGCGGGTCTTCTTCTCGACCGCCTCGCGCGGGGCGAAGAGCACCGCGGGGTCGAGGTTGCCCTGGAGCGCCTTGCCGGGGCCGACCCTGCGGGCGGCCTCGTCCAGCGGGACCCGCCAGTCCACGCCGACCACGTCCGCGCCGGCCTCGCCCATCAGCCCGAGCAGCTCACCGGTGCCGACGCCGAAGTGGATGCGGGGGACGCCGTAGTCCTCGACGGCCCGGAAGACCTTGACGGAGGCGGGCATGACGTGGCGCCGGTAGTCCTCGGGGGCGAGCGCGCCGACCCAGGAGTCGAAGAGCTGCACCGCGCTGGCGCCGGCCTCGATCTGCACCTTCAGGAAGGCCGAGGTGATGTCCGCGAGACGGTCCAGGAGCTCCGCCCACAGTTCGGGCTCGCCGTACATCATGGCCTTGGTGCGCTCGTGGTTGCGCGACGGGCCGCCCTCGACCAGGTAGCTGGCCAGGGTGAAGGGCGCACCCGCGAACCCGATCAGCGGCGTCGCGCCCAGTTCACCCGTGAGCATGCCGATCGCCTCGGTGACGTACTTGACGTCGTCCGGGTCGAGCGGCCGCAGGCGCTGCAGGTCCTCGCGGGAGCGGATGGGCTGCTCGACGACCGGGCCGACGCCCGGCTTGATGTCGAGGTCGAGCCCGATGGCCTTGAGCGGCACCACGATGTCGCTGAAGTAGATCGCCGCGTCGACCTTGTGCCGCCGCACGGGCTGCAGCGTGATCTCGGTGACGAGGTCGGGCCGCATGCACGACTCGAGCATGGGGATCCCCTCGCGCACCTTGAGGTACTCGGGGAGGGAGCGCCCGGCCTGGCGCATGAACCACACGGGGGTGTGCGGCACGGGCCGGCGCCGGCACGCCAGGATGAAGGGGGAAGCAGCGGTCTGCTGGTGCGCACTCACCCCCGAATCTTCGCATGCGCCAAGTGGGCGACCCGCCCGACCGGGTGTCCTCCCTCACTGCGGGCCCCCTTCGGCCTACGCTTCCGGGCATGGCAGCGGCTCATGGGCACCTCTCGGACGGGAACGACGCCCCCCTCCCGTTCCAGCACGCGGTCGACGCACTGCTGCGCGCCCGGGTACGGCCCGAGGTGGAGCTCGATCCCGTGCCCCCGCCCAAGCGCCTGGCTCCGCACGCGTACGCCCTGGAGGCGGCGGTCGTCGTCGACGACGAGGAGCTCGGGGACGGGCGCCTGGTGCTGCTCTACGACCCCGACGGCCAGGAGGGCTGGCACGGTACGTTCCGGCTGGTCACCCTGGTCCGGGCGGAGCTGGAACCGGAGATCGCGGGGGACCCGCTGCTGCCCGAGGTGAGCTGGTCGTGGCTGACGGGCGCCCTGGAGGGGCGCGGCGCGGCCTTCACCGAGGCGGGCGGCACGGTCTCGCGCAGTTCCTCGCACCACTTCGGCACCCTGGCCAGGCGGGAGGACTCCACCCGCATCGAGATCCGTGCCTCGTGGACGCCGCTCGCGGTGAGCGGCGGCGTTCCGGACATGGCCTCGCACCTGGCGGCCTGGTGCGACCTGCTGTGCACCGGTGCGGGACTGCCGCCGGTGCCCGCCGAGCCCCCGTGCCCCCCGCCGGGGGGCGGCCCCTCGGTGGTGCCGCTGCCGAAGCGGCGCGGCCCGCAGCAGACCCGCTGAGGACCGGCGCGCCCGCGCTGACCACTCGCTTTACCGCCGTCAACACGCTCTGACACCCGGTGACCGCGATCTTCACACCTTCGATCGACCCTGCTCGACAGCCCGTCCGAATTGCCGGAATTGTTACTAAACAAGTCGTGATCATTCTCTAAAGCCGGGCGAAGTTGCTGCCGAAGGAACCTGTGACCCTTCCCGCCAATGTCCCAGGAGGCCCGGTGTCGGTTCTTCTCGAGCACCCCACAAGCCTGGTCGCCTACCGCCCGAACAAGCCGACGGCGATGGTGGTGGTCGCCGATCCCCGCGTACGTTCCACCGTCACGCGCCACTTGTGGGCGCTCGGGGTGCGCGACGTGATCGAGGCGTCCTCCATCGCCGAGGCCAGGCCCAGGGTGGGCACCCCCCGAGACATCTGCGTCGCCGACGTGCACCTCCCCGACGGTTCCGGGCTGACCCTGCTCGCCGAGACCCGGGCGGCCGGCTGGCCCAACGGCCTCGCCCTGTCCGCCGCCGACGACATCGGCGCCGTGCGCAACGCCCTCGCGGGCGGTGTGAAGGGCTACGTCGTCACCGGCACCCGCACCAACCTCGGCATCCCCGGCCGCCCCGGCTCCGTGCCCCTGGGCCCCGCCGGCCAGCGGCTGCAGCGCCGCCCACCGGGAGCCCCCGGCCACGGCGGCGGCTACCGCGAGCTGTCCGGCCGCGAGGTGGAGGTGCTCCGGCTGGTCGCGGAGGGCCAGTCGAACAAGGCGATCGGGGTCTCCATGGGGCTGTCCGCGCTGACCGTGAAGAGCCACCTGGCCCGGATCGCCCGCAAGCTGGGCACCGGTGACCGGGCCGGCATGGTCGCGGTCGCGCTGCGTACCGGCATCATCCACTGATCGACGTCATATCCCGGGTGCGCCCGCCGCCGGAACGTTCCGTCGGCGGGCCCCTGCTGTACACAGATACTCTTGACTGGTGACCGACGCCCGAGAGACCGCAACAGAAGCACCCCCGGCGCCGGTCCCGCTGCTGGACCCGCGCGAGGGCATCCCGCCGGTGACCGCCAGCCCGGAGGCCTTCGCCGACGTCGTCGCGGCTTTCGCCGCGGGCTCCGGACCTGTCGCCGTCGACGCCGAGCGCGCATCCGGCTACCGCTACGGGCAGCGGGCCTACCTGGTCCAGCTGCGCCGCACCGGAGCAGGGACCGCGCTGATCGACCCCGTCGCCTGTCCGGACCTGTCGGCGCTCAGCGCCGCGCTGGACGGCACGGAATGGGTGCTGCACGCCGCCACGCAGGACCTGCCGTGCCTCGACGAGGCCGGCATGCGCCCCACCCGGCTGTTCGACACCGAGCTGGCCGGCCGCCTCGCCGGGTTCGCCCGGGTCGGGCTCGGCGCGATGGTGGAGAACGTCCTCGGGTACGCCCTGGAGAAGGGCCACTCCGCCGTCGACTGGTCCACCCGCCCCCTGCCCGAACCGTGGCTGCGGTACGCCGCGCTCGACGTCGAGCTCCTGGTCGACCTGCGCGACGCGCTGGAGGAGGAGCTGCGCGCCCAGGGCAAGCTGGAGTGGGCCATGCAGGAGTTCGCGGCCATCGCCGCGGCCCCGCCGCCCCCGCCCCGCGTCGACCCCTGGCGCCGCACGTCCGGCATGCACAAGGTGCGCCGGCGCCGCCAGATGGCGGTCGTGCGCGAGCTGTGGAACCTCCGCGACCGGATCGCCCGCGAGCGGGACGTCTCCCCCGGGCGGGTCCTCACCGACGCGGCGATCGTCACCGCGTCCCTGGAGGCCACCCCCAACGCGCACGCGCTGGCCGCGCTCCCCGGGTTCGGGCACCGCATGGGGCGGCGCCAGCTGGAGCAGTGGCAGGCCGCGATCGACCACGCCCGCAGCATCCCCGAGCGCGACCTGCCGCAGCCCGGCCCCGCCTACACCGGCCCCCCGCCGCCGCGCGCCTGGGCCGACAAGGACCCGGCCGCGGCGGCCCGGCTCTCCGCGGCGCGGGCGGCGGTCTCGGCACTGGCCGAGCAGCTGAACCTCCCCCAGGAGAACCTCATCACCCCGGACACCGTCCGCCGCCTGTGCTGGGCGCCCCCGCGCGACCGCAGCCCCGAGTCGGTGTCGGCCTTCCTCCAGGGGGCCGGGGCCCGCCCCTGGCAGGTCGAACTGACGACGCCCATCCTCACGACCGCGCTGGCGGCGAAGCCGCCCGCGTAGCGATTGCCCGGGGTCCGTGGTTGCGGCTTGTTGTTGTGTGCGGGTTGTTTGCGCCTGCGGCGGGCTGTTCGCCCGCCCTCCCACCCGATTGCCCGGCGCGATTGGTGCGGGTCTGCGCTCTGTGCGTGGGTGGTCCGGGGGCAGGGCCTCCGGGGTGGGCATTCTGTACCGCATATTTATGTGCATGACGGGCAGCATTCGCCGGTGCCGTCTGTGCCGCACATCAAATACACGTCAGCGTCCAGAACGCCCACCCCTACGACCCCACCCCCTCCGTATCGACGGCGACCAACGGCCGGTGGGTGGTCACAAGGCAGGCCGGGGCACGGCACCTGCCTAACGCACCCCCAACGGGACACCCTGCGCCCGCACAAGGGGAGGGGGTGTGTCGGGGTGCGCCCCCTGGCCGAAGGCTGAGACGGACGGGCGGCGGACCCGGTGCCGACCGATGCGGGCCTGAACCACGGGGCCGCGGGGTCAGTGAGCGCTTCCGGGTACCCCCGCACGCCTATCTGACCCCCCACCGGCGGTTGTGCGCGCAAACCGGCCGGAGGGGGTGTGGCGGGGTGCGCCCATGGGGGTCCCCCCGGCCGAAGGCTGGGGGAGGGAGGGCGGGTGGGGGAGAAACCCAACCGGCAGCCAGGAACGACCCGAACGCGGGAACGCCGGAGGAAGATCGGCGTGTGACGCGCCCCACCCGCACTGTGCACATCGGTTACCCACGAGTAGCATGTACGCCGGAGCCGCCGTCTTCTGCCCGCGGCAAGCGAACCCGCACCTTGAGGAGAGCCAACGTGCCTCGTACCGCTAGGGACGTCGTCTTCGTCGACGGCGTCCGCACCCCGTTCGGCAAGGCGGGCCCGAAGGGCATCTACCACGAGACCCGTGCCGACGACCTGGTCATCAAGTCCATCCGGGAGCTGCTGCGGCGCAACCCCGCGCTCTCCCCGGAGCGCATCGACGAGGTCGCCATCGCCGCGACCACCCAGATCGGCGACCAGGGACTGACCCTGGGCCGTACGGCCGCGATCCTGGCGGGGCTGCCCAAGTCCGTCCCGGGCTTCTCCATCGACCGCATGTGCGCGGGCGCGATGACCGCGGTCACCAGCGTCGCCGGCGGCGTCGCCTTCGGGGCGTACGACGTGGCGGTCGCGGGCGGCGTGGAGCACATGGGCCGGCACCCGATGGGCGAGGGCGTGGACCCGAACCCGCGCTTCGTGTCGGAGAAGCTGGTCGACGACTCCGCGCTGTTCATGGGCATGACGGCGGAGAACCTGCACGACCGCTTCCCGCACCTGACGAAGCGGCGCGCCGACGAGTACGCGGTGCGCAGCCAGGAGAAGGCGGCGAAGGCGTACGCGAACGGCAAGGTACAGCAGGACCTGGTGCCGGTCTCGGTGCGCCGCACCTCCCCCGAGGGCGGGGAGACCGGCTGGGGCCTGGCCACGGCGGACGAGCCGATGCGCCCGGGGACCACGCTGGAGAGCCTGACGGGCCTGAAGACCCCGTTCCGCGCCCACGGCAACGTGACCGCGGGCAACTCGGCCGGCCTCAACGACGGCGCCACCGCCTCGCTGATCGCCGCCGAGGACGTCGCCCGGGAGCTGGAGCTCCCGGTGAAGATGCGTCTGGTCTCGTACGCCTTCGTGGGCGTCGAGCCCGAGGTGATGGGCATCGGCCCGGTCCCGGCGACGGAGAAGGCGCTGGCCAAGGCGGGCCTGTCGATCTCCGACATCGGCCTGTTCGAGGTCAACGAGGCGTTCGCCGTCCAGGTGCTGGCCTTCCTGGACCACTACGGCATCGCCGACGACGACGCGCGCGTCAACCAGTACGGCGGCGCCATCGCGTTCGGCCACCCGCTCGCCTCCTCCGGCGTCCGGCTGATGACGCAGCTGGCCCGCCAGTTCGAGGACCAGCCGCACGTCCGCTACGGCCTGACCACCATGTGCGTCGGCTTCGGCATGGGCGGCACCGTGATCTGGGAGAACCCGCACTTCGACGGAGGCAGCAAGTGACCACCACCGCCGAGCTCCTCAAGGGCGCCGCCGAGCTGTTCCCGGACGAGGTCGTGACGCAGGCGCACGTGCGCCACCTCGACCTGCCCCTGGGCGCCGGGCGCTTCGCCCTGATCACCCTGGACAACGGCCTGGACCACACCAAGCCGACCACCTTCGGCCCGCAGTCGCTGGCGAACCTGAGCGCCGCCATCGACCAGGTCGAGAAGGAGGCCGCGGACGGCGAGATCGTCGGCGTCGGCCTCACCGGCAAGCCGTTCATCTTCGCGGTCGGCGCCGACCTCAAGGGCGTCGAGCTGCTGAAGCGCCGTGAGGACGCGCTGGCCATCGGCAAGGGCGGCCACGACGTCTTCCGCCGGCTGTCCGGGCTGGCCGTGCCGACCTTCGCGTACTACAACGGCGCGGCCATGGGCGGCGGCGTCGAGGTGGGCCTGCACTGCGGCTACCGCACCGTCTCGTCGGCCATCCCGGCGTTCTCCCTCCCCGAGGTGTTCCTGGGCCTGGTCCCGGGCTGGGGCGGCTGCGCGCTGCTGCCGAACCTGATCGGCGCGGAGCGCGCGGTGAGCGTGATCATCGAGAACTCGCTCAACCAGAACAAGCAGCTGAAGGGCGGTCAGGTCTACGACCTGGGCATCGCCGACGCGCTGTTCGACGGCGCGGACTTCCTGGAGCAGTCGCTCTCCTGGACCGCGGCCGTCCTCAAGGGCGAGATCCAGGTCGTCCGCCCCGAGGTGGACCGTGGCGCGGCGTGGGACGAGGCCGTCGCCAAGGGCCGTGCCTTCGCCGACTCCAAGGTGCACGGCGCCGCCCCGGCCGCGTACCGGGCGCTGGACGTCATCGCCGCCGCCAAGGACGGCGACCTGTCGGCCGGCTTCGACGCCGAGGACGAGGCCCTGGCGGACCTCATCATGGGCGGTGAACTGCGCTCCGGTATCTACGCCTTCAACCTGGTGCAGAAGCGCGCCAAGCGCCCGGCCGGCGCCCCGGACAGGAACCTGGGCCGCCCGGTCACCAAGGTGGGCGTCGTCGGTGCCGGTCTGATGGCCTCGCAGCTGGCGCTGCTCTTCGCGCGCCGCCTGGAGGTGCCGGTGGTCCTCACCGACATCGACCAGGAGCGCGTGGACAAGGGCGTCGGCTACGTCCACGGCGAGATCGACAAGCTGCTGCTCAAGGGCCGAGTCAACCAGGACAGGGCGAACCGCCTCAAGGGCCTGGTCTCCGGCTCGCTGGACAAGGCCGCCGCCTTCGGCGACGCGGACTTCGTCATCGAGGCGGTCTTCGAGGAGATCGGCGTCAAGCAGCAGGTGTTCGCCGAGGTCGAGGCGGTGGTGAAGCCGGAGACGATCCTGGCCACCAACACCTCCTCGCTGTCGGTGAGCGAGATGGCCTCGAAGCTGGAGCACCCGGAGCGGGTCGTCGGCTTCCACTTCTTCAACCCGGTCGCGGTGCTGCCGCTGCTGGAGATCGTGCGCGGCGAGCAGACCGACGACGCGTCGCTGGCCACCGCGTTCGCCGTGGCGAGGAAGCTGAAGAAGACCGCGGTGCTGACCAAGGACGCCCCGGCGTTCGTCGTCAACCGCATCCTCACCCGCTTCATGGGCGAGATCCAGAACGTCATCGACGAGGGCACCCCGGTCGCGACCGCGGAGAAGGCCATCGAGCCGCTCGGTCTGCCGATGTCCCCGCTGGTGCTGCTGGAGCTGGTCGGCCCGGCGATCGGCCTGCACGTCTCCGAGACGCTCAACCGCGCCTTCCCGGACCGCTTCACGGTCTCGGCGAACCTCGCGGCCGTCGTCAAGGCGGGCAAGCGCGGCTTCTACGTCTACGACTCCGGGAAGCCGGAGCTGGACCCGGAGGTCGCCGCGCTCCTGGTGCAGGGCGACAGCGTCCTGACGGAGGAGCAGGTGCGCGCCCGCGTCCTGGACGCCGTCGCGCAGGAGATCGGCATCATGCTGGAGGAGGGTGTCGTCGCCGAGGCGCAGGACATCGACCTCTGCCTGATCACGGGTGCCGGCTGGCCCTTCCACCTGGGCGGCATCACGCCGTACCTGGACCGCGAGGGCGTCTCGGAGCGGGTGAACGGCAAGCCGTTCCTGGCCCCGGGCGTGGCGAGCGTGCCCGCGTAGCCGCACCGCCGTACCGACGGGTCCGCCCCGGCGCCGAGCACGGCGCCGGGGCGGACCTGTGTCAGGACCCGTGTCAGGAGGGGGTCACCACCGGCCGGCGAAGGGGTGGTGGTCGCAGGAGTCGCCGCAGCTCACCCGGGCGTGCACCGACTCCTTGATCCAGTTCCCGTCGGGGATGCCGTGGACCTTGAGCGTGTGCCGGGCGGGCGGCGAGGAGAGCGCGCTGAAGACCGCCACGAACTCCACCGTGTACGTCCCGGGCCGCCAGTCGTGCGGGTGGGTGACGCTCCAGGTCCCGTCGTCCTTCACCGCGGCCTCGGCGATCAGCCGCTCCCCCTCGAGCACCATGACCTTGGACACCCCGGGGGCGGCGGTGCCGGAGAACCGCGGACGCGGGCCGCTCCAGGCGCCGTCGGCGGGACCGGCCACCACCGGGGCTTCGACCCGGTCCAGCACGGTGAAGGGCAGGCCCGTCGCCTGCGAGGGGCCCTGTGCGGTGATCGCCACGGCCTGCAGGACGTGGTCGCCGGCCGCCCAGCCGACCAGGCGCCGCCACTGCCAGACCCCGTTCTGCCCCACCCGGGTGCCGCCGAGGTAGGTCCCGTTCTCGAAGAACAGGAGGTAGGACGTGCCCGCGTCGGCCTTGCCCGTGAACTTCACCTGGGGGCTGACGAGCGCCGACGGGGAGGGCGACGCATGGACCGGCGGCGCCGCGGACGCAACGGGCGAGTGGAGCGCCGACTCCGGGTTCTCCACCGTGAACTCCGGCACGACGGGCGGGAACATCGACGGGGTCAGCGTGCGCGGGTCCACCAGCCCCGGGGGGATTCCCGGGATGTCCTGGAGTGCCCCGGCGAAGCGCCTGGCGACCTCACGGGCTCCGGTCTCGTTGAAGTGGGAGGAGTCGACGTTGCCGTCGGGGTAGTTGGGGTGGTCCCCCGCGTCCAGCCAGTTGTAGTACTGCCGGGCCCTGTTCCAGCCCAGTTCCTGCAGCATCGACGTCGTGATGGCGTTCAGGTCGACGAGCGCGGCACCGGTCTCCGCGGCCACCTCCCGCACGAGTTGCGGGTAGCCGTCGTGCGTGTCCAGGACGGCCCCGTGGGGGTCGAAGACGCAGCGCGCGGACGGCGTCACGAGCAGCGGCACCGCGCCCTCGCCGCGGATGCCGTCCACGTACAGGTACAGGAACTCCTTGAACTCGCGGGGGCTGTGGTACCGCTTCGGGACGTTGATCCGCTGGTCGACGGCGCCGAACTCGACGGCGACCAGGTCCCCCGGCTCCAGCATGTTCAGGAGGGCCACGAACCGGGTGGGGTAGTAGTCGCGGAGGGTCATCGCGTCCCGGGCGTAGTTCCGCACGGAGCACGAGGGCTGCAGGAAATCCGCGAGGCTCTGGCCCCATCCGGCCAGCGGCGCCTCCTGCGCCGTCCGCGAGGCGGCGACGGAGTTGCCGATGATGCAGAGCTTCATCCTGACGTCCTTTCAGCGGCCCCGGTGGGAGCCGCGGCCCGGAGAACGGTGCGGGTCACAACGGCCATTCCGGGAGCCGGCCGGCGTGGTGGAGGGCGTTGCGGGGCGAACCCGTCTCGAACTGGCCGGCCACGGGGAAGTAGCTCGGGAGGAAGGCGGCGAGGATGGCGTCCTGCTCCTCCTCGGGGACGTCGCCGTCGTGGAAGTCGTTGAGGCAGAACACGTCGTTCGGGCGTGTGGTCAGCAGCCGGTTGAGGCGGGTCCGGTGCTCGCCCAGGCCGACGTTCACGAATCCGCAGGAGATCGAGCCGGGCACGCCGCGCCCGGTGTGGTACGCGTAGTAGTGGTGCAGCGACGAGGCGATCGACACGTCGCTGTGACTGCGCAGCCGGCTGGCCGACGTGGCCGCGACCACCTCGGGATAGGCCTCCTCGAGGTCGGCCATGACGCTCCGCCGCAGGGCGTACGGCGCGTGCAGGAAGGAGTGCGTCAGGGACTGCCCGAAGGAGCCGGCGATCAGCTCCCGGTTGTTCTTCGCGGCGCTGATGTTGAAGTCGTCGGCCTCCGTGGCCGGCACCATCGGCACCGCGGTCGGCGACAGGAAGTGCTTGGCCTGCCCGTTGCCGTGGAAGAACAGGCCCGGCTGCACCGTCCGGCCCATGAAGAAGTCGTCGTTGAAGTAGAGGAAGTGCTCCGCCAGGCCCTCGATGTGGTGGAGCCGGCTCTCGATCGCGTGCGAGTTGAAGGTGGGCAGGGCGCCGTGGTCCCCGAAGATCTCGGTGTGGTCGACGACCCGGACCCGCGGGTGCGCGGTATCCAGCCACGCCGGGACCTGGCGGTCCGTCACGATGTAGACGTTGCGGATCCACGGGGCGTACATGTCGACCGAGCGCAGCGAGTAGCGCAGCTCGTCCCGGCTGCGGAAGCGCGCCGCGCTGGCGGCGGCGTCCACGGTCTCCAGCCCGAGCCGGGCCAGCACCTCGTTCTTGCGCTCCAGCCATGCCATGTCCGAGCCGTCGACCCAGGTGTACACGGCGTCGATCGGGAAGGTGACGTCGTCGTGCAGGGTCCGGGTGTAGGGCGCGATGGAGGAGTACGCGCGCCCGGACAGGGTCAGGGGGACCCGTTCCATGGCCCGCTGGGAGACCCGGTCGCCGATCAGGGTCCGGGCGGGCGAGACGAAGACGGTGCCGTCCTCGGGGTCGTCCTCCCAGAAGGAGACGGTGCACCCGTAGACCTCGCCGAGGCGCAGCGTCTGCGACACCGACACCACGCTCTGGTACACGCGGACGCCGGAGCACGGCAGTTCGAGGAAGTCGGTGGCGAGTTCGGCGAAGACGGTGGTGATCGGGTTCTGCCGGTCGTCCAGGAACGCGGCGTACACGGCCTCGTTCCGGTAGCGGTCGGCCAGTTCCTTCAGGAACGCCTCGCGGTGCGAGGCGTGGACGGCGACCGTGCGGCGGATCATCCTGTCGCGCACTACGAAGTACGGGATCGACGCCGCTTCCAGCACGTCGGCGGCGAAGGCGAGGTTGGCCTGGACGATGTCGAAGGGCGACTCCGCGTCCGTGACGCGGCACAGCTGGCCGCCGTTGTGGACGAGCGACGGGCGCTTCTTGGCGATCCGCTCCTGGATGCCGCGCTGCCTGCCCGACCGCACCTGGGTGGCGGGGGCGGGGGTGGCCGCCTTCACGGCACCGTCCGACCCGCTGTACATGGCGTGGAGCGCCTGGCGGTCCGCCTTCGCCGAGGCCCGGCCGCCCTGGGCGCGGAGGTCGACGAGCTCCTGGAAGAAGCCCTCCCACTGCGCCGTGACGACGGGGGGCGCGAAGCGGGCGATCGCATCGAGGGCGTTGGCGCCCAGTTGGTGGCGGAGCGCGGCGTCGCCCATGAGCTGGTCGAGGCGGCCGGCGAGGGTCCCGACGTCGCCGTGCGGCACCAGCACGCCGGTCTGCCCGTCGAGGACGATCTCCCGCGGGCCGTTGGGGCAGTCGTAGGAGACCACCGGCACCCCGGCGGCCTGCGCCTCCATCAGGACCAGCGGGAAGGCCTCGTTCCGGGAGGTCATCAGGGCGATGCTGGCCTTGGCCCACTCCTCCGTCAGGTGCGGGGAGTTGCCGTTCAGCTGGACGCTGTCGTGCAGTCCGAGCTGGGTGATCTGGCGGCGCAGGGCACCGCTGAGCGGCCCGTCGCCGAAGATCCGCAGGGTCCAGGTGGGGTGGTGCGGGGCCACCAGCGACCACGCCTCCAGCGCCTGGTCGATCTGCTTCTCCGCCACGAGACGGCCGGCGATCACCACCGTCCTGCTCTCCAGCGTCGACCGGGGACGGAACCCGGCGGGCAACGCGTTGGGGATCACCGCGATCCGGGGGGCGCTCAGGCCCAGGGTCTCCGCGAACCAGTCGGCCGTGCGGCCGCTCAGCACGGCCAGCGCGTCGAGCCGCGCGGCGTGCCGCAGCAACGGCTCACCACTGGTGCCGCGCAGTTCGGAGACACGGTGCTCCTGGTGCACGGTGATCACCCGGGACGGCGCGAGCCGCACCGCGAGCGCCATCAGCGCCGGTGTGGTGGTGACCAGGATGTCGGTGTCCGTGTCCTGCAGGGCGAGTTCGAGCTCGACGTCCGAGAGCCGGTTGAACGCCGCCTCCCAGTCCCGTTCGACGATGTCGCTGGGCAGCGCCGCCAGCGCGGCGCAGGCCTGGTCGTCCAGACCGGTGCCGCGCAGCGGGCGCTGCACGGGACCGGTCACGTCGACGAGGTAGTCGACGCGGACCCGCTCGTCCGGTGTGAAGAACAGTTCGGCGCGGCTCTTGAACACGCTGAGCACGCGCACGTCGTGGCGGGCGGCGAGTTCGGAGGCCTGGTTGAACACGGCCCGTTCGGTGCCGCCCACCGCGTCGGCGGTGGTCAGCAGGAAGGTGATCCTCATCGGGCCCGCTCCCCGGCCTCGGGCATGCGGGTGCACGTCACGCGGAAGTTGCCCGCGGGGGTGTAGCGGGGATGGACGACCCGAGGGTCCTGTCCGTGCGGCGCGACCACGGCCTGCTGGACGGCGAACACGCGCAGCGGATTGCGCACGTCGTGGAGCCGGCGTCCGAGCCGCATCGGCCGCCTCCCCCGGGAGCAGAGGGCGACGTCCCAGTGCTCGGTCGCCCGCCGGCGCGGCGTCATCTGCGCCAGGGGGACGACGACGTGCCAGGAACCGTCGCCGCCCGCGGTCACGGGCTGCTGGATCCGGCGGCCCGCCGCGGTGAACTCCACACACGGTTCGGCGACCTCGGTGCCGAAGACCCGGAAGGTCACGGTGAGACCGGCGTGCGACAGGTCCACCTTGAGGACTTCGGCACCCGGCCGCGCGGCCGAGGTCACCACCCGCGCGTTCCCGGTCACCGTCCGCCCGATCCGGTACCGGCGGCCGGTGACCGGCGAGGCGGCCATCGGCATCGTGGGGCCGTCGTAGGGCACCGGCGGCTCGACGAGCAGCAGGGGCAGCGTCCGGGAACGCCCTCCCGAGCGCAGCCGCAGGCGGATCTTCCACCGGCCCGTTCCGACCGGGGCGCCCCCCACCTCGTCACCGAGCAGCACCGCGGCGTCCATGAGCAGCCGGCCCTCCTGCCCCTCGTACACCCGGGCCGGGGTGCGGTGGGTCCGCCGCCGGCGGCTCAGCTCGATCTCGGCCTCGCCGGTCCCCGTGACGGAGCCGGGGAGCTCGGCGTGGAGGTTCACGGTCTGTCCGTCGAGGACGGCCGCGTACCGCAGGCGCGCGGTCCTGCGGGCCCTCAGGGGGAGGAAGAACCGCAGCATCAGCGAGGTGCGCAGGGCCGCGGCGCGGCGGTACAGGGTGTTGCGTACGGCGGCCGCCCTGCGGCGGAGGCCCTGGCGGTGGGGTCGGACGGTCATTCGCGGGTGGTTCCCAACTCTGCGGTGCGCCGCGGTGCGGGTCGCCCCTCGGATCCGGGGTCCTCGTAGGGGCTGGGGACGGGGAAGTAACTGGTGAGGAAGGTGTCGAGCATCCGCGCCTGGGCGTCGCGGTCCTCGGGCACCACGGTGTCGTTGACGCAGAACGTGTCGAAGTTCCGCTTGGCCAGCAGGACGTTCAGACGCCGGCCGGCGAGCTCGTCGGCCAGGTCCACGTACAGGTAGCGCAGCTCCCCCGCGGTCGCGCGGGCCGAGTGGTACGCGTGGTAGTGGTGCAGGGACGACGTGATGGGGACGTCGTGGGGCGAGCGGAAGCGGGAGTTCTGGGTGCTGCGGTGCGCCTGGGCGTACACCTGCTCGATCTCGGCCAGCACGCTGCGCCGCAGCGCGTGCGGCGTGTGCTTCATCTTCTGGGAGATGACGGTGCCGAACTGCTGGGCGATGAGTCCGCGGCTGTTCTTGCCCGCCGCGTTGACCGGGAGGTCCTGCGAGGTGACCGTGCCCGGCGGGATGAGGGCCTTGGAGGTGAAGAACTTGCTCAGCCCGTTGGGGTGGAAGAAGTGCCCGGGCTGCACGGGGCGGCCGAGGAAGACGTCGTCGTTCAGGTAGAGGAAGTGCTCCGACAGGCCGTCGATGTGGTGCAGCTGGCTCTCGATCGCGTGCGAGTTGAACGTCGGCAGCGCGCGGGGGTCGGAGAAGATCTCCCGGTGGTCCACGACCCTGAGGCCCGGGAACGTGGTGTCGAGCCAGGCGGGCCGCTGGCCGGCGGTGACCAGGTAGATGTTGCGCACCCAGGGCGCGTACTGGTGCAGCGAGCGCAGCGAGTAGCGCAGTTCGTCCCGGCTGGTGTACCGGGAGTCGTTGGCGGCCTGTTCGTGCAGGCCCTGCTCGGAACGGGAGACGAGGGCCCGGCGGGCCCGGTCCTTGGCCGCGCGCCAGACGGGGTCGGAGTCGTCGACCCAGGTGTAGACGACGTCGATCGGGAAGGGGTGGTCCTCGGGCAGCGGAGCGGTGAACTCGGGGAAGGTACGGGCGTGGCCCGAGGTGTAGGCGTCCGGCAGCGGGCTGAACAGCCGCTGCGGGGCCCAGCAGCGTTCGGCGGTCACGGGGGTCTGGGTCATCACGCGGTTGGGCCGCGGCGCGACCAGCTCGCCGTTCTCCTCGGCCCAGAACTCCAGGTCGCAGCCGGAGTCCCGGCCGAAGACCAGGTTCCCGGTCGGGTCGCAGACGTTCCACACGACGCGCAGGACGCGGTTGCCGCGCAGGCTGCGCCACACGCCGGCGGAGCCCCCGGTGCGCATCTGGCCCCCGGTGACCGGGCCGACGTATCCGGGCTCGCGCTCGAAGGCCTCCCGCAGCACCTCCTCGACGGCGCCGCGCAGGCGCGCCGGCACCGCGACGCCGGGCGTGGCCGAGGACGTCCCGCGGACGCAGAAGTAGTCGATGCCGGCTTCCTCGAACGCCTCGACCAGCAGGTGCAGGTTCCGTGCGCGGGCGGCCCAGGCCGTGACTTCGGGGACGACGACGGCGCGCACGTGCCTGCCGTCCACCCGGACGACACGGGCCAGTCCGGCGAGGCTGTGCCGGCCGCTGCCGCCCCTGCCGCCCAGCGCCCGCACGACCACGGCGGACCGTGTGTCGTCGGCGAGGGTGAGCGAACGCTTCACCGCGTTGCGCAGCGGCTGGGGGACGCCACGGATGATCCGGCGGCGCGCGCGGGCAGGCACGAGCGATCGATATGTCGACACAAGTGCGCTGGCCTCAGGATTGTTGAGGCTCACCACCGAACTACCGCACCACCCAGGAACTGTCGGGCACCGTCAGCACGCCACGCCGCCCGACGCGGGAACCCACCGCCCGCACCACCGCTGACGTCATCACACCCCCCGCCCCGAGGGGCGCACCCGTCTCCACACGCTGCCGTCGGCCCCACGCCGTCGCGAACGCAGCCCACGACGGCCGTCCGTGCCATCGAGCCCCCTCGCACACGAACGCAGACCTCACGGAATGTTTACATGGCCCACGCACTCTGTCCAGGTCGAGTTATTGAAAACGCAAAGTCTGTCACGTAATCGAAACCCGGAACGCAAAACCACTCATATCCGGATCCACTCCGAGAGCGTCAGCCCGCCGTCCTCTTGCTGCCGGGCGAGGCGCGGCCGGCCGTCGGTGCCGATCACGGCGAGCACCACACGTCCGTACGCGTCGTGCGCGAGCGCCGGTCCGCCCAGGCACGGGACACCGGTGTCCGTCCACGCCACCCCGTCGCCCTCCGACTCGGTCACGTACGCGCCGATCACCGCGTTGCCGTTCCGTCCCCGGTGGGCCAGCACCGTGCAGTCGTAGCCGTCGAGCGTGCTGCGCAGCGCCGCGTGCGCGCCGTCCCCAGGGGCCCCGCCCAGCGGGTAGACCCAGCCGCCCGGCCGGTGCGCCACGACCCCGGAGCCGTCCGCGTCGGTCCAGAACCAGGTGATCCGGTCCGGAGCGGTCCCGAGGGCCGCGACGGACCCGGGTACCGGCGCGGGCCGGATGTCCGACGCCCGCTCCATCGCGCCGCCGGGCGCCTGTCCGGCCCAGCGCAGGGCCGAACCCGCGGCCGGTGCCACCAGTTCGACGCGGCCCGACGCGGTGGCCGCCGGCGCGAGCCCCTCCGCGACCTCGGTGCCCCGCAGATCACGCCAGGGCTCCCATGCACCGCCCTTGCCCTCGCGCCGCAGCATGACGCCGCCTCCGGCGTTGCGCACGAAGAGGTGGACGGTGCCCGAGGCATCGACGGCGGCCGCCGGGACGCCCAGCCGCGCGGCCCGCCCGGGCTCCTTGTGCGGGTTGCCCGCCGACACCCACTCGGTCGTGGGACGTCCGCTCTGGTACTGCAGGGCGTACACCACGTCCACCGTCACCCGGCCGTCACCGCCCGGCCGTTCGCGGCGGCCCACGAAGTGCACGAAGGCGTCCCCGCCCTGGGCCACCGACAGGTGCGTGAGGCCGGTCGCGGCGATGACGTCCGGGCCCGTCCACCCGTCGCCGCCCGCCGTGGTCTGCGTCCACCGGAGCAGTCCGTCCCGGCAGGGGGCGTAGACGGTGAGCCTTCCGTCGGTGCCGCGCACCAGCCAGGTGCCGGCGGCCGTACCCGTCGCGGCCTCTCCGGCGACCGGGACGTCCGGGTGCCGGTCCGACCCCCCGGTGGCCCGCCGTCCACGCGCGGCGCGCGCCGCTGCACCCCTCATGACGTGCGGTCACCCCTCCGGACCCATGGGTCCGCACGGATCGGAACCCCAGTTGTTCACATGATATCCATGCAGGCTACACTTCCGCGGATCTCGATCACGAGGGGGAAGGGCTGCGACGCGGTGCGTCGCGACCGGTTCCCCGACCGCGCACCCAGAGGACACCGCACTCCATGCCGCACGCCGTCGCCACCGACCACGAGGCCGCAACGGTCACCGCGCCGCCGGCCCGACGCCGGTCCCGCACCCGCGGGCAGCGGATCCGCAGGATCGTCGTCTGGACGCTCCTCGCCCTCGTCCTGCTCGCCGGTGGCGGCGCATGGTGGGCCTACGCGCACCTCAACTCCAACCTGACCAGCATCGACCTGGACCGGGAACTCGGCCCCGACCGGCCCGAGAAGCTCGCCACCGGCGCCAAGGACATCCTGGTGCTCGGCTCCGACTCCCGCTCCGGCGCCAACAAGGGCCTGGCGGGCGGAAACACCGGCGGCACCGCGCGCTCGGACACCGCCATGGTCATTCACATCCCCGAGGGCCGCAGGAGCGCGGTCGCGGTCAGCATCCCGCGGGACACCCTCGTCACCCGCCCCGAGTGCACGGCCCGCGACGGGAGCACGCTGCCGTCCGCGAAGCGCGTGATGTTCAACTCCGTCTACACCACGGCGGGTCCGGCCTGCGTGGTGAAGACCGTCGAGCGGATCTCGGACGTGCGGATCGACCACTACGTCGAGGTCGACTTCGCCGGTTTCAAGGACCTGGTGGACTCACTCGGCGGGGTCACGGTCACCGTCGACAAGACCATCCACGACACCTCCAGCGGCCTGGACCTCGCGGCCGGCTCGCACCGCCTCGACGGCACCGAGTCCCTCGCCTTCGTCCGCACCCGGCACGGCATCGGCGACGGCAGCGACCTCGGCCGCATCGGGCTGCAGCAGCAGTTCCTGCTGGCGACCCTCGACGAGATCAAGCAGCAGGACCTGCTCGGGAGCCCCGCCAAGGCCTACCGGATCGCGGACTCGGCCACCAGGTCCCTGACGACCGACTCCGGGCTCGGCTCCCTGGTGAAGCTGGCCGACTTCGGCCGCAGCCTGAAGGGACTCGACCCCGGCAACCTGCGCACGATCATGCTGCCGGTGGCCTACGACAAGGTCGACCCCAACCGCGTGGTGGCCGCCGAACCGCAGGCGTCCCTCCTGTGGAAGGCGATCCGGGAGGACACCCCGGTCCCGCGGTCGGTGCTGGAGTCCACGACCGCCAACTGAGGCTCACACGCCGGGCGTCGGGCCCTCCTGGGGTCGGGCGGCGCAGTAGGCGACCGTCAGGTCCCGTACCAGCGCCTTGCGTTCGTAGTCGTCGAGGTCGACCAGGCCGCGGTCGAGGAGACCGCGCACGGTCTCGCCCACGGCGTTGAGGGCGTCGTCCAGGGCGGCCCGGCGGTGGCGGGCGTCGAGTGCCGCGACGTGCGCGCGGCGCATGGCGGCGGCCACGGAGGGGGCGTAGCCGACGTGGACGGGCTGGGCGGAGAACACCTCGACGCCCACCGGCCGCAGGTCCTCGACGAGGATCCTGGTGAGGTCGTCCGCGAGGCGGTCGGTGTCGCGCAGCGTGGGACCGGGGCCGCGGAAGTCGTCGGCGGGCAGCCGGGACGCGCAGCGCGCGACCGCGGCCTCGACCTGCTCGCGCAGGTAGCGGACGTGGTCGTGCACGGTGAAGGCGGCCCGCGCGGTGTCCCGCACCCGCCACACCACCAGGACCGTGGCGAGCAGCGGGGTGCCGTTGGCGTCGGTGACCTCGATGGGGCTGCTGCGCCAGTGGCGCAGGCTGGTGTCGACGCGGCGCCGGACGAGCAGCGGGCTGAACCACAGCAGGCCGGTACGGCGGACGGTGCCGCGGTAGGCGCCGTGCCGGGACAGCATCCAGACCGAGCCGGGGCGGCCCCGCGCCAGGCCGAGCGCGGCCAGCGCCACGATCGCCGCGAGGACGGCCACCGCGCTGCCCCGGACGGCGGGCGAGGACCCGGCGGGGCCCAGCAGGAGCGCGGCCGTGCCGCCGGCGGCCGCCAGGGCCGTGCACACGGCGACGCCGCCGGGCAGGCAGCGCCCCGGACGCTCGGCGATCTCGGGCAGTGGTGCCGCGGCGGCCGGACCGCGAGAGGCGGCGGGGGCGGTTGGGGGCCGGGCGGGGACGGGGAGTTCGGCCGGGCCGCCTTGCGCGGTGATCGTCATGAGAAGAGCCGCCTCCAGGTCTCGGGTCCGGGGTAGCCGTCCGCCCGGCTGCCTGACCAGCCCTGCGAGCGCTGGAAGGCCTCCACCGCGCGCCGGTCGGCCTCGCCCCAGCGGGGGCCGGGCCCCTTGGCGTAGAACCGGCCGAAGCCCTTGGCGACCAGGCGGCGTCCCAGCGCGAGCACGTGCGGCCCGGACTGGCCGGGCCGGAAACCGCCGAGTCCGGGGTAGGCGGGGGGTGCCTCGGGGCGGCCGCCGTCGATGTCGGACCCCGCGCCCTGGGTGAGGTAACGCCACGTCAGGGGGCCCGGGAAGCCGTCGGCCTGGTCGCCCTTCCAGCCCTGGGCGCGCTGGAAGGCGCGGGTGGCGAGGCGGTCGGCGTCGCTCCAGTGGGGACCCGGCCCGTCGTGGTAGTACCCGCCCGCCCCGCGCTGCCGCAGCATCCTGCCGAGCCGGGTGACGTAGCCGTTGGTGGCGCCGGGCCCGAAGGTCCGGCTCCCCGGGTAGGCCATGGCGGCCAGGTCGCCGAGGTCGAGGTCGCCGTCCAGGTCCTCGTAGAGGTCGTCGTACAAGTCGTCGAGGCCCTCGCCGCGCAGGTACTTGTAGCGGTAGGGGACGTAGCGCTTGGAGTGGTCCCAGTAGGCGTACGGCGTGGTGCGCACCCGGGCGCGCGGCCGGGTCTCCTCGTAGGCGACGTAGCGGCTGTGCGCGGCGTTCGCCCAGCCCCCGAAGATCGTGACGTGGGAGCCGTCGACGGGGTCGCGGGGGTTGTGGAAGAGCAGGATGTCGCCGGGTTCGAGCTCGTCGCGGCCGATCCGTTCGGCGTAGCGGGGCAGCGTACCGGTCCACTGGCTGGTGCCCAGGCCCCAGGCCATGGAGACGAAGCCGGAGCAGTCCTGCCGGTAGCCGTCCCGCCAGCGGCGGCGCATGTCGTAGGGGACGCCGGCGTCGATCCAGTCCCGGGCCCGCTCCAGGATCTGATCGCGGGTCAGCCGGAGCGGTGCCGCGGCGCCGGCCAGGTCGGGCTGCGCCTGCTCGGTCCGCCCGGCGGACGCGGCCTGGCCCGCGTCCTCCGCGGGGGCGGCCACGGCGGCGGGCGCCATCACGGCCGCGCCGGCGGTGGCCAGCACGACCAGCGCGGCGGGGGCGGCGGCCGGTGGCACGCACGGGGGCGTGCCACGGATCGCCGACCGGATCAGCCGCCGCCGGGCGCAGTCCTCACAGACGCAGCCCGGCTGCGGCCCGACCTCGTCGAACACCGGTGTGGACATGTGCACCACCACTCCTCGCGATCGAGTGCCACATGCCCTTATTACCCGATTCCCACGTAAATCTGATGGAATGACAGTGGACGGTGTGGTCAGCCGTTCGCGGTGGTGCTGTCCACGACCTCGGCGACGGCCTTGTCGACCAGCTGCGTCAGCCGCTCGGGGGTGAGCCCGGACGCGCCGCCCGCGGCGTCGGTGACGGTCTCGCCGTTCACCTGCACGACGGGCGTGGAGGTGAACCCGGCCGCGGCGAACTCCTCCTGCGAGCGTCGCACCCACCCGTCGTGGTCCCCGCCCTGCACGCACGGGACGAAGTGCGTCTCGTCGACGCCGCCGGCCTTCTTCGCCAGGCCCTTCAGGAACGTGTCGCTGGTGAACGGGTCGTCCCGGGCGTCGACGGGCTGGGCGTCCCACACCTGCGCCACGAACTCCTGGAACCGGCCCACGTCCTGCGCGCACGCGGCCGCGTTCGCCGCGGCCAGGGAGCCGGTGCCGCCGTCCGCGACGTCGGTCGGCGTCACCAGGCGGTAGTCGATGCCGACCTGGCCGGTGGCCACCAGCTTGGCCAGGGTGTCCGCGTACTCGGAGGCGAAGGCCTTCGACTCCGGGCTGCGCAGGTCCTCGTACACGGTCAGCGTCACCGGCAGCTCGGACGGCCGCACCGGCACCGCCAGCCGCTCGTCGCCCGCGGCGCCGGTCGGCGCCTTGACCTCGTGCTGCTTCTCACTGCGCACATGCGCCCCGAGGACGGCGGAGCCCCCGAACACCACACCCAGGACGATCACCGTCCCGATGTAGGACCGCCAGCGCTTGGACTTCGTCTGCTTCACCGGGACTTTCTACCACCGCGTACGACCGCGCCCCGTGGGGGGTACGGCCTCGGGCGGCGGGCACCGCCGGGGCGGTGTCCTCGCGACGGCGCCCGACCCGCCCCGGGCCCGTTGTGGGAGGGTGGGCCGGTGAACGGTGGGACAGCGCCCCTGGTCGTGGTCGACGCCGCCAACACCGTGGGGTCCGTGCCCGACGGGTGGTGGCGGGACCGGCACGGGGCGACGGAACGCGTACGCGACGCCCTGGCCGCCCTGGCCCGGACCGGGCTTCCCGAACGCGCGGACGTACCGGAGTGGGCCCGGCGGGCGCCGCTCGACATCGTGCTCGTCGTCGAGGGCGCGGCCCGGAACGTGGCCCCCGTGCCGGGGGTACGGGTCGAGGCGGCCCGCGGCAGCGGTGACGACCTCGTCGCCGAACTCGTCGCCGCCCGGGCCCCGGAACGGCCGTGCCTGGTCGTGACGGCCGACCGCGAACTGCGCCGCCGGGTGACCGCCCACGGCGCGTCCGTCGCCGGGCCCCGCTCGGTACGCCCCTGACCGGTGCTCCGACCGCACAGGGCCGCCGTGGCCCGGCCCGCCCCGTCGGGGGCGACCGCTCGCCGCGTGATCAGTCGCCGACGTTCAACGTCGCGTACTGCAGCACGTCGAGCCCGACCAGCACGGAACGAACCCGTTCCAGTGCCGCGCCGCGATCGAGGTACCCCTCGATCTCGAGGTCGAGATGGCAACGCCCCTCCCCGCTGCCCGCACCCGTGATCTCCCCGTCCGAGCCGAACGCTGCCTCCAACGCCTCCTCGACCTCGTCCCGGTCGATGGGCAGCCCCGCAAGGACGATCTCGACGAACACCGTGTTCCACCCCCTCGGACCCGGTGAACACTTCTACCAGGGTGGGCGGGTGTCGCGGCGTGCCTCCGGGGTCTGCTCGGGCAGGGCCGTGTCCTGGTCGGTGCGCAGCAGCAAGCCCGGGTCGGGTTCGAAGTCCTCATTGGGCGGTGCCGGCCGGTGGAAACGCTCGGTGCGCGCAATGGCGACCTCCACCAGTCGGTCCTCATGGAACATCCAGAGCCCGAAGCAGTCGTCGTCCTGGTCGCGGAGCAGAACTTGCACCGTATGCGGATACGGCCACGGCAGCGACTCCAGGTGCTTGAGCAGGCCCTTGCGGGCACGCATCTTCTCGAACTCCAGGGCCCATCCGAACTCGTAGCCCCACTGCCCCGCTATCGGGACGAAGCGGCCTTGCCACGTGCGTTCTGGATCGTCCCGGGTCAGCGGTTCCATGACCTCGCCCGACCAACGGGCGAGCACGATGACCTCGGCATCTCTACTCATGCGGGAGTATCACCGCATCCGCCTGATCCACCGCGACCAATTTCCTCAACCGGCCGACGCAAGGGGCGGTTGGCGGATTGGTGACGAGCTCCCGTACGCCACGGCCCTGATCAGCCCACACGACCCATCGGACAGCCCCTGGCCGCGCCCGGGCCGGGCGTAGAGCACGGCGCCGTCCGCGGTGGCGACGCGCTCGTAGCCGCCCCCGTCGAGGAGAGCGCGCAGGCCGGGGATGTGCGCCGCGCCGTAGGGCGCGCCCCGGGAGTCGTCGACGACGACGGCCGGGGGCGCGGCGGCGAACTCCCGGCGGAAGTCCGCCCAGGCGCCCGGCACGGCGTACTCCTCGCCGACCCGGGCCCCGCCTCGGCCGCCGCTGAAGTTGGTGAGGAATCCCGCGGTGAGGAAGCGACCGGCCGGTGCGCGTCCGGAGAGCCAGTAGTGCTCCGGGTGCATGCCCCAGACCAGGACCGTCCCGTCCGCGTCGGTGTGGGCGCGGATCGCGGCGGCGACGGCCCGGGCGTGGTCGAGTTCGGCGCGCGGGGCCGTGAAGCCCCAGCCGGTGAAGGCGGCCGCCGCCAGCACCGTCCACACGGCGGCGGCCTTCCTGGCGGGCCCGCGCGCCGGCAGCCGGCGCAGCGCGGCGATCCCGACGAGCGTGAGCGGGGGCAGCAGTTGCAGGTAGTAGTGGCCGTAGAACTGGAAGCCCGCCACGACGGCGACGGCCGACGCGCCGAGCCAGACCCACAGCTCGACCCCGGCACCGGCCCGCCGCCGCGCGGCGATCCAGAGGGCCGGCAGGACGAGCCCCGCCCCGGCCGCCGTGAGGATCGCGGCGTTGCCGAGCCCGCGCCCGGCCGCGAGCAGCCAGGCGCCCTCGGGCGAGATGTAGGCGCCGGACCCGGTGACCGTCCAGAAGACGAAGCGCCCCACGCCGGTCGCCGCGGCCACGGCCGCCACGGGTAGCGCGCACCCCGCCGCCAGCCTGCCCCACGCACCCGCGGGCGCGGCCGGGCTCCCCCGGTGGGTCCGCCACAGCATCCAGACCACCGGGAGGAGCACCACCGCGCCGGTCTGCTTGGTCAGCGCCGCCCCGGCCACCGCCACCCCCGCCGCACCCCAGCGGCCGCGGTCGGCGCACAGCACGGCGGCGGCCGTCCACGGCAGGGTGAAGACCTCGAAGGTGGCCGCCTGGGTGTCCTCGGGCGCCAGCCCGACGGACAGCAGCAGGTAGCAGAACCCGGCGGCCGCGCCCCACCGGTCGCCCCAGCGGCGCCGGGCGAGGGAGACGAGCAGCGCCGCGGTCACGACGTGCGCGGCGACCGCGGCCACCCGCAGGGGCCACAGCGACCCGTCGCCGAAGAGCGCGAACGCGCCCTGGTACAGCCAGGGCAGGAAGGGGGGCTTGCGGTCCACGACGGTGTCGTAGAGCACACCGCCGGAGGCGAGCACCCGTGCCTGGGTCGCCAGGAACCCCTCGTCGGGGTTCCAGACCGGGCGCACGAAGGAGGGCGAGTGGACCAGGGCCGCGAGAAGCGTCAGCAGCGGGAGCAGCACGGGCCAGGAGAACCGGGGGAACGCCGAGGGCACCCGGTTCGCCGACGCGCCCGACCGCTCTTCCGGGAGCGCGGGCGCGTCGGCGCGGGCGGTCTCGGGGCGGGTCGGCACGCGCCCAACGTACCGGCCGCCCTCCGGCCGCGTCAGCTCAGCCCTGCCGGGCCGGCCCGCGCACCCGGCTGTGCCGGTAGCCGTACAGGAAGTAGACGAGGAAGCCGATGGCCATCCAGACGGCGAACCGCAGCCAGGTCTCGGCCGGCAGGTTGAGCATCAGCCACAGCGTGGCGAGCACCGACACCGCGGGCAGCCACGGCACGAACGGGGTGCGGAAGGAGCGCGGCAGGTCGGGGCGGGTGCGGCGGAGCACCACGACGCCGATGGCGACGACGACGAAGGCGAACAGGGTGCCGATGTTCACCAGCTCGGCCAGTTCCTCGATGGTGGTGAAGCCCGCGACGATCGCGACGATGCCGCCGAGCAGGATCGTCGAGCGGTACGGCGTGCCCCGCGTGGGGTGCACCTGGGAGAAGAAGCGCGGCAGCAGTCCGTCGCGGCTCATCGCGAAGAAGACCCGGCTCTGCCCCAGCAGCAGGATCATGCAGACCGTCGTCAGGCCCACCACGGCGCCGAAGGCGATCAGCCCGGCCCAGAAGGGGTGGCCCACGGCCTTGAACGCGTCGGCCAGCGGCGCGTCCACGGTGAGTTGGGAGTAGTGCTGCATGCCGGTGACGACGATGGAGACGGCGACGTACAGCACGGTGCAGATCAGCAGCGAGCCGAGGATGCCGCGCGGCACGTCCCGCTGCGGGTTCTTGGTCTCCTCCGCGGCGGTGGCGACGATGTCGAAGCCGATGTAGGCGAAGAAGACCACGGCCGCGGCGGTGAAGATGCCCATGATGCCGAACTGGGACGGCGTGAAGCCCGAGATCAGCTGGATGAGCGGGGCCTTGATGCCGGCCTCCGCGCCCTCGGACCGCACGGCGGGCGGGACGAACGGCGTGTAGTTGTGGCCCTTGATGAAGAACGCGCCCACGACGATCACGATGAGCACCACGGTCAGCTTGATGGCGACCACCACGGAGGTCACCCGGGCCGAGAGCTTCATCCCGGCGACCAGGATGGCGGTCAGCGCGGCCACCAGCAGGAAGGCCAGCAGGTCGAAGTGGAAGCCGTCCTGCTGGCCGCCGGACAGCACCGACGGCAGGTGCCAGCCCCAGTTGTCCATGATCGAGCGCAGGTACCCCGACCATCCGACCGCGACCACCGCGGAGCCCAGCGCCAGTTCCAGCACCAGGTCCCAGCCGATGATCCAGGCGGGCAGTTCGCCGAGCGTCGCGAAGGAGAAGGTGTACGCGGACCCGGCCACCGGCACGGTGGAGGCGAACTCGGCGTAGCACAGGGCGGCGAGCGCGCAGACGACGCCGGCGGCGACGAAGGACAGGGCGACCGCCGGGCCCGCGTTCTCCTTCGCCACCTTGCCCGTGAGGACGAAGATGCCGGTGCCGATGATGACGCCGACGCCGAAGACCGTGAGGTCGAGGGCGGACAGCGACTTCTTGAGCGCGTGCTCCGGCTCCTGCGTGTCCCTCAGGGAATCCTCGACCGATTTGGTACGGAAGAAGCCGCTCCGTCCCCTCGTAGCGTTACCGCCCACGTCCACCGGCGCACCTCCACAGTTGTCCCTGCATCACAGCATCCGCTGATGCTTGTGACCGGATCTGGCGCGCCTACACATCAACAGAAGGGCCGGGCGATCACCCGTAAGGGTGTCGCCCGGCCCGGTGGTGCCGAGGCGGGGAGGCGGGCGTCAGTCGCTCGCGACCTGCGGCGCCGGCTCGTCCGCGTAGCGGCCCTCGAGCCGGCTGACGAGGCCCGTCACCTGACGCGCGATGTCCGGGGCGGTCAGGCCGATCTCGGCCATGACCTCCTTGCGGCCGGCGTGGTCGAGGAACTCCTGCGGGATGCCGAAGTCGCGCAGCGGCACGTCCACGTTCGCGTCGCGCAGGGCCTGGGCGACGGCGGAGCCGACCCCGCCCACCCGTCCGTTGTCCTCGACCGTGACGACGACCCGGTGGCCGGCCGCGAGGCCGGGCAGGGCCTCGTCGACGGGCTTGACCCAGCGGGGGTCGACGACGGTGGTGGTGATGCCCTGGGCGTCGAGCAGGTCGGCGATCTCCAGGCACATCGGGGCGAGCGCGCCGACGGAGACCAGCAGGACGTCCGGCCGGTCCTCGCCCTCGGTCTTGGCCGCTCGCAGCACGTCCATCCCGCCGACCTTGCCGACGGCCTTGACCGCCGGGCCGACCGCGCCCTTGGAGTAGCGGACCACGGTCGGGGCGTCCTCGACGGCCACGGCCTCGCGCAGCTGGGCGCGCACCTGGTCGGCGTCGCGGGGGGCGGCGATCCGCAGGCCGGGCACGACCTGGAGGATCGACAGGTCCCACATGCCGTTGTGCGAGGCGCCGTCGGTGCCGGTGATGCCGGCGCGGTCCAGGACGAAGGTGACGCCGCACTTGTGGAGCGCGACGTCCATCAGCACCTGGTCGAAGGCGCGGTTGAGGAAGGTCGCGTAGACGGCGACCACCGGGTGCAGGCCACCGGTGGCCAGGCCCGCCGCCGACACGGCGGCGTGCTGCTCGGCGATGCCGACGTCGTAGACGCGGTCCGGGAAGGCCTTGGCGAACTTGTCGAGACCGACGGGCTGGAGCATCGCGGCCGTGATGGCGACGATGTCCTTGCGCTCCTTGCCGAGCTTGACCATCTCCTCGGCGAAGACCGAGGTCCAGTCCGCGCCCGAGGCGGCGATGGGCAGGCCGGTGTCGGGGTGGATCTTGCCGACGGCGTGGAAGCGGTCGGCCTCGTCCTCCAGGGCGGGGGTGTAGCCGCGGCCCTTCTCCGTCAGGCAGTGGACGATGACCGGGCCGCCGAAGCGCTTGGCGCGCTGCAGCGCGGACTCCAGGGCGGCGAGGTCGTGGCCGTCGATCGGGCCGACGTACTTCAGGCCCAGGTCCTCGAACATGCCCTGCGGGGCGATGAAGTCCTTGAAGCCCTTCTTGGCGCCGTGCAGGGTCTCGTACAGCGGCTGGCCGATGACGGGGGTGCGCTCCAGCAGTTCCTTGGTGCGGGTGAGGAAGCGCTCGTAGCCGTCGGTGGTGCGCAGCGTGGCGAGGTGGTTGGCGAGGCCGCCGATGGTGGGCGCGTAGGAGCGCTCGTTGTCGTTGACGACGATGACCAGCGGGCGGTCCTTGGCGGCGGCGATGTTGTTCAGCGCCTCCCAGGCCATGCCGCCCGTCAGGGCGCCGTCACCGATGACGGCGACGGTGTGGTCGCGCTTGCCGAGCTGCTCGTTGGCCTTGGCCAGGCCGTCGGCCCAGCCCAGCACCGTGGAGGCGTGGCTGTTCTCGATGACGTCGTGCTCGGACTCGGCGCGCGAGGGGTAGCCGGACAGGCCGCCCTTGCCCTTGAGCTTGGAGAAGTCCTGACGGCCGGTGAGCAGCTTGTGGACGTAGGACTGGTGTCCGGTGTCCCACAGCACCTTGTCCTTCGGCGAGTCGAAGACCCGGTGGAGGGCGACGGTGAGTTCGACGACACCGAGGTTCGGCCCCAGGTGCCCGCCCGTCTTGGAGACCTCGTCGACCAGGAAGGTACGGATCTCGCCTGCCAGCTCGACCAGCTGCTCCGGGCTGAGCCGGTCGAGGTCGCGCGGTCCCTTGATACGGGTCAGCAGCGCCACCCGTGCCTCCTTGTTGTCGCTTGCCGGTTACCCGAGTGTATGTGTTCGCGTTTCCAGCTCCGCACACACCTGTGCCCGGCGCTGGGATGATCTTCCCTGCGCCGGGCACGTCACGCCACTGGTGCGATGAGAACCGTCAGCCGCGGCCGGCGGCCTTCTGGCTCTTGCGGGACACCGAGTCGATGACCACGGCGGCGAGGAGCACCGCGGCGGTGATCATGTACTGCAGTGCGGTGTTCATGTTGAGCAGGTCCAGGCCGGTCTGGATGGACTGGATGACCAGCATGCCGAGCAGGGCGGACCAGACGGTGCCGCGGCCGCCGAAGAGGCTGGTGCCGCCGATGACCGCGGCCGCGATGGCCAGCATCAGGTAGTTGCCGCCACCCGCGCCGAGCGAGGCGGTGTAGGTCTGGGCGGCGAAGAACAGACCGCCGATCGCCGCGAACGCACCGGAGATGGCGAACACGGAGATGCGGATCATGGCGACGTTGATGCCGGCCCGGCGGGCCGCCTCGATGCCACCGCCGACCGCGAAGATCTTGCGGCCGTAGGAGGTGCGGCGGAGCACGAAGTCGGTGATGACCAGGGCCGCCAGGAAGATGACCAGCGCGTTGGGGACACCGCTCGCCTGGTTCAGCACGTAGGCGACGACGAACGAGACCACCGCGAGGGCGCCGACACGGAGCGCGATCTCGCTGGTGGGCCGGAACGGGACACCGGCGGCGCGACGGCGGCGCTGCTCGATGAGCGATCCGGCGAGCATGGCCACCGTGCCGAGGCCCGCCAGCAGGTAGGCGCCGGCGATGTCCTGGTCGAGGAAGAAGGACTGCTGGCCCAGGATGTGCAGCGGGCCCGTGTCCTGGATGGAGAGGCTTCCGCTGTCGCCGAGCAGCTGCAGCATCAGGCCGTTCCAGCCGAGGAAGCCGGCGAGGGTGACGACGAACGCGGGGACGCCGATCTTCGCGAAGAACCAGCCGTGCAGGGCACCGATGAGGATGCCGGTCAGGATCGTCAGGATCAGGGCGAGCCACGGGTTCATCCCGTGGGTGGTCGCCAGGATCGCGAAGAGCGAGGACGCCAGACCGCTGACCGAGCCCACCGACAGGTCGATCTCGCCGAGCAGCAGCACGAAGACCAGGCCGACGGCGAGCATGCCGGTGGCCGCCAGGAAGAAGCCGATGTTGGCCAGGTTGCCGGCGGTCAGGAAGTTGCTGGACTGGGTCTGGAAGACGGTCCAGATGATGATCAGGCCGATGATGACCGGCAGCGAGCCGAGCTCACCGCCGCGCACCTTGCGCTTGAACTCCGTGATGTAGCCCTTGAAGCCCTCTTCACGGACGAGCAGACGCGGGTCGACCACGGGCACCGCAGCCGAGGACGCGTCCTCGACCGCTGCCGCCGCGTCCTGCTTTACGGTCTTCGACGTGTCGCTCACTTTGCATCCTCCGTGCGCCGCGCCTGACGGCGGGTCACGGCGTTGTCCGTGGCGCCCGTGATCGCGGAGATGATTTCTTCCTGGGACGTGCTCTTGACGTCGAACACGCCGTTGTTGCGACCGAGCCGCAGTACCGCCACCTTGTCGGCGACGGCCTTGACGTCCACCATGTTGTGGCTGATGAGGATGACGGCGAGGCCGCGCTGACGCAGCCGCTCCACCAGGTCGAGCACCTGGGCCGTCTGCTCCACGCCGAGGGCGGCGGTCGGCTCGTCGAGGATGACCAGCTTGGGGTCGCCGATCAGGGCGCGCGCGATGGCCACGACCTGTCGCTGACCACCCGAGAGGCTGGCGATCGGGATGCGCACGCTGGGGATGCGGATCGACAGGGTGCTCAGCAGCTCCCTGGACCGGGCCTCCATGGTGACCTCGTCGATCACGCTGGCGCGCTTGATCTCGCGGCCGAGGTAGAGGTTGGCGACGACGTCGAGGTTGTCGCAGAGCGCGAGGTCCTGGTAGACCGTCGCGATTCCGAAGCCCTGGGCGTCGTGCGGCTTGTTGATGCTGACCGGCTCGCCCTCCCACTCGATGACGCCTTCATCGATGGGGTGGACACCCGCGATCGTCTTGACCAGGGTCGACTTACCTGCGCCGTTGTCGCCGACGAGCGCGACGACCTCACCGGCATGGACCTCCAGGTCGACATCGGTGAGTGCCTGGACTGCACCGAATCGCTTGGAGACTCCGCGCAACGCCAGCACGGGCGTAGCGGACACGTGAACCATCTCCTTCGCCGCCTGACCGGCGGGGATGCCGCGCTTGGAGGGGCGCGGAGTTTTGTGCAAACTGCACAGCTTTACATGAACGGAAACGAACTGTCCGTCCGGCGCCCGCCCCGTCAGCGGGGTCTGTTGGACGGGGCGGGCACCGGACAGGTTCGCGTGGCGGCCTCCGGAGGGAGGACCTGCCGTGTTACTGGATGCCGGCGGCCTTGCAGGCGTCGGCGAACTCGGCCGTGCAGATCTCGGCGACGGAGTACAGCTTGTCCGCGATGACCGTGTCGTTGACGTTGGCCTTGGTCACGGAGACCGGGGTCAGCAGCTGCGACGGGACCTTGTCACCGGAGCCGCTGGTCAGCGAGGTCGTGGCCAGGGACGAGATGTCCTTGCCCTCGATCAGGTTGACCGCGAGCTGGGCGGCGGCGTCGGCCTCGGGCTTGAACGCCTTGTAGACCGTGCTGGACTGCGTGCCCGCGATGATCCGCTGGATGCCCGCGAGTTCGGCGTCCTGACCGGTCAGCGGGATGCCGCTGATGCCGGCGCCCTTGAGGGCGGTGGCGATGCCGCCGGCCATGCCGTCGTTGGCGGCGTAGACGCCCGCGATGTTCTTGGCCTTGAGCTGCGTGATGGCCGCCGTCATCTTCTGGTTGGCGACGGTGTCCTTCCACAGACCGCTCTGCTCGTAGGCGATCTTGACCTTGCCGTCGAGCACCTTGTGGGCGCCGGCCTTGAACATCGCGGCGTTCGGGTCGGCGTCGTCACCGTTGATCATGACGACGTTCGCCGACGGCTTGGCCTTGGCGCCGAGCGAGTCGAGGAGCGCCTGGCCCTGCAGCTCGCCGACCTTCTCGTTGTCGAAGGAGACGTACGCGGAGACCGGACCCTGGGCGAGGCGGTCGTACGCGATGACCTTGATGCCCTTGTCGACGGCGGACTGGACCGAGGTCTTGATGGCAGCGGCGTCCTGCGCGCTGATCACGATCACCTTGACACCCTTGGTGATCATGGTGGAGACCTGCTGGGCCTGCTTGCCGGAGTCACCCGCGGCGTTCGCGTACTGTACGTCGCAGTCGGCGCACAGCTCCTTGACCTTCGCCTCGAACAGCGGCTTGTCGAACTTGTCGTAACGCGCGGTGACGCTGTCGGGAAGCAGCAGACCGATGGTCTTGCTCTTGCTGCCGGTGCTGCTGCTGCCGCCGTCCGCCTTGTCGTCGCCGGCCTTGCCGCACGCAGCAACGGAAAGGGCCATGGAGACGGCCGCGGTGCCGATCACGACGCGACGCATCATTGCGTTCATGTGGGGTTGCCTCCCTGACAGGGCCGCAAGAGACTGCGGCCGAGGTGAGCGTGAGTCAACTCGGCTACAGCCTTGACGTCAAGAAGTAAATACTTAACGAGATGGCAACGGTGCGTTTCGTTATCTAGATGAACGCAGAGTGATCTCTACGGCACAGCAACCGCTGCCGGAACATTAGCATCCAAAAGGGATGAATCCCCTACCTCGCTGAGGGCCAGCGCCAGCGCGCCCAGCACCTCAGCGCGGGCCCCCAGGCCCCCTGCGACGACCGAGAGGCGGCGGGCGGCGCTGGGGATCGCGTACCGCGCCACGGACTCCCTTATCGGCGCCAGGACCAGCTCCCCCGCCTCCGCGAGGTCACCGCCGAGCACCACCCGGCTCGGGTTCAAGAGGTTGGCGAGGCTGGCGACGCCCATGCCGATGTGCCGGCCGACGTCCGCGATGACCCGGCGGCAGCCCGGGTCGCCCTCGCGGCCCAGCTGCACCATGCGCGCCAGGGTGAGGTCGGGGCCGTGGCTGCCGCGCAGCAGGTCCAGCACGTACCGGGCGGCGGTGAAGGTCTCCAGGCAACCGCGGTTGCCGCAGCGGCAGACCGGACCGGACTCGTCCAGCGTGATGTGGCCGATCTCGCCGGCGGTGCCGCCGGGGCCGCGGTAGATGCGGCCGTCGATCACCAGCCCGGCGCCCACGCCGCTGGCCACCTTGATGTACGCCAGGTCCTTCACGCCGCGGCCGCCGCCCCAGACCAGCTCGCCGAGGGCGCCGAGGTTGGCGTCGTTGTCCACCTGGACCGGCATGCGCAGCCGCTCGGCGAGTTCCTGGCGCGGGTTGATGCCGCCCCACCCCGGCAGGATGGCGGTGGACCCCAGCGCGCCGGTCTCCACGTCGATCGGGCCCGGGACGCCGAGGCCGACGCCGATCACCTTGTCGGCGTCGATGCCGCTGGACTCGATCAGCCGCGCGACCAGCTGCTCGGCCCGGTCGAAGCCCTCGGAGGCCGAGGCGTCCACGTCGATCGGCTCGGACTGCTCGGCGAGCACCTGGTGGGCCAGGTTGCCGACCGCGACCCGCAGGTGGGAGTGCCCGAAGTCGACGCCGACGACGACGCCCGCGTCGCCCGACAGCGCCACCGCGCGGGCCCTGCGCCCTCCCGAGGAGGTGGGGGTGACCTGTACGGTCCCGTTGTCGCGCAACTCGCGGACGATGTTGGAGACCGTCGCGGCGGACAGCCCCGTCGTACGGGCGATCTCCGCCTGCGTCAGCGAACCCGCGAGGCGTACGGCCCGGACCACCCGCTCGAGGTTGGCCCGGTGCAGCGACGACTGGGATCCCGGAGTCTCCACGACCATTCCACTCCTGCCGAACCGGACGGGAGCCACGCCGATGAGACCCCGTCGTCTACAACATGTGAACTCTAAGCAAGCCTTTAGGCTCGCTTCCCGTCAAGGGGCAGAACCAGACCGCTGGCGGTATGCCCGAAAAATCCAGAAGCGGCCCCGCATACGGCGGGACCGCTTCCGCTCCGCCGTCCGGACGACCGGACGGCGGCCACGTGGAGTGACCTTCCCGTTACTTCAAGGTGCCGGCCGTCAGACCCGCCTGCACCTGCCGCTGGAAGGAGAGGTAGACCACGAGCACCGGCAGCATCGCGATGGTCATGCCCGCGAAGAGCGCCGGGTAGTCACCGGAGTACCCCTGCTGCTGCGCCAGGTTGACCAGGCCCTGGGCCAGCATCGAGCGGTCCGGGTCGCTGCTGGACTGCTGCTGCATGAGGGTCATCGGCAGGATGTACTGGTTCCACTGCCCCAGCACGTTGAATATGCCCACGCTGATCAGGCCCGGCTTCGCCATCGGGAGCATGACCTGGAAGAAGGCCCGGGAATGGGAGCAGCCGTCGATCATGGCCGCCTCGTGCACCGCCGTGGGCAGGGTCCTGAAGAAGGAATGCATGAAGAAGACGGTGAAGGGCAGCGAATAGGCGACGTAGACCAGGATCAGGCCCTGGTAGGTGTTGAGCATGCCCAGGTTGCTGACCATGAAGAACAGCGGCACCAGGGCGAGGTACACCGGGAACATCGCCCCGCCGACGAACAGGTAGAAGATGATCCGGTTGCCGGGGAACTCGTAGCGCGCCAGCACGTACGCCGTCATCGAGCCCAGCAGCATGGTCAGCGGCACCGAGAACACCAGCACGATCACGGTGTTCACGAAGAAGTCGCCGATGCCCTTCTCCCAGGCCCGGGAGAACGCGTCGAACGACCACTGCGAGGGCCAGGACCAGGCGCTCGCGCCGATCTCCGTGTTGTTCTTGAAGGAGCCGAGGACGATCCACGCCAGCGGCAGGACGATCATCACGCCCCACAGGACCAGGAATCCGTGGGAGAACACGTTGAGGGTCGTGCCGCCGTCGGCGGAACGTTCCTGGTCCGTCTTCTTGCTGCCGATGACGGTGGGCCGGCCCTTGAAGACCGGGACCGGGGTGGGCTGCTTGATGGGAGTGGCCATGGGATGCGCTCCCCGCTCAGTACTCGATGCGGTCGCGGCGGGAGACCCGCAGCGCGATGGCGGAAAGGATCAGGGTGAGGAAGAGGATGACGACGCCCATGGCGCAGGCGTAGCCGCTCTTCCCGAAGGTGAGGAAGTTGCGCATCAGGTAGGTCGCCATGACCTCACCGTGGTAGTCGGGACCGCCGCCGAAATTCGATCCCGGGGTGAGGACCGAGGCCAGTACGAAGAAGTCCATCGCGGCGATCGCGAGGTACACCCAGGCCGTCTGAACGCTGTCCCACAGCAGCGGGAGCGTCACCTTGAAGAAGGTCTGCAGGCGGCCCGCGCCGTCCAGCAGCGCGGCCTCGTAGATGTCCTTCGGAACGGACTGCATGGCCGCCGAGAAGAGCACCAGGTAGAAACCGACACCGGCCCAGATCTGCACGCCGAGCAGGCACCACATCACCAGGTTGGGGCTGTTCAGCCATTCGACCGGGGCGTTCGGGTCCTGGAGGTGCAGTTTGATCAGGACGCCGTTCAGGAGGCCGCTTCCGTCACTGCGGTACACCGCCTGGAAGAGCACCACGAGAATGGCGACGGAAAGCACCTGGGGGAAGAAGAAGACGACCTTGTACAAGGCCGATCCGCGTACTCCCCGGACGCCCGTGGTGCCGCCGCGGCCGCCCACGTTGAGCATGAAGGCGAAGAAGAGCGCCAGCAGGATCGTGATCACCGGCAGGAACACCAGCAGCAGCACGTTGTGCTGGAGCGCCTGCAGGAATACGTGGTCCCCGAAGAGCTTCGTGTAGTTATCCAGGCCGACGAAGTTCATCTCCTGGGACTGCCCGGACCAGTCCGTCAGGGAATACCCGAACGTCTGGAGGTACGGCCAGATCACGAAGACGACGTAGAGCACGACCGGAAGGAAGAGGAATCCCGCGATGAACGGGTACTTGCGGTAACGCATGGCGCTGCTCCTGCCATCGGGTAGACCGTCGCACCGGGGCCCCGAACGCCCCCGGACCATCAGGGGGCACCGGGGCCCCGGTGCGCAAGGGCCGGTCTGAACTAAGAGCCCTTCTTGGCCTTCTCGGCCGCCGCCTTGACCCGCTTGAGCCAGTCGGCGGGCTTGATGCGCTTGGCCATCAACTCGGCGCTGGCGTTCTGCACGTCCGTGTCGAAGGCGCTCTGCGTGTTGATGTAGTTGTAGTTGAAGACGTTGCTGCCGGCCGCCGTGAGCGCCGTGACGGTGGACTTGGTGCCCGGGCGCAGCTGGACGTCGGAGCCGACGCCGTCCTTGAGCACGGTCAGCGAGTTGGCCGTCTGGGCGAACTTGCTCGACGCTTCCTTGGTGAGCATGATCCGCAGGAACTCCAGGCCGCCGGCCTGGTTCTTGGCCTTCTTCGGGACGATGAAGGGCTCACCGGCGCCGGCCCGGATCGACTCGAAGGGCAGCTTGTCGCCGTCCAGCGAGGGGATCGGCAGGAAGGTCATCTCGAAGTCCGAGGGGGTGGCCTTCAGCTGCTCGTTCTCCAGCCACGAACCGCAGGGGATGAAGGCTGCCTTGCCCTCGTTCCAGGCGGTCTGGGACTCGATGTGGGTCATGCCGTTGGTGCCGGGGAGCAGGTAGCCCTTGTCGGCGATCTGGTAGACCGACTCGACGGCCACCTTGGCGGCGTCCTCGTCCCACACGGTCGGGTCGAGGCTGTCGATCCGCTTCACCAGCTCGGCACCGCCGTGCTTGGCGATCAGGTCCATGACCACGATGTTGATGTAGTACGGGTACTTGCCCTGGTGGCAGAAGGGGGCCATGCCCGACTTCTTGATCTCCTCGGAGAGGGACATGAAGTCGGCCCAGGTCTTCGGCGCGGTCCAGCCCTTCTCCTTGAAGAGCTTGCCGGAGTACCACAGGCCCCACACGGTGTAGATGTAGGAGAGCTGGTACATCTTGCCGTCGTCGAAGCTGCCGATCTCGACGGTGCCGGGCTGCAGGACGTCCCTGATCTTCTTGCTCGGGTCGTCGATGTAGGGCGCGTCGAGCAGCGGGGTGAGGTCGGTGAGCTGGCCGCTCTTGTAGAGCACGTCCAGCTTGATCTGCTGGGCACCGGAGTCGTCGACGACGTCCGGCGGGTTGCCTGCGTTGAAGCGGGGCTGGAGCTTGCCGGTGATCTCCTGGGTGCCGAGGTGGCTGACCTTCGCCCCGGAGAACCTCTTCTTGTAGATCTTCTCGAACTCGATGGCGTACGCGTCGCCGTAGCCGCCCTTGAAGATCACGACGTCCAGAGGGGCGTCGTTGGCCACACCGAACGGGTTGTCCTTGGACTTCTCGCCCTTCGCCGTGCCCTTGTCGTTGCCGCTGCCGCTGGACGCACAGGCACTCAGCAGACCCGCGGCGGGAGCGGCCAACAGGCCCACAGCTGCAGCCCGCTTGATCAGATCGCGCCGGTTGACGTCGGATCTCATGCTCAAGTCCTCACCTTCTCCAGGACCCATGCGGTGCGGAGTTGAATCTGTGCACGGGCCACGCACCCGTCGTTCCCCCCGCGCAAGCCCGCGTTCAGCGGGCCTCCTGGACGCCGACAGGTATAGTCCACTTCCCGCGAGGTGGGCAAGGTCATGCGCGCTTTTGACGGACAGCTTTCCCTAGTTGAGACCTGCCGGTAACGCGAACGGGCCCGCACCCCCGGCAGGGGTGCGGGCCCGTTCGTCGTGCCCGGCGGCCGTGAGCCTTACTTGCGGATCAGGGAGCGCAGGACGTACTGCATGATGCCGCCGTTGCGGTAGTAGTCCGCCTCACCGGGGGTGTCGATGCGGACCACGGCGTCGAACTCGACGCCGGTGTCGGTCGTCACCTTGACGGTGCGCGGGGTGGTGCCGTCGTTGAGCTCGGTGACGCCGGAGAACGAGAAGGTCTCCTCACCGGTCAGGCCCAGGGAGTCCGCCGAGGCGCCCTCGGGGAACTGCAGCGGCAGCACGCCCATGCCGATCAGGTTCGAGCGGTGGATGCGCTCGTACGACTCGGCGATGACGGCCTTGACGCCCAGCAGCGCGGTGCCCTTCGCGGCCCAGTCGCGGGACGAGCCGGAGCCGTACTCCTTGCCAGCCAGGACGACCAGCGGGGTGCCGGCGGCCTGGTAGTTCTGCGACGCGTCGTAGATGAAGGAGACCGGGCCGCCCTCCTGCGTGAAGTCGCGGGTGAAGCCGCCCTCGGTGCCCGGCGCGATCTGGTTGCGCAGGCGGATGTTGGCGAACGTACCGCGGATCATGACCTCGTGGTTGCCACGGCGGGAGCCGTAGGAGTTGAAGTCGCGGCGCTCCACACCGTGCTCGGTGAGGTACGTGCCGGCCGGGGTGTCGGCCTTGATCGCGCCCGCCGGGGAGATGTGGTCGGTGGTGACCGAGTCGCCCAGCTTGGCCAGCACGCGGGCACCGGCGATGTCGGTGACCGGGGCCGGCTCCATGGCCATGCCCTCGAAGTACGGGGGCTTGCGGACGTAGGTGGACTGCGGGTCCCACTCGAAGGTGTTGCCGGTCGGGATCGGCAGCGACTGCCACTGGGCGTCGCCGGCGAAGACGTCCTGGTAGGAGGTGCTGAACATGTCCTGGCCGATCGCGGAGGCGACGACCTCGTTGACCTCCTGCTCGGAGGGCCAGATGTCCTGGAGGTAGACCGGCTTGCCCTCGGTGTCGGTGCCGATGGCGTCCTTGGTGATGTCCACCTTCATCGAGCCGGCGATGGCGTACGCGACGACCAGCGGCGGGGACGCCAGGTAATTCATCTTGACGTCCGGGTTGATCCGGCCCTCGAAGTTGCGGTTGCCCGACAGGACCGAGGTGACCGCCAGGTCGTGGTCGTTGACGGCCTTGGAGACCTCGTCCGGCAGCGGGCCGGAGTTGCCGATGCAGGTGGTGCAGCCGTACCCGACGAGGTTGAAGCCCATCTTGTCGAGGTACGGGGTGAGGCCCGCGCGGTCGTAGTAGTCCATGACGACCTTGGAGCCCGGGGCGAGCGTGGTCTTCACCCACGGCTTGCGGCTCAGGCCCTTCTCGACCGCCTTCTTGGCCACCAGCGCGGCGGCGACCATCACGTACGGGTTCGAGGTGTTGGTGCAGGAGGTGATCGCGGCGACGGTGACGGCGCCGTGGTCGATCTCGTAGGTCGAGCCGTCGGGGGCGGTGACCACGGTCGGGCGGGTCGGGACGCCGTTGGTGGCGGCCGGGGCGTCGGAGGCCGGGAAGGACTCCTTGCCCGCCTCGTCGGCGTCGTCCACGTAGTTGCGCACGTCGCTCTTGAACTGCTCGGCGGCGTTGGCGAGGACGATGCGGTCCTGCGGGCGCTTCGGGCCGGCGATGGACGGGACGACCGTGGAGAGGTCGAGCTCCAGCTTCTCGGAGAAGTCCGGTTCGGCGGCCGGGTCCAGCCACAGGCCCTGCTCCTTGGCGTACGCCTCGACGAGCGCGAGCTGCTGCTCCGAACGGCCGGTCAGCTTCAGGTAGTTAATGGTCTCCGCATCGATCGGGAAGATCGCCGCGGTGGAACCGAACTCCGGCGACATGTTGCCGATGGTGGCGCGGTTGGCGAGCGAGGTGGCCGCGACGCCCTCGCCGTAGAACTCGACGAACTTGCCGACCACACCGTGCTTGCGCAGCATCTCGGTGATGGTCAGTACGAGGTCGGTCGCGGTGGTGCCGGCGGGGAGCTCGCCGGTCAGCTTGAAGCCCACGACGCGCGGGATCAGCATGGAGACCGGCTGGCCGAGCATGGCGGCCTCGGCCTCGATGCCGCCGACGCCCCAGCCCAGGACGCCGAGGCCGTTGACCATGGTGGTGTGCGAGTCGGTGCCGACGAGGGTGTCGGGGTACGCCTGGCCGTTCCGGACCATCACCGTGCGGGCCAGGTGCTCGATGTTGACCTGGTGGACGATGCCGGTGCCCGGCGGGACGACCTTGAACTCGTCGAACGCGGTCTGGCCCCAGCGCAGGAACTGGTAGCGCTCCTTGTTGCGGCCGTACTCCAGCTCCACGTTCTGCGCGAAGGAGTCCGGGGTGCCGAACTTGTCGGCGATCACGGAGTGGTCGATGACCAGCTCGGCCGGGGCCAGCGGGTTGATGCGGGACGGGTCGCCGCCCAGTTCCTTGACGGCCTCGCGCATGGTGGCGAGGTCGACCACGCACGGCACACCGGTGAAGTCCTGCATGATCACACGGGCCGGCGTGAACTGGATCTCCTGGCTCGGCTGGGCCTGGGAGTCCCAGCCGCCGAGCGCGCGGATGTGGTCGGCGGTGATGTTCGCGCCGTCCTCGGTGCGGAGCAGGTTCTCCAGCAGCACCTTCAGGCTGTAAGGGAGGCGCGCGGCGCCTTCGACCTTGTCCAGCCGGAAGATCTCGTACGACTCGTCGCCCACCTGCAGGGTGCTGCGGGCGTCGAAGCTGTTCGCCGACACGACAGTCTCCTTCGTAACTTTGCGCGTACCACCGCAATGCTGCCGCTTCGACCCCTGGCCGATCCGCTAAGGTAAGGCTAAGTAAGGCGAGCCTTACCTCTGGCGGCAGCGGTGCGCCTTGGCAGATATCTCGATGTCGAGATAACTCTAATACATCACCGCTGCCGGGTCATGCGCTGGGCCGCCTGTGTGCGGCATCACGCCCTCCCCGCCGGGACGGGCGTGCCACGCCGCCGGCCGCAGGGCCCTGGGCCGGCGCCGCGCCGTGAGAGCGGCTGAAGCCCGCACCGGGCGAGGACGGGCCGGGGGCGGAGCCATGTCCACCCCATGAGGAACGCGTGAGGCCCGTGCTCTTCGCCCCCGGGCATTCCGCCGGGGGTGGAGAGCACGGGCCGGGGGCCGGACGGCCGGGCGGAGCCGTTCCGTGGCGGGCGCCGCCGTCAGCCCTCCGCGAGCATCAGGGCGTTGAGCTCGCCCCAGGGGATGCCGCCCGCGACGGAGGCGTACGTGCCGGTGGCGAGCAGCTCGCGGGCCGCGCGGTCGACGAGGGCGTAGGCGGCCTCGGCTACGGCGCTGCCGAGGCTGACGCGCGCGGCGCCGGCCGCGGCCAGCACGGACACCGGCGGCGCTCCGGGGCCGGCGAGGATGCCGAGCGGGGCGTCGATGCCCTCGGCCAGGGCGGCGACGACGGCCGGGTCGGTGACGCCGGGCACGAAGACGCCGTCCGCGCCCGCCGCGACGTAGCCGGCGGCGCGCTCCAGGGTCTCCCCCAGGTCGCCGGCGCCCCGCAGGAAGGTGTCGGTGCGGGCGTGGACGAACAGCGGCACCCCCGCCTCGTCGGCCGCGCGGCGGGCTGCGGCGATGCGGGCGGCCTGCTCGTCCACGGCGCGCAGCGGGGCCGGGCCGCCGTCGTGGGAGTCCTCGATGTTGATGCCGACCGCGCCCGCCGCCAGCACCGCCCGCACCGTCTCCGCGACGCCCTCGGGGTCGGCCGCGTAGCCGCCCTCGACGTCGGCGCTGACCGGGACGGAGACGGCCGCCGCGACCCGCGCGGTCAGCTCCAGCGCGAGGCGGGGGTCGACGTGGTCGCCGTCCGCGGTGCCCAGGGTCCAGGAGACGCCGGAACTGGTGGTGGCGACGGCGGCTGCCCCGGCGCGCTCGGCGACGCGGGCGCTCGCGGCGTCCCAGGCGTTGGCCAGCAGCAGCGGGCGCCCGGGGACGTGGAGGGAGTGGAGGAGTTCGGCCTTGGCCTTGAGTTCGCTGGTCACGCAGAGAAGTCCAGCACCGCCGGGGTGCGGGGTCCGGCGGATTTCCGACACGTACGTCCCCGGGCCGCCGCCCCGTACGTCCATGTCGGATTCTCGCTAGCCGCGGCCCGCGCGGGCCGCGGATGCTGGGGGATGTGCATGAGGACTTCGAGCGCTGTGTGCGTGCCGTGCAGTCGAAGGACTCCCGTTTCGACGGGTGGTTCTTCACCGCGGTGCTGACCACGCGCATCTACTGCCGGCCCGGCTGCCCCGCGGTGCCGCCCAAGCCGCAGAACATGAGCTTCTACCCGAGTGCGGCCGCCGCCCAGCAGGCCGGCTTCCGCGCCTGCAAGCGCTGCCGGCCCGACGCCACCCCCGGTTCCCCGCGCTGGAACGAGCGTGCGGACCTGGTGGCACGCGCCATGCGCCTGATCGCCGACGGGGTCGTCGACCGGAACGGCGTGCCGGGTCTGGCGGCGCGCCTCGGCTACAGCACCCGGCAGGTCGAGCGCCAGCTGCGGGCCGAGCTCGGGGCGGGACCCCTCGCCCTCGCCCGGGCGCAGCGGGCGCAGACGGCCCGGCTGCTGATCGAGACCTCGGCGCTGCCCATGGGCGACGTCGCCTTCGCCGCCGGGTTCAGCAGCATCCGCGCCTTCAACGAGACCGTGCGCGAGGTCTTCGCCCTCACCCCGAGCGAGCTGCGGACCCGGGCGGCACGGGGACGGCACCCCGTCCCCGCCGACGGCGTCTCGGGCTCGCTGACGCTGCGGCTGCCCTTCCGGGCGCCGCTGTGCCCCGGCAACCTCTTCGGGCACCTGGCCGCGACCGCCGTACCGGGTGTGGAGGAGTGGCGGGAGGGCGCCTACCGGCGCACGCTGCGGCTCCCGCACGGCCACGGCGTCGTGGCCCTGCGGCCGGAGCCCGACCACGTCGCCTGCCGGCTCTCCCTCACCGACTGGCGGGACCTGTCGCACGCGATCAGCCGCTGCCGGTGGCTGCTCGACCTGGACGCCGACCCGGTCGCCGTCGACGCGCTGCTCCGGGAGGACCCGCTGCTCGCCCCGTACGTGGACAAGGCCCCCGGGCGCCGGGTGCCGCGCACGGTGGACGGGCCCGAGTTCGCGGTGCGCGTGGTGCTCGGGCAGCAGGTGTCGACCGCCGCGGCGCGTACGCTGGCGGGCCGGCTGGTGGCGGCGCACGGCGAGCCCGTCGCCGACCCCGCGGGCGGGCTGACCCACCTCTTCCCCTCCCCGTGGGCGCTCACCGGCCTGGACCCGCAGTCCCTGGCGATGCCGCGCACCCGTCGGGCCACGCTGACCGCCCTGGTCGCCGCGCTCACCGAAGGCGGCCTCGACCTGGACGTCGGCAGCGACTGGGAGAAGGCGCGGCGGCAGCTCGCGGCACTCCCGGGCCTCGGGCCGTGGTCGGTCGAGGTGCTCGCGATGAGGGCGCTCGGCGACCCGGACGCCTTCCCCGCCACCGATTTGGGTGTACGGCTGGCCGCGGGAAAACTGGGCCTCCCGGCCACCCCCGCGGCCCTCGTGCGGCGCGCGGCCGCCTGGCGGCCGTGGCGCGCGTACGCCGTCCAGCACCTGTGGGCCACCGGCGACCACCCCGTGAACGTCCTGCCCGCCGACCCGGCCTGAGGAGCACTCATGTCCCTTCGCACACATGCTTTGATCGACAGCCCGGTCGGGCCGCTCACCCTGGTCGCGACGGACGGCGTCCTGTCGGGTCTCTACATGACCGCGCAGCGGCACCGGCCGGCCGAGGAGTCCTTCGGCGAGCGCCGCGACCGGGCCGGGTCCCCGTTCGCGCGTGCCGCCGAACAGCTGCACGCCTACTTCACGGGCGGGTTGACCGCCTTCGACCTGCCGCTGGACCTGCACGGCACCCCCTTCCAGCGGCGCGTCTGGGCGGGCCTGCGGGCCATCCCGTACGGCACGGTCGTGACGTACGGTCAGCTGGCCGAGGAGCTCGGCAGCCCCGGCGCCTCGCGCGCCGTCGGGCTCGCCAACGGGAGGAACCCGGTCGGCATCATCGTGCCCTGCCACCGGGTGGTCGGGGCGTCCGGCAGCCTCACCGGGTACGGGGGCGGGCTGGAGCGCAAGCGGTACCTCCTGGACCTGGAGCTCGGGTTGACATCTCATATGTGAGATAGTCTCTCCCCATGGGAGACGACTACCTCGCACGCATCGGCAAGCTCATCCGTGACGCCCGCCAGCACCGGGGCTGGACCCAGGCGCAACTGGCGGAGGCACTGGGGACCAGCCAGAGCGCGGTGAACCGTATTGAACGCGGGAATCAGAACATCAGCCTTGAGATGATCGCCCGAATCGGTGAAGCGCTCGACAGCGAGATCGTCTCCCTCGGCTACGCGGGCCCCATGCACCTGCGGGTGGTCGGCGGCCGCCGGCTCTCCGGCTCCATCGACGTCAAGACCAGCAAGAACGCGTGCGTGGCGCTGCTGTGCGCCACGCTGCTGAACTCCGGGCGGACCACCCTGCGCCGTGTCGCGCGGATCGAGGAGGTCTACCGCATCCTGGAGGTGCTGAACAGCATCGGCGTGCGCACCCGCTGGATCAACGACGGCAACGACCTGGAGGTCGTCCCGCCCGCGCGCCTGGAGCTGGACTCCATGGACACCGACGCCGCCCGCCGCACCCGCAGCGTGATCATGTTCCTCGGCCCGCTGATGCACCGCACCGACCGCTTCCGCATCCCGTACGCGGGCGGCTGCGACCTCGGCACGCGTACCGTCCAGCCGCACATGACCGCCCTGCGGCACTTCGGGCTGGACGTGACCGCGACCAGCGGGATGTACCACGCCCGGGTCGCCCCCTCGGTGGCCCCGCGGCGGCCGATCGTGCTGACCGAGCGCGGCGACACCGTGACCGAGAACGCGCTCCTGGCGGCCGCCCGGCACGAAGGCGTGACCGTCATCCGCAACGCCAGCTCGAACTACATGGTCCAGGACCTGTGCTTCTTCCTGGAGGAGCTGGGGGTGCGGGTGGACGGCATCGGCACCACCACGCTGACCGTGCACGGCGTCAAGGAGATCGACCGGGACGTGGACTACGCGCCCTCCGAGGACCCGGTGGAGGCCATGAGCCTGCTGGCCGCGGCCGTGGTCACCGAGTCCGAGCTGACCATCCGCCGGGTGCCGGTGGAGTTCCTGGAGATCGAGCTCGCGGTCCTGGAGGAGATGGGGCTGGACCACGAGCGCTCGGCCGAGTACCCCGCCGACAACGGCCGCACCCGGCTGATCGACCTCACCGTGCGCCCCTCCAAGCTGCGCTCCCCCATCGACAAGATCCACCCGATGCCCTTCCCGGGCCTCAACATCGACAACGTGCCCTTCTTCGCGGCCATCGCCGCCACGGCCCAGGGCTCCACGCTGATCCACGACTGGGTCTACGACAACCGCGCCATCTACCTCACCGAACTGACCCGGCTCGGCGCCAACGTCAAGCTGCTGGACCCGCACCGGGTGCTGGTCGAGGGCCCGACCCGCTGGCGCACCGCCGAGATGATGTGCCCGCCGGCGCTGCGGCCCGCCGTGGTGACGCTGCTGGCGATGCTCGCCGCCGAGGGCACCTCGGTACTGCGGAACGTGTACGTGATCAACCGCGGCTACGAGGAGCTGGCCGAGCGGCTCAACTCCATCGGGGCGCAGATCGAGACGTTCCGCGACATCTGACCCCTCCCGCCCCTCCTGGCAGGGAAACCGGCTACTCCCCCGCAAGGTGGCCGTGATAGTCATGCTCCGGGCCGCGGATCATGGCCCTCGGGGGAGGAACGGCCAGGCCAGGAGGGGGTCTTCATGGTGGCGGTCCGACGTGGTCCCGCAGACGGGACGGTGGACGCAAGGGCGCGGAGCAGCTCCGCGTTCTCACTGAGGCGGTGGGCGCCACGCCCGTCGCCCAAGCTCGACCCGGCACGGGGGAACCCGGGGCTCGCGGCTCTGCGCGCGGCCGCGGCCGCCGCGGACTGGCCCGCGATCCGCGAGCGGCTCTCGGCGGTGGCCGACGACCGCGAGCGCAGCTGGCTCGTGGCGAACACGGTGGACGTCGACGGCTGGGAGGGCTGGATGCCCGCCGTCGTCGAGGCCGAGCCGGACTCCGGGCTCGCGCAGTTGGTGGCGGGTGCCCGCCAGGTGACCTGGGCCTGGGAGGCCCGGACCGGGCTGCGCGCCCAGCACGTCTCGCGCGAGCAGTTCCAGGTGTTCCACGAACGCCTCGCGGTGGCCGAGGACCTGCTGTACCGGGCCGCGGAGCTCGAACCCGGTTGGGCGTCCCCCTGGTACTTCCTGCAGATGAGCGGACGGGGGCTGCAGGTCGGCCCGGACCTCGCGCGGCTGCGCTTCGAGGCCACCGTACGGCGCTCCCCGCTGCACCTGGGTGCGCACCAGCAGCGGTTGCAGCAGGTGTGCCGCAAGTGGGGCGGTTCGCACGAGGAGATGCACGCCTTCGCCCGGGAGTCCATGCTCGCCGCCCCCGAGGGCAGCGAGCTGGGGGTGCTGGTCGCGATCGCGCACCTGGAGCACTGGGGCGACCTGGACCACGGCGCCGACACCGCGTACATGCTCCGCCTCCAGGTCGAGAAGGAGCTGTACGAGGCCGCGGACCGCTCCTACCGCAACCCGGCCTACCAGGGCGCCCTCGACCCGGTCGCGACGCTCAACGTCTTCGCCATGGCCTTCGCCCTGGCCGGCGAGAAGAAGGCGGCCGCCGAGGCCTTCGCCGCCACCGGCGGGCTCGTCACCGAGTTCCCGTGGGAGTACCTCAACGGTGGCGACCCCGTCGCGGCCTACCGCACGCTGCGGTCAAGCTCGGGGCGTCCCTGACCGTCCCAGGCCGGACCCAAGCCGTCCCGCGCCCCGTATCCCCGTCCGCGCACCGCCCGGAAGGCCCCTTCGGTGTCCCAGTCCCCGTCAGCGCACACGTTCCAGGTCGACCTGCGCGGCCTGGTCGACCTGCTCTCCCACCACCTCTACTCCAGCCCCCGCGTCTACCTGCGCGAGCTGCTGCAGAACGCCGTCGACGCGATCACCGCCCGGCAGGCTGTCCAGCCGGGTGCACCGGCCCGGATCACCGTGCGCACCGGTGACACGCTCACCATCACCGACACCGGTGTCGGCTTGAGCGAGGCCGACGTGCACACCTTCCTCGCCACCATCGGGCGCAGCTCCAAGCGCGCCGCCGACGGCGAGATCGAGGCCGCCCGCGGCGACTTCATCGGCCAGTTCGGCATCGGGCTGCTGGCCTGCTTCGTGGTGGCCGACGAGATCACCGTCGTCAGCCGCCCGGCGGTCGTGGCCGGCGCCCCGGCCGTCGAGTGGCGCGGCCGCTCGGACGGCAGCTACACCATCCGCACCCTCCCCGCCGACGCGCTGCCCGAGCCGGGGACCCGAGTGACGCTGACCCCGCGGGCGGACGCCCGCGAGTGGACGGAGCCCGAGCGGGTGACCCAGCTGGCCCGGCACTACGGCAGCCTGCTGCGGCACGAGGTCACCGTCGTCGATCCGCGCGGTGAGAGCACCGCCGTCAACGAGACCCCGCCGTGGGAGCGCCGCCACGGTTCCCCGCTGGCCCGCGCCGAGGCGCTCGCCGAACACTGCCGCGCGACGTTCGGCTTCACCCCGCTGGACACCATCGACCTCGACCTGCCCGTCGCCGGGCTGCGCGGTGTGGCCTACGTGCTGCCGACCGCCGTCAACCCGTCGGAGCGGGCCGGGCACCGGGTGCACCTCAAGGGCATGCTGCTCTCGGACCGGGCCGCCGAACTCCTCCCGGAGTGGGCCTTCTTCGTCCGCTGCGTCGTGGACGTCACCAGCCTGCGCCCGACGGCCTCACGCGAGGCGCTGTACGAGGACGAGACGCTGGCCGCCGTCCGCGACGCCCTCGGCGCCCGCATCCGCGACTGGCTGACCGGGCTCGCCGCCAGCGACCCGGTGCTGCTGCAGCGCTTCATCGACAGCCACCACCTGGCCGTCAAGGCGCTGGCCCGCTACGACGACGCGCTGCTGCGGATGCTGCTGCCGTGGCTGCCCTTCGAGACCACCGACGGCAACGTCACGCTGGAGGAGTTCGCCCGCGCCCACCCCACGGTGCTGGTGACCCGCAACGTCGACGAGTTCCGGCAGGTCGCCCCGATCGCCGCGGCGGCGGGTCTCGGCGTCGTCAACGGCGGCTACACCTACGACCGGGACCTGGTGCACCGGCTGCCGGAGATCCGGCCCGGGACCACGGTCACCGACCTGGACCCGGCCACCGTGACGGCCCACCTCGACCCCGTCGACTCGGCCGCCGAACTCGCCGGCGCCGCGTTCCTCGCGGTCGCCCGTGAGGTCGTCGGCCAGTACGACTGCGACGTCGTGCTGCGGGCCTTCCAGCCGGTCACGGCGCCCGCGCTGCTCCTGGACAGCCGCGAGGCACGCCACGAGCGCACCCGGGCCGGCCTCGCGGAGGGCAGCGACGGGCTGTGGGCGGACATCCTGGGCTCGCTGCGCACGGAGACCCCGCGGGCCCAGCTCGTCCTCAACCACCTCAACCCGCTGGTGCGCCGGGCCGCCGGCATCACCGAGCGGGGGCTCGCGCTGACCACGGCCGAGGCCCTGTACGGGCAGGCGCTGCTGCTCACCCGGAGGCCGCTGAAGTCCTCGGAGAGCGCGCTGCTCAACCGGGCCTTCATCGGCCTGCTCACCCACGCCATGCACGACCAGGACACCCCCGCGTCCGGGCCGGACGCCAAGGAGCACTGATGCTGGACACCCCCGAGGCCGTGTTCGAGGCGCTCCGCGAGAACAACGAGCGCCCCTACGGAACGCCCCGCACCGTGACCGCCGAGGAACTGGTCGAGGCGGCCGAGCAGTTCGAGGAGAAGGACGTCCTCGTCACGGCGCTGCTCGAACTCATGTCGGCGTACGAGTACGCCGCCGAGCACCGCAAGTCCCCGGTGGTCTTCGCCCGGATCCTGAAGCTGTGGGAGGAGGTGCCCGGCTCCTTCAGCGAGTGGGAGGCCCGCCAGGTGCTGTGGCGCCACAAGTGGGTGACGACCTCGCTGCTCCAGGTGCCGGACGTCCCGCTGGCGGCGGTCGACGGGTGGGTCTCCCAGATGGGCGAGCGCTACCGCGCCGCCGGTGAGGGCCGGCAGCCGGTGGCGGCGATGCGGCACCGCATCGCCGCGCACACCGGCGCGGACGTCGAGACGGCCTGGGACCTGTGGGTGACCCGGCGCCGTGAGCCGCTCAGCGACTGCCTGGCCTGCGAGACCCGGCACCAGGGCCTGCACCACCTGGCCGCGGGCGACGAGGAGGGAGCGCTGCGCACCTGGGAACCGGTCCTCGGCGGCGTCCAGAGCTGCGAGGAGGAGCCCTGGGTCACCCAGGCCCACGCCCTGCTGCCGCTGCTGCGCCTCGGCCGTACCGACGAGGCCCGTTCCCACCACCTGACCGGCTACCGGCACGTCCGGGGCCGCGTCGGGATGGCCGAGGAGGCAGGCCTGCACGTGGAGTTCTGCGCGCTGTCCGGCAACGAGGGCCGGGCGCTGGAGATCCTCGCCGAGAACCGCGCCCTCTTCGACACCGCCGGGGCCCCGCTGTCGCTGCTCGGTTTCCTGACCGGCGTCGAGGTCCTGGCGCGGCGCCTGGTCGACCAGGGGTACGGCACGACCCCCGTCGCCGGACCGCTGGGGCGCACCTGGACGGCGCGGGAGCTGCTGGACCACGTCCACGAGCAGGGCGACGCCCTGGCCGCGGCCTTCGACCGGCGCAACGGCACCGGCACCGTGGGCGAGCGACGCCGGGCCCGGCTGGACCGGCGCCCGCCGCTCGCCGAGCCGCTGCCGCTGGGTCTGCGCACCGCGACCGTACCGTCGTCCCCGGAGGGCACGCCCGCGGTGACGGCACCTACCCAGGCCGTGTCCGCCCGGGAGGTGCCCGAGGACTTCGTCGAACTGGTGGAGAGGGCACGCGAGCTGGCCGACGCGGGCCGTCCCGGTGACGAGGAGCTGTGGCACCTGGTCGCCGAGCGCGCCGGGGCCGGGGACCACGTCCACGACCCGCGGCTGGGCCCGGAGGAGCGGCTGCGGGGCGAACTGGCCGAGCACCGCGCCTTCGCGGCCATGGAGGACGAGGACAAGGCGGCGGTCAGGGCCGCGCTCACCGAGGCACGGGAGCTGTTCGCCGTCGCCGGCATGCCCGAGCGCGTGCTGACCGCCCGGGCACGGCTGGCATCGGTCGGCGTGGAGCCCGGCCCGGAGGCCGACGAGGGCCGGGCGGAGCTGGACGCAGTGCTCGCCGAGGCCCGTGCGCTGGTGGACGCGAGCCCCGCCACCCCCGGGGTCCTGCGCGCCTGGTTCGTCGTGCTGCAGTGCCGTGCCTACCTCGCGCACACCGAGGCGATGGCCGCGCTGCCGGACGTCCCGGCGGAGCTGCGCGAGCGCTTCGAGACCGCCGTCGCCGAGGCCGTGGCCGAGTCGGAGCGGCTCGGCGCGCCGGAGCGCACGGTCAACACCCGCGTGTACGCGGCCGACCTCGCGGCCCGCACCGGTGACCTGGACCGCGCCGAGCAGGAGCTGCGGAGCGTGCTGCGGGTCGTGGAGGCGGCCGGGACCCCCTGGCGTGCGACGCGTCCGCGGGGGCTGCTCGGCCAGGTGCTGCTGCAGCAGCACCGCCCCGAGGACGCGATGGAGCAGTTCCACGGCGCGCTGGCCTCGGCCCGCGCCCACGGCGACACCGCGTTCCCGGTGGCGCGCACCTACGCGCTGCTCGGCCACGCCGCCGACCACGCGGGCAACCTGGGCGCCGCCGTACGTCACCTGTCCGACGGCGCGGCGCGGCTGGACCGCGAGGGCGAGGCCTCCGGCGCCGCCGAGATGCGGGTGGAGCTGGCAGACGTCCTCGTGCGCGCCGACCGCCCGGCGGACGCCGTCGCCGTGCTGGAGTCGCTGGTCACGGACGAGGCCGCGGCCGGCATGGACGAACGCGCCCTGGCGCAGGCCCGGCTGCTGCTGGCGCGGGGCCTGCGGGAACTGGCGGAGCACCGCGCGAGCGCCGAGCAGTTCCTGCTGCTGGCCGACGCCGTCGAGTCGTGGGAGGAGCAGGTCACGCACACGCTCGCCGCCGCCGAGGCCGCCACCGCCCTGCTGGCGGCCGGCCGTGAGGACGCGGCGCGCTCCGCCTACGACCGCGCGGTCGCCTCGCACGGGAAGGGCCCGAACCCGCACGCCGTGGCGGAGATGATGCGGGACTTCGCGGCGCACGCGGTGTCGGCCGAGGGCGCCGAGGGCCTGGAGAAGGCACTGGGCCACCTGCGCGAGGCCGACGAGCTGCTGGCGGCCGTGACCGGCGAGGACGAGGACATCGCCCTCTGGTACGAGACCGGCGCCACGCACTACCAGCGCGGCCGGGCCTACGCCGGCGCCGGGCGCTTCGCCGAGGCACTCGCCGAACTGGAGCGGGCGATCGCCGCCCACGACGAGGGCGGGCCGCGGGGCGAGGCGCCGCGCGCCGAGGCCGTCCGGGTCGCCGCCCTGGTCGAGGCGAACGGACTGCAGCGGCCGGACGCCGCCCTCGCGCGGCTGCGCGCCGCGATCACCCGCTGCCGCGAGGCGGGCCTCGACCAGGCGGCCGCGATCCTCTCCCGGGTCGGCGAGGAGGTGTCCTCACGCCGCCAGGGCTGACACCCGTGGTACGAACGTGGCGACCGCCCTCGGCGCCCCCTCCCCCGGAACCGGGGCGCGCGGGTGTCGATCCGGGCGGTCGCCGTTCGTGTAGAGGGTGGAACGCCGGCGCAGGGCCGGCCCGGAGAGCGAGGACGGCCGACATGAAGCACTACCTGCTCAGCGTGTACCAGCCCGAGGGGACCCCGCCGCCACCCGAGGACCTGGCCCGGATCATGGCCGATGTCGAGGTCCTCAACCGGCAGATGAAGGAGGCCGGGGCCTGGGTCTTCGGGGCGGGGCTGAACGCCCCGGACACCGCCACGGTGCTGCGGCCGCGGGAGGGGGAGGTCCTCGTCACCGACGGGCCGTTCCTGGAGAGCAAGGAGTACCTCGGCGGCTTCACGATCGTGAAGGCGGCCGATCTCGACGCCGCGCTGGAGTGGGGGCGCAGGCTGGCGCGGGCGACCACGCTGCCCATCGAGGTCCGGCCCTTCGCGCACGAGGTCGAGGACTGACGGTCGGCGTGCCGGAGCCGGGCGCGCCCGAGGTCGAGCGGATCTTCCGCGAGGAGTACGGGCGCGCGGTCGCCGTCCTGGTCCGCCGCTTCGGCGACATCGACCTCGCGGAGGAGGCGGTCCAGGAGGCCTTCACCACGGCCGTGGAGCGGTGGCCGCGGACGGGCCCGCCGCCGAGCCCGGCCGGCTGGATCGTCACCACCGCCCGCAACCGCGCGATCGACCGGCTGCGCCGCGAGGCGTCCCGCGAGGACCGGCAGGCCCGGGCGGCCCTGCCGCAAGACGTCCACGACGTCCACGAAAGCGGCGAGGAGGGCCCCGTGCGGGACGAACGGCTCCGTCTGCTCTTCACCTGCTGCCATCCCGCGCTCGCCCCGGCCGCGCGCGTGGCGCTGACGCTCCGGCTGCTGGGCGGCCTGACCACCGCCGAGATCGCCCGGGCCTTCCTCGTCCCGGAGAGCACCATGGCGCAGCGGCTGGTCAGGGCGAAGGGCAAGATCCGCGACGCCCGGATCCCGTACCGCGTCCCGGACGAGGCCGATCTGCCGGAACGGCTCGGCGCGGTGCTGGCGGTGGTGTACCTGGTCTTCAACGAGGGCTACCTGCCCGGCTCCGGGGACCGGCTGGTCCGCGAGGAGCTGTGCGCCGAGGCGATCCGCCTGGGCCGGCTGCTGGCCGGGCTCATGCCCGACGAGCCCGAGGCGCTGGGGCTGCTCGCCCTGATGCTGCTGGCCCAGTCGCGCCGCCCGGCCCGTACCGGCCCGGACGGCGCCGCGGTGCCGCTGGCCGAGCAGGACCGCGCCCTGTGGGACCGGGACCTGGTCGCGGAGGGGCAGGAACTGGTCCGCCGCTGCCTGCGCCGGGGCCGGCCCGGGCCGTACCAGGTCCAGGCGGCGATCAGCGCCGTGCACAGCGACGCCCCGTCCGCCGCCGAGACGGACTGGCAGCAGGTCCTCGCCCTCTACGACCGGTTGACGGCCCTGGCACCGGGCCCCGTGGTCACCCTCAACCGGGCCGTCGCCCTCGCCGAGGTCGAGGGCCCTGCCACCGCGCTCGCCTCCGTCGACGGCCTCCCCCTGGCGGGCTACCCCGCGTTCCACGCCGTCCGCGCCGACCTGCTGCGCCGCCTGGGCCGCACGGCCGAGGCCGCGCAGGCCTACGACGCCGCGGCCGCCCGCACCGAGAACCAGGCCGAACGCGACTTCCTGCGGCGCAGACGTGCGGCGCTCGGCACCCCGAAGTGACGGCCCCGCGGGGGCCTTCGGGGGCCGAGCGGACGTCCACCTCCGCCGCTACGGGGCGGGCCCGGCACAACGCCCGGTTGGCGCCGGCACGGCGCCGCGCCGGAACGCACGGCCGCGCGCAGGGTCCGCGGCCTCGCAGCCCGGACACCTCCTGACTGTGCATCAGGTCAGCATGGCGAGCCCGTCGAGTTCGACCATGGCCTCCTCGTCCCACAGGCGGGTGATGCCGATGACCGCCATCGCCGGGTAGTCGCGGCCGGCCAGGGCGCGCCAGATGCGGCCGAGTTCGGGGGCGTGGTCGCGGTAGGCGGCGACGTCCGTGGTGTGGACGGTGAGCCGGGCGAGGTCGGCGGGGGTGCCGCCGGCGGCCTGGAGGGCGGTCAGCAGGTTGATCAACGCGTGCTCGAACTGGGCGGGGAGCGTGTCCCCGACGACCTTGCCCCCGGAGTCCAGCGCGGTCTGGCCCGCGAGGAGGACGAGGGTGCGGCCGGTGGCGGTGACGGCGTGGCTGAAACCGGTGGGCGGGGAGAGCTCGGGCGGGTTGATCCGGTTGAGGGTCATGCGAAGAGCTCCTTGGCGATGATCGACCGCTGGACTTCGGTGGCGCCTTCGTAGATACGCGGTGCGCGGACCTCGCGGTAGAGGTGCTCGAGGAGGTGACCGCGCTCCAGGGCGCGGGCCCCGTGGATCTGCACGGCGGAGTCGACCGCGTACTGGGCGGTCTCGGTGGCGAAGAGCTTGGCCATGGCGGAGCTGCGGGCGGTCCCCGCGGCGCCGGAGTCGTAGGCCTCGGCGGCGGCGTAGACCAGCAGACGGGCGGCCTCGGTGCGGGTGGCCATCTCGGCGAGGGTGTGCGAGACGGCCTGGAGCTCCTTCAGGGGCGCGCCGAAGGCGGTACGGGAGGCGGCGTGGGCGGTGGCCGCGTCGAGGGCGGCCTGCGCCATGCCGACCGCGAAGGCGCCGACGCTCGGCCGGAAGCGGTTGAGGGTGGTCATGGCGACCCGGAAGCCCCGGTCGACCTCGCCGATCACGTCCTGCTCGCCGACCGGTACGGCGTCGAGGCGCAGCCGCCCGATGGGGTGCGGGGAGAGCATGTCGAGGGGTTCGCCGGTCAGGCCCGGGCGGTCGGCGGGGACCGCGAAGGCGGTGACGCCGCGGGCACCGGCGCCGGGGGTGGTCCGGGCGAAGACCGTGTAGAGGTCGGCCTCGGGGGCGTTGGAGATCCAGCACTTCTCGCCGGTGAGCCGCCAGCCGCCGCCGGGTGCGGGCTCCGCCGCCAGTTCGAGGGCGGCGGCGTCGGAGCCGGCGCCCGGTTCGGTGAGCGCCAAGGCCGCGACGGCCTCTCCGGAGACAACCCGCGGGATCCAGCGGGCGGCCAGTTCCGGGGACTCCAGCAGGGGGTGGGCGCCCAGCCCCTGCAGGGCGAGCGCGGTCTCGGCCTCGGTGCACTCGCGGGCCAGGGACTCCCTCAGCAGGCACAGCTCGAGGGCGGTGCCGGGGAAGAGGCGGGCCAGCAGCCCGAGTTCGCCGAGGGCGGTGAGCAGCGGGCGGTTGACCCGCCCGGGCTCACCGGCCGCCGCCAGCGGCCGGAGCCGTTCGGCGGCCCAATCGCGCACCTGCGCACACCACTTGAGTTGTTCCGGGTCGAGCGCGAACGATGCCACGCGGCACCTCCCGTATCGCGTACCGTTGACTGCCGTCACAAACACGTTACGCTGAATCCGTCCGCAACCAGGGCCCAACGAGGGGCGAACCCGCCATGGACCTGCTGCCGTCAGCACACGTGGACACTTTCCCGCGGGATCACCTCCCGCCGCGTGACCAGTGGCCCGTCCTGACCCGAGACCTCCCCGAGCTGGCCTATCCGGACCGGCTCAACTGCGGTACCGAACTCCTCGCCGCCGGACGGCCCGAGGCGCCCTGCCTGCGGACGCCGGACGGTGAGGTCTGGTCGTACGCCGACCTGCGCGCCGCCTCCGACCGCATCGCGCACGTGCTGACCGACGACCTCGGAGTGGTGCCCGGCAACCGTGTACTGCTGCGCGGGCCCACCACACCGTGGCTGGTGGCCTGCTGGTTCGCCGTCATGAAGGCGGGCGCGGTCGCGGTGACGGTGCTCGCGGCGCACCGCCCGCACGAACTCGCGACGATCTGCGAGATCGCCTCCGTTCGGCACGCGCTGTGCGACATCCGCGCGCTCGACGACCTCGCCAAGTGCGAGGCGCCCGGGCTGCGCGTCGCCACCTACGGCGGCGAGGCGCCGGACGACCTGCTGCGGCTCGCGGCCGGCCGGCCGGACTCCTTCGCCGCGGTGGAGACCTCGTCGGACGACGTCGCGCTGATCGCCTTCACCTCCGGCACGACCGGACGGCCCAAGGGCTGCATGCACTTCCACCGGGACGTGCTGGCGATCGCCGACACCTTCTCGGCGCACATACTGCGCCCCACCCCGGCGGACGTGTTCGCCGGCAGCCCGCCGCTGGGCTTCACCTTCGGGCTGGGCGGCCTGGTCGTCTTCCCGCTGCGCGTGGGGGCGTCGGCGCTGCTCCTCGAGCAGGCCGGGCCCGAGCAGCTCGCCCGGGCCGTCGCGGAGCACGGGGTGACGGTGCTGTTCACCGCGCCCACCGCGTACCGGGCCATACTCGCCTCGCACGGCTCCAGGGACCTGTCCTCGCTGCGCCGCTGCGTGTCGGCGGGCGAGAACCTCCCCGAGTCGACCTGGCACGCCTGGTACGAGTCGACGGGGCTGCGGATCATCAACGGCATAGGGGCGACGGAGCTGCTGCACATCTTCATCTCCGCCGCCGACGACGTGATCCGCCCGGGCACCACGGGCCTGCCGGTGCCGGGCTACCAGGCCCGGGTCGTCGATCCCCTGACGCTCTCCCCCGTACCGGACGGCGAACCGGGGCTGCTGGCGGTGCGCGGCCCCACGGGCTGCCGCTACCTGGCCGACGAGCGGCAGCGGGAATACGTGCGGGACGGCTGGAACATCACCGGCGACACCTATGTGCGCGAGGCCGACGGCTACTTCCGCTACGTGGCCCGCGCCGACGACATGATCATCTCGTCGGGGTACAACATCGCGGGCCCCGAGGTCGAGGAGGCGCTGCTGCGCCACCCCGACGTGCGGGAGGCGGCGGTCATCGGCGTGCCGGACGAGCAGCGCGGCCAGATCGTGCGGGCCTTCGTCGTGCTGCGGGACGGCCCGCCGCGCGACGAGCACACGGTCGAGGCGCTGCGCTCCTTCACCCGGGAGGAGATCGCGAGCTACAAGTGCCCGCGCGAGGTCGTCTTCCTCGACGCCCTGCCCCGCACGCCCACGGGGAAGCTGCAGCGCTTCCGGCTGCGCGACCTACAGTGATCGCGTGACCGAGCACACCCCCAGTTCACTGATCCTGACCTTCTTCGGCGCCTACGGCCGGGCCGACGGCTGGGACGGGCGGATACCCGTCGCCGGGCTGATCCGGCTGATGGGCGCCGTCGACGTGGACCCGCAGTCGGTGCGCTCGGCGGTCTCCCGGCTCAAGCGCCGCGGCCTGCTGGAGCCCGACCGGGTCGGCGGCGCCGCCGGCTACGCGCTGTCCGAGGACGCCCGGCAACTGCTCGCCGACGGCGACCGGCGCATCTACGGTCACCCGGCCGGCGCAACGGAGGACCGGCAGTGGGTGCTCGCCGTCTTCTCCGTACCGGAGAGCGAGCGCAACAAGCGGCACCTGCTCCGCTCCCGCCTGGCCCGCCTGGGCTTCGGAACGGCCGCGCCGGGCGTGTGGATCGCGCCCGCCCGCCTCCACGAGGAGGCCGGGCACACCCTGCGCCGGCTCGGCCTGGAGGGCTACGTCGACCTCTTCACCGGCACCCACGACGGCTTCGAGCCGACCGCCGCGGCCGTGCGCCGCTGGTGGGACCTGGACGCCGTCGCCAAGCGCCACCTCGCCTTCCTCGACGCCCACGAGCCCGTGCTGCACGCCTGGGCGGCCCGCCGTACGACCCCGCCGCAGGAGGCCTTCGCCGACTACCTGCGCGCCCTCGACTCCTGGCGCCGGCTCCCCTACGCCGACCCGGGCCTGCCGCCCACCCTCCTCCCCTCCGGCTGGCCCGGCGGCCGCGCGGCGGCGGTCTTCGAGGGCCTGCACGCCCGGCTGCACGACGCGGGCGCGCAGTTCGCGCGCTCCGCCGACCCCGCGGCGTGACCGGCCTCCCCGGGTGATCGTTGGAAGGATGTACGCCCATGCCACCCGGCGGGGCATAACCTGACCACGTCGGAGCGGAACCATGACGATCGAGGAGGTACGCGAGATGGCACTGCCCGCGACCGAACGCTCGGGCTCCGGCGGCGACGCCGTGCTCGCCGCCTTCCTCGACCTCACGGTGCCCGAGGGGTACCGCGCCGAGCTGATCGAGGGGGAGATCGTCGTGACCCCGCCGCCCGACGGAGACCACGAGGACGCCGTCGGCGAACTGCTCTGGCAGATCGCCAGGAAGTCCGCCGCAGAGCTGTACGGCGTGGGCACCAAGGGGCTCATCACCCCGCTCGGCCGATTCGTCCCCGACGCCTCGGTGGCTCCCCGGGGTTTCTTCCGTGGTCTCGACTCGTGGGCAGACGCGGATGGCGTCGTCATGACCGTCGAGGTGACGTCCTCCCGCCCGGACAAGGACCGCGGCCCGAAACGGCGCGGCTACGCGGCTGCCGGCATCCCCTTCTACCTGCTGGTGGACCGCACCGAGGGCACCGTCACTCTGTACAGCGAGCCGGACGCCGAGGACTACCGGCAGGACGTGCGGGTGCTGTTCGGCAAGGAACTCGACCTCCCCGAACCGTTCGCGTTCGCCCTCGACACCTCCCTCTTCGCCTGACCCGCGCCCAAGGGCGCCTCACACGTCCAGCGTGAGCCGGGGCCGGGGTGCGTCGGTGCGGCCCGTGGGCGGGCGGCGGCTGCCGGCCTGGTACGGGAGCGGCCAGGGGGCGCCGGGGCCGGAGTAGCCCTGTTCCGCCGCGGCGTGGAGGGTCCAGTTGGGGTCGTAGAGGTGGGGCCGGGCGAGCGCGCACAGGTCGGCGCGGCCGGCGAGGATCAGGGAGTTGACGTCGTCCCAAGAGGAGATGGCGCCGACCGCGATGACGGGCACGCCGAGTTCGTTGCGGATCCGGTCGGCGTAGGGGGTCTGGTAGGAGCGGCCGAAGTCGGGGGCCTCGTCGGGGACCACCTGGCCGGTGGAGACGTCGATGGCGTCGGCGCCGTGGGCGGCGAAGGCCCTGGCGATCTCCACCGCGTCGTCCGCGGTCGTGCCGCCCTCGGCCCAGTCGGTGGCGGAGATGCGGACGGTCATCGGGCGGTCGTCGGGCCACACCTCGCGGACGGCGTCGAAGACCTCCAGCGGGAAGCGGAGCCGTCCGGCCAGGTCGCGGCCGTAGGCGTCGGTGCGCCGGTTGGTGAGCGGCGAGAGGAAGGACGACAGCAGGTAGCCGTGGGCGCAGTGCAGTTCCAGCAGGTCGAACCCGGCGCGGGCACCGCGCGCGGCGGAGGCGGCGAACTGCTCGCGGATCGCGGCGAGCCCGGCGGTGTCCAGGGTGTGCGGGACCTGGCTGACGTGGGGGTGGTACGGCAGCGGGGAGGGGGCGGCGAGCGGCCAGTTGCCCTCGGGGAGCGGCTGGTCGATGCCCTCCCACATCAGCCGGGTGGAGCCCTTGCGGCCGCTGTGGCCGAGCTGGAGGCCGATGGCGGCGCCGGGCCGGGCGTGCACGAAGTCGGCGACACGGCGCCAGGCGGCCTCGTGCCCGTCGTTCCACAGTCCCGCGCAGCCCGGGGTGATCCGGCCCTCCGGGCTGACGCAGACCATCTCGGTCATGACCAGGCCCGCGCCGCCGAGGGCGCGGGCGCCGAGGTGGACGAGGTGGAAGTCGCCGGGGGTGCCGTCGGTGGCGGAGTACATGTCCATCGGCGAGACGACGACCCGGTTGCGCAGCGTCAGGCCGCGCAGGGTGAAGGGGGTGAACATGGGCGGGGTGCCGGGACCGGTGCCGAACTCCCGCTCCACCGAGGCGGTGAAGTCCGCGTCGCGCAGCCGCAGGTTGTCGTGGGTGACCCGGCGGCTGCGGGTGAGCAGGTTGAAGGCGAACTGCCGGGGCGGCTGGGCGGCGTACTGCTCCAGGTGCTCGAACCACTCCAGGCTGGCCCGCGCGGCACGCTGCGTGCTGGCGACCACGGGCTTGCGCTCGGCCTCGTAGGCGGCGAGCGCCTCGGGCACGCCGGGCTGTTCGTGCAGGCAGGCGGCGAGGGCGAGGGCGTCCTCCATGGCGAGCTTGGTGCCGGAGCCGATGGAGAAGTGCGCGGTGTGCGCCGCGTCGCCGAGCAGCACGATGTTCCCGTGCCGCCAGCGCTCGTTGACGACGGTGGTGAAGGCGATCCACCGGGAGCGGTTGCCGCGCAGATTGTGGCCGTGCAGGGCGTCGGCGAAGATCTTCTCGCAGCGGGCGATCGACTCGGCCTCGTCCAGCCGGTCCAGGCCGGCGCGCCGCCAGACGTCCTCGTGCATCTCGACGATGAAGGTGCTCCCGTCCGGCCGGAACGGGTAGCCGTGGGCCTGCATCACGCCGTGTTCGGTCTCGGCGATCTCGAAGCGGAAGGCGTCCAGGGCGAGGTCGGTGGCGAGCCAGATGTAGCGGCAGCGGTGCCCGGTGAGGGTGGGCCGGAAGACGGCGGCGTGGGCGCCGCGGGTGGCGCTGCCCGCGCCGTCGGCGGCGACGACGAGGTCGTGGTCGCGGGCCAGCTGTTCGGCGGCCGGGGCGAGTTCGCGGGTGCGGACGCGCACGCCGAGGTCGCGGCAGCGGTCGTGGAGGATCGCCAGCAGCGTGCGCCGGTCCACCGCCGCGAAGCCGTGGCCGCCGGAGGTGACGGCGCGCCCGCGGTGGTGCACGTCGATGTCGTCCCAGCGGGTGAACTCCCGTTGCAGGGCCCGGAAGACGACCGGGTCGGCGTGCTCGATGCCGCCGAGCGTCTCGTCGGAGAGCACGACGCCGAAGCCGAAGGTGTCCTCGGGCGCGCCGCGCTCCCAGACGGTGACCTCGCGTTCCGGGTCGAGTCGCTTGAGCAGCGCGGCGGCGTAGAGCCCGCCGGGGCCGCCGCCGATGATGGCCACCCGCACGGCTACCGGCCCTTCCAGTTGGGGCTGCGCTTCCCGGTGAACGCCGCGTGGAACTCGGCGTAGTCCTCGCTGGTCATCAGGAGCGCCTGGGTCGCGGCGTCCATCTCCACGGCGGCGGCGAGCGGCATGTCGAGCTCCGCGGTGAGCAGCGCCTTGGTCTGTGCGTACGCCAGCGCGGGGCCCGCGGCCAGGCGTTTGGCGAGGGCGGCGGCGCTCGCGTCCGCCGTGCCGTCGTCGACGAGTTCGCTGACGAGGCCGATGCGGTCGGCCTCCTCGGCGCCCAGGGTGTCGCCGAGCATCAGCAGCCGGGTGGCGTGGCCGAGCCCGACGATGCGCGGCAGCAGGTAGGCGGCGCCCATGTCGGCGCCGGCGAGGCCGACCTTGGTGAAGAGGAAGGCGAAGCGGGCCGAGCGCTCGACGATCCGGAAGTCGGAGGCCAGCGCGATGACGGAGCCGGCGCCCGCCGCGACGCCGTGGACGGCGGCGACGACGGGGAAGGGGGCCTCGCGGATGGCACGGACGACCTGTCCGGTCATGCGTGTGAAGTCCAGGAGCTGACCGGCGCCCATGGCGAGGGTGGCGCCGATGATCTCGTCGACGTCCCCGCCGGAGCAGAAGCCGCGGCCCGCCCCGGCGAGCACCAGCACGCGGGTGTCGCCGTGGTGCGGCAGTTCGGTGAGCAGGTCGCGCAGATCGGCGTAGGCGCCGAAGGTGAGCGCGTTGAGCTTGTCGGGGCGGTCGAGGGTGACGGTGACGACGCCGTCCGCGCGCTCGACCCGCAGGTGCCGCCATTCCTCGGTACGGCCTGCGGAGCCTCGGTAGGGGCTCATGGGGCACGTCCTCCTTCACGGGGGAGGCAGGCTTGCCAACACCGCGAAGTTATCACTCCTTCGTGACCGCCGTCACGAGTGCGCGATACGCGCGGCGCCTCACGCGCCTCCCAGCGTGGCGACGAGCACGGCCTTGATGGTGTGCATCCGGTTCTCGGCCTGGTCGAAGACGATGGACCGCGCCGATTCGAAGACCTCGTCGGTGACCTCCAGCGAGGTCAGCCCGTGCCGTTCGTGGATCTCCCGGGCCAGGGTCGTGCCGAGGTCGTGGAAGGCGGGCAGGCAGTGCATGAACTTCGCGTCGGCGCGGCCGGTGGCCCGCAGCACGTCCGCGGTCACGGCGTACGGCTTCAGCATCGCGATGCGCTCGTCCCAGACCTCGGCGGGCTCGCCCATCGACACCCAGACGTCGGTGTGGACGAACCGCGCGCCCGCGACGCCCTCGGTGACGTCCTCGGTGAGGGTGACGCGGGCGCCGCTCGCCTCGGCCAGGCGCCGGGCCTCGGCGACGACGGAGTCGTCCGGCCACAGCCGCTCGGGGGCGACGATGCGTACGTCCATGCCGAGGAGGGCGCCGGTGACCAGCAGCGAGTTGCCCATGTTGGAGCGGGCGTCGCCGAGGTAGGCGTAGGCGGTCTCCTCCAGCGGGGCGGCGGAGTGCTCGGCCATGGTGAGCACGTCGGCGAGCATCTGGGTCGGGTGCCACTGGTCGGTGAGGCCGTTCCACACCGGCACCCCGGCGTGGGCGGCCAGTTCCTCGACGACCTCCTGGCCCGTTCCGCGGTACTCGATGCCGTCGAACATCCGGCCGAGCACCCGGGCGGTGTCCTTGACCGACTCCTTGTGGCCGAGCTGGGAGCCGGCCGGGTCCAGGTAGGTGGTGGAGGCGCCCTGGTCGGCCGCGGCGACCTCGAAGGCGCACCGGGTGCGGGTGGAGGTCTTGGCGAAGATCAGGGCGATGTTCCGGCCCGTGAGCCGCCGGACCTCGGCGCCCGCCTTCTTGGCCGCCTTCAGTTCGGCGGCCAGCTCCACCAGCCCGCGGAACTCCTCGGGGGCGAAGTCCAGCTCCTTGAGGAAGTGGCGGCCCGTGAGGTCGATGGCCATGGGGGCTCCTAGGTCGGGGTCGGCCGGGTGCCGAACATGAGTGCGCCGGGGCCATGGAAGTATATACGAATTGCCGCATCCTTATACAGCCCCAGCGACCCCTGGTCCCGGCCGTCCGTCCCCGTCCCGGCCCCCCTCCGTCCGCGCCCCCCGTCCGTCCGTCACACCGGGTCCCGCTCGATGGGGCAGCTCATGCAGCGCGGGCCGCCGCGGCCCCGCCCCAGCTCGCTCCCGGGGATCTCTATGACCTCGATGCCGCGCTTGCGCAGGAAGGTGTTGGTGGTGACGTTGCGCTCGTAGGCCAGCACGACGCCCGGCTCCAGGGCGAGGACGTTGCAGCCGTCGTCCCACTGCTCGCGCTCGGCGGAGTGGACGTCCTGCGTCGCGGTGAGCACGCGGATGTCGTCCAGGCCGAGGGCCGCGGCGATCGCCCGGTGCATGTGCTCCGGCGGGTGGTCGGTGACCTTGAGGTCACGCTCCCCCGCGCCGGGCTCGATGGTGTACGAGCGCAGCATCCCGAGGCCCGCGTACTTGGTGAAGGTGTCGCCGTCGACCATGGTCATCACGGTGTCCAGGTGCATGAAGGCACGGCGCTTGGGCATGTCCAGGGCCACGATCGTGGTCGCCGAGCCCGCGTTGAACAGCCGCTGGGCCAGCATCTCCACGGCCTGTGGGGTGGTGCGCTCGCTCATGCCGATGAGGACGGCGCCGTTGCCGATCACCAGGACGTCGCCGCCCTCGATGGTGGACGGGTAGGCCGCCTGTCCCTCGGACCACACGTGGAAGGAGCCGCCCGCGAAGAGCGGGTGGTGGCGGTAGATCGCCTCGTAGTGGATCGTCTCGTGCCAGCGGGCCGGCCAGCGCATCGCGTTGATGCTGACCCCGTCGTAGACCCAGGCCGAGGTGTCCCGGGTGAAGATGTGGTTGGGCAGCGGGTCGACCAGGAAGTCGTCCAGGTCCATCACGTGGAAGCGGACCGAGGTGGGCTCGGCGAACCGGCTAAGGAACTCCCGCTTGGTCATGCCGCCGACCAGCGCCTCGGTCAGCTCGGCCGCGGACAGCTCGTCGAAGGCGGCGCGCAGGTGGTCGGTGACCACCGGGCCGTACTCCTTCTCGTCGAACACCCGGTCCAGCACCATGCGCCGCGCCTCGGGCAGGTCCAGCGTCTCCCGCAGCAGGTCACCGAAGAGGTGCACGGCCACGCCCCGGTCGCGCAGCACGTCGGCGAAGCCGTCGTGCTCGGCACGCGCCCGGCGCACCCACAGGACGTCGTCGAAGAGCAGGGCGTCCTTGTTCGACGGCGTGAGCCTTTTCAGCTCCAGGTCGGGGCGGTGGAGGATGACGCGGTGCAGCCGCCCGGCCTCGGAGTCCACATGGAATGCCATGGAGCTAGACATTCCCACTTGGCAGGGGTTTACCGCCAGGGAGGGGCGGGCACCCGGGTGCCCGCCCCTCATCCGTCACAGGCGGGGGTCCACCGGCTCGGACTCCAGGGCCAGGACGGCGAAGACCGCCTCGTGGACGCGCCACAGGGGCTCGCCGCCGGCGAGCCGGTCCAGCGCCTCCAGGCCCAGCGCGTACTCGCGCAGCGCGAGGGAGCGCTTGTGGCCCAGGGCCCGGGAACGGAGCCTGACCAGCTGGTCCGGCCGGGTGTACTCGGGACCGTAGATGATCCGCAGGTACTCCCGGCCCCGGCACTTCACGCCGGGCTGGACCAGCCGGTTGCCGTCCTCGGTGCGCACCAGCGCCCCGAGCGGCTTGACGACCATGCCCTCGCCGCCGGCCTCCGTCATCTCCAGCCACCACCGCGTGCCGGCCGCCACCGACTCCTCGTCGCCGGTGTCGACCACCAGCCTGCGGGTCTCCTGGAGCAGCCCCGTCGGGTCGTTCGCCACCAGGCGGTCGATCAGCGCCAGCTGCTCGTCGTGCGGGAGCGCGGCGAGACTGCGGCCCTGGGCGGCAAGGATCTGGAAGGGCGCCAGACGCACTCCGTCCAGGCCCTCCGTCGTCCAGCAGTAGCGCCGGTAGGCCTCGGTGAAGGCGGCCGCGTCCGCGGACCGCCCGCGCTGCCGTTCCAGCAGGGCCGCCACGTCGGTGCCCCGCGCGACGGCGGACTCCAGGGCGGCGAGCGCACCGGGGAAGACCGCGCCGGAGGCGGCGCCCACCGCGGCGTACTGCTTGCGCAGCAGGCCGGAGGCCTTCAGCGACCAGGGCATCAGCTCGGCGTCGAGCAGCAGCCAGTCCGTGCCGAGCTCGTCCCACAGCCCGGCTGCGGTGACGGAGGCCCGCAGCCGCTCCAGGACCTGCTCGGTGACGGCCGGGTCGTCGAAGAACGGACGGCCCGTGCGGGTGTGCAGGGAGCCCGTCACGCCGCCGGTCACCCCGAAGCGCTCGCCGGCGGCCTCCGCGTCGCGGCACACCAGCGCCACGGCCCGGGAGCCCATGTGCTTCTCCTCGCAGAGCACCTGGCCGACGCCGTCCGCCCGGTAGGCGGCGAACGCCTCGTGCGGGTGCTCCAGGTAGCCCTCCAGCTGCGAGGTCGCGCACGGCGACATCGTCGGCGGCAGGTACATCAGCAGCCTCGGGTCGACCGCGAAGCGGCTCATCACCTCCAGCGCGGCGGCCGCGTTCTCCTCGCGGACGGCGACCCGGCCGTGGTGCGCGGTCTCCACGACACGGCGGCCGCTGACGTCGGCGAGGTCGAGCGGCCGCCCGTCGTGGCCGCCGGGGGCCTCGCTCGCCAGCGGCTTGGCCGGCTCGTACCAGACCCGCTCGGCGGGCACGTCGACGATCTCGCGCTCGGGCCAGCGCAGTGCCGTCAGCCGGCCGCCGAAGACGGCGCCGGTGTCCAGGCAGATCGTGTTGTTGATCCACGAGGTGCTCGGCACCGGCGTGTGGCCGTAGACGACGGCGGCGCGGCCGCGGTAGTCCTCGGCCCACGGGTAGCGCACGGGCAGGCCGAACTCGTCGGTCTCGCCGGTGGTGTCGCCGTACAGGGCGTGCGAGCGGACCCGGCCGGAGGTGCGGCCGTGGTACTTCTCGGGCAGGCCGGCGTGGCAGACGACCAGCTTGCCGCCGTCGAGCACGTAGTGGCTGACGAGTCCGCCGATGAACTCGCGCACCTGCTCCCGGAAGGCGGGGTCTTTCTCGTCCTCCTGCTCCAGCTGCTCGATGGTCTCGGCGAGGCCGTGGGTGTGCTGGACCTGCTTGCCCCTGAGCCAGCGGCCCAGCTTGTTCTCGTGGTTGCCGGGCACGCACAGGGCGTCGCCGGAGGCGACCATGGCCATGACGCGGCGCAGCACGCCGGGGCTGTCGGGGCCGCGGTCGACGAGGTCGCCGACGAAGACGGCGGTGCGGCCCTCGGGGTGCGCGCCGTCGACGTAGCCCAGCTTGCCGAGCAGGGTCTCCAGCTCGGAGCTGCAGCCGTGGATGTCGCCGATGATGTCGAACGGGCCGGTGAGCTCGCGCTTGTCGTTGTAGCGGCGCTCCAGCACGACCTCGGCCGCGTCGACCTCCTCGGCGCCGCGCAGGATGTGCACCTTGCGGAAGCCCTCGCGCTCCAGCTGCCGCAGCGAGCGGCGCAGCTCGCGCTGCTGGCGCTGCACGACGTGCCGGAGCAGGTGCGCCCGGTCGGGACGGGAGGCGTTCCGCTCGATGCAGACCTGCTCGGGGACGTCGAGGACGATCGCGATGGGCAGCACGTCGTGCTCGCGGGCGAGCCGCAGCAACTGGCGGCGGCTCTCCTGCTGCACGCTGGTGGCGTCGACGACGGTGAGCCGGCCGGCGGCGAGCCGCTTGCCCGCGATGTAGTGCAGCACGTCGAAGGCGTCACCGGTGGCGGCCTGGTCGTTCTCGTCGTCGCTGACGAGGCCGCGGCAGAAGTCCGAGGAGATCACCTCGGTGGGCTTGAAGTGGCGCCGGGCGAACGTCGACTTGCCGGAGCCGGTGGTGCCGACCAGGACGACGAGGGACAGGTCGGTCACCGGGAGGGTGCGCTTGCCGGTCATGCGGACGTGACCTCCTTCGCGGTCGTGGTGGTGGTCGTGGTGGTCGTGGTGGATGTCATGGCCGTGGCGGTCAGGGTGAAGACGGCCATCTGGGTGGGTGGGCCGACCTCGGGGTCGTCGGGGCCGACGGGGACGAAGCGGACGTCGTAGCCGTGGCGTCCGGCGACCTGCCCGGCCCACGAGCGGAACTCCTCGCGGGTCCACTCGAAGCGGTGGTCCGCGTGCCGCACGTGCCCGGCGGGCAGCGTCTCCCAGCGCACGTTGTACTCGACGTTCGGCGTGGTCACCACCACCGTCGCGGGGCGTGCCGAGCCGAAGACGGCGTACTCCAGGGCGGGCAGCCGGGGCAGGTCGAGGTGCTCGACGACCTCGCTGAGCACCGCGGCGTCCCAGCCCTTGAGCCGGGCGTCGGTGTACGTCAGGGAGCCCTGCACCAGCCGGACGCGGGAGGACTGCCGCTCGCCCATGCGGTCCAGCCGCAGCCGCCGCGCCGCCTCGCCCAGGGCCCGGGACGACACGTCGACGCCGAGGACCTCGGTGAAGCGGACGTCCTTGAGCAGGGCGCCGACCAGCTGGCCCTGTCCGCAGCCGAGGTCGAGGACCCGGTTGGCGCCGGCGCCGCGCAGCTCCGCCAGGATCGCCTCGCGGCGCTGCACCGCCAGCGGCAGCGGCTTCTCCTCGGTGTCCACCTCCTCGTCGACGGCGTTGTCCAGTTCCTCGGCCTCGCTGTCGTCGGCCTCGGCGAGCCGGGCCAGCTCCAGCCGCTCCATGGCCTGCCGGGTCAGCGACCAGCGGCGGGCCAGGTAACGGCTGGTGATCAGCCGCTGCTCCGGGTGGTCGGCGAGCCATCCGTCGCCCATGCGCAGCAGCTTGTCGACCTCGTCGGGCGAGACCCAGTAGTGCTTGGCGTCGTCCAGGACCGGGAGCAGCACGTACAGGTGCCGCAGGGCCGCGGACAGCCGCAGCTCGCCCTCGAGGGCCAGCCGCACGTAGCGCGAGTCGCCCCAGGCGGGGAACTGCTCGTCCAGCGCGACCGGTTCGGCCTCGACCGTCCAGCCCAGCGGCTCGAAGAGCCGGTGGACGAGCGCGGCGCCACCGCGCGCGGGCACGGCGGGGATCTCGATCCGCAGCGGCAGGGGCTGCGCCGCACGCTCGGGACGCGCGTCGCACGCGCCTCGCAGGGCACTGGCGAACACCGTGCGGAGGGCGACCGCCAGCAGCGAGGAGGCGGCGTACGGCCGGTCGTTGACGTACTGGCCGAGCGCCGAGTCGGGGGCTCCGCCCCGGCCCTTGCCCTTCCCGCGCCGGACCAGCGCCACCGGATCCACCTCCAGCAGCAGCGCTGCGGTGCACCGTTGCTCGGACGCCAGGGGGTAGAAGACGTGGGCGTCGCCGTAGGAGGTCGAGAAGACCTGGGCCTTGTCCGGATGCTTGTGCAGCAGGAAGCCGAGGTCCGTGGCGGGCACGCCGCCACTGCCGGTGGTCGTTATCGTCAGGAACACCGCCTGAGTATCGCCTGACCGCCACCGCCCCGAACAGCGGATTTCCCCGGCTCCGCGGCGAGCGAGCGGGCGAGGGCGGATATCTGCGCGGGACCGACCCGGCAGCATCCCCCGATGAGCCGGGCACCGGCCCGTTGCCACGCGGAGGCCAGGGCCGGGTCGAAGGCCGGACCGCCGCGCCACGCGCGGGCCCGTTCGTCCCAGGCCTCACCGCTGTTGGGGTAGACGACCACGGGCAGGTCCACGGTCGCCGCCGCCGTCTCCACGGCGCGGGCGGCGTCCGCCGGGTCGCAGCAGTTCACGCCGACGGCGATCACCGCCTCCGTGTCCGCCGCGATCCGGAAGGCCTCCTCCAGCGGCTGCCCGGCCCGGGTCCCTGCGCCCCCGACGGTGTAGCTCAGCCAGACCGGCACCCCGAGGCCCTCGACGATCCTCAGCATCGCCTCCGCCTCGTCGGTGTCCGGCACGGTCTCCAGCGCGAGGACGTCCGGGCCGGCCCCGGCCAGCGTCTCGATCCTGGGCCGGTGGAAGCGCTCCAGTTCCGCGACGCCCAGCCCGTAGCGGCCCCGGTACTCGCTGCCGTCCGCGAGCATCGCGCCGTACGGTCCGACGGAGGCCGCCACCCACACGTCGTCGCGGTCGCGGGCGGCGGAACGGGCGAGGGCGACGCTGCGCCGCAGCAGGGCGTTCGCCTCCTCCCCTCCGATGCCGCGCGCGGCGCAGCCCTCGTAGGTGGCCTGGTAGCTGGCGGTGATGAGCACCCGCGCGCCCGCGCGCAGGTAGGCGGTGTGGGCCGCCTCGATCTGCTCCGGCGCGTCGGCGAGCAGCCGTGCGGACCAGAGCGCGTCGCCCAGGTCGCAGCCCTGGTCGGCGAGCTGGTTGGACAGCCCGCCGTCGAGGACGACGGTGCCCTCGGCGAGGGCCTGTGCCAGGGGCCGGGCGGGTGCGGGCATCGCGGGTGCTCCTCGTGTGGTGTGCCGGGCTCAGCCGAGCTGCGACTGGACCTGGGAGGCGATCAGTTCCAGGTGCCCGAGGTCGCTCAGGTCCAGGATCTGCAGGTAGAAACGGGTGGCGCCGAGCTCGCCGTAGCGGCCGATCTTGTCGACGACCTCGGCGGGGGAACCCGCGAGGCCGTTGGCCTTGAGCTCGTCGACCTCACGGCCGATGGCCGCGGCCCTGCGGGCGACCTCGGCGTCGTCCTTGCCGACGCACGCGACGAGGGCGTTGGAGTAGACGATCTCGTCCTTGCCCCGGCCGTGCTCCTCGGCGGCCTCCCGCACACGGGCGAACTGCGTGGCGGTGTCCTCCAGCGAGCCGAACGGCAGGTTGAACTCGTCCGCGTAGCGGGCGGCGAGGCGCGGGGTACGCCTGGCTCCGCTGCCGCCGATGAGGACGGGGACCTTCGCCTGGGCGGGCTTGGGCAGGGCCGGGGAGTTCTCGACCGTGTAGTGCGTGCCCTTGAAGTCGAAGGTCTCCCCCACCGGGGTGCCCCACAGCCCGGTGACGATGGCGAGCTGCTCCTCGAACCTGGCGAACTTCTCCTTCGGGAAGGGGATGCCGTAGGCGGCGTGCTCCTCCGCGTACCACCCGGCGCCCAGGCCCAGCTCGACGCGGCCGCCCGACATCTGGTCCACCTGCGCGACCTGGATGGCGAGCACACCGGGCAGCCGGAAGGTGGCCGCCGTCATCAGGGTGCCGAGCCGGATCCGCTTGGTCTCGCGGGCGAGGCCGGCCAGGGTGATCCACGCGTCGGTCGGCCCCGGCACACCGTCGACGTCACCCATCTTGAGGTAGTGGTCGGAGCGGAAGAAGGCGTCAAACCCGAGCTCCTCGGTCGCCTTGGCGACGGAGAGCAGAGTGTCGTACGAGGCCCCCTGCTGGGGCTCGGTGAAGATTCGAAGATCCATGACTCCATCCTGCACCTCCCGGCTCCGGATCGACCGGCAAGCCGCCCTGTGTGGCCCCCTCGCGGACCCGGGGCGGCGGCAATCCGCCAACTCCGCTTCCGTTGCGTCGACTTGGTCCTCATGCGCCCTCCCGCTGCCGTGCCTCGACTGCGCGCAGGAGCACACCCACCCGGTCCTTGGACTCGTCGGCGGCGTCGACCGCCTCGATGCACTGCCAGTACTCCGTCTCGCTCTCGGCGGTGCAGGCCACCGAGACCAGGGCCATGCCCAGCTCCGACAGCAGTTCGCGCAGCTCACGCAAGGTCCCGGCCGGTTCGCGCACTCCGGTGAGCAGGGACGCGCGCAGCGGCCCGGCCGGCACCCCCGGAGGTCCCGTGGCGCCGCACGCCCTGCCGCCCGCCTCGCAGACGGAGAAGCCGGGTGTGCGCAGCTCGGGCGCCCCGTGGAGCGCCAGATGGCTGCCGATGGCCTCCGTCAGCGCCTGCACCTGCCAGGCCTCCGCCATCAGCTCACGTTCGGTCCCGCCGCCCCTCAGCGCCTCCCGTGTGGCCCGGATCAGCCGTACCGCGTCCATCACGACGCACCTCCACCCCGTCTTCGCCCCGTCGATCGTTCCTCACTCAGAGTGACCGATCGTGACGCGATGGGGAAGTGGCCGGTTCCCGCCTGTGGACAACGCGCTCACCCGTCCGTGTGAACCGGGTGCGGAGGCCTGCGCGACGACCCCCGGCCCACCGGCGTGCGGTGGGTCAGTCCCCGGCGCCCGGCAGCGGGAAGCGCAGTTCGTTGCGGTCGATCTTCGCGGACAGCGCCTCGAGCACGTCCACACCGAGCACTTCGCAGAACTGCAGCAGGTAGGCGAGCACGTCCGCCACCTCGTCCCGCACCCGGTGCGCGCTGTCGGGGTCCTCCATGACCCCGGCCGCCTGTTCGGGCGTGAGCCACTGGAAGATCTCCAGGAGCTCGGACGCCTCGACGCTCAGGGCCACGGCCAGGTTCTTGGGCGTGTGGTACGGCTCCCAGCGGCGTGCGGCCGCGAAGGCGGCCAGCCTGCGCTGCAGCGCGTGCAGATCCTCGGTCACACCCGCAGGTCTACCCCATCGCCGCCGCGTGCTGCGGCGGGGTCTGCCCGGCCGACGGGGCCCCGGGGGCCGGCGCCTCCGGGCCGGTGCCCTGCGCCGGCACCCGGTCCCGGTCGGCCGCGGCGCTCCCCAGGCGCAGCAGGGTCAGCCCCTCCGCGCCGTCGGCGACGGCGGAATCGTGCACCGTGCCGAGCAGCCTGATGTGGCCGCGCTCGGCGACCAGCGCGGCCAGCGCCAGCAACTGCCGCGACTGCGCCCGGTCCAGGCCGGTGTCGAGGCCGTCCGCGAGCACGGTGAGGACCTGCACGGCGTCCGGCACCTCCCCGCTGGTGTCCACCTCCAGCACCCCGGGACCGGTCAGCAGCACCAGCGCCAGCGCGAGGAAGCGCAACTCCCCGTCGCCGAGCCGGTCCACCGGCACCAGCCCCAGCGGCCCCCGGTCGACGGCCGCCACCACGGACTCCGCGTAGGCCCCCGTCCCCGGCTCTCCGGCGGGGATCACCGTCAGGCCCTCGACGGGCGGGCTGCACACCGCCCGCAGCGCACCGACCAGCGCCGCGTGCCGCGTACGGCACTCGCCCTGGGTGCGCCGCAGCACCGCCGAGAGGTTGTCGCAGCCGCCGCGCAGCAAGCCGTCCGCCACACGCGCCGGCTCCCGCATCGTGTGCGGCCGGGGGTCGACGGGGAACACCCCGCGCAGTGCGAGCACCACCTGCTCGGCGGCGGCGAGGACCAGCCGCTGCCCTTCCGTGGTGCCCGCCACGCGCAGCGGCAGCAGGGAGGTGGCCAGCCGGTCGTCGGGCAGCGGGGCCCGGGTCACCGGGACGAGCCCGGCCGTGTGCCAGGCCGCCTGGACCGTACGCCGTCCCGGGTCGCGCAGCGCGGTGGCGAGCAGGGTCTCCCCGCCGCCGGTCAACCGCTCGCCGACGATCCGCAGTTCCGGTTCGGTCTGCACGGCCACGTCGAGTACGACGGGACCGACCGCGCCGTCGACCGTGCAGCCGATGCGGAAGCCCCGGCGGCCCTCCGCGTCGGGCTTGGCCGCGTGGGGCACGCAGGCCGCCACTCCCCCGCGTACGCCCTCGAACGCCATGGACAGTTCCTCGCCGGCGGCCAGCCGGCCGAGCAGCCCCAGCCCCTCCAGGACACTGGACTTGCCGGTGCCGCTCGCCCCCGCCAGCAGGGTGAGCGGCCCGAGCGGGAAGCTCGCGCCGCGGTGCGACTTGAAGGCGGAGAGCCGCAGTTCGGTGACGACCGGCCGGTCACGCTTCGTGCTCATGGACGCGAACGTAGCGGCGGCGCGCGGTGCCGAACCGTTCCGCCGGGCCGGCGGTCCTCCGAAAGTGGGTAAGCCCGGCGAGGCGACGGTTAATGTGGCGGGGTGACCGGATACGTGGCGCTCCTGCGCGGGATCAACGTCGGGCCGACGACCATGCTCCCGATGCAGGACCTGCGCCGGCTGCTGGAGGAGATCGGCGGCACGTCCGTGCGCACCCATCTGCGCAGCGGCAACGCCCTGTTCGAACACGAGCAGGACGACCCCGGGAAGCTCGCGGAGGCGCTGGAGGCGGGGATCGCCGCCGCGTTCGACGGGCGGAAAGTGCCGTGCCTCGTCCGTGAGGCGGCCGGACTCGCGGGGGTCGTCGAACGCAACCCCTTCGACATGACGGGCGTCGACCCCGCGCGCTTCCTGGTCACCTTCCTGTCGGGGCCGGTCGAGCCCGACCGGATCGCCGGCCTGGACCCGGGCGGCTTCGCGCCCGACGAGTTCCGCCCGGGCGAGCGCGAGATCTACGTGCACTGCCCCGGCGGGGTGCAGAAGACCCGGCTCTCCCACGCGCTGTGGGAGAAGCACCTGGGGCTGACGGCCACCGCCCGCAACTGGAACACCGTGACCCGCCTGGCGGCGATGGCCGCGGAGTGACGGGGCGGGGCCGGCGTGCGCCCCGACACCACCGCTGCCCGGCGCCGCCGCGCCGGACTCAGCCCAGGCCCCAGCCCGTCCCGAGCCGGTACGCCGCGCACAGGTTGACGTCCAGCATGTAGGCGGCGGCCGTGCCGCACTGGGCCGCCCCGCTGCCCGGGTCGACGGGCTGGCCGTGGCCCATGCCCGTGATGCTGTACGTCTCGACGACCGCGGCGCCGGAGGCATCCCTGTACGTGCGGTGCGGGAAGCCCGCCACGGTGTCGGAGGCGTCGGCGGTCTGGTCGGTCCCGTGCACGTCCGTCCACTGCCGTACGAGGTCGTCCATGTTGACGGGCTTGACCGTGTAGTCGGCGGTGCCCTGGAAGACGGTCAGCCGCGGCCACGGGCCCGTGTACCCGGGGAAGGCGGCGGCGACCCGGTCGCCCCACTGCCCGGGCGTCTGGGTCGCGCCGACGTACATGCACACGTACGGCGAGCCCGCCGCCTGCGCGCAGCCGTACGGCAGGCCGGCGACCACGCCGCCCGCGGCGTAGACGTCGGGGTAGGCCGCCATCATCACCGCGGTCATGGCGCCGCCCGCGGAGAGCCCGGTGACGTACACCCGCGACGGATCGGCGCCGGTGTCGGCGACCTGGCGGGCGGTCATCTGCCGGATGGAGGCGGCCTCGCCCTGGCCGCGCGCGATGTCGCCGGTCTGGAACCAGTTGAAGCACTGGCTGAGGTTGTTGGCCGCGGTCTGCCCGGGCAGCACCACGGAGAAGCCCCAGCGGTCCGCCAGCGCGGTCCAGCCGCTCTGGGTGCCGTATCCCTGGGCGTTCTGGGTGCAGCCGTGGAGGGCGACGACGACGGGCCTGCCCTGCGGCAGCCCGGCGGGGACGTAGCGGTACATCCGCAGCGCGCCCGGGTTGCCGCCGAAGCCGGTCACCTCCTCGATCGTCCCGGCGGCGTGGGCGGGTCGGACGGGGACGAGCGCGGCGAGGAGCGCCACGAGGACGGCGAGCAGGGCGGCACGCGGGCGGCCCCGTTGGAGTGCGGCTCTGAGTGAGGTCATGCGCCGGACGGTAGGAGCGCCGCGACGCCCGCGACATGGCCCGGGGCACCACAACGCGGAGGCCGCGCGTGGTGCCCCGGACCGCTCAGCCGCGCCGGTACCCGGGCTGCACCGGGGGTTCGCCGCGGACCTCCCGGTAGTGGTCGAGGGCGTGCTCCAGGACGCCCTCGCCGCCGGTCAGGGCGGGCAGACGGCGGCCGGGGGTAACCGAATCACCCCGGCCGGCGGCGCCGGCACGGCTCAGGGGACGAGCACCATGCGGAAGCGCGCGGCGCCGGACATCATGCGGGCGAAGGCCTCGTTGACCTCCTCCAGCGGCACCGTCTCGGTCATCGGGCGGATCCCGGCGAGCGCGCTGAAGTCCATGGTGTGCTCGACGTCGCGCGAGGTCCCCGACGGGTGGCCGACGACGGTGCGGGAGGTCAGGATCAGCTGCGCCGGCGTGATCGGCATGGGATCGGGGGCGATGCCGACCACGATCAGTTCGCCCCGGGTCTGGAGCCCCTCGACGCCCGCCGCCATGGCCTGCGAATTGGAGGCGGTGGCGAGCACGACCTTGGCCCCGCCGAGTGCCTGCAGCTCCTTGACGATGTCGCTCGCCGAGCTGTCGATGTAGTGGTGGGCGCCGAGTTTCCGTGCCAGCTCCCGCTTGTCCGCGCCGCGCGCGATGGCGACCGTCTCGTAGCCGGACTTGGCCGCGTACTGCACCGCCAGGTGCCCGAGACCGCCGATGCCGATCACCGCGACGAGGTCACCGGGCCGGGCGGAGCTCTTCCTGAGGGCGTTGTACGTGGTGACGCCCGCGCAGCCGAGCGGAGCGGCGTCGACCGCGGTCAGCGCGTCGGGGACGTGGGCCAGCGCGTTGACGGGGGCGACCATGTGGGTGGCGTAGCCGCCCTCGTACGCCCAGCCGGGCACCTGGAGGTTCCGGCAGTCGACGAAGTCGCCCTCGCGGCAGGGCCGGCAGTGCCCGCAGTGACCGCCGAACCAGCCGACCTCCACGCGGTCGCCCACCGTCCAGTGCCGCACGCCCTCGCCGAGGGCGTCGATGCGTCCGGCGACCTCGTGGCCGACCACCAGGGGGAAGGTGATGTGGGGGAAGGCGTTGTGCACGAAGCCGGCGTCGCTGTGGCAGACGCCCGAGGCCTCCACCGCGATGCGGACGTGGCCGGGCGCGGGCTCCGGCAGCTCGCGCTCGACGATCTCGAATTCTCCGCCCGGTTCGAAGACCTGGGCCACGCGCATGGAGTCCATTGCCCGTCCGCTGTGTGAGGGGTTGCGGCGCGTAGCGCCCTTCCCACCCATCGTGACCCCGGGGCGGGGTTTTCTCGCGCCGGACACCGGTCGCCGGGCCGGTCGTCGGGGGGCGTAGGCTGCGCCCAGCCGACCGAGGGACGATCATGAAACTGCCCGCCGACCTGCTCGACCTCCTGCACCGCCCGAGCCTGTGCTTCCTGGCGACCGCCATGCCGGACGGCTCGCCGCAACTGACCCAGACGTGGGTCGACACCGACGGCGAGCACGTGCTCGTCAACAGCGTGCGCGGCCACGTGAAGACGCGGAACATCGCACGGGACCCGCGGGTGGCCGTCGCCGTCTCCGATCCGGAGGACCCTTCCCGCTACTTCCAGGTCCGCGGGCGGGTGCGCGAGGTGGTCACGGAGGGCGCGGAGGACCACATCGAGAAGCTCGCGCACAAGTACACCGGCGCGCCCTACCCCTGGTACGGCGGCCGTGACCAGGTTCGTGTGCTGTTCGTGATCGAGGCCGAGAGCATCAGCGGCACGGCCTGACCCGCACCGCGGGCGGGCCGCGGACGCCTGGCCCGTTCAGCCCGCCGCGCCGGGCACGCGTTCGATGACCGCGGCCAGGTCGGTCCCCGCGGGGAGGGTGCCGAAGGCCAGGCCCCGGTCGCCGGCCAGGCGGGAGGCGCAGAAGGCGTCCGCGACGGCGGGCGGCGCGTAACGGACGAGCAGCGAGCCCTGCAGGACCAGCGCCAGGCGCTCGACCAGGCGGCGGGCGCGCAGCGGGGCGTCCTCGGTGAGCACCAGCTCGCCGCGTACCCGGCGCCAGGCGTCGTCCAGGCGGGCGTCGCCGCCCGCGGCGGCCTCCACTTCGGCGCGGAAGGCCTCCAGCGATTCCGGCTCACGGGCGAGGGCGCGCAGCACGTCCAGGGCGTTGACGTTGCCGGAGCCCTCCCAGATGCCGTTCAGGGGAGCCTCGCGGTAGAGCCGGGGCATGCCGGACGCCTCGTCGTAGCCGTTGCCGCCCAGGCACTCCAGGGCCTCCGCGACGGCGGCGGGCTGCCGCTTGCACACCCAGTACTTGCCGACGGCGGTGGCCAGGCGCAGGAACGCCCGCTCCCGTTCATCCCCGCCCCGGGCCCGGTCGGCGGCTCCGGCGACGCGCAGCGCGAGGGTGGTGGCGGCCTCGGACTCCAGGGCGAGGTCGGCGATGACGTTGCGCATCAGGGGCTGGTCGATCAGCCGCGCCCCGGACACCGAGCGGTGCCGGACGTGGTGGCCCGCCTGGGCGAGTGCGGCGCGGGTGCCGGAGGCGGAGCCGAGGATGCAGTCCAGCCGGGTCATGGTGACCATCTCGATGATGGTCCGCACCCCCTGGCCCTCGGCACCGACCAGCCAGGCCACGGTGTCGTCGAACTCCGGCTCGCTGCTGGCGTTGCTGCGGTTGCCGAGCTTGTCCTTCAGCCGCTGGATGCGGAAGGTGTTGCGGCTGCCGTCCGGCAGGACCCGGGGCACCAGGAAGCAGGACAGCCCCGCGGGGGCCTGGGCCAGCACGAGGAACAGGTCGTTCATGGGCGCGCTGGTGAACCACTTGTGCCCGCGCAGCCGCCAGGTGCCGTCCGGCCGCTCGGTGGCGGTGGTGGTGTTGGCCCGCACATCGGTGCCGCCCTGCTTCTCGGTCATCCCCATGCCGGCGAGCAGCCCGCGCTTGCCGGCGGGCGCGCGCAGCCCCGGGTCGTAGACGCGGCTGGTGAGCAGCGGCTCGTAGACCGCCGCCAGGCCGGGTGCGGCGCGCAGCGCCGGGACGACGGCGTAGGTCATGGACACCGGGCAGCCGTGGCCGGCCTCCGCGGTGCTCCACACCATGAAGCCGGCCGCACGGGCCACGTGCGCGCCGGGCCGGTCGTCGGCCCAGGGCGCCCCGGCGAGGCCCTCGGTGAGGGCGACCTCCATGAGCGCGTGGTAGGAGGGGTGGAAGTCCACCTCGTCGACGCGGTTGCCGTACCGGTCGTGGGTGCGCAGCACCGGCTCGTAGCGGTTGGCCTCCTCCGCCCAGCGCTGCACCTGCTCGGAACCGGCCAGCCGGCCCAGGCGGTGCAGGTCGTCGGCGTACCATCCGGCGCCCTCGCGGCGCAGGCCCTCCAGCAGCACGGCGTCTTCGGCGACGTCGTGGCCGACCAGCGGCGGGGCCTGGTTGGTCACCTCGTGCGTGCGACCGGCGGGGTCGCTGCGGGGCGCGGCATCTGCGATCGCGGTCATGGCGTCGGGCCCTTCGTTATCGTGGGGATGCGGACGGCGGGCGCGGCGCCCGCGCAGCGCAGGGACACCGCCACCAGCTCGGTGACGAGGTGGTCGGCGGCGACGTCGTCGGCGGGGACGGACAGCGGGTCCACCAGGACCTCGCCGATGGCCCCGGTCAGCGCGGCCGCGGTCACCTCGGGGTCCTGGGCGGGCAGCAGTCCGGCGGCGATCCCCTCGCGGACCACCTCGGCGAACACGGCACGGTAGCGGCGCCGGAAGTCCAGCCGCTCCGCGCCGACCGCGGGTTCCGCGGGGGCCGCGAGCAGGGCGTGGGCCAGCCCCCGGTTCTCCATCGCGCGACGGGCGAAGACGGTGACGCCCAGGGTCAGCCGCCGCACCGGGTCGCCGCCGGCGTCGCGCAGCACCTCCCCGAGCACCTCGACCTCACGGCCCGAGGCCCGGCGGAACACCTCGACCGCGAGCGCGCCCTTGGAGGGGAAGTGCTGGTACACGGTGCCCACCGACATGCCGGCCGCGGCCGCCACCGCCGTGACGGACGCGTTCGCCCAGCCCACCTCGGCGACGACGGCCGTGGCCCGCGCCACCAGGTGCTCCCTGGCGGCGGCCAGGCGGTCCTGCACCGCAGGCGTCTTCCGGTAGGCCATGCCAACAAGTGAAGCACCGTTCAGAGCTTCAGGCCAGCCCTTGCCCGCCCCCCGCTTCGGAGGCCGGGCGGGATGCCGGACGGCACCGGAACCCCGCCCGGCCCCGCCGGGTCACTCTCCCGAGGCGACGGTGGGCCGGCGCAACTGCACCTCGGCCCCGGTCTGCTTGAAGGACTCCGCGGACACCGGGACGAGCACCGCGTCGCGGTGGAAGTCACGGAGGTTGACCGACCCGCAACTGATCATCGTCGAGGTGATCTTGGCCCGGGTCCGCTCCACGTTGTCGTACAGGCTGCCGGCGTAGGGCACGTAGCCGTCGACGCCCTCCTCGAAGGCCATCTGCCCGCGCTGCCCGTAGCGGGCCGCGTTCTGCGCCCGCCGCGAGCCCTCGCCCCAGTACTCCTTGTACCACTGGCCGCCGATCTGCAGCTTCCGCGACGGGCTCTCGTCGAGCCGGGCGAAGTAGCGGCCGAGCATGATGAAGTCCGCCCCCATCGCCAGCGCCATCGCCATGTGCGAGTCGTTGAGCAGGCCCCCGTCGCAGCACAGCGGGACGTGCACGCCGGTCTCCGCGGCGTAGGCGTCGCGCTCCTGGACCACGTCCAGCAGTGCGGAGGCCTGCCCGCGGCCGATCCCCTTCTGCTCCCGGGTGGTGCAGATGGCCCCGCCGCCGATCCCGACCTTCACGAACGCCGCGCCCGCGTCGGCGAGGTAGCGGAAGGCACGGCCGTCGACGACGTTGCCCGCGCCGACGAAGACGTCCCCTCCGTACGTCTCCCGGGCGAATTCGAGGGTCCTCGCCTGGTAGACGGAGTAGCCGTCGGAGGAGTCCAGGCACAGCACGTCCGCACCGGCCTCCACCAGGGCGGGGATGCGGTCCTTGAAGTCACGGGAGTTGATGCCGGCGCCCACCCGCAGGCGCTTCTCGCCGTCCACGCTCGCGCGGTGGTACGTCTTGTGGGCCTGGTAGTCCCGCTTGAGGACCAGGGAGACGAGCCGGTCGCCCTCGACCACCGGCAGGACGTCCAAGTGGTGCTGCCAGATCAGCTCGTTCGCCTCGGAGAGTGAGACCGAGGCCGGCGCGGTGACCAGCCCGTCCCGGCCGCGCATCCGGTGGGCGGCGGGCTCGTCGGCCCCGTGCCGCTCCAGGTGGAAGTCGTCGAGGCTGATGATGCCCAGGAACCCGCCGTCCACCTCGCCGTTCTCCGTCACCACGGCGACGCCCTGCTCCGTGTCGGCCAGCAGTCGGGCGACCTCCCCGAGCGGCGTGTTCGGCGCGACGGTGACGTCGCCGGTCCGGAAGCCGGCCTTGTGGCGCTTCACCGCCAGCACGTCCGCGGCCTGGTCCTCGATCTGCTGGTTCTGGTGGATGAACGACAAACCGCCGACCTGTGCGAGCGCCACCGCCAGCCCCGGCGACGACACCGCCTGCATGATGGCGCTCACCATGGGGGTGGCGACCTTGATCCGCGGCTCCTCACCGACCCGGTGACGCACCAGCGGCGCCCCGAGATCCACCGTGTCCGGCGTGCAGTCTTCCGTGGTCAGGCCGGGGATGAGGAGGTACTCGCTGAGGGTGCGGGAAATCTCGGGAAGGATCTTCACGTCGTCTCCAGGAGAGAAGCCTGCGCACCGGTCAACGACGGACCGGCGGGGCTCGTGCGGGCAGTGCGGGTCGACGCCGGCCGGTGGCGCACTGTCGGAAGGACGCACTCTGGAGGTCCCGAGAGCGGGCGCACCCGGCGGGGCAGTGCTCGCACGCGCGGCCGGACCGGCGGGGGCACGCGGACCCGATCCGCACGGTGCTGCACAGGCGCTGACTTCCATCACGCCATGCGCGATCGTACCGCGCCGGCGGTGCCCACGACTCGCGCGGCAAGGCCGTTGTCACAGGCGGGGATTACGCTGTCCGAAATGTGATCGACACCTGTGCGGTTCGCCCGCGGGTGACCAGGACCGGTCGGAAGGGGCGGGCCGTGGACGAGGACTTGGTGACGGTTTCCTACGCCGAGGGCTGGGACGCCGACGCCCGCCGGGCCTTCCGACCGCTGACGCGGGCGGAGGCGGCGGAGCGGGACACCGCCGGGGACCCGTACGTGGTGCTGCACCGGGCGCCGGGGCGCGCGGTCCCCGCGGAGGTGCACCTCGTGGCGTGGCGTGACCTCTTCGTCGGGCAGTGGGTTTACGACGAGTCGGGCCGGCGCACCCACGAGGTCGACCTCCGGCTGCTGGAGGACGACCGGCTGTTCCTGCGGCGGTACGTGGAGCGGCGGTACGCCTCACCGGAGCAGCCGGATCTGGCGCCCGACGCGTGGCGGCTCACGCTGGAGCTCGTCCCCGGTCGCAGCGGCAGGCAGGTGGTGGAGGAACGCGGCCGAAACGGCGGTTCGTCCCACACCTCGGCCGATGTGCCGGAGGAGCAACGGTGGTTCGACCGGGCCGGGTTCGGCGTTCGGGCCTCCGGTACGCCCCGGCCGCCGGAGGAGCCCGGACCGGGGGACGCCACAGCCGACGCCGCGGCCGGCGGCGCCGGCGGCGAAGAGCCCGCGTCGTTGTGGCGCCCCCCGAAGCCCCTGCGCATGGACGTGCCGTTCGACGACCTGTTCCGGCCCGGCACTCCCTTCCCCGTGGAGCCCTGGGAGGAGATGGTGACGGCCGAACCGCGGCACATCGCCATGCTGCGGGTCCCGACCGGGCGCCTGGCCGTCTGCGACCCGCTCGCGAAGGAGCCCAGGGAACTCGTCGAGCGCATACCCCCCGGCGCGTACGCGCTGGAGACCGCCGTGGTCGTCGGCGAGGGCGAGTACGGCGGGGAACGGTTCCCGGTCACCGAGGAGCCCGCCGTGCGCCTCGTCATACGCGAGGAGCCCGCCGTCCGCTGGGAGTTGGCGCTGGGCGAGGGCGAGGACCCCCGGCTGCTCCTCGACGGCCACGCATACGGCTTCGGCACCGACACGGCGACCGGCGGCTTCGCGGACGCCGGCGCCTGGGAGACGCTGTCCGGGAAGGTCCGTCGCCACTACGAGGAGCAGGACGACGTCTCCTGCGAGTCCATCGACGAGGGCCACCTGCGAGCCGTCGACGAGACGACCGGAAGCGACCTGGTGGCGTTCTGCACGGGCGGCGACGGGACGTGGCCGGTGTGGCTCGGCCGCGACGCCGCCGGTGCGCTCGTGTCGGTGACGGTGATCACGACGTACCTCTAGGGCAGCCCTAGCGTCCGCGCCGGTCGGTCCCCCGGCGGGCGCGGGTCAGTCGCCCTGCTTCGCCGGCTCCAGGATCGCCACGCACTCCACGTGGTGCGTCATCGGGAAGAGGTCGAACGCGCGCATCCGCCGCGGCACGTACCCGGCCGTGGCGAAGTAGTCGAGGTCGCGGGCGAGGGCGGCGGGGTCGCAGGCGACGTAGGCGATGCGGCGGGGGCCGAGGGAGGCGACGTGCTCCACGGTGGCGCGTCCGGCGCCGGTGCGGGGCGGGTCGAGGACGACGAGGTCCGCCTCGGTGATCCCGGTGCGGGGCAGCACGGACTCGACCTTGCCCTGCTCGATGCGGACGCGGTCGAAGTCGCCGAGGTTGTGCCGGGCGTCCTCCACGGCGCGCTTGCCGGACTCGATGCCGAGGACGGCACCGGTCTCGCCGACCCGCTCCGCCAGCGCGCCCGCGAACAGGCCCACGCCGCAGTAGAGGTCCAGCGCGGTCTCGCCCTTGCGCGGCATGAGGCCCTGCATCACGGCCTCGACCAGGAGTCCGGCGGCCATGGGGTGGACCTGCCAGAAGCCGCCGGATCCGACCCGCCAGGTGCGGTCGATCGCACGCTCGCGCACGAATCCGCGGCCGTGCACCCGGTGGACACCGCCCTGCTCGTCGACGCGCAGCACGGAGACCGGACGGTCCAGCTCGACGATGGGCAGCCGGGCACCGGGACGGGGGGTGAGGATCACCTGGCGGTCGGAGGAGCCGGTGGCGGCGATGGCCTCGACCGTGGCGATGCCGGACCAGTCGCGGGACTCGACACCCAGCTCGGAGACGCCGGGGGCGGCGATCAGACAGCGGTCCACGCGCTCCACCTCGTGCGAGCGGTGGCGGCGCAGTCCCGCGTGGCCCTCGGCGTCGACGGCGTACTGGACGCGGGTGCGCCAGGCCGGGACCTCGCCCTTGGCGACCTTGTCGCCGGGGGCGGGCTCGACGGTGCCGTCCCAGCCGGCCTCCTCGGGGGTGAGGTGGGCGAGCCGCTGCAACTGCTCGGTGATCACCTGCACCTTGAGCCGACGCTGCGCACCTGGGGAGGCGTGCTGCCAGTCGCAGCCGCCGCACTTGCCGGGGCCGGAGAACGGGCAGGGCGCCTCGACGCGGTCCGGGGAGGCCTCAAGGACCTCCACTGCGTCGGCGCGCAGGAAGCGCGAGTCCGGGCCGCCCTCGGTGATCTGGGCGACGACCTTCTCACCGGGCAGCGCGTGCCGGACGAAGATCACCTGCGGGCGGTCGTGGCCCGGCAGGACCGTCCGCGCGATGCAGTGGCCGCCGTGCGCGACCGGGCCGACCTCGACCTCGTAGCGCTCGCCGACAAGGGCGTCGGCCTCAGGGGCCTTCGTACGGTGCTGCATGGCGGGGAGGGCTCCTGGATCACGAGGGGGCACGGGGACGGCGAAGGGACGGCGAAGAACGAGCAGCTGACCAGTCTACGGCCCGCCGCCGTCCCCGGTTCACCGCCGGCTACCGGCCTCCCGGGGCCGCTTGGCCGGGCCCACCTCGCCGCGCCGCACGGAGCCCGGCGCGTTCCACTCGGCGCCCTTGCGGGCCCGCTGCTTGGCGCGTTCGGAGGACTCCAGCTGCCAGGGCACGGAGGTGACCATCACGCCGGGGGTGAACAGCAGCCGGCCCTTGAGCCGCAGTGCGCTCTGGTTGTGCAGCAGGTGCTCGTACCAGTGCCCGACCACGTACTCCGGGATGAAGATCGAGACGACGTCGCGCGGGCTGCTGCGGCGCAGGCCCTTGACGTAGTCGATGATCGGCCGGGTGATCTCGCGGTACGGGGAGTCCAGCACCTTCAGCGGTACGTCGATGCCGCGCCGGTGCCACTCGGCCTGCAGGGCCTTGGTGTCGGCCGGGTCCACGTTGATGCTGAGCGCCTCCAGCGTGTCCGACCGGAAGAGCCTGGCGTACGACAGGGCCCGCAGCGTGGGCTTGTGCACCTTGGAGACCAGGACGATGGAGTGCACGCGGGAGGGCTTGACCTCCTCCTCGCTGCGCTCCTCGGCGGCCGCGAGCTCGCTGGAGACCCGGTCGTAGTGGCGGCGGATGGCCGTCATCATGCCGTAGAAGAGGACCATGCCGAGGACCGCGACCCAGGCGCCGTGCGTGAACTTGGTCAGCAGCACGACGACGAGGACGAGCCCGGTGAAGAAGGCGCCGAAGGTGTTGATGGCGCGGGAGCGGACCATGTGGCGGCGCACGGCCGGGTCGGTCTCGGTGGCCAGGTGCCGGTTCCAGTGCCGGACCATGCCGATCTGGCTGAGCGTGAAGGAGACGAAGACGCCGACGATGTAGAGCTGGATCAGCCGGGTCGAGTCGGCGCCGTAGATGTAGACCAGCACGCAGGCGAAGGCGGCGAGCAGCACGATGCCGTTGCTGAAGGCGAGCCGGTCGCCGCGGGTGTGCAGCTGGCGCGGCAGGTAGCGGTCCTGGGCGAGGATCGAGCCGAGCACGGGGAAGCCGTTGTACGCGGTGTTGGCCGCGAGGAACAGGACGAGCGCGGTGGCGCCGGCGAGGAAGATGAAGGGGATCGACCCGTCGCCGAAGACCGCGGAGGCGACCTGCGCGATCACCGGGTCCTGGGTGTAGCCGGGGCCCACCGGCTTTCCGTTCACCAGCAGGTCGGCGGCCGGGTTCTCGGCCATGCGCACGTTGGTGTTGAGGGCGAGCGCGATGATGCCGCAGAACATGGTGACGGCGAGGACGCCCATCAGCGCGAGGGTCGTCGCGGCGTTCTTCGACTTCGGCTTGCGGAAGGCGGGCACGCCGTTGCTGATCGCCTCGACTCCGGTGAGCGCGGCGCAGCCGGAGGAGAAGGCCCGCAGGAGGAGGAAGACGAGCGCGAAGCTCGCCAGTCCGGTGTGCTCGGCCTTGATGGTGTAGCCGGCGGTCGGCGCGTGCATCTCGTCGCCCAGCGCGATCCGGATGACGCCCCAGACCAGCATGCAGAAGACGCCGAAGACGAAGGCGTAGGTGGGGATGGCGAAGATCGTGCCCGACTCGCGCACGCCGCGCAGGTTCATCAGCATCAGCAGGACGATCATGCCGATGGCGCCCAGCACCTTGTGCTCGACGAAGAACGGCACGGCCGAGCCCAGGTTCTCCACGCCGGAGGCGACCGACACGGCCACGGTGAGGACGTAGTCGACCAGCAGGGCGCTGGCGACGGTGAGCCCGGCGCGCGGCCCGAGGTTGGTCGTCGCGACCTCGTAGTCGCCGCCGCCGGAGGGGTAGGCGTGCACGTTCTGCCGGTACGAGGCGACGACGGTGAACATCAGCACGACGACCGCGACCGCGATCCAGGGGCTGAAGTGGTAGGCCGACACTCCCGCGATCGACAGGACCAGGAGCACCTCTCCGGGCGCGTACGCCACGGAGGACAGCGGGTCGGAGGCGAAGACGGGGAGCGCCAGCCTCTTGGGGAGGAGCGTCTCTCCGAGCCTGTCGCTGCGGAGCGCCCGCCCGATCAGGATCCGTTTCGGAAGGTCGGTCAGTTTGGACACCCCGCGATGTTAGAGGATCGTCAAGATTTCCGATCCCCCGCCCACCTATCGAGGGGTTACGTGCGTGTGTAGCTTTGGGCGCGGTCTGAGACCCTGAGAGGGATCGGCCCGGAATTGTTGGCAGCCGGAAGGACGGTCGTGCACGTCGTGATTATGGGGTGTGGGCGAGTGGGTTCCACTCTCGCGCACTCCCTTGAGCAGCAAGGTCATACAGTGGCCGTGATCGACCAGGACCCGACGGCGTTCCGGCGCCTGGGCTCCGGGTTCAGCGGACGCCGCGTGACCGGGGTCGGGTTCGACCAGGACACGCTGCGCGAGGCCGGCATCGAGGAGGCGGGCGCGTTCGCGGCCGTCAGCAGTGGTGACAATTCCAACATCATCGCGGCCCGGGTGGCCCGGGAGATGTTCGGGATCGAGAACGTCGCCGCCCGCATCTACGACCCCCGGCGTGCCGAGGTCTACCAGCGTCTGGGCATCCCCACCGTCGCCACCGTCCGGTGGACGGCCGACCAGATGCTGCGCCGTCTGCTGCCGTCCGGCGCGGAGCCGCTGTGGCGCGACCCGAGCGGGGGTGTGCAGCTCGCCGAGGTGCACACGGACACCGCGTGGGTGGGGCACAAGATCAGCAGGCTCCAGGAGGAGACCGGCGTGCGCGTGGCGTTCCTCACCCGGCTGGGCGAGGCGATGCTCCCCACCTCGGAGACCGTCCTGCAGGAAGGCGACCTGGTGCACGTGATGATGCGCACGGGCGAGGTCGAGCAGGTCGAGGCCGCGTTCGCCAAGGGGCCCGAGGAGGCCCACCGGTGAGCGGCGCACGCACGGCCGACGGGCCGCACACGACGGACGACGCGCGACTTCGCCGCGCGGGCGGAGATGGGGGCCCCTCCCGGGCGGCAGCCCCGGGGAAGAACGAGGTAGCGCTGTGAGGGTCGCCATTGCCGGGGCCGGGGCGGTCGGCCGCTCGATCGCGGGCGAGCTGCTGGAGAACGGCCACGAGGTCCTGCTGATCGACAAGAACCCGACCTCCATCTCGGTGGAGCGGGTCCCCCAGGCGGAGTGGCTGCTGGCCGACGCCTGCGAGATCACCTCGCTGGACGAGGCGGCACTGCAGCGCTGCAACGTGGTGATCGCGGCGACCGGTGACGACAAGGTCAACCTGGTCGTGTCACTGCTGGCCAAGACGGAGTACGGCGTCCCGCGCGTCGTCGCCCGGGTGAACAACCCCAAGAACGAGTGGCTGTTCAACGAGGCCTGGGGCGTGGACGTGGCCGTCTCCACCCCGCGTCTGATGTCGGCCCTGGTGGAGGAGGCGGTGAGCGTCGGCGACCTCGTCCGGCTGATGCGCTTCAGCCAGGGCGACGCCAACCTGGTCGAGCTGACCCTCCCCGAGGAGGCCGCGCTGGTGGGCACCCGGGTCGGGGAGGTCTCCTGGCCGGAGGACACCTCGCTGGTCACGATCATCCGTGGCCACCGTGTGCTCACCCCGTCCAAGGACGACGCGCTGGAGGCGGGCGACGAGCTGCTGTTCGTCGCGGCCCCGCACCGCGAGGAGCAGCTGGAGGACCTGCTCTCGGTGCGCAGCGGCGAGACCGGGGCGTAGCGGGACGTACGACGAGGGGGCGGCCGGAACCCGTGGGTTCCGGCCGCCCCTCGTGCGTTCGCCGCCGGCGCGGGGCGCCGGGGTCAGTTGCCGGCGGCCTCCTTGGCGGCGTGCTCGGCCTTCTCGGCCCGCTCGGCCTCCTCCATCTCCGCGATCACGTCGATCGGCGGCGGCGCCTTCGCCAGGAAGATCCAGGTCAGGTAGACGCAGAGCAGGAACGGCGGGATGCCGAGGGCGACCTTGACCCAGCCGAGCTGGGTGGCGTTCCCCCAGAAGTAGAGCGGGAAGAGGATCGCCGACTTGACGAGCAGGATGATGCCCCAGGCCCAGGTGGCCTTGGTGTACGCGACGAGCCGGCCCGGGTTCCGGGTCCGCCAGGACAGGTTCTCCTTGAGGATCGGGCCCAGCAGCAGTCCGATCAGCGGGTACTTCGCCAGGGCGGAGACCACGTAGGCGACCGCGAGCCCGAGGGTGTAGAGCATGCCCGGCAGGTAGAAGTTCTTCGCGTCGCCGGACATCATCGCGAACACCGCGCCGAAGGCGACGCCGAAGACGCCGCTGAAGGCGTGCTTGAGGGTCTGCCGGCGCACCAGGCGGGCCAGCGCCAGCACCAGGGAGAGGCCCAGTGCGGCGATCGCCGAGGTGTGGATGTCCCGGTTGATCGTGTAGATCAGGACGAAGACGAGGCCGGGCACCGTCGTGTCGATCATGCCCCAGACGCCGCCGAAGGCCTCCAGGAGCGCGTGGTCGGCGGCCGCCTTGGAGGCGGCCGCGTCGTGCTCCGGCCCTTGTCCGGCTCCGGTCGTGGGCTGTGCCCCGGTCCGCTTGTCGATCGACGCCACCGGCTACTCCTGTCCGACCGGACGCAACTCGTACTTGGGATTGAACAGCACCGGACGGCCGCGGTTCATGGAGATCCGCCCCGACGCGATGATCCTGCGGCCCGGCTCGATGCCGACGATGCTGCGCCGGCCGAGCCACACCACGTCCAGCGGTGCGGAACCGTCGAACAACTCGGCCTCCAGGGCGGGCACTCCGGCCCGCGGCCGCAGGGTGACAGCGCGTAGTGTACCGGTGACGGTCACTATGTCGCGGTCGGAGCAGTCGCAGATCCGGGTGCACCCGACGTCCGCGGTGTCCTGCCGCAGCTCGTCGGAGTGCAGTTCCTCCTGGGAACTGGACAGTCGGTCGAGCATCCTGCGGAAGCGGCCGGCCGGCCGGTCCGAACGGGTGGTACCACTCATACCTGGAAGGGTACCGGGCCCGGGTGAACGGATCACCGATCACTTCTCGAAGCGGTACCCCATGCCGGGCTCGGTGATGAAGTGCCGCGGGTGCGCGGGGTCGGCCTCGAGCTTGCGCCGCAACTGGGCCATGTAGACCCGCAGGTAGTTGCTCTCGGTGCCGTAGGACGGGCCCCAGACCTCCTGGAGCAGCTGCTTCTGGCTGACCAGGCGGCCGGTGTTGCGGACCAGGACCTCCAGCAGGTGCCACTCGGTGGGGGTGAGCCGGACGTCGGCGCCGTCGCGGTTGACCTTCTTGGCGGCGAGGTCGACGGTGAAGGACTCGGTCTCCACGGTCGCGGCGCCGTCCTCGGGGCCGCCGGGCGTGGCGCGGCGGACGGCGGCGCGCAGCCGGGCCAGCAGTTCGTCCATGCCGAAGGGCTTGGTGACGTAGTCGTCGGCGCCCGCGTCGAGGGCCTCGACCTTCTCGTCGGAGGCCTGGCGGGCGGAGAGCACGATGATCGGCACCCGGGTCCAGCCGCGCAGCCCGCGGATCACCTCGACGCCGTCCATGTCGGGCAGGCCCAGGTCGAGCACGATGACGTCGGGGTGACGGGCGGCGGCGAGCTGCAGCGCGGTCGCGCCGTCGTGGGCGGCGTCGACCTCGTACTTACGGGCCCGCAGGTTGATCACGAGAGCGCGCACGATCTGCGGCTCGTCGTCGACCACGAGCACCCGGTTCATGGAGCCTGCCTTTCCTTCACGGTGAGGGGGGTGGAGCGGGTGGTGCGGTGCGGGACGGTCGGGTCGTCGCCTCGGCCGGGAGGTCCGGGGCGGCGGGAGCGCTGCCGGGCGCGGCCGGGAGGGTGAGCACCATCGTCAGACCGCCTCCCGGGGTGTCCTCGGGCTGCAGGGTGGCGCCCATGGCGTCGGCGAAGCCGCGGGCCACCGCGAGGCCGAGGCCCACCCCGTTGCCGCGGGGGGCGTCGCCGTACCGCTGGAACGGCTCGAAGATCCGTTCCTTGGCGGCGTCGGGGACACCGGGGCCGCGGTCGACGACGCGCAGGTCGACGTGGGCGCCCAGCGCGCTCGCGGCGACCAGCACCTGGGTGCCGGCCGGGCTGTACTTGACGGCGTTCTCGACGATGTTGGCGACGCTGCGCTCCAGGAGCCCGGGGTCGACGGAGACCATCGGGAGGGTCTCCGGGACGTCCAGCGCGACGCTGCCGTCCGGGACGCCGCGCAGGGCCTTGGGGACGACCTCGTCGAGGTCCACCTCGCGGATCAGCGGGGTGACGGTGCCGGTCTGCAGGCGCGACATGTCGAGGAGGTTGCCGACCAGGTTGTCGAGCCGGTCCGCGCCCTCCTCGATGGCCTCCAGCAACTCGGCCTCGTCCTCCTCGGACCAGGCGACGTCGTCGGAGCGCAGCGAGCTGACGGCCGCCTTGATGGCGGCGAGGGGGGTGCGCAGGTCGTGCGAGACGGCGGCGAGCAGCGCGGTGCGGATGCGGTTGCCCTCGGCGAGTTTGTGGGCCCTGGCGGCCTCGTCCTCCAGCCGCTGCCGGTCCAGGACGCCGGCGGCCTGCGCCGCGAAGGCGGACAGCACCCGGCGGTCGGAGGCGGGCAGCACCCGGCCGACGAGGGCGAGGGAGAGGTTGTCGCTGACCGGCACCTCCACGTCCGCGTCCTCCGGGCGCAGGCACTGCCGGTTGCCGACGCCGGCGGCGCAGGTCCACGCGTCGTGCTCGCTGGCCCGTTCCAGCAGGGACACGGCCTCCATGCCGAAGGTCTCCCGGACCCGCTCCAGCAGGGCGTCGAGGGAGTGCTCGCCGCGCAGCACGCTGCCGGCCAGGTACGACAGGATCTCGGCCTCGGACTGGAGTCTGGCGGCCTGGTGGGTGCGGCGTGCGGCCAGGTCCACCACGGAGGCCACCGCGACGCCGACCACCACGAAGATCACGATGGCGATCAGGTTCTCGGGCTGGGCGATGGTGAAGGTGTGCAGGGGCGGGGCGAAGAAGTAGTTGAGCAGCAGCGAGCCGCCGACCGCCGAGACCAGTGCCGGGTAGAGGCCGCCGATGAGGGCCGCCGCGACCGTCAGGGTCATGAACAGCAGCATGTCGGTGGCGATGCCCAGGGCGGGGTGCAGCTGGGTGAGGACCAGGCAGAGCAGCGCGGGGCCGAGCACCCCGGTCAGCCAGCCGACGATCACCCGGGAGCGGCCGAGCTGGGCGCCGCGCGCCACGGGCAGCCCGCGGCCCTTGGCGGCGTGCTCGTGGGTGACGATGTGCACGTCGAGGTCGGGGCCGGACTCCCGGGCCACGGTCGCGCCGACGCCGGGCCCGAAGACGTACTGCCACGCGGGGCGGCGGCTGGTGCCGAGCACGACCTGGGTGGCGTTGACACCGCGGGCGAAGTCCAGCAGCGCGCCGGGGACGTCGTCGCCGACGACGTGGTGGAAGGAGCCCCCGAGGTCCTCGACGAGGGTGCGCTGGACGGCGAGCTCCTTGGGCGAGCCGGCCGTCAGGCCGTCGCTGCGCGCGATGTGGACGGCGAGGATCTCCCCGCCCGCGCCCTTGGCGGCCATCCGCGCGGCACGCCGTATCAGCGTCCGCCCCTCGGGGCCGCCGGTGAGGCCGACCACGATGCGCTCGCGGGCCTGCCAGGTGGCGGAGATCCGGTGGTCGGTGCGGTACTGCCGCAGGTACTCGTCGGCCCGGTCGGCCACCCACAGCAGGGCCAGCTCGCGCAGCGCGGTGAGGTTGCCGGGCCGGAAGTAGTTGGACAGGGCCGCGTCGACCTTGTCCGAGGCATAGATGTTGCCGTGCGCCATGCGCCGCCGCAGCGCCTGCGGCGACATGTCGACCAGCTCGATCTGGTCGGCCCGCCGGACGACCTCGTCGGGCACGGTCTCGCGCTGGCGCACACCGGTGATCGACTCGACGACGTCGCCGAGCGACTCCAGGTGCTGGATGTTCACCGTCGATATGACGTTGATGCCGGCCTGGAGCAGTTCCTCGATGTCCTGCCAGCGCTTCTCGTTGCGGCTGCCGGGGATGTTGGTGTGCGCCATCTCGTCGACGAGGGCGACCTCGGGGCGGCGCGCGAGCACCTCGTCGACGTCCATCTCGGTGAAGACGGTGTCCCGGTACCCGATCTCCTTGCGCCGCACGACCTCCAGGCCGTGCAGCATGACCTCGGTCCGGGCGCGGTCGTGGTGCTCGACGAAGGCGACGACGACGTCGGTGCCCCGCTCCATGCGCCGGTGGGCCTCGGAGAGCATCGCGTAGGTCTTGCCCACTCCCGGGGCCGCCCCCAGGTATATCCGCAAAGTCCCGCGTGCCATGGCTCCACGTTCCGCCTCGTGGCGTGCCCCTTCCGGGCGCGTCCGACACTAAGAATCCTATGGTCCCAGCAGTGGACAAATAGGGCGCGATGCCCCTGTGCGGTGCACGTTGACGCGTCCTTGACGTCTCCGGGCGGTGCCGCCGCGGCGCGTCATCGGAACTCCGCGAGCCGCGGCCGCAGGCCGAGGACGACCAGCCCGGCGGCGGCTACCAGGGCCCCGGCAAGGCCCAGGGGAAGCGGCAGCGCCCGGTCCGCGCCATCGGAGGCGGCCTTCTCGTACGCGGCGAGGTTGATGGCGACGACCTTGCCGAGCGCCCCGTCGAACGCCGCGAAGTCGTGGTTCGACTCCCCCGGGGCGTAGCCGGTGCAGTAAGCGACGGCTGCGGGGAGCCCGCCGGCCTCGGCGAGGGCCCGGATCTTGCGGTCGTCCCGTTCGTACACCTGGTAGCGGGCGAGTGCGCGCTCGGCGGCGGTGCGCTCCCCGGGGAAGGTGATGTTGCGGAACCCGTCGCCGAGGAAGCCGGTGAAGCGCAGGTCCGCGGGATCGGCGCGGTAGGCGTCCACGGCACGGGCGAGGGCGCGGGCGGGGGCGTCCATGTCGTTGAGCGCGAAGTACAGGCCCGCGGCACTGGTGACCTGTGGCGCGGAGTGGGTACGGATCGCCGACCAGGAGGTCTCCGCCCACACGCCGCCCGCGAGGAGAGCCACCGCCAGGGCCGCGCACGCGGTGAACGCCGCCGCCCGCAGCAGACGCAGCCGGGCGGGCGCGCTGCCGGGGCGGCCGCGCAGCGACGCCGTCAACGTGCGACGCGGCCGGCCCGGCGCTCCCCCACGGACGGGAGGCCGAGGCGGAAGACGGTGCCGTCTCCCTGACCCGGAATCCCCACCGCCGTCGGGTTCCGGACCGGGTGGCACCTGCCGCCGCTCCTGAGCGGTGACGGTGTGTGCCATTCCACAGACCCCCTCCGCACCGTCGAGCGGCCTCCGCCGGCCTCCCTCCGTGTTCTCACTCTCTCCCCGGCGGGGGCGGGGTTCCGCCCGCGTTGGCGGCCTCCTGACGGCCGACGCCCCGTACTTGGCGCGTTCCTGACGCCGCACCGGGCCGCGGCCGGACCGGGACGGGCCCCGGGATCACCCGCGGCCGGAATCCGCGAGCGGTCGCCGTCCCGGTGCCGGGCAGGCGACCGCCGCGACCGCGACCGTCGGGGCCACGACCGTGACGGGCCCCGCGGCGACGAGAAGGGCCACCACGACGGCGGAGGCCGCGGCCGCGCGCGGCAGGCCGCGCAGGGCCAGGGTCGCGGCGCCGGTGCAGGCGAGGTACACCAGCAGGAACAACGCGGTGGGCAGGGCCACCAGGGCGGACAGGTCCACGACGCTCAGCGCGGACAGCCCGAGCAGCAGGGCGCCGAAGGCCGCGACCCCCACCGTCAGCGGCAGCTGCCGGTCCCCGCGGGCGGGCGCGCCAGGGACCCCCGGGCGCGCTGAACCCCCGTCCGGCAAGCGTGGTGCCGGATGGGGGCGGGGCGGCGGCGGGTCAGCCGGCCAGCTGCTTCAGGGCGATGTTGAGCTCCAGGACGTTGACGGTCGGCGCGCCGAGGATGCCGAACTGGCGCCCGTCCGTGTGCTCCGCCACCAGCCGGGCGACGCGGGCGGTGCTCAGCCCGTTGGCCTTGGCGACGCGTGCGGTCTGGATGTCCGCGTACGCCGGGGAGATGTCCGGGTCCAGGCCGGAGCCGGAGGCCGTGACCGCGTCCGCGGGGACCGCCGACTGCGGGACGTCGTTGAAGGCGGCGACCTCCTTCTTGCGCTCCTTCACCAGGTCGGTGAGGGGCTTGCCGGTGACCGCGAGGTTGGAGGCCCCGGTGTACGTCGGGTCGTACGGCCCCGCGCCCGCGCCCGCGTCCGCGGCCGAGGGACGCGGCTGGAACCACTTGGGGTCGGGTGCGAAGTCCTTGCCGGTGGTGAAGTTCTGGCCGATCAGCGCGGAGCCGACGACCTTGCCGCCGACCTTCACCTCCGACCCGTTGGCCTGGTCGTGGAAGGCCGTCTGGGCCACCCCCCACACCGCGAGCGGGTAGGCGACGCCGAGGACGACGGTCAGCACCAGCAGCGCGCGCAGGGCGCTCCAGAGCAGCCGGGCCGAGTTGCGTACGGGAGTGTTCATGGTTGTGCACGCCTCGCGTCAGTGGATGCCGGGGATCAGGGAGATGAGCATGTCGATCAGCTTGATGCCGAGGAACGGGGCGACCAGGCCGCCGAGTCCGTAGATCCCGAGGTTGCGGCGGAGCATCCGGCCCGCGCCGGTCGGCCGGTAGCGCACGCCGCGCAAGGCGAGCGGCACCAGGGCGACGATGATCAGCGCGTTGAAGACGACCGCGGAGAGGATCGCCGACTGCGGCGAGGACAGCTGCATGATGTTGAGCCTGTCCAGGCCCGGGTACACGACCGCGAACATCGCGGGGATGATCGCGAAGTACTTCGCGACGTCGTTGGCGATGGAGAAGGTGGTCAGCGCGCCGCGGGTGATCAGCAGCTGCTTGCCGATCTCCACGATCTCGATCAGCTTGGTGGGGTCGGAGTCCAGGTCGACCATGTTCCCGGCCTCCTTGGCGGCCGAGGTGCCGGTGTTCATGGCCACGCCCACGTCGGCCTGGGCCAGCGCCGGGGCGTCGTTGGTGCCGTCACCGGTCATCGCGACGAGCTTGCCGCCCGCCTGCTCCCGCTTGATCAGCGCCATCTTGTCCTCGGGCGTCGCCTCCGCCAGGAAGTCGTCGACCCCCGCCTCGTCGGCGATCGCCTCGGCCGTCAGCGGGTTGTCACCCGTGATCATGACCGTGCGGATGCCCATCCGCCGCAGCTCGTCGAACCGCTCCCGCATGCCCTCCTTGACGACGTCCTTGAGGTGGATCACGCCGAGCACCCGGGCGCCATGCGCGTCCTTGACCGCGACGAGCAGCGGGGTGCCGCCGGCCGCGGCGATCGTGTCGACGGCGTGCTGTGCGTCGGGGACGACGGTGCCGCCGTGACCGGTGACCCAGGCGGCGATCGCGCCGGCCGCGCCCTTGCGGACCTGGCGGCCGTCGGCGTCGACGCCGGACATGCGGGTCTGCGCCGTGAAGGGCACGAACTCGGCGTTGCCCAGCTCGCCTTCGCGACGCTCGCGCAGCCCGTACTTCTCCTTGGCCAGGACGACGACGGAACGGCCCTCGGGCGTCTCGTCGGCCAGCGACGACAGCTGCGCGGCGTCGGCCAGCTCCGCCTCACCGGTCCCGCCGACCGGCACGAACTCCGCGGCCCGGCGGTTGCCGAGGGTAATGGTGCCGGTCTTGTCGAGCAGCAGCGTGGACACGTCTCCGGCGGCCTCGACGGCGCGGCCGGACATGGCGAGCACGTTGCGCTGCACCAGGCGGTCCATGCCCGCGATGCCGATCGCCGACAGCAGGGCGCCGATCGTCGTCGGGATGAGGCAGACCAGCAGCGCCACGAGGACGATCAGCGACTGCCGGGCGCCCGCGTAGACCGCGAAGGGCTGCAGGGTGACGACGGCGAGCAGGAAGACGATGGTCAGCGAGGCCAGCAGGATGTTCAGCGCGATCTCGTTGGGCGTCTTCTGCCGGGCCGCGCCCTCCACCAGCGCGATCATCCGGTCGATGAAGGTCTCACCGGGCCTGGTCGTGATGCGCACGACGATCCGGTCCGACAGCACCTTGGTGCCGCCCGTCACCGCGCTGCGGTCACCGCCGGACTCCCGGATGACCGGCGCCGACTCACCCGTGATCGCCGACTCGTCGACCGAGGCGACCCCCTCGACGACGTCGCCGTCACCGGGGATGACGTCGCCCGCCTCGCAGACCACGCGGTCGCCGACGCGCAGCGCGGTGCCGGGCACGTGCTCCTCGGCGCCGTCCGTGAGCCGGCGGGCCACGGTGTCGGTCTTGGCCCGGCGCAGGGTGTCGGCCTGCGCCTTGCCGCGGCCCTCGGCGACGGCCTCCGCCAGGTTGGCGAAGACCACGGTGAGCCAGAGCCACGCGGTGATCGCCCAGCCGAACCAGTCGGCCGGGGAGAGCGCCGCCAGCACGGTGGTGAGCACCGAGCCGATCAGGACGACGAACATGACGGGCGACTTGACCATCACCCGGGGGTCGAGCTTGCGCAGTGCGTCCGGGAGGGACCGCAGCAGTTGCGCCGGGTCGAAGAGGCCGCCCGAGACACGGGCGCGGGGGCTCGCGTCCGGGGCGTGCGGTGCCGGTCCTCCCCCGGGCGCCCGCACGGGCGTGCCGGTGGACATGGTTTCCTCCACGGGACGGGCGGCAGGGGTGGTCGTACGCCTCATGACAGGCCCTCCGCGAGCGGGCCGAGGGCGAGCGCGGGGAAGTACGTCAGGCCCGTGATGATCAGGATCGCGCCGACGAGCAGGCTCGCGAAGAGCGGTTTCTCGGTGCGCAGGGTGCCGGCGGTGGCGGGCACCGGCTGCTGGCGGGCGAGCGAGCCGGCGAGGGCCAGGACGAAGACCATCGGCACGAAGCGGCCGAGGAGCATCGCGAGGCCGAGCGTGGTGTTGTACCACCGCGTGTTGGCGCTCAGGCCCGCGAAGGCGGAGCCGTTGTTGTTGCCGGCGGAGGTGTAGGCGTACAGCACCTCGGAGAAGCCGTGCGGCCCGCTGTTGAGGATGGAGTGCGGCGGGGTCGGCAGGGCCATCGCCAGGGCCGTGAAGACCAGCACGACGGCCGGGGTGACCAGGATGTACAGGGCGGCGAGCTTGATCTCGCGGGTGCCGATCTTCTTGCCCAGGTACTCCGGGGTGCGGCCGACCATCAGGCCCGCGATGAACACCGCGATGATCGCCATGATCAGGATGCCGTAGAGGCCGGAGCCGACGCCGCCCGGGGCGATCTCACCCAGCATCATCCCGAGCAGGGCGATGCCTCCGCCGAGACCGGTGAAGGACGAGTGGAAGGAGTCCACCGCGCCGGTCGAGGTCAAGGTGGTGCTCACCGCGAACAGCGACGACGCACCCACGCCGAAGCGCTGCTCCTTGCCCTCCAGCGCGGCACCCGCGATCTGGTTCGCCGAACCGGGGTGCGCCGTCTCGACCCAGGTCATCAGCGTCACGAAGCCGACCCAGATCAGCCCCATCGCGGCCAGGAGCGTGTAGCCCTGCTTCAGGTTGCCGGCCATCTTCCCGAAGGTGCGGGTCAGCGAGAACGGGATCACCAGGATCAGGAAGATCTCGAAGAGGTTGGTGAACGCGTCCGGGTTCTCGAAGGGGTGCGCGGAGTTGGCGTTGTAGAAGCCGCCGCCGTTGGTGCCGAGTTCCTTGATGGCCTCCTGGGAGGCCACCGCGCCGCCGGTCAGCGTCTGGTGCCCGCCGGCGAGGGTGGTGATCTCGTGCCAGCCGGCGAAGTTCTGGATCGCCCCGAAGCCCACCAGCACGATCGCGGCGACGAACGCCATGGGCAGCAGGATGCGGACGGTGCCGCGGACCATGTCGGTCCAGAAGTTGCCCAGCTCACCGGTACGGGACCGGACGAAGCCGCGGACGAGCGCCACGGCCACGGCCATGCCGACCGCCGCCGAGACGAAGTTCTGCACGGCGAGGCCCGCGGTCTGGGCGACGTGGCCCATGGCGTTCTCGCCCATGTACGACTGCCAGTTCGTGTTGGTCACGAACGAGGCCGCGGTGTTGAACGCCTGGTCGGGGGTGATGGCCGCGAAGCCCAGGGACAGCGGGAGGTGGTTCTGCACCCGCAGCAGCAGGTAGAGGAACAGCACGCCCACGACGGAGAAGGCCAGCACCGCCCTGAGGTAGGACGGCCAGCGCATCTCGGCGTCGGGGTCGGCGCCGAGGCAGCGGTAGACCAGGCGCTCGACGCGCAGGTGCCGGTCGGAGGCGTAGACGGCGGCCATGTAGTCGCCGAGGGGTCGGTACACCAGGGCCAGGGCCACGACGAGGGCGGTGACCTGGAGCACGTCGGCGGTGACGGGGCCCATGGCCGTACCTCAGAACCTCTCGGGCCGCACGAGCGCCACGATCAGGTAGACCAGCAGGCCGGCGGCGACGACGAGACCGGTGATGTTCTCGGCGCTCACAGCTTCGCCACCCCCTTGGCGATGAGCGCGATCAGCGCGAAGACCGCGAGTGTGACGAGCAGGAAGGCCAGGTCGTCCATCGTGTGCTCCCAGCTCTTGACGGAACGTCGACCAAGCCCAGGAAACCTCCGTTCCCGCCGTGCGCGGACACCGTTGACGGCTTCCATACGGGCCCTTGCGGCGCCTTGACGGGCCTTTGACGTTCACCCCTGTTGACCTGCGAAAACGCCCGTGGGCCGACCTGTTCTCACAGGTCGGCCCACGGGCGTCGGGCGTGGCCGGGGCGCTGGGCCCCCTGGGCTCAGTGCACCTCGGTGATCTCCGGTCCGCGGCGCATGGGGTCGATGCCGTCCGAGAAGCGGCCGCCCTCTTCCTGGGCGATGCCCTCGGGCACCATCTGGGCGTCGTTGGGCAGCTTCAGCACGATCGGGTCGCGCGGTGCCATCGGCGACTCCCCGCGGACGACCACGGTGTCGCGGAAGATCTGCTCCAGCAGGCCGGCGGTCTCGGGCTGGACGGCGCCCTGCCCGGAGATGACGCCCCGCAGGAACCAGCGCGGGCCGTCACAGCCGACGAAGCGCACGACCTGCACGCCGTTGGCGCCGTTGGGCAGCTGCACCGGGACCTGCGCGCGCAGCTCCCAGCCCAGCGGGCCCTCGACCTCGTCGACGATGCCGCCCTGCTTGGTGATGCCGGACGCGATCTCGTCGCGGACCTCGCCCCAGATGCCCTCCGACTTCGGGGCGGCGAAGCCCTGCAACTGGACGGCGCTCTCGCGCAGCACCACGGTCGCGGCGACGATGGACTCCCCGGCCACCTCGACGCGCAGTTCCATGCCCTGGACACCGGGCACGAAGAGGCCGCCCAGGTCGACCCGGCCCTCGGCCGGGTCCCTGACCTCGCTCACGTCCCACGGACCGTCCGGCCTGGGGGCGGGCGGAAGGTTGTACCGACGGGACTCCATGGAGTCGTCCGACTCCTCGGCGTCTTCGGCCAGCTCGTCAGGGCTCTCGGCCTCGAGCTCGTCGAGGGCGTCTCCGCGCTCCTTGCGACGACGACGGAACACGTCACTGTCCTTCCCGGTCAGCGATGACCGATGCGTATCCATTGCCGGACGGACCGACCGGCGAGCCATCCACCGCGGCATGACCCCCCGTGGAGCCGAAGCCCCCCGCCGCCCGTGCGGAGCCGGGCAGCTCCGCCACCTCGTGGAAGCGGACCCGCTCGACCTGCTGGACGACCAGTTGGGCGATCCGGTCCCCTTCTGCGAACCGTACGCTCTCGCGCGGGTCCAGGTTGACCACGATCACCTTGATCTCCCCACGGTACCCGGCATCAACCGTTCCCGGGGCATTCACGAGGGCCACTCCGCACCTCGCGGCGAGGCCCGAGCGGGGGTGCACGAAGGCGGCGTAGCCGTCCGGCAGCGCGATCGACACCCCCGTGGGCAGTACGGCGCGCTCGCCGGGGGCCAGTTCGGCCGCCTCGGTGGTGACGAGGTCGGCCCCGGCGTCGCCCGGGTGCCCGTACGAAGGAATCGGGACGCCCTCGTGCAAACGGTGGATGAGGACGTCGACCGGGGGGCGAGGACCGCCGGTCAAGGGTTCACCTCGAAGGCGCGCGCGACCTTGACCTGGTCGGGGTCCGCCATCGCGGCGCGGATCTCCTCGGGGCGGCCGTTGTCGGTGAAGTGCTCCAGCTTGACCTCGATGAACAGCGCGTCCGCACGGACCGCGACGGGGCCGTCCGGGCCGCCGATCCGGCCGATCGCGGTGGAGTAGATCTTGCGCCCGGCCACGGCGGTGCAGCGGGCCTCCAGGTGGAGGGTGGCGCCGACCGGCACGGGCTGCACGAAGTCGGTCTCCAGGCGGCCGGTCACGGCGATGGTGCGCAGCAGCCAGGCGAGTGAGCCGAGCGTCTCGTCGAGGGCCGTGGCCAGCACACCACCGTGCGCCAGGCCCGGGGCGCCCTGGTGGGCGGCCTGGACGGTGAACTCGGCGGTCACGCTGACGCCCTCCCCGGCCCTGGCCTCCAGGTGCAGGCCGTGCGGCTGCGCCCCGCCACAGCCGAAGCAGTGGTCGTAGTGCGCGCCCAGCGGCTCACCGGGGGCGGGGGCGTCGGGGTGCCGCTCCGGCGCGACGGCGTCGCGCGGCGGTGTCAGGCCCGGACGGTCCGGGCCGGCGTCGGTCGTAGCTCCACTCACGCGGGAGACCCTACCCTCCTGCGGGATCGTTTCCCGCCGCCCGGCCGTTGTCCTTCCGGCCCCGCGGCCCGCCCATCACCGGAGCACCCTCCCTTGGAGCACCACATGACCCCCAGGTCCGTCGTCGTCACAGGAGCCGGGTGCGGGATCGGCCTCGCCACCACCCTCGAACTGGCCCACGCCGGCTTCGACGTCATCGGGACGGTACGCAGCGAGGAGAAGGCGGAGGCGTTGCGGGAGGCGGTCGGGCGCACCGGCGCGCCGGTGCGCACCGTGCTGCTGGACGTCACGGACGCGACGTCCTCCGTCCGGGCGTTCACCGAGATCGCCACGATGACGGACGGCGGCCCCTGGGCGGTGGTGAACAACGCGGGGATCGCCCAGCCCGGTGCGATCGAGGACGTGGACGACGAGCAGGTGCGGCAGCAGCTGGAGACCAACCTGGTGGCCCCGGCGCGCATCGCCCGACTGGTGCTGCCCACGATGCGGGCCCGGCGGGCGGGGCGGATCGTCAACATCTCGTCGATCTCCGGGCGGGTCTCGATGCCGCTGCTCGGCTGGTACTGCGCCAGCAAGCAGGGCCTGGAGGCGATGACGGACGCGCTGCGGATGGAGGCGGCCCCGTTCGGGGTCAAGGTCGTGCTGGTGGAGCCCGGCCCGTACGGCACGGACATCTGGCAGCGCGGCGCGAGCCGGCTGCCGCAGCGCCGCAACTCGGCCTACCGGCACCAGTACGAGGCCGCGGAGGAGATGATCAAGCGGGAGCTGCCCTCGCCGCGTCCGGTGGCGCGCACCGTCCTGAAGGCGCTCTCGGCGCCGCGTCCGCTCCCCCGCTACCTGGTGGGCAACGACGCCCGGTCCTCCGCGGTCCTGGACGCCGCCCTGCCGACGGCCGCGACCGACTGGGCCAAGCAGGTCGCCACGGGGCTGCGGCGTCCCCCGCGCGCCGCGCACGCGCTCACGAGGCTGCGGTCCCGGGGCGGCCGCTGACGGGACGGCATGACAAGCTGGGTGTCATGACCGTCATGAGCTATGAGGAGCGGCTGACCGCGCCGCGTTCGTGGTGGGGCCTCGCCGTCGGCGCGGGCGTCTCGCTGGCGCTGATCCTGCTGCCCCTCGGGCCCCTGGCGCTGCTCGGCGGGCTCGTCGGCGGCACGGCCGTCGGAGCGGCCCTGGTCAGCGCGTACGGCTCCCCGCGGCTGCGGGTGGTCGCCGGCTCGCTGGTGGCCGGGGACGCGAAGATCCCGGTGACGGCGCTCGGCGAGGCCACCGTGCTGGACCGGGACGAGGCGCTGGCCTGGCGGTCGCACAAGGCCGATCCGCGGGCCTTCATGCTGCTGCGCGCCTACGTGCCGACGGCGCTGAAGGTCGAGGTCAGCGACCCGGACGACCCGACGCCGTACCTGTACCTGTCGACCCGCTCCCCCGAGCGCCTGGCCGCGGCCCTGCGGGACGTGCGCGCCTGATCGCCCCCGCGCTCCGGCACGGGGCGCCCGGGGCCTGGCGGCTCAGCCGCCGGGCCCGAGTGCGGGCGGCTCGCCGGGCCCGAGGGCGGGCGGGGGTTCCTCCTCCGCGGACAGCAGGCCCCAGGGCACCTGGCGCAGGCGCAGGTCCTTGCGGATCTGTTCCGCGAGCTTCTTGGTGTCGCGCCGGTTCATCACGGCACCGACGGCCGCGCCGACCATGAACGGGGTCAGCGTCGGCAGGTTGCGCATGGTGCGCTTCAGCAGCTGCTGGCGCAGCTCCCGCTTCATCCTGCCGCCGAGGGCGATGTTCAGTGTGGACGGCTTGGAGAAGTCGATGCCGCGCCGCTCGGTCCACTCGGCCAGGTACATCATCGACCGCTGCCGCAGCGTGCCCGGGGCGCGCAGCCCGTAGACCTCGTGCAGCTCGGCGATGAGCTTGTACTCGACCAGGGCGACCCCGAGCGTCTCGGAGGCCAGCTCCGCCGGCATGGCCGGCGGGGTCGGCAGCATGGCGGCGGCGCCGATGCCGGCGCCGACCGTCGCGGTGCCCACCGTGGCGGCGTTCACCAGCTTGTCGGCCAGCTCCTCGGGCCCGAGCCCGGGGAACTGCCGGCGAAGCGTCTCCAGGTCCCGCACGGGGACCCTCGGGGCCGTCTCGACGAGCCCGTCGACGAAGGTGTTCAGCGCCGCCTTGGCGCGTGCCCGTGCCCGTGCGGCACGGCCGGGGGGACGGAACGGGACGGGATCGCCCGCCGGTCCCTCCGATGCGCCCGCGAGCGAGGCCTCATGGCCCCGCTCGTCGTCGCTCGCCACGGTCCGGCTGCCCGTCAGGCCGCGCAGTCGCGGCAGATCGGGTTGCCGTTCTTCTCCGTGGCCAGCTGGCTGCGGTGGTGCACGAGGAAGCAGCTCATGCAGGTGAACTCGTCCGCCTGCCGGGGCAGCACCCGGACCGACAGCTCCTCGTTGGAGAGGTCGGCTCCGGGCAGCTCGAGGGACTCGGCCTGGTCGTACTCGTCCACGTCGACCGTGGAGGTCGACTTGTCGTTCCGCCTGGCCTTCAGTTCCTCGATGCTGTCCTCGTTGACGTCATCGTCGGTCTTGCGTGGGGTGTCGTAATCAGTAGCCATGTATCGCTCTCCCCCTCTGGGTGTCTGCGGTGTCTCCAGCGCTCGTAACGCATGGGAGGCCGGTCTTGTGCCCGGCCCGAAGCGGAGATTTTGCCTTACATCAAGTGCCGTTACTCAATCGACACCCAACCGCACCCCCGAAGAGGTGATCCCATCCGCTGCCGGTGATGACCGGAAACGGCCCACTTGTCGCACCTTGCTCGCGCCTCCACGTGTACTTCCCGTGATCATGACCTGCGGAAACATGGATTTTTCCGGTCTTTTCCCGGAGGTCGCAATCACGCAGAGTACCCGAGGCCGGAATCGTATGTGTGATCGCTCACAGCATGCCCCCGAGGCGCGCAGACCGCAAAATTCAGCGCAAAGCGAACACGCCTCCGGGGGTGTCGTGTCACGGGTCACACGGGGATGACAACCCGCATGACCAGGCCACCTCCCTCGCGCGGGACCGCGGAGATCGTGCCTCCGTGGGCCCGGGCGACGGACTTGGCGATCGAGAGCCCGAGGCCCACGCCCTTGTCACTGCCGGTGCGCTCGGTGCCCAGCCGGCGGAAGGGCTCGAACAGGTTGTCGATCTCGTACGCGGGGACGACGGGCCCCGTGTTGGCCACCGTCAGGACCGCCGAGCCCGCTTCGACGCCCGTGGTCACCTCCACCCGGCCCGCCTCCGCGACGTTGTACCGGACCGCGTTCTGCACCAGGTTCAGCGCGATGCGCTCCAGCAGCACCCCGTTGCCCTGCACGACGGCCTCGCCCAGCGCGGCGCGCAGCTCCACGCCCTTGGCGTCGGCCTCGGCGCGGGTCTGCTCCAGCGCCTGGGTGGCCGCCTCCGCGAGGTCCACCGGCTTGCGGTCGACGATCTCGTTGTCGCTGCGGGCGAGCAGCAGCAGACCCTCCACCAGTTGTTCGCTGCGCGTGTTGGTGGCGAGCAGGTTCTTGCCCAGCTGCTCCATGTCCGGTGAGGCGTCGGGGTCGGCGAGCTGGACCTCCAGCAGCGTGCGGGTGATCGCCAGCGGCGTTCTCAGCTCGTGGGAGGCGTTGGAGACGAAACGGCGCTGGGCGTCGAAGGACCGCTCCAGGCGCTCCAGCATGTCGTCGAAGGTGTCGGCGAGCTCCTTGAGCTCGTCGTCCGGGCCGGTCAGGTGGATCCGCTGGGTCAGGTCGGAGCTGACCACGCCGCGCGCGGTGCGGGTGATCCGGCCCAGCGGCGCCAGCACCCGGCCGGCCAGCAGGTAGCCGAAGGCGAAGGCGAGCACCGCGAGGCCGACGAGCGCGAAGAGGGAGCGCTTCAGCAGGACGTTCAGCGCGGTCTCCCGCTGCACGGCCAGGCAGTGGACGTAGGCCTTGTTGAAGGCGTCCGGGTTGGTCGGGCCCGTGGGCAGCTCCGGACACAGCCCGGTGAGCGACAGCCGGCCCGCCTCGACGTGGAACTGCGCCTCGGTGCCCTGGCGGATGGCCTGGGCGGCCAGCATGTAGATGATCCACAGCAGTATCACCCCGGCGATCAGGAACATGCCGCCGTAGAGCAGGGTGAGCCTTATCCGGATCGTGGGCCGCAGCAGCGGCATCGGCCGGGCGGCCGGTTTCGGGTCCCAGGTGGGCCTGGGCGGGATGGCCTGCGATGTTGGCGGGGTCGTCGGCGACGACGAGGGCGCGGGCACGGCGGGTCAGATCCGGTATCCGGAGCCCGGGACGGTGACGATCACCGCGGGCTCGCCGAGCTTGCGGCGCAGGGTCATCACCGTGACCCGCACGACGTTGGTGAAGGGGTCGGTGTTCTCGTCCCAGGCCTTCTCCAGCAACTGCTCCGCGGAGACCACGGCCCCCTCGCTGCGCAGCAGCACCTCCAGCACCGCGAACTCCTTGGGCGCCAGCTGCACCTGCCGGCCCTCCCGGGTGACCTCGCGGCGGTTGGGGTCCAGCTTGATCCCGGAGCGCTCCAGCACGGGCGGCAGCGGCGCGGTCGTACGGCGCCCGAGGGCCCGTACGCGGGCGGTCAGCTCGGTGAAGGCGAAGGGCTTGGGGAGGTAGTCGTCGGCGCCCAGCTCCAGCCCCTCCACGCGGTCGCTGACGTCGCCGGCGGCGGTCAGCATCAGCACGCGGGTCGGCAGACCGAGTTCCACGAGCTTGCGGCACACGTCGTCCCCGTGGACGACCGGCAGGTCGCGGTCGAGGACCACGACGTCGTAGTCGTTGACCCCGATCCGCTCCAGGGCCGCACCGCCGTCGTAGACGACGTCGACGGCCATGGCCTCACGGCGCAGTCCGGTGGCTACCGCATCGGCGAGCAGTTGCTCGTCCTCGACGACCAGTACGCGCAAGGCGCTGTTCCTTCCCTAGGCACTTCTCGAAGAGCCGTGTCTCAAAGAGCCGTGCACGGCCCGCCCGCGCAGGCCGAACGCCCCTCCATCCTGCACCGGACGGCCGTAAAACAGGGGTAAGAGGACTCGGCGCCGAATTCTTCGCGTCCCGGAGGTTTCCCCTCCGGCGGGCCTGGGGAGGACGACTGCACACCCCCGATCACGCCCGTAGGGCGTCCGCAACTCCCGTGGCAGTGGCCGCTGTGTGATCCGAGGGGTCCCCCGACAAGACCTGTGAACGACCCCGCACATCGCACCACCGACGAATATCCCTGTGTCAACCCACGACGACGAGGGGGCGCCACCTGATGGACGCATTCACCACTGGCATTCTGCAGCGCATACACAGCACCGAATCCGACCTTCTGCGCGCCCGTGAGGACGGGGACGACTTCCTGGCCGAGGTCGAGGAGGCGGAACTGGCCGACCTGCGCCGCCTCGCCGCCGAGCACGGCGTCCAGGTGCTGCCCAAGATCGCCTGAGATCCCCCGGGCGGCACAGCCGAACGCCGCGCCCCGGACACCTGCGGGTGCCGGGGCGTTCGCGTGCCCGCCGCCGGTTCGTGCCGGGCGGCGGGCCTTCGCGTGGAGGGGGCGGTGGCGGGCCTCAGTCGTGCCAGGCGCCGAGTTCGTCGAGCTGCCGCTGCAGGGGCTCGAAGAGCCCCTGCGGGGCCGCGACGGTGAGCTCCGTGGACTCCGGCACTCCCGGACGGCCGCCGGTCAGGGCGCCGGCCTCGCGGGCGAACAGGGCGCCCGCCGCGTAGTCCCACGGGTTGAGGCCGCGCTCGTAGTAGGCGTTGAGGCGGCCGCAGCCCACGTCGCACAGGTCGATCGCGGCGGATCCGCCACGGCGGATGTCCCGCACCTGCGGCACCAGCTCGCGCAGCACCCTCGCCTGGCCCTCCCGGCGCTTCTTCAGGTAACCGAAGCCGGTGCCGACCAGCGCCTGGTCGAGCGGCGGCGCCGGGCGGACGGCCGCCTGCCGGTCGTTGACCCAGGCGCCCCGCCCCAGCACCGCGCGGTAGCTCTCGGAGCGCATCGGGGCCTCGACGACCCCGACGAGCGTCTCGCCTTCCAGCTCGGCCGCGATGCTCACGGCCCACGACGGCAGGCCGTACAGGTAGTTCACGGTGCCGTCCAGCGGGTCGATCACCCAGCGGACCCCGCTGCTGCCCGCGACGCTGACGCCCTCCTCGCCGAGGAGGCCGTCGTCGGGGCGGCGCTCGGTGATGAAGGAGGCGATCAGCTTCTCCGCGGCGATGTCCATCTCGGTGACGACGTCGATGGGGCTGCTCTTGGTGGCGGCCACGCCGAGGTCGGCGGGGCGGCCGTCGCGCAGCAGCTCACCGGCCCTGCGGGCGGCCTCGAGGGCCACGGCCAGGAGTTCGTCCTTGAGGTGGTCGATCACGGCACTCCTCGTGCGTTCGGGTCGGTCGGTCACTCGGCACCGGCGGCTGCGGGCCGGGGGCTGCGCGCCGGGCAGCAGCCCACCGGGCACACGTCGTGGCTGGGCCCGAGGGCGCCCAGCGCGCAGCGCTCGGGGGCCAGGCCCCGCTCGGTGGCGGCGCGCTCCAGCACCAGCTCGCGCACGGCGGCCGCGAACCGCGGGTCGGCGCCCACAGTGGCGGCGCGGGCGACGGGCAGGCCCAGTTCCGCGGCCTTGGCGGTCGCCTCGGTGTCGAGGTCGTACCTGACCTCCATGTGGTCGGAGACGAAGCCGATCGGCACCATGACGGCGGCCGGGACGCCGGAGGCGTGCAGCTCCTCCAGGTGGTCGCAGATGTCGGGCTCCAGCCACGGGATGTGCGGGGCGCCGCTGCGGGACTGGTAGACGAGCTTCCACGGGCGGTCGGTGCCGGTGGCCTCGCGCACCGCGTCGGCGATCACCCGGGCCGTGTCGAGGTGCTCGGCGACGTAGGCGCCGCCGGTTCCGTCCCGCGTGTGGTCCTCGGGCCGGCCGGAGGTGTCGGCGGCCGCGGTGGGGATCGAGTGGGTGGTGAACGCCAGGTGCGCCCCGTCGCGGACGTCCTCGGGCAGCGCGGCGAGCGCGGTCAGCACCGCGTCGACCATGGGCCGGACGAAGCCGGGGTGGTTGAAGTAGTGCCGCAGCTTGTCCACGCGGGGCACCTCGCGGCCCTCGGCCTCCAGGGCGGCCAGGGAGTCGGCGAGGTTCTCGCGGTACTGCCGGCAGCCCGAGTACGAGGCGTACGCGCTGGTGGCCAGGACCAGCACCCTGCGGTGGCCGTCCCCGGCCAGCTCGCGCAGGGTGTCGGTCAGGTAGGGCGCCCAGTTGCGGTTGCCCCAGTAGACCGGCAGGTCGAGGCCGTGCTCGGCGAAGTCCTTGCGCAGCGCCTGCAGCAGTTCGCGGTTCTGCGCGTTGATCGGACTGACCCCGCCGAACAGGAAGTAGTGCTGCCCCACCTCCTTCAGGCGCTCGCGGGGGATGCCACGGCCGCGCGTGACGTTCTCCAGGAAGGGGACGACGTCGTCGGGCCCCTCGGGGCCCCCGAAGGACAGCAGGAGCAGTGCGTCGTACGGAGCGGCGCCGGCCTCGGTGTGATCGGACATGTTCCGATCCTGCCACCCGGCGGTGACGGCAGGGGAACCGGCGAAAACCGCTTGCGCTCCCTTTGTAAGCTGTGTGGGGCAGTCACATTCCTTACTCCCGCCCCTTGAGACGTCGGCGACGAAGCCGTGGAGCGCCTGTGTCCAGTCCCTATCGCGCGATCTTCTCCACTCCCGGGACCAGGGGTTTCTCGGCGGCGGGTTTCATCGGCCGGATGCCGCTGTCCATGCTCGGTATCGGCATCGTGACGATGATGTCCCAGGTCACCGGCCGCTACGGGATCGCGGGCGGGCTCGCGGCCACCCTCGCGCTGGCCGCGGCGGCGCTGGGCCCCCAGGTGTCCCGCCTGGTCGACCGGTACGGCCAGCGCCGGGTGCTGCGCCCGGCCACCGCGGTCACAGTGCTGGCGGTGGCGGCGCTGCTGGTGTGCGTACGGGCCGGGGCCCCGGACTGGACGCTCTTCGTGTGTGTCGCGCTGGCGGGGACGACGCCGAGCCTGGGCGCCATGGTGCGGGCGCGCTGGGCCATGATCCACCGGGGGTCGCCCGCGCTGCTGCACACCGCCTACTCCTTCGAGTCCGTCGTCGACGAGGTCTGCTTCATCGTGGGCCCGATCCTGTCGATCGGGCTGTGCACGATCTGGTTCCCGGAGGCGGGGCCGCTGCTGGCGGTGCTCTTCCTGGCGGCCGGGGCGTGGCTGCTGACCGCGCAGCGCGCCACCGAGCCGGCGCCGCATCCGCGCGAGCAGCACACCCCGGGCTCCGCGCTGCGCTCCCGCGGGCTGCAGGTCCTCGTGCTGACCTTCGTCGCGACCGGGGCGATCTTCGGCGCCGTGGACGTGACCACCGTGGCCTTCGCCGAGGAGCAGGGCCACAAGGCCGCGGCGAGCGTGGTGCTGGCGGTGTACGCGGCGGGTTCCTGCCTCGCGGGGGTGCTTTTCGGCCTGATGAAGCCGGCCGGAACGGCCTCCCGCCGCTTCCTGCTGGGCGTGGCGGCCATGGGCGTGAGTATGATCCCGCCACTACTGGTCGGGAACTTGCCGTTCCTGGCCGTGGCGCTGTTCGTCGCGGGCCTGTCCATCGCACCGACGATGGTCACCACCATGGCCCTCGTCGAGCAGTTGGTACCGCGCGCGAAGCTGACCGAGGGCATGACGTGGACGAGCACGGGACTCGCGGTCGGCGTGGCGCTGGGCGCCTCTCTGGCCGGGTGGGTGATCGACGCGGCGGGGGCCCGGGCCGCGTTCGCGGTACCCGCCTCCGCCGCGGCGCTCGCCGTGGTGGCGGCCTTCCTGGGGTACCGCCGGCTGGAGCCGGCGCCGGAGCTGGAGGGGACGCGTGCGCATGGCTACGACGACGAACAGAACCACCGGGAAGACCACATGGCGTAACTGGGCGGGCAACGTACGGGCCCTGCCCGCGCGGACCGAGTCGCCCGCCTCGGCCGACGAACTGGCGGCCGCGCTCCGCAGGGCGGCCGCCGACGGGCTCCCCGCCAAGGCCGTGGGCACCGGGCACTCCTTCACCTCGACGGCGGCGACCGCGGGCGTGCTGATCCGGCCCGAGCGGATGACCGCGGTGCGGGGCATCGACCGCGAGGCCGGCACGATCACGGTGGAGGCGGGCGTCCAGCTCAAGCACCTCAACGCGATGCTCGCCGCCGAGGGCCTGTCGCTGACGAACATGGGCGACATCATGGAGCAGACGGCGGCCGGCGCGACCAGCACCGGAACGCACGGCACGGGCCGTGACTCGGGCTCCATAGCCGCCCAGATCACGGCGCTGGAGCTGGTGCTCGCCGACGGATCACTGCTCACCTGCTCGGCGCGGGAGAACCCCGAGGTCTTCGCCGCCGCCCGGATCGGGCTCGGCGCGCTCGGCGTGGTCAGCGCGATCACCTTCGCGGTGGAACCGCTCTTCCTGCTCACCGCGCGGGAGGAGCCCATGCGCTTCGACCGGGTGGTCGCCGAGTTCGACCAACTGGTCGAGGAGAACGAGCACTTCGAGTTCTACTGGTTCCCGCACACCGACGGCTGCAACACCAAGCGGAACAACCGCAGCCAGGGTCCCGCGGCACCGGTCCCCGGGGTACGCGGCTGGATCGACGACGAGTTGCTCTCCAACGGGGTCTTCCAGGCGGCCTGCGTCGTGGGCCGGGCGGCCCCCTCCCTCATCCCGGGCATCGCCCAGGTCTCCAGCCGGGCGCTGTCGGCCCGCACCTACACCGACGTGCCGTACAAGGTGTTCACCCACCCGCGACGTGTGCGTTTCGTGGAGATGGAGTACGCGGTGCCGCGCGAGGCCGCGGTGGAGGTGCTGCGCGAACTCAAGTCGATGGTGGAGTCCTCGGGGTTCAGGATCAGCTTCCCCGTGGAGGTGCGGGTCGCCCCGGCGGACGACATCGCCCTGTCGACGGCCTCGGGCCGGGACACCGCCTACGTCGCGGTGCACATGTACCGCGGCAGCCGGTACCAGGAGTACTTCACGGCGGTCGAGCAGATCATGACCGACCATCAGGGGCGGCCGCACTGGGGGAAGATCCACACCCGGGACGCGGACTACTTCGCCAAGGCCTACCCCCGCTTCGCGGAGTTCACCGCCCTGCGCGACCGGCTCGACCCGGACCGGCTGTTCCGGAACGACTACCTGCGGCGGGTGCTGGGCGAATAGTTCCACTTGTGGGGTTTTTATAAAGATCCCGCCCCAACTCCCTTGGCGTGCGCGAAGTTCGACGGCGCGGCGCCCCACCGACGTGGCCCAAATGGAGTACTGTGACAAATCCTGGCTCCGGGGGGAGACGGCGCACTCGTCCCGGGGTGCCGTCGATCGAACCGGAGACACGTGACGCCGAGTGGTTCGTTTGGTCACTCAGCGTTGCAAATAGGTAACCGTGCCATAACGGCGCGTCACGGCACATGCCCGACACGCCGGGAAACTCAGCAAGGTTGTGGCAGGCTGCACCCGGGCAGGTCACACTCGTCCATCGGGAGCAGCGACGCACGTGACGTCGGCAGGCACCACCCGGGAGGTAACCGTGCCCGAACTGCGTGTCGTGGCTGTCAGCAACGACGGCACACGACTGGTGCTCAAGGCTGCCGACAGCACGGAGTACACCCTTCCGATCGACGAACGCCTGCGCGCCGCCATCCGCAACGACCGCGCGCGGCTCGGCCAGATCGAGATCGAGGTCGAGAGCCATCTGCGCCCGCGCGACATCCAGGCGCGGATACGAGCCGGTGCCACCGCGGAGGAGGTCGCCCAGCTCGCCGGGATCCCGGTGGAACGCGTCCGGCGCTTCGAGGGCCCCGTCCTCGCGGAGCGCGCCTTCATGGCCGAGCGGGCCCGCAAGACCGCGGTGCGGCGGCAGGGCGAGAGCACCGGTCCGCAGCTCGGTGAGGCCGTCGCCGAACGGCTGCTGCTGCGCGGCGCCGAGAAGGACAGCGTCCTGTGGGACTCCTGGCGCCGCGACGACGGCACCTGGGAGGTGCTCCTCGTCTACCGGGTGGCCGGTGAGCCGCATTCGGCGAGCTGGACGTACGACCCGCCGCGCCGGCTCGTGCAGGCCGTGGACGACGAGGCGCGCGCCCTCATCGGGGAGACCACCCAGGAGCCCGCGCAGGAGCCGAGCTACCCCTTCGTCCCGCGGATCGCACGGCTGCCGCGCGACCGTGCGCTGGACCGGCCCGAGCGGGCCGAACGCACGGCCGAGGAGCGGGCGGAGGAGGAGCGCGACTCCCTGACCAGCCTCCTGGAGGCGGTCCCCAGCTTCCGCGGCGACATGGTGGTGCCCGCCCAGGCGGGCCCGCCCTCCACCACACCCGACACGCCGGCCGCGGCGTCGGTCGCGGAGGACGCTCCCGAGGCACCCGCCGAGGAGGAGGCACCGCCGGCCCCCGCCGCGAGCGCCGGCGCGGGCTCCGCGTACGCCGACGTCCTGATGCCGCGTTCGGTCGGCGCCCACCGCGACCGACTGGTCGGGTCCACCGACCGCCAGGCCGAGGCGGACGGGGTGCGGCCGGGGCGGCGGGCGACGGTACCGAGCTGGGACGAGATCGTCTTCGGGAGCCGGCGCAAGAAGCAGGACTGACCGGGGCACGGCGCCCCGCAGGGGGTGCCCCGGTGCCGTCCTCCGCGCCGTCCTCACGCCCTCCTCCGAACGGGCCGGGCGCCGGCGCCGCGTCAGCGCGGTTGCGGCCCGGTCGCGACGTCGCGGCCCGCCGTGGACCACTCGCTCCAGGAACCGACGTAGAGCGCCGCGGGGATGCCGGCGATCGCCAGGGCCAGCACCTCGTGGGCGCCGGAGACGCCGGAGCCGCAGTAGACCCCGACCTCGGCCTCCGGCGTGGCGCCGGCCTCACCGAAGCGCGCCGCCAGTTCGCCGGCGGCGCGGAAGACACCGGTGCCCGCGACGACGTTCTCCGTGGTCGGGACGTTGACCGCGCCGGGGATGTGGCCGGCGACGGGGTCGATGGGCTCGGTGTCGCCCCGGTAGCGCTCCGCCGCCCGGGCGTCCAGCAGGACACCGCGGCGGGCCAGCGCCGCCGCCTCGTCGGCGGTCAGCACGGCGAGCGCGCCCGGCGTGGCGGTGAAGTCGCCCTCCTCGTCGGCGGGGACGTCCGTCTCCAGGGGCAGCCCCGCCGCCGTCCACGCCGCGAGCCCGCCGTCCAGGACGCGCACCCGCTCGTGACCGGCCCACCGCAGCAGCCACCACGCGCGCGCCGCGCCCCAGCCGAGTCCCCCGTCGTAGACCACCACGTCGCGGTCCGGGCCGACGCCCGCGCGGCGCATGGCGGCGGTGAACACCGCGAGGTCCGGCAGGGGATGGCGGCCGGCCGCGCCAGGCGTCCCGGCGAGCTCGGTGTCCAGGTCGACGTAGTGCGCGCCGGGCAGGTGACCGGCCTCGTAGGCGGGACGGCCGGGCGGGCCGCCCAGTTGCCAGCGGACGTCCAGAAGGACGGCGCCTCCCGGGGAGCCCTTCGGCAATGCGGCCAATTCGGTTACGGTAATGACAGGATGCATAAGCCCATTGTGGTCACCCGGCGCGGGAAACCCGCGGCACGGCCCCGGTCCGCGGCACACCCGGTGGTGCGAGCATCGCTGTGGCACTTCCCCTGCAAGCCCGAGCGTTGCTCCCCAGGAGAGAACTGATGACCGAGGTAGGGAACCGCCACCCGCACGGCACCCCGTGCTGGGTCAGCCTGCTGGCCCACAGCGTCGAGGCCACGCAGGAGTTCTACAGCCGGCTGTTCGGCTGGGAGTTCCACCCCGGTCCGCATTCCCTGGGCCCGTACGTCCGCGCCACGCTGGGCGGCAGGAGCGTGGCCGGCATCGGCGAGCTGCCCGGGGACCGGCATCTGCCGGTCGCCTGGACGACCTACTTCGCCGCGGACGACGCCGACAAGACCGCCGAGCTGATCCGGACCTGCGGCGGCACGGTGGGCGTCGGACCGCTCGACGCGGACGACGCGGGACGGCTGGCCGTCGCGTCGGACCCGATGGGCGCGGTGTTCGGGGTGTGGCAGGCCAGGCGGCACCGCGGGACCGAGGTCACCGGCGAGCCGGGCGCACCGGTGTGGAACGAACTGGTCACCCGCGACACCTCGCTGGTCGGCACGTTCTACTCGGTGGTCTTCGGACTGGAGACCGACGCGGTCGTCTCCACCGACTTCGACTACCTGACGCTCCACCTCGCCGGCCGTCCGGTCGCCGGTGTCCACGGCGTCGGCCGGGCCCTGCCGCGCGACCGCGGGGCGCACTGGATGACGTACTTCGAGGTCGCCGACACCGACGCCGCCGCGCGCCGCGTGCTGGACCTGGGCGGCAGCGTCCTCCGCACCCCGCGCGACTCCGAGCACGGCCGGGTGGCGACCGTGGCGGACCCCGAGGGCGCCGTCTTCACCGTGATCCGCTCCCGGCCGCAGCAGGGCGGCGGGAGCAGCGGGAGCTAGTCGACCGGCAGGACGTCCGGCGAGATCGCCGCCGCACGCGCCGCGGCCGCGGTCATCCGCCGGATGTGGTGGCGGCGGCAGAGCACCTCGTAGCCGATCTCCGTGCCGGGGCGGTTGACGTCGCCGACGACGACCTGCTCGCCCTCGACCACCATCTTCCCGCCCACCGTACGGGCGTTGTGCGTGGCGCGGGCGCCGCACCAGCACAGGGCCTCGACCTGGAGCACCTCTATCCGGTCGGCCATCTCCATCAGCCGCTGGGAGCCGGGGAAGAGCTTGGTGCGGAAGTCGGTGGTGATCCCGAAGGCGAAGACGTCCAGCCGCAGGTCGTCGACGATCCGCGCGAGCTGGTCGATCTGGCCGGGCGTGAAGAACTGGGCCTCGTCGACGATGACGTAGTCGGCGCGGGCGCCGCCGGACAGGTGCGTGACGAGGTAGCCGTAGAAGTCGAAGTCGTCGGTGGCCTCGACGGCCTTGGTCTCCAGGCCGAGCCGGGAGGACAGGACGCCCTCGCCGGCGCGGTCGTTGCGGGTGAAGATCAGGCCATCCAGGCCGCGTGCCGAGCGGTTGTGCTCGATCTGCAGGGCGAGGGTGCTCTTCCCGCAGTCCATCGTTCCGGAGAAGAACACGAGCTCAGGCATGAGGAGGCGGCGGCCTTTCGGGGCGGGGCGGTGGGTGGTGCGAGGGGGGTTGTGCGAGCGGTCGGCGCCGCGTCAGGTGCGGACCTCGAGCAGCGGCACCAGCTGCTCCACGGGGGTCATCGAACCGTGCAGGCCGACCATGGTGGACTCCCCCGGCTCGGAGCGGGTGGCGACGATCGCGATGTCGTCGCGGGCGACGGCGACGACGTCGCCGATGCGGCCGCGCACCCGGTCCTCCACGACGGGGCCGAACCAGCCCGCGGCGATCGCCTCTTCGCGGGAGGCCACCCACATCTGCTCGCCGAGCACCTCGCTCCAGACCGTGTGGACGTCGCCGGCGGCGCCGGGCACGGCGTACACGTGGCGGGCCCGGGCCTCGCCGCCGAGGACGGCGACGCCGGCGCGCAGCTCCCAGTCCTCGTCGAAGTCGATCCGCGATTCGGGGTCGAAGGGGATGTCGATCATGCCGTGGTCGGCGGTGACGTAGAGGGCGCTGCGCGGCGGGAGCTGCTCGGCGAGCCGCTGGGCGAGCCGGTCGGCCATCATCAGCTGGCCGCGCCAGGCGTCGGAGTCGACGCCGTGCCGGTGGCCCATGGAGTCCAGCTCGCTGTAGTACGTGTAGACCAGCGCGCGGTCGGACGCGGCGAGCCGCTCGGCGGTGAGGTCCATGCGCTCCTCGCCGGTGAGCCGCCCGTGGAAGGTGCCGCCGCTGAGGGCGATCCTGGTCAGCGGGGTGTGCTCGAAGGTGGGCGAGGTGACCTGGCAGGTCTCCACGCCGGCCTCCTGGGCCAGCCGGAAGACGGTGGGGTGCGGCTGCCACTCGGCCGGGGAGGTCCACGGCTGCCAGCGCAGCTGGTTCATCAGCTCGCCGGTGTCCGGGTTCAGCACGGTGTAGCCGGCCAGGCCGTGCGCGCCGGGCGGCAGGCCGGTGCCGACGGAGGCGAGCGAGGTCGCGGTGGTGGAGGGGAAGCCCGCGGTGATCGGCCGGCCGCTGCCGGTGGCGGAGCCGGCCATCAGGGCGGTGAGGAACGGCGCCTCGTCGGGATGCCGGCGGATCAGCTCCCACCCCATGCCGTCGACGAGGAACACGCAGACCCGGTCCGCGGGCGCGAGGTCGAGCGCCGTCGGCGGGACGCCCGTGATGCCGAGCCCGGCGGCGACCGCGGGCAGCAGGTCGCTCAGCGAGCCGGTGCCGTAGCGCGGGGCGGGGGCGGCGTACGGGTCCAGCGGTTCGTAGGACGGGGCGGGATGGACCATCAGGAGGCCGCGCTCGCGGTGCTCGCGGTCGCCTCGGAGAGCGCCTGGGCGAAGGCGAGGGCCTGGCGGACGGTCTCCGGGCCGTCGCCCGCCTCGCTGACCCGCAGGCTGAGGTCGTCGGCGGTGGAGGAGCCGGTGTAGCCGTGATCGGCCTCGCAGTTGGGGTCGCCGCAGGCGGCGGGCTCCAGGTCGATGCGGCTGACCGCGCCCCAGCCGATGGTGAGCACGACCTCGCGGGGCAGGGTGCCGGGGGTGTACGACTCGGGGTTGGCGACGACCCGGCTCAGCACGACCGACGAGATCCGCTCGAGCTTGACCGACTCGGTGGAGGTGGTGGCGTAGGGGCTCGGCGAGGTGTCGTCTGCGCTCTGCTCGTCGGTGTGGCTGACGATGAAGCGGGTGCTGGTCAGGACCAGGACGGTGACGTGCCGGCGGACCTCGTTCGCGTCGAAGGTGGTCTCCTGGTGGACCAGGTACGACGCGACCGGCTCCCCACCGACGGAGGCCTCCACGGCCTCTGCCACGAGGGCGGGGTAGTAGCCGCTGCGCTCGATCGCCGCGCGCAGCCCCTGGGTCGTCGTACCGGTCTTCGCCATGGCGACCATCCTAGTGCGGAGCATGTGTTCAGAAGGACGACAGTGCGCGGGGGCCGAGGTCCGTGCGGGCCGGGGGGCGCGCGAGGCGGACGGAGGCGCCGAGCACGGTGAGGCCCGCGGGGGCCACCACGACCGGTTCGAGGTCGACGGAGACCACCTCGGGCAGGTCGTCGACCAGCAGCGACACCCGCAGCAGCAGTTCCTCCAGGGCCCCGGTGTCCACCGGCTCCGCGCCGCGCCAGCCGAACAGCAGCGGGGCCGCCTTGATGGAGCGGACCAGCTCGGCGACGTCCCGGTCGGTGGCCGGGACCAGCCGGTGCCCCATGTCGTCCAGGAGCTCGGAAGGGGCCCCGGCGATGCCGAAGGAGAGTACGGCGCCCGCGGCCGGGTCGACGGTGGCGCGCACGACCGTGTCCACCCCGCGCGGCGCCATGGCCTGGACGACCAGGTGCAGCTCCTCGGGCTTGCCCAGCCGTGCGGTCAGCTCCCCGAAGGCGCGGCTGAGGTCGTCGGGGTCGGCGATGTCCAGGCGTACGCCGCCGAGGTCGGCGCGGTGCCGCAGGTGGGGTGCGGTGGTCTTGAGGGCGACCGGGTAGCCGAGCCGGCGGGCCGCCTCCAGGGCCGCGTCGATCCCGGGGGCGGGCAGGGTGGGCCGCACCGTGATGCCGTAGCGGCCCAGCAGGCCGGCTGCCGCGAGGTCGTCGAGGGTGACGCCCCGGCTGACGGCGGCGGGCTCCCCGGCGGCGTCGAGCAGCCGGGTGACGTCCTGGCACGCGCCCGCCTCGTCGACGTCCTCGAACTCCGGCACCCTGCCCGGTTCCTGGGCGTCCCTGCGCCACCGGGCGTAGGCGGCGGCCCGGGCCAGGGCCTTCACGGCGCGGTCGGCGGCCCCGTAGGCGGGGATGCGGACGGCCGCGAGGCGGGTGGCCATGGCCTCCAGCGCGGTGTGGACGACCACGACGGGCTTGCCGGCGCGGGGCCCGTCCGCGGCGGCGTACAGGGCCTCGGCCAGCGCGGGGTCGTCGCTGCCGGCGGGGAGCTCGGCGAGCTCGGAGCCGACGCGCGGGATGGCGGTGACGACGACGGCGTCGTGGGCGGGGTCGGCGAGGGCCGCGGCGAGGGCGGCCCGGAAGTCCTCCGGTCCGGCGGCGGTGGTGAGGTCGAGGGGGAGGCCGGGTTCCAGGCCAGCGGTGAGGCAGGCGTCGTAGGTGATCAGCCCGAGGGACTCGGAGTTGCCGAGGATCGCGACGCGGGGTCCGGCGGGCAGGGGCCGGCACGACAGCAGCAGCCCGGTGTCGAGGAGCTCGGTGACGGTGTCGGTGCGGATGACGCCGGCCTGCTGCAGCAGGGCGGAGACGGTGCCGTCGGGGATGCGGGCGGGGGGCACGGCGTGTCCGGGCGGGGCGGCCGCCGAGTGCCGGGCGCCCTTGACCACGACGACCGGCTTGACGGCGGCGGTGCGCCGGGCGAGGCGGTAGAACTTCCGCGGGTTGCCGAGGGTTTCGAGGTAGAGCAGGGCGACGTCGGTGGCCGGGTCGTCGTACCAGAACTGCAGGATGTCGTTGCCGGAGACGTCCGCCCGGTTGCCCGCCGAGACGAAGGACGACAGCCCGGCGCCGCGGCGGCGCAGCCCGGACAGCAGGGCGATGCCGATGGCCCCGGACTGGGTGAACAGCCCGAGCCGGCCGGCGTCCGGGGTCTCGGGCGACAGGGAGGCGTTGAGCCGGACGTCCTCGGCGGAGTTGAGGATGCCGAACGCGTTGGGCCCGATGACCCGCATGCCGTGGGCGAGCGCCTGCCGTACCAGGTCGCGCTGCCTGCGGCGGCCCTCGGCGCCGGACTCGGCGTATCCGGAGGAGATCACCAGCAGGCCGAGGACGCCGTGCCGGCCGCACGCGTCGACGGCCTCGGCGACCTCGTCGGCGGGTACCGCGATCACGGCGAGGTCGACGCCGTCGGGGATATCGGCGACGGAGCGGTGTGCGGGGACGCCCTCGGGTTCGAGGGTGTGCCGGTCCTCGGGGAAGGAGCGGTTCACGGCGTGGACGCGCCCGGTGTAGCCGCCCGCGAGGATGTTCCGGAGGATGCCGCGGCCGACGCCGCCCGGGCGGCGTCCGGTGCCGATGACGGCGACCGAGGCGGGGGCGAGCAGCCGCTGGACGGAGCGGGCCTCGGCGCGCTGCTCGCGGGCACGCATGACGGCGAGGGACCGCTCGGTGGGCTCCAGGTCGAACTCGAGCCGGACGACGCCGTCGGTGAAGCTGCGCTGCTGGGTGTAGCCCGCGTCGGTGAAAACCTTGATCATCTTGCGGTTGGCGGGCAGCACCTCGGCGATGAAGCGGCGGATGCCGCGCTCCTGCGCCACCGCGGCGACGTGCTCCATCAGGGCGGAGGCCACGCCGCGGCCCTGGTGCGCGTCCTGGACCAGGAAGGCGACCTCGGCCTCGCGGTCGTCGGTGCGGTCGTAGCGGACGGTCGCGATGAACTCGCCCCCGACCAGGGCCGCCAGGCCGACGCGGTCGCGGTAGTCGTGGTGGGTGAAGCGGTGCACGTCCCGGTCGGAGAGCCGGGGGTAGGGCGCGAAGAAGCGGTAGTACTTGGACTCGTCGGAGACCTTCTCGTAGAAGCTCACCAGCCGTCCCGCGTCGTCCGGCGCGATGGGCCGGACGTGGGCGATCCCGCCGTCGCGCAGGACCACGTCCGCCTCCCAGTGGACCGGGTAGTCGCGCTCTGCGTCGGACGGCGTCGTCATGGCCCCAGCGTACGGGCCGCCGCCCGCCGCGGAACCGGTGCGACGATGTGGGGGACGGACCGGTGTCCGAGGCATGGCAGACTGGTCTAGACCTCCTTAGGAACGATCCCGAAGGGCAACACCATGGCTGAGCGCCGCGTCACCATCGGCTGGGCCGAGGGCCTGCACGCACGTCCCGCTTCGATCTTCGTCCGCGCCGCCACCGCCGTGGGTGTGCCCGTCACCATCGCCAAGGCGGACGGCGCCCCCGTCAACGCCGCCTCGATGCTCGCCGTGCTGAGCCTGGGTGTGGCCGGCGGCGAGGAGGTCGTGCTCGCCTCCGACGCCGAGGGCGCGGACGCCGCTCTGGACAGCCTCGCCAAGCTCGTCTCCGAGGGGCTGGACGAGCTCCCCGAGACCGTCTGACACACGCGCGGCAGCGCGGTACGGCAAAAGGGGCGGGTCCCGAACGAAATCCGGCCGGATTTCGTTCGGGACCCGCCCCTCCGTCATTCCGGGGGAATTCCCGGCGGCGCACCGCGCGGGGAACGCGGAAATACCTCCGCCCACCATTCCCCGCTTTGTATACGGCACTTCTGTTAAACCCGGCCGCTCGACATGTGTACGGCGTGTTTCGGATTCCTCACCGCGCCGCGGCGCCGCGCCCCGTGCTCTGCGGACGGCGCAACCGGTGTGCCGCCGTCGCCCGCTCCACATGGTCCGCCGTCAGCCGCCGGGCCCGCTCCGCGTCACCGCGCGCCACCGCGTCGACGACCGCCCCGTGCTCCGCCCAGGACTCCACGGCGCGGTCCGGGGTGTCCACCGCGTAGACCCAGGCGATCTTGTGCCGCAGCTGGGTCAGCAGCGCCACCAGGGTCGGGCTGCCGGACGCCTGGGCCAGCGTCTCGTGGAACCAGCCGTCCAGGGCGGGCAGGTCCGACGACTGGCGCCGCAGTGAACGCTCCTGGCCCAGCCGGACGAGTCCGCGCAGCACCTTCACATGGGCCTCGGTGCGCCGCTGCGCCGCCCGGGCGGCGCCCAGCGGCTCCAGCAGGGCACGGATGTCCAGCAGGTCGGCGGCCTCCTGGTCGGTGGGCTCGGCGACGGACGCCCCGGCGTGCCGGCGGGTGCGCACGAAGCCCTCGGACTCCAGGGTGCGCAGCGCCTCGCGCACCGGGACCCGGGACACCCCGTAGCGCTTGGCCAACTGCTCCTCGGTCAGCCGGCTGCCCGGCGCGAAGAACCCGCTGACGATGTCGTCACGGATCGCCGCGCACACGGCTGCGGCGGAAATCCGGCGGCCCGCAGCGCCGCTCCCGTTCACGTCCGACCCCACATCGCAGATTCCTTCCGGTGCGCGCCGACGGCCGTCCTTTTGATCCGCGCGCAACGGAGGAGCCGGCGTTTCTGCCGCGACTCTATTCCAGCGCGGCGTCGATTCCGACGGGCGTCCTGAATTCATGGAGCGTTTTCGGACACACCCGCGGCCGGGAAACGCCGGCATGCCGAAGGCCCCGGCGGGGGGACCGGGGCCTTCGGGTGGGGGGAGGGGAATGGTCGGATGGTCGCTCAGACGCGGACGCCCTTGGAGCGCAGGTACGCCAGCGGGTCCACGTCGGAGCCGTAGGACGGGGCCGTACGGGCCTCGAAGTGCAGGTGCGGCCCGGTCACGTTGCCGGTGGCGCCCGACAGGCCGATCCGCTGGCCCGCGGAGACGGTCTGCCCCACGGACACGTCCAGCGAGGACAGGTGGCCGTACTGGGTGTACATGCCGTCCGCGTGGCGGATCACGATGTTGTTGCCGTACGAGCCGCCCCAGCCGGCCTCGACGACGGTGCCCGCACCGGCGGCGTGCACCGGGGTGCCGACGGAGGCCACGAAGTCGACGCCGGTGTGGTAGCCGGAGGACCACAGGCTGCTGGTCGCGTGGTACGGCGTGCCGATGGAACCGGCGACCGGCAGCGTCCAGCCGCCGAGCGTGCCCCGGCCGGCCGCTGCGCTCCGCGACGCGTGCGCGGTGCCGCTCCGCGCCGCCTTGGCCTTGGCCGCCTTGGCGGCGGCCTCCTCGGCGGCACGCTCACGGGCGGCGCGCCTGGCCTTGGCGACCTTGGCGTCATGGCGCTTCTGGGCGACGACGGCGGCCCGGTGCTGGGCCGAGGCCTGGTCGGCGAGGTGCGTGGCGAGGTCGTCGGCGACGGCCGCGCAGCGGGCGAAGGCTGACCCCCCGGTGCCGGCGTCGGCGGCCGCGGCGGGCACGACGAACGCGCCGGTGGTGACGGTGGTCAGCGCGGCGGCGCCGGCCAGGGTGGAGCGTATCGAGAACGACGCCATGGGCAGGCGGAGATCCTTTCCTTCCTTCTCGCCTACCGGGTTAGCTGACGGGTTCGGAGCAGGAAGGTCTCCTACGGGCGACGGCACGCCGCCCGATTCACCCCAGGGACTTCTCATGTGGGTCCCCGGCTCCCCAGGCTCACGCCCGACGGGGACTCGGCGATCGTTGCTCCGGTGCCGCGGGAGGCGGCTGCTTCCGCCGGGCAACCCGAGGACGTTAACCAGGCGTTGCTTCCCGTTCCAAAAAAATCCGGCAATATGTGCGGGATGCCACACCGGCCGCCAACCGGTCGCAACCGTCCGCAATACCGCGACGCCGCAGCTCCGCGGCGGTCCGCGCGCCCGCGGAAGGCCCCTGCGCGGCGGCGGCGAGGAGGGGTGGGGACGCGGTGCGGACCGGGTGACCGGCGTCACGGACCACCGGCGCGGCCGTCCCCGGCCGTTCGCGCACCGCGGCCCCGGGCGCCGCGAGGGCGCCCGGGGCCGCGGTGGGGGTGGTGCCGGTCAGCCGCCCGTGACGACCTCGACCGGGCCGATGCCCAGCTCGCGGATCGGGTCCGCGATGACGGAGGCGTCGCCGACGAGGACGACCACGAGCCGGTCGAGGGGGAACGCGTTGACGGCCGCCGCCGTCGCCTCGACCGTGCCGGTGACGGCCAGGCGCTCGTAGAGCCGCGCCTGGAAGTCGTCCGGCAGGGACTGCTCGACCTGGTCGGCGAACGTGCCGGCCACCGCCGAGGCGGTCTCGTAGCGCAGTGGGGCGACACCGACCAGGTTCTGCACGGCGGCGTCGCGCTCCTCGTCGGTGAGCCCCTCCGCCGCCAGGGTGCGCAGCACCTGCCAGGTGTCGGCCAGCGCGGGCGCGGTGACGTCGGTCGCCACGGATCCGCTGATGCCCAGCAGGGAGGCCCCGGTGCCCTCGGGAGTGGAGAGCAGCACCTGCCCGAAGGCCCGCACGCCGTAGGTGTAGCCCTTCTCCTCGCGCAGGACGCGGTCCAGGCGCGAGGTCAGCGTGCCGCCGAGGCAGTACGTACCGAGCACCTGGGCGGCCCAGACGGGATCGTGGCGGTCCGCCCCTGCACGTCCGATGAGCACCTGGGTCTGCACCGACCCGGGCCGGTCGACGATCACGACGCGTCCGGTGTCGTCCGCGGTGATCGCCGGCAGCGGGCGGCGCTCGCCGGGCTTGCCGCTCCACTCCCCCAGCGTGCCCGCCAGCAGCGCGTCCAGATCGATGCCCGCGAGGTCGCCGACCACGACGACCGTGGAGGTGGACGGGCGCACGTGCGTGTCGTAGAAGGCGCGGACGGCCTCCGCGTCGATGCGCGCGACCGTCTCCTCGGTGCCCTGGCGCGGCCGGGAGCAGCGCAGCTCGGCGGCGAAGAGCTCCTTGGACAGCGCCATGGCGGCGCGCCGGGCCGGGTTGGCCAGCTCGTGCGGGATCTCGTCGAGGCGGTTGTTCACCAGCCGCTCGACCTCGCCGTCCGGGAACGCCGGGGCGCGCAGTGCGTCGGCGAGCAGGCCGAGGGCCTTGTCGAGCCGGGAGACGGGGACCTCCAGGGAGACCCGGACCCCGGCGTGGTCGGCGTGGGCGTCGAGGGTGGCCCCGCACCGCTCCAGCTCGGCGGCGAACTCCTCCGCGCTGTGCTTGTCGGTGCCCTCCGACAGCGCCCGCGCCATGATCGTGGCGACGCCGTCGAGGCCCTCGGGCTCGGCGTCGAGCGGCGCCGCGAGCAGCACCTCCACGGCGACGACCTTCTGGCCGGGCCGCCGGCTGCGCAGCACCGTCAGCCCGCTCGGCAGCGTGGAGCGCTCGGGGGCCGGGAAGTCCCAGGGCTTGGGCTGCCCCGGCCGGGGCTGCGGGTGGAACGTCATGGTGGTGTGGACGTCGGTCACTGGTCCGCGCCCTCCTCGTCCTCGTCGGAGTCCTCGCCCGCGGCGGCCGCGGAGCCGGTGGGCTCGTAGACCAGCGCGGCGCGGTTGTCGGGCCGCAGGGTGGCCGCGGCGACGGCGCGCACCTCGTCGGCCGTGATGTCCAGGATGCGCCTGACGGCCGTCAGGGCCAGCTGCGGGTCGCCGAACAGCACGGCGTAGCGGCACAGTTCGTCGGCACGGCCGCCGACGGTGGCGAGCCGGTCCAGCCACTCGCGCTCGAGCTGGGCCTGGGCCCGCTCCATCTCCTCGGGGGTCGGGCCCTCTTCGGCGAAGCGGGCCAGTTCCTCGTCGACGGCCGCCTCGACGGCGGGCACCTCGACGCCGCTGGACGTCTTCACGTCGAGCCAGCCGAGCGACGGCGCCCCGGCCAGCCTCAGCAGCCCGAACCCGGCCGCGACGGCGCTGCGGTCCCGGCGTACCAGGCGGTTGTGCAGCCGCGAGGACTCACCGCCGCCGAGGACGGTCAGCGCCAGGTCCGCGGCGTCGGCCTCGCGGGTGCCGTCGTGCGGCAGCCGGTAGGCCGCCATCAGCGCGCGCGAGGGGACGTCCTCCTCGACGACCTCGCGGAGCTGCCCGCCCATCACCCCCGGGAGTGAACCGTCCCGGGGCGCCGGCTTGCCGTCGTGGGACGGGATGGTGCCGAAGTACTTCTCGATCCAGGCCAGCGTCTGCTCCGGGTCGATGTCGCCGACGACCGAGAGGACGGCGTTGTTCGGCGCGTAGTACGTCCGGAAGAAGGCGCGCGCGTCCTCCAGGGAGGCGGCGTCCAGGTCCGCCATCGAACCGATGGGGGTGTGGTGGTACGGGTGGCCGTCCGGGTACGCCATAGCCGTCAGACGCTCGAAGGCCGTTCCGTACGGGACGTTGTCGTAACGCTGACGGCGCTCGTTCTTGACCACGTCGCGCTGGTTGTCCAGGCTCTCCAGGTCCAGCGCGGACAGCAGGCTGCCCATGCGGTCGGCCTCCAGCCAGAGCGCGAGCTCCAACTGGTGGGCCGGCATGGTCTCGAAGTAGTTGGTGCGCTCGAAGCTGGTGGTGCCGTTGAGGGAGCCGCCGGCGGACTGGACCAGTTCGAAGTGGCCGTTTCCCTTGACGTTCTCCGAACCCTGGAACATCAAGTGCTCGAAGAGGTGGGCGAGTCCGGTACGGCCCTTCACCTCGTGGCGGGAACCGACGTCGTACCAGAGGCAGACCGCGGCGACCGGGGTGAGGTGGTCCTCGGAGAGCACGACGCGCAGGCCGTTGGCCAGGCGGTGCTCGGTCGCGGTGAGGCCGCCGGAATCTGCCTCCGGCGTGGCCGTGTGACCCATGGGCAAGCTGTCCTTCCGGTCGCGTACTCGTTGTTTTGTGCTGAGACCTGCCACTCTAGGCAGCGGACAAACGGCCCGCGAAGTTCCCGTCACCGCCACGTATGAGCCGGGGGGGGGTGGTCCGGGCTGTCGGTGGGGCGGTCCACAATGGTCCGCGTCAGTCCCGTGTCCTTATCCGATGAGGTCCAGCCGAAGGAGCAGCGCCCTGATGGCCCGCCGCACCACGAAGACCCCGCCGCCGGACGATTTCGAGGAGCGCATCCTCGACATCGACGTCGTCGACGAGATGCAGGGGTCCTTCCTCGAGTACGCCTACTCGGTCATCTACTCGCGTGCGCTCCCCGACGCCCGCGACGGGCTCAAGCCGGTGCACCGCCGGATCGTGTACCAGATGAACGAGATGGGGCTTCGCCCCGAGCGCGGCTACGTGAAGTGCGCCCGCGTCGTCGGCGAGGTGATGGGCAAGCTCCACCCGCACGGCGACGCCTCGATCTACGACGCGCTGGTGCGCATGGCGCAGCCGTTCTCGATGCGCGTGCCGCTGGTGGACGGCCACGGCAACTTCGGCTCGCTCGGCAACGACGACCCTCCGGCCGCGATGCGTTACACGGAGTCCCGTACGACCCCCGCCGCGATGCTGATGGTGGAGTCGATCGACGAGGACACCGTCGACTTCACGCCGAACTACGACGGCCAGGAGCGGGAGCCGGTGGCCCTGCCGGCCGCCTACCCGAACCTGCTGGTCAACGGCGCCTCCGGCATCGCGGTCGGCATGGCGACCAACATGCCGCCGCACAACCTCGGCGAGGTCATCGCCGCCGCCCGCCACCTGATCCGCCACCCGAACGCGGACCTCGAGACGCTGATGCGCCACGTCCCCGGCCCGGACCTGCCGACCGGCGGCCGGATCGTGGGCCTGGACGGCATCCGGGACGCGTACGAGACCGGCCGCGGCACCTTCAAGATCCGCGCCACGGTGTCCGTGGAGGACGTGACGGCCCGCCGCAAGGGCCTGGTGGTGACCGAGCTGCCGTTCACGGTCGGCCCGGAGAAGGTCATCTCCAAGATCAAGGACCTGGTCGGCTCCAAGAAGCTGCAGGGCATCGCGGACGTCAAGGACCTGACCGACCGCGAGCACGGCCTGCGGCTGGTGATCGAGATCAAGAACGGCTTCCACCCCGAGGCCGTCCTGGAGCAGCTCTACAAGCTGACCCCCATGGAGGAGTCCTTCGGCATCAACAACGTGGCGCTGGTCGACGGCCAGCCGCTCACGCTGGGCCTGAAGGAGCTGCTGGAGGTCTACCTCGACCACCGCTTCGAGGTCGTCCGGCGCCGCAGCGAGTTCCGCCGCGGCAAGCGCCGCGACCGCCTCCACCTGGTGGAGGGCCTGCTCGTCGCCCTGGTCGACATCGACGAGGTCATCTCGATCATCCGCTCCAGCGACAACGCCGCCCAGGCCAAGGAGCGCCTGATCGAGCGCTTCGCGCTGTCGGACATCCAGACCCAGTACATCCTCGACACCCCGCTGCGCCGGCTGACCCGCTTCGACCGGATGGAACTGGAGTCCGAGCGGGACAGGCTCACCGCGGAGATCGAGGAGCTGACCGCGATCCTGGAGTCCGACGCCGAGCTGCGCAAGCTGGTCGGCGCGGAGCTGGCGGCGGTCGCCAAGAAGTACGCCACCGAACGCCGCACCCTGCTGATGGAGCCGGGCGCGGCGCCCGTCGCGGCCGTACCGCTGGAGGTCGCCGACGACCCCTGCCGCGTGCTGCTCTCCTCCACCGGGCTGCTGGCCCGTACGGCGAACGGGGAGGCCCTGGCGCCGCTCGACGGCAAGCGGGTCAAGCACGACGTGATCGTCTCGGCGATCCCGACGACGGCAAGGGCCGACATCGGCGTGGTCACCTCCACCGGGCGCCTGCTGCGGATCGCCGTGATCGACCTGCCGATCCTGCCGGAGCCCTCCGGCGCGCCGAACCTGGCGGGCGGGGCGCCGCTCGCGGAGTTCCTGTCGCTGGAGGCGGACGAGCAGGTGGTCTGCCTGACCACGCTCGACGAGTCCTCCCCCGGCCTCGCGCTCGGTACCGAGCAGGGCGTGGTCAAGCGCGTCGTGCCGGACTACCCGGCCAACAAGGACGACCTGGAGGTCATCGCGCTCCGGGAGGGCGACCGCATCGTCGGCGGCGTCGAGCTGCGCACCGGCGAGGAGGACCTGGTCTTCATCACCGACGACGCCCAGCTGCTGCGCTACCCCGCGGGCCAGGTGCGGCCGCAGGGCCGCCCGGCCGGAGGCATGGCCGGCATCAAGCTGACGGACGGCGCCAAGGTGATCTCCTTCACCGCGGTCGACCCCTCGGCCGACGCCGTGGTGTTCACCCTCGCCGGGACCCGCGAGGCACTCGCCGGGGCCGAGGAGGGCACGGCCAAGCTCACGCCGTTCGACCAGTACCCGCGCAAGGGACGGGCGACCGGCGGTGTGCGCTGCCAGCGCTTCCTGAAGGGCGAGGACATGCTGCTGCTCGCCTGGGCCGGTGGCACCCCCGCCCGGGCCGCCACCTCCACGGGCGCGCCGGCCGACCTCCCGCCGAAGGACCCGCGCCGGGACGGCTCCGGCGTGGCCCTCACCAAGCGCGTCTCGGTGGTCGCCGGACCGGTCTGACCGGCCGGCCCGAACGGTGAGGGGCGCGGCACCCTGTGCGGGTGCCGCGCCCCTCGGCGTACGCGGTGTCAGGACGCGTACGCCGCTGTCCCGCCGGATCAGGCCGGTTCGTCCAGGCGCAGCCACACGCAGGTGTCCCGGGGCAGCCGGCCGTCGTCGGCGAGCGGTCCGCTGGCCAGCAGGAGCTGCCGGTGCGCGGGGAGCCCGACGGCGTCCCCGGACAGGTTGAGCACGCAGGCGAAGCCGCCCTCGCGGCGGAAGGCGAGCACGTCGCCGGGACCGTCGAGCCATGCCATCGGGCCCTCGCCTAGGCCGGGTTCGGCGCGGCGCAGCCGCAGCGCCGTCCGGTACAGGCTCAGCATCGAGCCGGCGTCCGTCTCCTGCGCCTCCGCGGTGTAGCGCGCCCAGTCCGACGGCTGCGGCAGCCAGGGCCGGTCGCCCCCGAAGCCGTACGGCGGCGCGTCGCCCGACCAGGGCAGCGGCACCCGGCAGCCGTCACGGCCCGGGTCGGTGCCGCCGGAGCGGAAGTACATCGGGTCCTGCAGCAGTTCGGCGGGGATGTCCTCGACCTCGGGCAGTCCCAGTTCCTCGCCCTGGTAGAGGTAGACCGAGCCGGGCAGGGCCAGGGTGAGCAGGGCGGCGGCGCGGGCACGACGGGTGCCCAGCTCCAGGTCCGTGGGGATGCCGTGGGCCTTGGTGGCGAAGGCGAAGCCGGTGTCGCGTCGTCCGTACCGGGTGACGGTACGCGTGACGTCGTGGTTGGCCAGCACCCAGGTCGCCGGCGCCCCGACCGGGGCGTGCGCGGCGAGCGTCCCGTCGATGGAGGCACGCAGCCGCTCCGGTTCCCAGGGGCAGGCCAGGAAGTCGAAGTTGAAGGCGGTGTGCAGCTCGTCGGGCCGCAGGTAGCGGGCGAAGCGCTCGGTGTCCGGCAGCCACACCTCGCCGATCAGCACCCCGTCGTAGGAGTCGGCGACGGCGCGCCACGAGCGGTAGATGTCGTGCAGCTCGTCGCGGTCGATGTAGGGGTGCGGGTCGGTGCCCTCCACGAAGTCGGGCAGGTCCGGGTCCTTGGCGACCATGGCGGCCGAGTCGATGCGCACGCCGGCCACGCCGCGGTCGAACCAGAAGCGCAGGACGTCCTCGTGCTCCCGCTGCACCGCGGGGTGGGCCCAGTTGAGGTCCGGCTGCTCCGGGGCGAACAGGTGCAGGTACCAGTCGCCGTCCGGGAGCCGGGTCCAGGCGGAGCCGCCGAACTGCGAACGCCAGCCGTTGGGCGGCAGTTCACCGTCCTCGCCGCGGCCGGTGCGGAAGTGGAACAGCTTGCGCTCGGCGCTGCCCGGCCCGGCCTCGAGGGCCGCCCGGAACCAGACGTGCCGGTCGGAGACGTGGTTGGGGACGATGTCGACGATGGTGCGGATGCCCAGGGCGCGCGCCTCGGCGATCAGCTTCTCGGCGTCGGCCAGGGTGCCGAACGCCGGGTCGATGGCGCGGTAGTCGGCGACGTCGTAGCCGCCGTCGGCCATCGGCGAGGGGTACCAGGGGCTGAACCAGAGCGCGTCCACGCCCAGCGCGGCCAGGTACGGCAGTCTGGACCGCACCCCGGCGAGGTCGCCGGTGCCGTCCGCGTCTCCGTCGGCGAAGCTGCGTGCGTACACCTGGTAGATGGCGGCGCCGCGCCACCACGCGTCGGTGGCCTCGGCCGGGTGGGTGTCTGCCACGTGACTGGTCCTTTCGGGCAGCTGGGACCGCGCCGCCCGCCCCGTGGCGGGCGGCGTGGTACTGGACGGGTGCGGCCGGAGGCCGCCGGGGCCGGGTCTCAGCCCTTGAGGCCGCCGGCGGTGAGGCCGCTCATGATGTTGCGCTGGAAGATCAGGAAGATCAGCAGGGTGGGCACCGAGGCCATCGCGATGGCCGCGAGCAGCCAGTTCTCCGGCACCCCGCTGGCGAGCGAGTAGATGCCGACGTTGAGCGTCTGCTTCGTCGGGTCGGGCAGGGTGAGCATCGGCCAGAGGAAGTCCTTCCAGACCCCGACGATCGCGAATATGGAGACCACTCCGAGGATCGGGCGGGAGATCGGCAGGACGATCGACCACAGGGTGCGCAGCGGGGAGGCTCCGTCGATGGCGGAGGCGTCCAGCAGTTCCTGCGGGACCGAGTCGAAGAACCGCTTCAGCAGGAAGATGTTGAAGGCGTTGGTGACCGACGGCAGCCAGATCACCCAGGGCGAGTTGAGCAGGTTGCGCTCAAAGATCGGCACGTCGTACACCGTCAGGTACTGCGGTACGACCAGGACGGTGGCCGGGATCATCAGCGTGGCGAGCATCATCCCCAGGATCACGTTGCCGAGCACCGGGCGGAGCTTGGACAGCGAGTAGGCGGCCGCCACGTCGAACAGGAGCTGGAAGGCGAGCGCCCCGAAGGCGTACCAGAGGGTGTTGAGCAGCAGGTGGGACAGGTCCATCACGTCCCACGCGCTCTTGTAGTTCTCGGGGTGGATCGCGTGCGGGAAGGCGGTGGGCGGGATCTGCGCGAACTCCTGGGTGGACTTCAGGCCGTTGGAGGCCATCCAGTACAGCGGGCCGAGGAAGACGAGCGTGAAGGCGACCAGAACCAGGGCGAGGACGGTCCGGTAGACGATCTTGCCGCGGCGGCTCGCCAGCTGCGTCGGCGATATCAGCGTTCGGGTGCTGCTGCTCATCGGTGTGTCCCGTCCTACTCGTCCGCGGCGCGGCTGAGCCGCACGTAGCCGGCGGAGAAGATCGCCAGCAGTACGAGCAGCACCAGGCCGAGCGCCGCGGCACCGCCGTAGTTGTTGAAGCTGAAGGCGTACTGGTAGATCAGGTAGACGACGGTGGTCGTGGACCCCTCCGGGCCCGAGCCGCCGGTCAGCAGGAAGGGCTCGGTGAAGACCTGCATCGTGGCGATGATCTGCATCAGCAGCATCAGCGACAGGATGAGCCGGGTCTGCGGGATCGTCACGTGCCAGATCTTGCGCAGCAGTCCGGCGCCGTCGAGTTCGGCGGCCTCGTACAGCTCGCCGGGGATGCCCTGGAGGGCGGCCAGGTAGATCAGGGTGGCGCCGCCCATGTTCATCCAGGTGGAGGCGATGACCACCGAGAGCATGGCGGTGTCGGTGGACTGCAGCCACTGCTGGGTGGGCAGGTGCAGCGTCTCCAGGATGCGGTTGAACAGGCCGTACTCGGGGTTGTAGAAGTTCTTGAAGAGCAGCACCGAGGCCACCGGCGGCAGCATGACCGGCAGGTACACCAGCAGCCGCAGATAACCCCGCGTGTGCCGCATCTCGTTGAGCAGCAGTGCCACGAAGAAGGGCACCGCGAAGCCGAGCAGCAGGGCCAGGCCGGTGAAGAGCAGGGTGTTGCGCCAGGCCTGCCAGAACGCGGGGTCGTGGAAGACGTAGTTCAGGTTGGACCAGCCGACCCAGGTGGTCTGCCCGCCCTCGGTCTTCTGGAAGGCCAGCAGGAACTCCCGCACCATCGGGTACCACGAGAAGAACGCGAAGCACAGCACGGCGCCGATCAGGAACGCGTGCGCGGTGAGGTTGCGGCGCAGGGCGCGGCCGGCCCGCCCCGGACGTCGGCCGTCCGGGGCGGGGCGGCGCACCGTACGGCGCGACCGGCTCTTCGCGGGAGTGCTGGCGGGCAGGGTGGGGGCGCTGGGGGCCGACATCGTCGCTCCTGGGTGCCGGGGGCCGAGGGGGCCTGGGCTACTGGTTGGCGAGGACCTGGTTGACCTGGGTCTCCGCGGTGGACAGCAGCTTGGCGGCGTCCGCGTTCTTGTTCGTCAGGACGCCGGACATCACGTTGTCCAGGACCTTGTAGATCTCCTGCGCCTTCGGCGGCTCGGCCTTGCCGGGGACCGGGTTGTCCATGAAGGCCCGGAAGTTCTCGACCGGCATGGTGGCGCTGGCGGCCTTCAGCTGGTCGTCCTTCGTCTTGCTGGCGCCGGTGAAGAAGGCCGGCTGCGGCAGGCCGACGGGGAGGCCGTCCGTCTTGCTGCGGGCGTAGTCGAACTGGCCCTTGCCGGGGGTGAGGGTCTTGAAGTTCAGCCAGGCGATGGCGGCCTTGATCTTGTCGGGCGAGCTGCCCTTCTTGATCATGTAGTCGTTGCCGCCGAAGAGGGTGGCCTTGCCGCCGGGGATCGGGCCCATGCCGAAGTTGGCGTAGTCGGCGCCGAGTTGCTGGACCATGTACGTGATGTCGTCGGGTGCGGCCAGGAACATGCCGAGCTTGTCGGTGGCCATCTGCTTCTGCAGGTCGCCCCACTTCAGCAGCTGGGTCTGGCCCATGCTGTTGTCGGTCCAGCGCATGTCGTGCAGGTTCTGCACGATCTCCTTGCCGAGGTCGGTGTTGAAGGCCGCCTTGGTGCCGTCGGCGGACACGACGTCGCCGCCCAGGCCGTACATCGTCGCGGTGTAGTGCCAGCCGCCGGTGTTCTGCGCGCTGTACTCGCCGTAGCCCGACACGCCCTTGCCGACGCCCGCGATGGCCTTCGCCGCGGTGCGCACCTCGTCCCACGTGGCCGGGGGCTTGTTGGGGTCGAGGCCGGCCTGGCCGAAGAGCTTGCGGTTGATCAGCAGGCCCATGCGGTAGTTGCTGGTGGGCAGCCCGTAGAGCTTGCCGTCCTTCTTCAGCACGTCGAGCACGTTGGAGTCGATGTCCGCGAGCGCCGGGACGGTCTTGTCGGTGACGTACGCGCTGATGTCGGCGGCGCCGTCGTTGTCGAGCACCTGCTGCAGGTCGGTGAAGTACGTGTAGAACACGTCCGGTTGCGACTTGGCCTTCAGCGCGGCCGTGAACCGGGCCGGCTCCTCGCACTGACCGGGCGTCGACTTACCGTCGATCGTCACGTTCGGGTACTGCTTGTTGAAGGTGGCGACGTCCTCCTTCCACTCCTTGAGCTCCGCCTTCTTCGCGGCCGGCGGCATGCAGTCGATGGTCAGCGTGACCTTGGCCTTGGGGTCCAGCGGGGCGGTGGGGTCGGACGAACCGCCGCCCGCGTTGTTGTCGTTGTCCGCGCTGCTGCTGGTACCGCAGGCGGTCAGGGCGGCCAGGGCCAGCGCGGAGACGAGCGTGGCCGCGGTGGCACGGCGGGCGGGGCGGAACCAGGAGCTTCTCATCGGTGGTCCCCTTCGGGCATGAGCGTGGAAGACCCCCGACCACACGCAGCGGGGGCGTCGCACACTCAAGCACCACAAACAGATGACCGCAATATCTCGCGCAGATTTCGCAAAACATTGACCGCCTTGCGCAGCTCGGCAACGAAGCCGCGAACGCCGGGGACGGAGCGCGAAGCCCGAGGCCGCAAACGCGGACCGGGCGGTTCCGACGTCGTCGGAACCGCCCGGTCCGGTGGGCGTGCGGCCGTCAGCCGCGCACGGGCCCCGTCGTCCCGCGGACGACCAGCTCCGGCTCGTACAGCAGCTCGTCGGAGGCCACCTGCTTGCCCGCGATCTTCAGCGCGAGCAGCTCGACGGCGGTGCGGCCCATCGCCTCGATGGGCTGGCGCACCGTGGTCAGCGGCGGGTCGGTGCAGGTCATGAACGCGGAGTCGTCGTAGCCGACCACGGACACGTCACCGGGCACGGACAGCCCCAGCCGGCGCGCCGCCCGCACCGCGCCCAGGGCCATCGGGTCGTTGGCGCAGATGATCCCGGTGACCCCGCGCTCCCAGAGCTTGGCGGCCGCGGCCTGGCCGCCCTCCAGCGTGAACATCGCCCGCCCGACGTGCTCGTCCGGCAGCGACCCGCCGCCCGCCGCCGCCGCGGCCCGCGCCGCGGTCAGCTTGCGCCGCGACGGCATGTGGTCGGTGGGCCCGAGCAGCAGGCCGATCCGCTCGTGGCCGAGCGAGGACAGGTGCCGCCAGGCCTGCTCCACGGCGACCGCGTCGTCGCACGACACCCTGGGGAAGCCCAGGTCCTCGATGGCGGCGTTGATCAGCACCACCGGCAGGTTCCGCTCCGCCAGCAGCCGGTAGTGGTCGTGCGGCGCGTCCGCCTGCGCGTACAGGCCGCCGGCGAAGACCACGCCGGAGACGTGCTGCTGGAGCAGGAGCGAGACGTAGTCCGCCTCCGACACCCCGCCCGCGGTCTGGGTGCACAGCACCGGGGTCAGGCCCTGCTGGGCGAGGGCCGCGCCCACGATGTCGGCGAAGGCCGGGAAGATCGGGTTCTGCAGCTCCGGCAGCACCAGCCCGACCAGCCGGGCACGGTTCCCCCGCAGCTGCGTCGGCCGCTCGTACCCCAGCACGTCGAGCGCCGTGAGCACCGCCTGCCGGGTGCCCTCCGACACCCCCGGCTTCCCGTTCAGCACACGGCTGACGGTGGCCTCACTGACCCCGACCTTCTTCGCTACTTCGGCAAGCCGTCGCGTCATGCGCGCAAGCATACGACATGACATGCAAGTGGTTTGCGCTCTTGCGCAAGTCCATCGAGACCCGGGGGACACCGCCACGCCGCCGGGACACCCGGGACACAAGCGCCGTCTCGTCCCCAACCTGCCCCAATACAGCGACCGCCGGTCCTGACTGGCAGGATTCACGACCCTTCCCGGTGCCGACAGGTGGGGCTGGAGAGCCGGGGGTGATGCGGAAGGTTAGGCTTACCTTCATGAGCACCTGCACCTCCGCTTCCAGCTCGCTGTCGGAGCCCGTCGCCGCGACGGCCGCCACCGCGCGGACCTGGCTGCTGCTTGAGCAGCCCGGGCCCTGGGGCCCCAAGGCGCTGACCGGGAGCCACCTGGATCCGCGGGTGGGCAGGGCGCTGGAGCGGGCCGCGGCCGGGACCGGGGTGCGGGTCGGGCTGATCCGGCGGCCCGGGCGGCACGCGGACCGGCACGACCTGCGGCGGCGCACGGCGTACGTGGCGCACACCGTGCCGGGCGGCACGTGGGTGCGGGAGGCCGTCGTGGAGGACCCGGGAACGCTGCTGGGCCTGGACTTCGGGGCACTGGGCCGCGGCGACCACCGCGGCTTCGGGATGCCGTACGAGGGCGACCCGCTCGCCCTCGTCTGCACCAACGGCAAGCGGGACCGCTGCTGCGCCCTCAAGGGCCGGCCCCTCGCCGCGGAGCTGGCCGCCTCGGGGCTCGGCGAGGTGTGGGAGGTGACCCACCTGGGCGGGCACCGGTTCTCGCCGACGATGCTGGTGCTGCCGTACGGCTACGCCTACGGCCGGGTCGACGCCGAGCTGGCCCGGCAGGTGCTGACGGCCGCCCGCGAGGGCGACATGGTGCTGGAGGGCTGCCGCGGGCGTTCCGCCTGGGAGCGTCCGGGCCAGGCCGCCGAACTGGCCGTGCGGCGCCTGACCGGCGAACTGCGCGCCGAGGCACTGACCGTGGAGGGTGAGCACGGCACCCGTGTGCGGCACCTCGACGGCCGGGCCTGGGACGTCGAGGTGACGCCGGTCGCGGCGGAGCCGCCCCGGCCCGAGAGCTGCGGAGCGGCCCTGGGGGCGCCGCTGCGGATGGAGATCAGCGGCATTCAGCCGGCGCTCTTGACGAACTCCGTCGTGTAGGTCTTGCTCAGGTCCACCTTGGTGTTCTGCAGGTTGGGGTTGAACGCCTTGAGGACCCGCTCCACCGTCTCGGGGCCGCCCTCGGGCATCACGCCGTCCTTGGTGAACATCGGCAGCGTGCTCTCGATCGCCTTGACGTAGAGGTCCTGCCCGCCGCCCTGCGCGTAGTCGGCGGGCATCTTCGCGGCGATCTCCGCGGCGCTGTGCGTGGACATCCAGCGCAGCGTCTTCACGAAGGCGTTGGCGAGCTTCTGCACCGTCTCCTTGTGCCCGTCGACCCACTCCGTCTGCATGTACAGGCTGGAGGACGGGTAGAGCCCGCCGAGCGCCTGCCGGGAGCCCTCCGGCGTGCGCATGTCGATGAGCACCTTGCCGAGCCCCTTGTCCAGGATCGTCGCCACGGTCGGGTCCGTGGTCATGCCGCCCTGGATCGAGCCCTGTTCCATCGCGGAGATGAAGGTCTGGCCGGCACCGACCGCGACCGGGGTGAACTCGCTGGTCTTCACCCCGTTGCTGACGGCGAGGTACTTGGTGAGGAAGTCCGTGGACGAGCCGATGCCGGTGACGCCCAGCTTCCTGCCCTTGAAGTCCGCGGCGCCCTTCAGCTCGCCGGCCGCCGCGTTGGAGACGATCTCCACCTCGCCGGGCGCCTGCGAGAACTGCACCACGGACTCCACCTGCTTGCCCTTCACCTGGAGGTCGAGCGTGTGGTCGTAGAAGCCGACGGTGCCCTGCACGTCGCCGGAGACGAGCGCGGTCTCGGCCTGCACGCCGGCCGGTTCGGTGAGCAGTTCGACGTCCAGGCCCTCGGCCTCGAAGTAGCCGAGCCGCTCGGTGAGCATCGCGGGCAGGTAGATGACCTTGTCCAGGCCGCCCACCATGATCTTGACCTTGTCGCCACCGCCCCCGGAGCCGGAGGCGGTGGAGTCGCCGCCGCAGGCGGTGAGCGTGGTCAGGGCGAGGGCGGAGGCGGCGAGGGCTGCCGCGGCCTTGAGGGGCGTGCGCATCTGGTTCACGTCCTTGTGGAGGGGGTGGGCGGGAGGCGGTGGCGGGGTCAGCGGGCGGAGCCGGCCTCGGTCGGCTTCCAGCGGAAGAGCCGCTTCTCCAGGAAGGTCAGCAGGCCCTCGGCGAGCAGCGCGACGACCGCGAGGATCGCCATCGCGGCGTACACGCCGGCGGAGTTGAAGGTGCCCTGCGAGGCGGCGACCAGCAGGCCGAGGCCCTTGGTGGCGCCGATGTACTCGCCGACGATGGCGCCGATGAGGGCGAAGCCGAAGCTCACGTGGAGGCTGGTGAAGATCCAGGAGGTGGCCGAGGGGACGACGACCTGGAGGGTGACCTGGCGGTCGCGGGCGCCCAGGATGCGGGAGTTGGCGACCAGGTTGCGGTCGACCTCGCGGGCGCCCTGGAAGGCGTTGAAGAAGACCGGGAAGAAGACCAGGACGACCGCCGAGGCCACCTTGGAGGCGGGGCCGAGTCCGAACCAGATCAGGAAGATCGGGGCGAGCACGATACGCGGCAGCGCGTTGAGCACCTTGATGTACGGCCCGAGCACGTCGGCGAGGAAGCGGACCCGTCCGAGGGCGATGCCGAGCACCACGCCCGCGACGACGCCGATGGCCCAGCCGAGCAGGGCCTCGTAGAGCGTGTACCAGATCTGCTCCCACAACGAGCCCTGCGCGGTGCCGTCCACGGCCCAGGTGCGGATCTGCTCCCAGATCCGGGAGGGCATCGAGAAGTGGAAGGGATCGACGGCCCCGGCCCTGGCCAGCGACTCCCACAGCCCGAGGACGGCGACCAGGAGCAGCACGCGGCTGCCCTGGACGAGGTAGCCGCGGTTGCGGGCGGCGCGGGCGCGCGAGCGGGCGCGGTCGCCGCCCGCGGGGTCCTTGACGGCCGCGGCCGAGGGGGCCGCCACGGTCTCAGGCGACATCGGCCGCACTCCTCTCGCGGGTGATGCGGACCTCTTCGCCGAGCGAGGCCCAGATCTCCCGGTAGATCTCGATGAACCGCGGCTCCAGCCGCACGGACTCGACCCGGCGCGGGCGCGGCAGGTCGATCGCGAAGACCTCCTTGACCGTGGCCGGCCCGGCGGTCATGACGACGACCCTGTCGGCGAGCGCGATGGACTCCTCCAGGTCGTGGGTGACGAAGACGACCGAGGCGCCCGTGCCGGACCACAGCTCCAGCAGCTCGTCCGACATCAGCGCGCGGGTCTGCACGTCGAGCGCGGAGAAGGGCTCGTCCATGAGCAGGATCTCGGGGTCGTTGACGAAGGTCGCGGCGAGCGCGACGCGCTTGCGCTGGCCACCCGACAGCTGGTGCGGGTAGCGGTCCTCGAAGGCGGACAGGCCGACGCGGGTGAGCCACTCGCGGGCCCGTTCCCTTGCCTCGGCCTTGGGCACGCCGCGGAAGCGCGGGCCGGCCATGACGTTGGACAGCACGGTCCGCCAGGGGAAGACGGCGTCCTGCTGGAAGACGAAGCCGACCTTGCCGCCGATGCCGCGCACCGGCTCGCCGGCGACCAGCACCTCGCCCTCGGTGGGCTCCTCCAGCCCGCTGACCAGGGTCAGCGTCGTGGACTTGCCGCAGCCCGTCGGACCCACGACGGCCACGAACTCCCCACGCCCGATGGTCAGGTCGAGGTCGCGGACGGCGGTGTGGAGGGCCCCGGACGGGGTCCGGAACGCCTTGCTCGCACCCCGCAGTTCGATGGCGGGGCTGGTGTGTGTGCTCATGCGCCGGGACGGTAGGTGCGGCCCGGGTCACGGCGGCACCCTTGCGGTCACAACTCCGCCTTGCGCCCACAACCCGCTGTTCTGCTCGTTTTGCTCGCGCTCCGGCAACGAAAGGGCCACAGGGGCTGGGCAGCGGGTGCCGGCCGCGTCTACGTTGCGTTCACAGCCGGGCGAACGGACGAGCGGGTTCCGCAAGGGCGCGGAACACCGGGGAGGACAGGGGTGACGTACATGCGCATCCGCTGGCCCCGCCGTGTCTTCGCGCAGGTGCTGCTCGTCCAGGTGGTCCTCACCACCGGCGTGATCACCCTGGCCACCGGGCTGTTCCTGGCGCCGCTCAGCTCGCAGCTGGACCAGCAGGCGATGCGGCAGGCGCTGTCGATCGCGCAGACCACCGCCGCGACCCCGGGGCTCGCCCGCGACCTGCTCGGCACCCGGCCCAGCGTCACCGGGCCCGTGCAGGAGGAGGCCGAGCGGATCCGCCGGGCCACCGGCGCCTTGTACATCGTCGTCATGGACACCCGGGGCGTGCGCTGGTCGCACACGGACGTCACCCAGATCGGCCGGCACGTCTCCACCGACCCCAGCGTGGCCCTCTCGGGGCGGGAGATCATGCAGATCGACCGGGGCACCCTCGGCCGCTCCGCGCGCGCCAAGGTGCCGCTGCGCGACGACGGCGGGCGCATTGTGGGCGCGGTGTCGGTCGGCATCGCGTACGACAGCGTGCGCGAACGGCTCCTGGCGACGGTCCCGGTGCTGCTGCTGTACGCGGGCGCCGCGCTCGGCGTCGGGGTGCTGGCGGCGCTGCTGGTGTCGCGGCGGCTGCAGCGCCGGACGCACGGGCTGGCCTTCGCCGACATCTCCGCGCTGCTCGACGAGCGCGAGGCGATGCTGCACGGCATCCGGGAGGGCGTCATCGCCCTGGACGCCCACGGCAGGGTGCGGCTGCTCAACGACGAGGCGCAGCGGCTGCTGGGGCTCGGCCCGGACGCCGAGGGGCGGGCGCTGGACGCGGTGCTGCCACCCGGGCGGACGACCGACGTGCTGGCCGGCCGGGTCGCGGGCACCGACCTGCTCACCGTCAGCGGGGCGCGGGTGCTCGTCGCCAACCGGATGCCGACCGGGGACGGCGGCGCGGTGGCCACCCTGCGCGACCGCACCGAACTGGAACGGCTGGGCCGCGAGCTGGACAGCACGCACGGCCTGCTGGACGCGCTGCGCGCCCAGGACCACGAGCACGCCAACCGGCTGCACACCCTGCTCGGGCTGCTCGAACTCGGCCTGTACGACGCGGCGGTGGAGTTCGTCGGTGAGGTCGCCGACGCCCAGCGGGCCTCCGCGGAACAGGTCGCCGAACGGGTCAGGGACCCGCTGGTGTCCGCCCTGCTCGTCGGCAAGTCGGCGATCGCCGCGGAGCGGGGCGCGGCCCTGTCGGTCTCCCCCGGCACCCTGCTGCCCGACCGGGTCGTGGACCCCCGCGACCTGGTCACCGTGCTCGGCAACCTCATCGACAACGCCCTGGACGCGGCCCGTTCGCTCGTCGAGGTGGAACTGCGCGCGGAGGGGACGACGGTCGTGCTGCGGGTGTCCGACGACGGTCCCGGGGTGCCGCCCGAGGCGCGCGAGCGGATCTTCGCCGAGGGCTGGACGACGAAGCGGTCCCCGGCCCACCGCGGCCGCGGGCTCGGCCTCGCGCTCGTACGGCGGCTCGCCGAACGCTACGGCGGCATGGCCCGGGTCACCGCCCGCGCGGGCGGCGGCGCGGTCTTCACCGTCGTCCTGCCGGAAGCGCTGGCGGGGACGGAACTCACCACGGCGGCGTCCACCGCACCCTCCGCGCCCACGGCATCCGCCGAGTCCGCCGCGTCCCTGGGGGGAGCCCGGTGATCGACGTCATGGTCGTGGACGACGACTTCCGCGTCGCCGAGATCAATGCGGCGTACGTCGCCAAGGTCCCCGGTTTCCGGGTGACCGCCCGCGCCCACACCGCGGCCCACGCGATGGCGACGCTGGAGCGCACGCACGTCGACCTCGTCCTGCTGGACCACTACCTCCCGGACGAGACCGGCCTCACCCTGGTGCGGCGCATGCGGCAGTTCGGCCACAGCGCGGACGTCATCATGGTGACGGCCGCCCGCGACGTGGCGACCGTGCAGGCGGCGATGCGCTCCGGAGCTCTGCAGTACCTCGTCAAGCCGTTCAGCTTCGCCGGGCTGCGGGGCAAGCTGGACGCCTACGCGGCGCTGCGCCGCACGCTCGACGGCGTCGGTGGCCGCGGCGAGGCAGGCCAGGAGCAGGTGGACCGCATCTTCGGCGCGCTGCGCACCACCGGTGCGGCCCCGGCGGAGCTGCCCAAGGGCCACTCGGCGCCCACCGCCGACCTGGTGCGCACGGTGCTCACCGAGGCCGCGCGCCCGCTCTCCGCCCACGAGGTCGCCGAACGCGCCGGCATCAGCCGCTCCACCGCGCAGCGCTACCTCAAGTTCCTCGAGCGCGAGGGCCGGATCAGCCTCACCCTCAAGTACGGCGACACCGGCCGCCCCGAGCACCGCTACGCGTGGGCGCGCACCGGCTGAGCCCGTTCACCGCTCACCGGCGGGCGAGTCCACGGCCCGGCGCCCGCGCCGCAGCGCACACCACGGGCACGACACGGTCGGGCCGCAGCCCCCGCGTGGCGGCGGTGACGGCGACGGCAGAGACGCCGACCTCGGTATCCTCCCGTTTGACGGCGTAGCCGCGGGCACGGGTGCGGACGAGGTCCTGCCGGAGCAGCGCCTTGCCGGTGGCGGTGCGGTACGCGGGGAGGCGGCCGCCGACCTGGGAGATGACCCGCATGGAGCGGCGGCCGGTTCGGCGGCCGGTGCGGCACCCGCCGGCCCGGTTCGAAGAGGGCGACGCCGAGCCGGTACCCGTCCGACCCCGCACTCGACGAGGCCGACGGAGGCCGGTTCGCCGAGCGGCCGGTGCACCGTGGACTCGGGCAGGCCGGTGCGGGCGGCGAGTTCGCCGAGCGGGACCCCGTCCTCGCCCGCGGCGAAGGCGCCGAGCAGCGCGGCCCCGCGGGCCGGCATCGAACGGCTCTCGGGCACGCTCGCGTCTCCGGCGTTCACGCGTGCCCCCGCAAGGGGACCTCGACCAGCAGCGGGCCGTCGAGCCCGCGTACCGCCGCCACGGTCTCCGCGAGTTCCTCCGTACCGGCCACGCGCACCGCTGGGATGCCGAAGAAGCGTGCCGCGAGGCGCCAGTCGAGCTCGCCGAGGTCGAGGCCGGGGTGGGGGACGGCGGGGCTGCCGCCCCGGGTGTCGAGGGTGTCCTTCAGGGTGCGGTACTGGCCGTTGGCCATCACGACGAACAGCACCGGCACCCGGTGGTGTGCCGCGCTCCACAGCCCCTGCAGCCCGAACATGGCGCAGCCGTCCCCCAGCACGGCCACCACCGGGCGTTCCGGCGCACCGAGCCGGTGGCCGACGGCCGCGCCGATGCCCCAGCCGAGGCCTCCGCCGACGGTGTGGACGAAGCCGCCCGGCCGGTCCCGGTGCAGCACACCGCGCAGGTGCACCCCGACGGTGATCGACTCCTCGACGAGCACCGCCTCCTCCGGCAGCGCGCCGGCCAGGGCGTGCGCTGCGGCGAGCGGGTCGACCGGTGAGCCACCCCGCGCCGACCGGGCGCGCCGCGCGAGCCGTTCCCGTGCCTCCGAGTGCCGTGCGCCGGCCTCCCGTGCCCGCTCGCGTGCGGTCTCCTCGGGGACCAGCCGGGCCACGTGGCCGGCGAGCGCGGCGAGCGAGGACTCCAACGGGCCCGTGAGACCGAGGCTCACGGGGAAGTTGCGGCCCGGCTCGGCGGGGTCGGCGTCGATCTGGACGACCGTCAGATGATCCGGGACGGGCGGGCCGGCGCTGTAGTGGTGCGGGGTGAAAGCGCGGCAGCCGGCGATGAGCAGTGCGTCGTGGCCCTTCAGCCGCTCGTGGATGCGGGCGTTGACGGGCGGCAGCGGCCCGGCGTACAGCGGGTGGGAGCCGGGGAAGTCCAGGTGGTCGTTCATCGGCTGGTGGTACGTGACGGCGCCGAGCGCCTCGGCGACCCGGACCAGCGCCGCCACAGCGCCGTCCCTGCCGACCCCGTCACCGGCGACGACCGCGGGCCGTTCGGCGGCGGCGAGCAGGGCCGCCGCCCGGTCGAGTCCACCGGCCGGTCCGGGCGGCGCGAGCGGTGAGCGCGCCGGGACCTCCACGGGCGAGGCGTCCTCCAGCACGTCCATGGGCACGGAGACGAACACCGGCCCCTGCGGCGGCTGCCGGGCCAGCGCGAAGGCGCGCCGCAGCACCAGCGGCAGGTCCTCGGGCCGGTGCACCTCCTCCGCCCGTTTGGCCGCTCCGGAGGCGAGGGCCACCAGGTCCCCGGCGAGCATGGGGTCCTGGAGCAGGTGCCGCCGGTCCTGCTGGCCTGCCATGACGACCAGCGGGGTGCGGGAACGCCGGGCGTTGAGCATCCCGATCAGACCGTTGGCCGTGCCCGCGGCGATGTGCAGGCTGGCGAAGGCGGGACGCCGGGTGGCACGGGCGTATCCGTCGGCCATCGCGACGACCGAGCCCTCCTGGACGCCGAGCACGTACCCGGGCACCGGCCCCGGCCCGGACAGCGCCACCAGGAAGGGCAGTTCGGTGGTGCCCGGGTTGCCGAAGACCCGGTCCACCCCTTCGTCGGCGAGGATCTCCAGCAGGGCCTTCAGCGCGGTCGTCATGGCGGGGACGCCTCTCGTACGGTCATGCCGCCGTCGACCACGACGGTGGCTCCGGTGGTGAAGCTCGCGTCGTCGCCCGCGAGGTGGAGCCGGTGCGGGCGAACTCCTCGGGTGCCGCGTGCCGGCCGAGGGGCTCATCCCGTCGAACGCCCCGGCCGCATGCTCGGAAGGCTGCCCGGTGGCGACGGTCTCGATGCGCCGCACGGGTGTCGGCCGGGCCCGGGTGGAGGGTGTCGACGCGGATGCCGCGCAGCGGCGCACTCGCGTGCCGCGCCGCGCATCAGCCCGACCTGGGCGTGCTTGGCGGCCGCGTACACGGCACAGGGCGCGGTCGGCGGCGAAGGCGGCGAGTTCGTACCCCTGGCCGATCGCCGGGTCCCCGGAGATGAAGCCAGGGGCCATGACGGCCGCCAGACCCACGTACGTCGCGATGACCGCGTTGCCCGCCCCGAGCAGCGCCGACACCACCAGGACCGCGGCGGCCCCCGCCCACGGGGAACCAGCCGTCGCGAAGCCAGACCGCACCGACGGTCACGCCCGGCGTGTGGACCCCGCGGACCGACAGGTCGACCTTGCGCACGGCGAGGGCGAAGACCGTGCCGGCCGTCATCAGGCCCACGGAGCAGGCGTTGTGGGCGAGTCCCGGTCAGTTCGACCAGGCCGGGCAGTCGGGCTCGGCGAGGGCCCACGACGAGCACCGGCAGGACCAGGACCGCTGCCACGCCCGTCTCGTCGCGCAGCAGCCGACGCACACGGCTCGACGGCACGCCGCACAGCGTGGAGACGCCGTCAGCCCACGGCAATCAGAGCGTTCCGCCCGGCGGAACGGGTGTCACACCGCCCCGGCCCCGGTGAGCGAACGGACCTCGACCTCCGCGAACTTGTCCTCGTCGGCGCGCTCGCGCGACAGGACCGTGCCCAGCCAGCCCGCCGCGAAGCCCAGCGGGATGGACACCAGGCCCGGGTTCTCCAGCGGGAAGTACTGGAAGTCCACGCCCGGGAAGAGCGACTGCGGGCTGCCCGACACCACCGGGGACAGCACCACCAGCGCGACCGCCGGGACCAGCCCGCCGTAGATCGCCCACACCGTGCCGCGGGTCGTGAACCTCCGCCAGAACAGCGTGAACAGCAGCGCGGGCAGGTTGGCGGACGCCGCCACCGCGAAGGCGAGCCCGACGAGGAAGGCCACGTTCTGGCCCTGTGCGAACAGGCTCAGCGCGATGGCCACACTGCCGATGCCGACCGCGGCCACCCGGGCCACCCGGACGTCATGGTTCTCCCGGCGCTTGCGACCCCGCTCGGTGCTCCGGCGGCGCAGCGTCGCATGGAGGTCGTGCGCGACCGAGGCGGAGGAGGCGAGGGTGATCCCGGCGACGACGGCCAGGATCGTGGCGAAGGCCACCGCCCCGACGACCGCGAACAGCACCGTTCCACCCGTCGAGCCCGCTCCCCCGCCCAGATCGAGGGCGAGCAGCGGCACCGCCGTGTTCCCGGCGGCGTTGGAGGCGCTCACGGTGTGGGAGCCGACCAGCGCCGCGGCGCCGAAGCCCAGCACGATCGTCATCAGGTAGAAGCCGCCGATGAGGCCGATCGCCCAGACCACCGACCGCCGCGCCGACCGTGCCGTGGGCACGGTGTAGAAGCGCGACAAAATGTGCGGCAGCCCGGCGGTGCCCAGGACGAGGGCGAGGCCGAGACTGATGAAGTCGAGCCGGTCCGTCCAGCTCTGCCCGTACAGCAGGCCGGGGCCGAGGAACTCCCGCCCGTGGCCGCTGCCGTCGGCGGCCGAGCGCAGCAGTGCGCCGAGGTCGCCGTGGAAGCGCAGGAGCACGAGGACGGTGAGGGTGACCGTGCCGCCTATGAGGAGCACGGTCTTGACGATCTGGATCCAGGTCGTGGCACGCATGCCGCCGAAGGCCACGTAGAAGACCATGAGCGCGCCGACGCCGATGACGGTCCAGGTCCGGGCGGCCGATCCCTGACCGCCGAGCAGCAGGGAGACCAGGCTTCCGGCGCCGACCATCTGCGCGACGAGGTAGAGCACGGAGACGATGACCGAGGAGGTGCCCGCCGCGATCCGGACCGGGCGCCGGCGCATGCGGGCGGTCAGGACGTCGGCGAGGGTGTAGCGGCCGCAGTTGCGGACCAGTTCGGCGACGAGCAGCAGCACCAGCAGCCAGGCGACGAGGAAGCCGACGGAGTAGAGCATGCCGTCGTAGCCGAAGAGCGCGATGAGCCCGGAGATGCCGAGGAAGGAGGCGGCGGACATGTAGTCGCCCGCGATGGCGAATCCGTTCTCCAGGGGGGAGAAGAGACGGCCGCCGGCGAAGAACTCCACGGACGAGCTGCGCCGCCGGCCCGCCCAGGCGGTGATCGCGAGGGTGACGGAGACGAAGACCGTGAAGAGGACCAGCGCCAGGCCCTGGTGGTTGCCGGTCACCGCATCCGCTCCTGGGTGTCCCAGCGCAGGTCGAGGGCGGCCCGGTCCCGGCGCAGCCGGGCGTGCCGGGCGTAGGCCCAGGTCAGGAGGAAGGTCGTGGCGAACTGGGCGAGGCCGAGCGCCATGGCCACGTTGAGCTCGCCGACCAGTGGCCGGGCCATCAGCCGCGGTGCGGCCGTCGCCAGGACGACGTAGAGCAGGTACCAGGTGAGGAAGGCGGCGGCCGCCGGGAAGGCGAACCGCCGGTAGCGGGAACGCACCTCCTGGAAGGGGCCGCTGGCCTGCACCTCCCGGTAGACCCCGGCGTGGTCGTCGGCCGGGCGGCCCTGCGACGGGAGGGAGACGGCCGTGGGTTCGGGGCCCTCCCACTCCCCCGCGGCCAGGACGTCGTACCAGGGGTCGTCCACCCGCAGCCCTCCGGTTTCCGCCCGGTCGTGCTCTTTCACGAACTCTCCTCGCTTCACGGGCCGATCGGCCGTGCGCCCAAGCATGGACATTGCGGGAAGACCCGGGAGCCTCCAAGCAGAAACCTTCACCTCATCGGGTGACGGTGCCCCACTCCTGGGGGTGGGGAGGCGCCGGAGCCCTCCACGGGCGGGTGACCGTGGAGGGCTCCGGCGACGGGGCCCGGTGCGTCAGGCGTCGATCCGTGAACGGTCGAGCGTGGCGGCGGAGTTGGCGATGAACTCGCGGCGCGGCGCGACCTCGTTGCCCATCAGCAGGTCGAAGGCGAGCTCCGCGCCCTCCAGGTCGCTGATGTTGATCCGGCGCAGGGTGCGGTGGCGCGGATCCATGGTGGTCTCGGCCAGCTGGTCGGCGTCCATCTCACCGAGGCCCTTGTAGCGCTGGATGGACTCCTTGTAGCGGATGCCCTTGCGCTCGAACTCCAGCAGCGTCTCGCGCAGCTCCCGGTCGGAGTACGTGTAGACGTACTTGTCCTGGCCCTTGCGCGGGTTGCTGAGCTCGACCCGGTGCAACGGCGGCACGGCCGCGAAGACCCGGCCCGCCTCGACCATGGGCCGCATGTAGCGCTGGAAGAGCGTCAGCAGCAGACAGCGGATGTGGCTGCCGTCGACGTCGGCGTCCGTCATCATGATGATCTTGCCGTAGCGGGCCTGGTCGATGTCGAAGGTGCGGCCCGAACCCGCTCCTATGACCTGGATGATGGCGCCGCACTCGGCGTTCTTCAGCATGTCCGAGACCGAGGACTTCTGGACGTTGAGGATCTTGCCCCGGATCGGGAGCAGCGCCTGGAACTCCGAGTTGCGCGCGAGCTTGGCGGTGCCCAGCGCCGAGTCGCCCTCGACGATGAAGAGCTCGCTGCGGTCGACGTCGTCGCTGCGGCAGTCGGCCAGCTTCGCCGGCAACGACGAGGACTCCAGCGCGGTCTTGCGGCGCTGGGCCTCCTTGTGCTGCCGGGCGGCGATCCGGGTGCGGGCCGCGGCGACGGCCTTCTCCAGGACGGCGCGGGCCTGCTGTTTGTCGTCCCGCTTGGTGGAGGTCAGGAAGGCCTTGAGCTCGCGGGACACCACGTTGGCCACGATGCGGTTGGCCGCGGAGGTGCCCAGCACCTCCTTGGTCTGGCCCTCGAACTGCGGCTCGGCGAGCCGGACGGTGACGATCGCCGTCAGGCCCTCCAGGGCGTCGTCCTTGGCGATGTCGTCCTCGGCGACGCGCAGCAGCTTGGTGGCGCGCAGCACCTCGTTGAACGTTCTGGTGACGGCGCCCTCGAAGCCGCGCACGTGGGTGCCGCCCTTGGGGGTGGCGATGATGTTAACGAAGGAGCGCAGCGTGCTGTCGTAGCCGGTGCCCCAGCGCAGCGCGACGTCGACCCCGAGCTCCCGGGTGACCTCGGTGGGGGTCATGTGGCCGCGGTCGTCGAGGACCGGGACGGTCTCCTTGAAGGTGCCGCTGCCGGTCAGCCGCAGTACGTCGCAGATCGGCTTGTCCGGCGTGAGGTACTCGGCGAACTCGCTGATGCCGCCGTCGAAGTGGAAGGTGTCCTCGACCGGCTTCCCGTCCTCCGAGCCGTTGTCGGGGCGCTCGTCGCGGACGACGATCGTGAGCCCGGGGACGAGGAACGCGGTCTGACGGGCCCGCTGGTGGAGCGTCTCCAGGGAGAGCTTGGCGTCCTTGAGGAAGATCTGACGGTCCGCCCAGTAGCGCACACGCGTACCAGTGCGGGCCCGCGGCACCTTCTTGACCTTGTCCAGCCCGTTGCCCGGCTCGAAGGGCGCCTCCGGACCGGCCTTGGCGAAGCCGCCGGGGACGCCGCGGCGGAAGCTGATCGCGTGCGTGTGGCCGCCGCGGTCGACCTCGACGTCCAGCCGGGCGGAGAGCGCGTTGACGACAGAGGCGCCGACGCCGTGCAGACCGCCGGAGGCCGCGTAGGAGCCGCCGCCGAACTTGCCGCCGGCGTGCAGCTTGGTCATGACGACCTCGACGCCGGACAGGCCGGTCTTGGGCTCGACGTCCACGGGGATGCCGCGGCCGTTGTCCCGCACCTCGACCGAGGCGTCGCCGTGGAGAACGACCTCGATGTGGTCGCAGTGCCCGCCGAGGGCCTCGTCCACCGAGTTGTCGATGATCTCCCAGAGGCAGTGCATGAGACCGCGGCTGTCGGTGGAACCGATGTACATGCCGGGACGCTTGCGGACCGCTTCGAGGCCCTCGAGTACGAGCAGGTGTCGCGCGGTGTAGTTGGAGCCGTCACGATCTGCACCGGTCAGCAACGCGGTGGACGGCACGGATGTTTCGGCGGTCACGCGAACGTCTCCTCATGAAGTTCTTCAGCCGTATCGGTGAGAGGGTACCGAGGTCGCGCGCGGCCGTTTCGCCGCGACCCGGTCTGGGCACCATGCTAGCCCGTTTTCGAAGGTGTGTTCGATCCCTCGTTTGAGTGATACACATGTCACGTTCCCCTGGAGGCATGAACCATTTAGGCTCGGGGCACGTCCTCCTCAACAACCGGCCGCAGGGCCGGGGGGACATAACCGAACAATCTGACCAGATCTGCCAGAACGACCCGAAGCCGACAGATAAGACGCCAGAGGATCATTCGCCGCCAATCGGTAGCATCCGGCCGCTACAACAACGGTTTCCAAGGAAAAGACCCGAGCGGGAACAGTTTCGGCCTGGTTGGATGTTGACCCTGGTACGACAGCTCGTCGAGCTAGAGAAGAGGCGACGTGACTACTGTTCTGACCCCCGCGAGCCCGCTGACGGCGGCGGACCGCTGCGACCGTTGCGGCGCCCAGGCCTACCTGCGCGTTGTACTCATCAGTGGCGGCGAGCTGCTCTTCTGCGCGCACCACGGGCGTAAGTTCGAGCCCGAATTGAAGAAGATCGCTGCGGAAATACAGGACGAGACCGGTCGGCTCACCGCCACCCCGACCGTCGCGGCCGATGACGAACGCTGACGCGTAGCACTGCGACGAGCTCACGACGGGCGGCCCCCCGCGAGGGAGGCCGCCCGTCGGCTTGTCCGCCGCACGTCACGAAGAGTGCAGGCCGACCAGTCCCGCCAGCGTGGAGACCCGGGTGTACACACCGGGATGCCCCGCCTGGGCGCATCCGGCGCCCCAGGACACGAGCCCTATCAGCCGCCCCTCCGCCACCAGCGGACCGCCGCTGTCCCCCTGGCACGAATCGTGCCCGCCGGCCAGGTCGCCGGCGCAGACCATGTCGCCCCTCCGGTACTTGCCTTCCGCACTGCCCGGATAGGCCTGCTCACAGACCGAGTCGGCAAGCACCGAGACGTTCGCGGCCATCAGGACGTTCGAGTAGGCCCCCAGGCCCGCGGTGTCCCCCCAGCCGAAGACCTGCGCCGGCGTGCCCGCTTCGTAGGAGTTCACGTCCCCCGGTGTCGCCATGCGTATCGTGCTCCCCGCGGGGAACGGCTCCGCGGTCGTGACGACCGCCACGTCACCGCTGTTCGTCGTGGGGTCGTAGGCGGGGTTGACCCAGACCTTGCGGACCGCCACCTCCCTGCCGGCCGAGCCGGCGAGGTCCGTCCGCCCGGCGATGATGCGCAGGTCGGGCACCTGGTTCCAGTCCCCGCCCAGCGCGGTCGGGCTGAAGCAGTGCGCCGCGCTGACCACGGTGTTCGGCCCGACGAGCGCGCCGCCGCAGAACTGCCCCGAGCGGCCCGCTCCGTAGCGGGAGCGGCTCGACAGGACCACCGCCCACGGGTACTGCTCCGTGGTGACCGGCGTGCCGCCTATGACACCGTTGTCGGCGCCCGGGGCGCCGGGTGCGTACCCCACCGCGGCCGTGGCCGCCGTGGCGGAGGCGGGTAGCGACAGCGCGAGCGCGGACCCGGCTATGAGCCCGCCGACCAGCGTGCGGATCGAGGAACGCATGCATTCTCCTCACCGTCCGGATTCCCCTGAGCACCCACAGTGACCTGGCGGGACCGGGGCCGCATCCGGAGAACTGTCCGGAAAGGCCGACGGGCCCGCGACCGCCGTGGCGGTCGCGGGCCCGTCCGGGCTTCCGTCCTGATCAGTCCAGGTAGTCGCGCAGCACCTGGGAACGCGACGGGTGACGCAGCTTGGACATGGTCTTGGACTCGATCTGGCGGATGCGCTCACGGGTGACCCCGTACACCTTGCCGATCTCGTCCAACGTCTTCGGCTGGCCGTCGGTGAGGCCGAAGCGCATGGAGACCACGCCCGCCTCGCGCTCACTGAGCGTGTCGAGCACCGAGTGCAGCTGCTCCTGCAGCAGCGTGAAGCTGACCGCGTCGGCCGGCACGACCGCCTCGGAGTCCTCGATGAGGTCACCGAACTCGCTGTCGCCGTCCTCGCCGAGCGGGGTGTGCAGCGAGATGGGCTCGCGGCCGTACTTCTGGACCTCGATGACCTTCTCGGGGGTCATGTCGAGTTCCTTGGCCAGCTCCTCCGGGGTGGGCTCGCGGCCCAGGTCCTGGAGCATCTGGCGCTGGACGCGGGCCAGCTTGTTGATGACCTCGACCATGTGCACCGGGATGCGGATGGTGCGGGCCTGGTCGGCCATCGCGCGGGTGATCGCCTGGCGGATCCACCAGGTCGCGTACGTCGAGAACTTGAAGCCCTTGGTGTAGTCGAACTTCTCGACGGCACGGATCAGACCGAGGTTGCCCTCCTGGATCAGGTCCAGGAAGAGCATGCCGCGGCCGGTGTAGCGCTTGGCCAGCGAGACCACCAGACGGAGGTTGGCCTCCAGGAGGTGGTTCTTGGCCCAGCGGCCGTCCTCGGCGATGATCTCCAGCTCGCGCTTGAGCTTGGGGGCGAGCTTGTCGGCCTGGGCCAGCTTGTCCTCGGCGAACAGACCGGCCTCGATGCGCTTGGCGAGCTCCACCTCCTGCTCGGCGTTGAGCAGCGGGACCTTGCCGATCTGCTTGAGGTAGTCCTTCACCGGGTCGGCTGTGGCGCCGGCCGCGGCGACCTGCTGCGCGGGCGCGTCGTCCTCGTCGTCGTCGGACAGGACGAAGCTCTCCGCCTCGGCCTCGGCGGCCGGGACGTCCTCGTCCTTGCCGGGGGCGGCGTCCTCGAGGAGCTCCTCGCCCTCGACGAGCTCGTCGTCCTTCTTGGCCTTGGTCGCGGTGGTCTTCTTGGCGGCGGTCTTCTTGGCGGTCGCGGTGGTCTTCTTCGCCGCAGTCTTCTTGGCGACGGCCTTCTTCGCGGGTGCCACGGCCTCGTCCTCCGGATCCCCCACGGACTCCGCCGCCACGGTGGGGGCGGGGGCCGCGGCGGCCTTGGCGGCGACGGTCTTCTTGACCGGGGCGGCCTTGGTGGCGACGGTCTTGGTGGCAGTACGCTTCGCCGGGCTCTTGGCTGCGACGCTCTTACGGGTGCGCTTGGGCGCCTCGGCGGCACTCACCATCAGCGTCACACCCTCCTCGTCGAGGACCTGGTTGAGGCTGCGCAGAACGTTCTTCCACTGGGTTGCCGGGATCTGGTCCGCTTCGAAGGCTCGGCGCACGTCGTCGCCGGCGATCTGACCCTGAGCCTTACCCCGCTCGATGAGCGCCATCAGAGACTCGGACTCGGCGATCTCCGGCGGGAGCGTACGGGATGTGCTGGCCGACACGAACAACCTCTCGGAACGATGGAAAACGACTACGGTGGGAACCGCGCTGCAACTCAGCGTCATGTTCGTCGCGGATATTCCATGCACGGCCGCCACCTCTAAGCTCATCGCGCTGCCGCCGAGAGCGTTACGCCCGGCCGTACGTGGTCCGAGTCACACCCCGGATCGGCGCCAATGCGTCGATAGCAGGACACTTCCCGTGCACGCCACGACCATGCCCGGTCGGATACGGGCGCCAAACATGACGGACGGCTCCGCCGCCGGGCCCGGAGGGCGTGGGCCGGCGGCGGAAGTCTGTGCCGTCTCGTGCTGCTCGGGGCGGGTCAGTGCTCGCGGGGGGCGGGGACGACGTGGTCCGCCGGGCCGCCGGGACCCGTGTCGGGGTGGACGGCGAGCAGCTGGCGCATGGCGGTCTCCGCCTCGGCACCGTCGGAGGCGGCCAGCGCCTCGACGACCCGCGTGTGCAGGGCCACCGAGTGCTCACCGGGGCGCTCGCAGCCGGTGACGGGGCCGCCGGAGACCTGCAGGGCGGCGGAGACGATGCCGGACAGGTGCTCCAGCATCCGGTTGCCCGCGACCTGCAGCAGCAGGGCGTGGAACTCGGCGTCCGCCCGGGCGAAGGTGAGGCCGTCGCCCTGCCCCGCGGCGTGGGCCATGATGTCGGTCATGTCGATGAGCCGCTGCTGGACGTCCTCGCGTCCGTGACCCGCCGCGAGGCGGGCGGCCAGGGGCTCGATGGTCCAGCGCAGTTCGAACAGCTCGCGACGCTGGTCGTCGCGCTGCGGGCCGAAGGCCCGCCATTCGATGATGTCGGGGTCGAGCAGGTTCCAGTCGCTGACCGGGCGGACCCGGGTGCCGACGTTGGGCCGGGCGCTGACGAGGCCCTTGGCCTCCAGCACCCGCAGCGATTCGCGGACGACGGTGCGGGAGACCTCGAAACGCTGGCCGATCTCCTCGGGGACGAGCGGGCGGTCGGCCCCGAGATCGCCGGAGACGATCATCTGGCCGAGTTGCTGGACGAGTTGGCCGTGCAGCCCGCGGCCACGGCTCCCGCCGGCGCGACGGCCGACACGGCCCATGTCGGCGTCGCCGCCGTCCCAGGACGGTGCGCCGCCCGGGCGGTCGAGGCCGGCGGGCGCGTCGGCGTACGGATAGCGGTCGGTGTCCCCGCCGCCGAGACTCGGGTCGGCGGGGCGGGCCGCGGTCATCATGGTGTGCGCAAGGGTACTCACGCATCATTTGTCGGCGATGGCGCGCGAGGCCTTGAGGGCTTTCCTGAAAAGCACACGAAAGGGTGAGCACTCATCACCTGATAATTGACGCTTTATCGGAAGGAAATGGGGTTTCTCCGGCGCAAGACCGTTGCCACATAGGCACACAAGAGAGCGAAGAGCGACAAAGCGAAGGAATAGCGGACCGGTTGGGTCGCCAGACGGGTCACGTCGATCGCCGGGGCGGAGGCCGCCCGTCGCACCAACGGGGCGATCAGCAGGGGAATCGCCAGAACGCCGGCCAGCCCGAGCGCCGTCGTGCGAAACACCCCGGCCGCCAGCACACCGGCCCAGCAGCAGACGAGCGCGAGGCCCACCGACGTCGCCGTGGCGGAGACCGGCGCGAACGGCGAGGGCAGTCCGCCCGCCGGGGGTTCGAGGTGCATCGCCACGAGGCCGAGGGCCGCTCCCAGGAGGGAGATCAGCGCCGCCGCGCAGCCGTTGACGAGGAGCTTGGTCAGCAGCAGGCGGAGTTGGCGCGGCACGGGCGCGTGCGCGGGTGCCAGAGCGGGGTAGCGGAACTCCTGGCCGTAGGCGAGGGCCCCGAGGAGCCCGCCGCCCAACGCGGCGGGCGGCAGCGGCAGGGAGTGCGACCAGCCGGTCAGCAGGCGCAGGGAGAAGGCGTGGTGCCCGGTGCGCAGCAGGGTCAGGGTGGCGAGCCCCGAGACCAGGACGGAGACCAGCGCGATCAGCCAGGGGCCGCGGACGCCCGTGAGACGGCGCAGTTCGTAGCGCACGGGCCGGGCGGGACCGGCGGGCGGCACGGCGGCGCGCGCGACCGCCAGGGGTGCGGCGGGCCGGTCGCCGTGGGGTGCTTCCGGGGCGCCGGTGTCGGCGACCTCGTCCGCGAGGCGGTGCAGGAGGATGCCGTTCCGGAAGGCGGCCTCGCCGACCTGGGCGGTGGTCCGGCCGTGCACGCGGATGCGGCTGCCGCTCTCGTGGGTGATCTCGGTCCCGTCGTCGGTCAGCAGCAGGCCCAGGCGTTCGGCCTGGGGCGACTGGACGGCCACGTAGGGGCGCAGCCGGCGGCGGCCGAACTCGTGGGCGGACTGGTCGGCGACGAGACGGCCCTTGTCCAGGGTGACGACGCGGTCCGCGAGCCGGCCCGCCACCTTGGGGTCGGCGCAGGTGACGACGACGGCGCCGCCGCGGGCCGCATACGCCTTGAGCAGGCCGTACAACCAGGCGGTGTCGTGCGGTGAAAGCCCCTGGGCGGGGTCGTCCAGGAGCAGCGCGGGCGGATCCCCGAGCAGGGCCGCGGCGACGCCCAGGCGGCGGTCCATGCCGAGGGAGAAGGTCGACAGCCGGCGTCCGGCCGTCTCGCCCAGGCCGACGATCTCCAGGACGTGGTCGGCGCGTTCGGCCGGGGCCCCGGCCGCGGCGGCGAGCATGCGCAGGTGGCCGCGTGCGGTCCTGGAGGGATGGCCGGGGACGTCGCCGAGGAGTACGCCCACCGCGTTCGCCGGATGGGTGTGGCGGTGCAGCGGACGCCCGCCGAACAGCGTGATGCCGCGCCCCGGTTCGAGTTCGAGCATCAGCCGCAGGACGGTGGACTTGCCCGCGCCGCTGTCGCCGAGCAGGACGGTGATCTCGCCGGGGCGGGCGTCGAAGGTGAGGTCGTCGACGGCAGGGGGCTCTTCACCCCGGGACGCACTGGTCAATCCGATGGCCTGGATCACCCTTGCACCATAACGCGCAATTGGCCCGGAATTTACACCTCTGGTCGCAACATGGGCGGATTCAGGATGGTTGCGCCACCTGCGCGGAACAGCTGTGCGGGACGGCCGCCCTGACGGGTCGTCGTGCCGCCGGAGGGGACGAGGAAGCCGACCGTGCCCGTCACCTTGCGGTGGAAGTTGCGCGGGTCCAGGGCGACGCCCCACACCGCCTCGTAGACCCGGCGGAGCTCGCCGACGGTGAACTCGGGCGGGCAGAAGGCGGTGGCCAGCGCCGAGTACTCGAGCTTGGAACGGGCGCGCTCCACTCCGTCGGCCAGGATGCGCGCATGGTCGAAGGCGAGGGCACCGTCCTCCCCGTTGCGCAGCAACTCCTCGACCGGGGCCCAGCGGGCGCTGCGTGCGTCGCCCCCGGCGCGGGGCGCGGGCAGGTCCGGGGCGAGCACCAGGTGGGCGACGCTCACCACGCGCATCCGCGGATCGCGCTTGGGGTCGCCGTAGGTGGCCAGCTGCTCGAGGTGGACCCCGCTGCCCGCGCGCAGACCGGTCTCCTCCTCCAGCTCGCGGGCCGCCGCCCCGGAGAGGTCCTCGTCGCCGCGTACGAAGCCGCCGGGCAGCGCCCACCGGCCCTGGTAGGGCGGTTCACCGCGGCGGACCGCGAGGGCGCACAGGGCGTGGCTGCGCACTGTGAGCACGACGAGATCGACAGTGACGGCGAAGGGCGGGAAAGCTGACGGGTCGTAGGGCGCCATGCCCGCGATCATAGTCGTCTGCCTGACGATAAACAGCAGGTTGACGGGATGACGCGACTCGCTCTCGGCCTGTTGTCCGACGTCAGGGCGGCGGCCCGGCCGCTGCCGCCGCCCGGCGGGTTCAGGCACCGAGCTGGAGCCCGGGGGCCGCCTCCTCGATCACGGCTGTGGCCGACGCACCGATCCGCAGGGCGAAGGGCTCCTCGGCCACCCGCAGCCCGGCAAGGTGGAGATCACCGAGCGGGGCAGCGGCAAGCGGGCGTACCGCCACCATGCGTTCGGGGGCGTCGGGGCGGATCCCGGCGAGCGCCATCAGCAGGTGGACGGCGCCCGCGGCGGCCACCGCGGCGGGCCGTGAGGCCGTCGGGTGCGGGGCGGGACGGCGTGAGTCGTCGCGCTGCTCCCCCGCGTACATCTCGGGCAGCCGGTACCCGAACGCGGCTGCCGCGTCCAGCACGCCCAGCAGCAGTGCCCCGGCCTCGCGCTCGTGGCCGGCCGCCGCCAGTCCGGCGACCGCGACGGCCGTCTCGTGCACCCGTACCGCTCCGCCGCGGTGGCCGAAGGGGTTGTGCCCGGGAGCCCTGGCGGACAGGGTCCGCAGCCCCCACCCCGAGTCGAGCTCCGGTGCCGCGAGGAGACGGGCGAGCTGTTCGGTCTGCACCTTGTCCAGCAGGCCGGGAGCGAGTTCGCAGCCGCCCGACAGGCCGGTGTCGAGCAGGTGGGCGGCGGCCGAGCCCAGGTGCGGCACCGGTCTGCCGTCGGGGGTGAGCGCGGCGGCCGGGCTCCCGCCGGCGGGGTCGTCCAGCCAGAATTCCTCCCGGAACCTCCGGCGCAGTGCCTCGGCCCGCTCCCGCCACTCCTCCGCGCCCGGGCGTCCGTGGGCCTGGAGCAGATCGGCGCCGTGCAGCATGGCCCGGTGGGCATGGGCTTGCACGTCGCAGCGCAGCGGCCCGCCCGGCGCGGGGTCGGGGACGAATCCGCCCTCGCCCGCGACCGAACGCAGCCACCACAGGCTCCGCTCGACGGCCGGCAGCAGTTGTTCGGTGTCCCGCTCCGGAAGACCCCAGCGGCGTGCCTCGGCGAGCAGCGTGACGAAGAGCAGCCCCGCCTCCACCCCCGAACAGGTCGGCGGCAGATGCGGGCCGGCATGGCGCAGCGGGCCCGGCAGGCCGCCGGTCTCCGGGTCCTGGCGGCGGGCGAAGGCCCGCAGGGTGCCGGCTGCCAGGCGGGTGCCCAGCGGGAGCAGCATGCGGGCCGCCCACAGCGCGTCGGCCGGGGCGGGACCGAGCCGCCACGGGGCGCCGGCCGCCACATGGACGTCCAACGGGTGCCCGGGGTCACGCAGCAGCAACGCCCGCAGGTCGTCGAGGGCGGCGCGGAGCAGCGTCTCCGCCCGGCCGTCGCCGCCGCGGATCTCCGGGGCCGACCAGGGGACGGGGACCGCCGGGGCGGATCCACCGTTGACGCCGGCCACGGCGGGTTCCAGCGTCGCGCGCAGTTCGATCGTGCGGGAGGCGCCGGGCGGCAGCGCCAGCTCCCAGCACAGCAGCCCGGCGGAGGCCATGGCGCTCTCGGGTGCCGGTACGGCGGTGACCCGGGCCCGCAGGCCCTCCGCGGACCACTGCAGTCCCGCGTCGCACACGCTGGACTGCAGCTCCGGCCCGGAGGATCCGGCCGCGATGGCCGGCAGTTCGGCGAGGTCGGTCGCCAGCGCCACCTCGAACGGGATGCGCAGGGCGCGGGATCCGGTGTTGTGCACGGTGATGCGCTCGGTGCCCCCCGCCGTCCGCAGCCTTTCGACGGTGAGGGCCGGGTCGGGCGCGGTGTCGCCGGGAACGCGGGCGACGGAGGTGAACCGCGCCCGTCCCGCCGTGACAAGCCCGCCCTGCACGGGGACCGGGTGCACCCCCGCGACGCGCAGCTCGCAACGGGCCAGTACCCGGCGGCCGCCCTGGTAGAAGCCGGCGAGGCCGCCTCCGTCCAGTTGTCCGTGCTCCGGCGAGACCGCGAGGGCCGGGGCCGCGACGCACATCACGGCGTCGTGCACCGGCTGCGGCCCCCGGTCCTGCCGGGGCGGCCGGTTGACCGGCTGCGGGCTCATGCCACCTCCACGTCGGATCGGTCGCTCGGGCGCTGCCGCCACTACCCACGAGAACGGCCGTGTGGGCACTCGGGTCACGCGCCGTCTACCGTTCCTGATCGGGAAGCCGTCCGTATCACCGGAAAGAGAGCCATGGCCGTCTACCGCCAGCCGGGAACCGTCATCACCGACCACACCTTCCAGGTGCCGCTCGACCACGCGGACCCGGGCGGTGAGCGGATCGAGGTGTACGCACGGGAGGTCGTGGCCGCCGGTAAGGAACGAGATCCGCTGCCGTGGCTGCTGTTCCTCCAGGGCGGGCCGGGCGGCCGGTCGCCGCGGCCGCTGGGCCGCGACGGCTGGCTCACCCGTGCGCTGGACGACTACCGGGTGCTGCTGCTCGACCAGCGGGGCACCGGCCGTTCCACCCCGGCGAACCGGCAGACCCTGCCGCTGCGCGGGGACGCCTCGGCACAGGCCCGCTACCTGGAGCACTTCCGGGCCGACTCGATCATCCGCGACTGCGAGTTCATCCGCCGCGAGCTGCTCGGCGAGGACGAGCAGTGGAGCCTGCTCGGCCAGAGTTACGGCGGGTTCTGCACGCTCACCTATCTGTCGTTCGCCCCCGAGGGCGTCCGCGAGGCCTTCGTGACCGGCGGGCTCGCGGGCCTGCGCAGCACGGCCGAGGACGTCTACCGGGCCGCCTATCCCCGCGTGGAGCGGAAGACCGCGGCGCACTACGCGCGTTACCCGGAGGACGTCGAGACGGTCCGCGCGGTCGTGCGGCACCTGCGCGAGCGCGAGGTCAGGCTCCCGGACGGGGGTCTGCTGACCGCGGAGGCCTTCCAGGCCACCGGGATACTTCTCGGCACCGGCACCGGCTCGCACACGCTGCACTACCTGCTCGAGGACGCCTTCGTGACCGGGGGTTCCGGCCTCCAGCTCTCCGACTCCTTCCTTTCCGAGGTCCAGGGCCATCTGTCGTTCGCCGGCAATCCGCTCTACGCGGTGCTGCACGAGTCGATCTACGGCCAGCAGTCGGTCTCGCCGCGGGCCACCGGCTGGGCCGCCGAATCGGTCCGGACCGAATTCCCGCAGTTCGACGTCGACAAGCCGCTGGCGGACGACGCGCCGGTGCTGCTGACCGGCGAGATGATCTACCCCTGGATGTTCGCCACGGATCCGGCGCTGGCACCGCTGCGCGAGACGGCGCACCACCTGGCGCAGCACGAGCAGTGGCCCGACCTGTACGACCCGGCTCAGCTGGCGCGCAACGAGGTCCCGGTGGCGGCGGCCGTCTACCACGACGACATGTACGTGGACACGGCCGACTCCCTGGCCACCGCGCGCTCCGTCCACGGCCTTCGCACCTGGGTCACCGACGAGTACGAGCACGACGGGCTCCGGGTGAGCGGCGGCCGGGTCCTCGACCGGCTGATCCGGCTGGCCCGCGGCGAGCTGTGAACAACGCTGCCCGGCGGGCGCGCGCGACGCTCTGCCGGCGCAGGTAGCGGCGGAGCGGCTCCGGTGAGAGGCCGTTGTTGACGGCGGCGTGGAGCAGCCGGGCGAAGGTGTAGTCGGGGGCGAGGTCCAGGGCGCGGCCGAAGGCCACGCGGGCGGTGGCCTCGTCCCCGGCGGACCAGGCCACCCATCCGGCGAGGGTCAGGGGCGCCGCGGCGTGCTCGTGGTAGGGCTCGACGCAGCGCCGGGCGAGCGCCCGCCACAGGCGCACCGCGGGGTCCGTGTGCGGCGGGTCCATCCACTCGGCCGCCTCGTCGCGGGTGGCGCGGTCCTGCAGCCCGAGGATCATCGACGCGGCCTCGTCGTCGTCCAGCAGCGCGTCGTCGTCGCTGTCGGCCTCCGGCCCGTCCCCCACGGGTGTGGTGGCCCGGAAGCGGTCGAGCGCCTCCCGCAGCAGGCGCAGGGTGGTGCGCCGCACCTCGTCGGAGTCGTCCCGCTCCAGCATGCGCGGGACGAGTGCGGCGGCCGCCGCGTCCAGGGCGTCCGCGCGGGCAGCGGACGCCGGCGCGCCCGGCGGTGGCGGGGTGAGGCGTTCCTCCATCTCCTTGAGGGAGCCGGTGACCCGCAGGCCCGCGTAGGCGGCTGCCGCGGCCATCACGGAGTCTCCGGACTGCGTGATGCCGATGCCCTCGCGCGGGAACCGCTCCGATTCCGGGCAGCAGTAGGACCACCAGCGGCCGGAGGAGACGCACAGCGCCTCGACGACGGGCACGTCGAGCGTGCCGCAGGCGATCCGCAGCCGCTGCGCCAGCGGGCGCAGCCGTTCCATGACCTGGTGGGGTTCCTCGCCGGGAGCGGCTTCCTGGACGAGGAAGAGCACGATCGCGTCCGGCCGTGCGCCGCGCTGCTCGCTGCCGTTCACCAGACACTCCGCCAACTGCTGGGAGGCGCCGGGCCACTCGGCGGCGTCCCGGGGGATCCCGAGCCGGGCCCGGCCGCCGAAGCGGCCGCGCTCGCCGTGCAGGGCGATCATCAGAATGCTGTCGTCGGGGTGGAAGCCGCACAGGTAGGGGAGCGCGGCGGCGAGTTCGGCCGGGCTGCGCAGCGTGACCTTCGGGTCGTCCGAGGGACGGGGGGAGTCGGTGTGCTGAGTCATGATCCGAAGGTCCCGCACGCCGTGGATCTCCGCCAGACCCCTCCAAAACCTGTGGATAACTCGCGCATATCATCACATTCATCGGGGGTGAGTTATCCACAGGCCACCTCCTCACGGTTGGCGCCGTGTCGGTGCCATCGGGTTGCATGGGGGCATGACCACCGCACTGCGCACCGCCGCCGACACGATCCTCAGCCGGCTCGTCGGGGACCCGACGGGCACCGCACGCCTGCGCGAAGACCAGTGGCGCGCCGTCGAGGCGCTGGTCGCGCACGGACGCCGGGCCCTGGTGGTGCAGCGCACGGGCTGGGGCAAGTCGGCCGTGTACTTCGTGGCCACCGCGCTGCTGCGCGAGCGGGGCAGCGGTCCCACCGTGATCGTCTCCCCGCTGCTGGCGCTGATGCGGAACCAGATCGACGCCGCCGACCGCGCCGGCATCCGTGCCCGCACGATCAACTCGGCCAACCCCGAGGAATGGGACACCGTGCAGGCCGAGGTCGCCTCGGGGGAGGTCGACGTCCTGCTGGTGAGCCCGGAGCGGCTCAACAACCCGGACTTCCGGGACCAGGTGCTGCCCGAGCTGGCGTCCACCACGGGCCTGCTCGTGGTCGACGAGGCCCACTGCATCTCCGACTGGGGACACGACTTCCGGCCCGACTACCGCCGGCTGCGGACGATGCTCGCCGACCTCACCCCGGGCGTCCCGGTACTGGCGACGACCGCCACGGCCAACGCGCGCGTAACGGCCGACGTCGCCGAGCAGTTGGGCACCGGCGACCACGAGGGCGCCCTGGTGCTGCGCGGGCCGCTGGAACGCGAGAGCCTGTCGCTCGGGGTGCTGGGCATGCCCGACGCCGCGCACCGCCTCGCCTGGCTCGCCGACCACATCGGCGACCTCCCGGGCTCGGGCATCGTCTACACCCTGACGGTGGCGGCCGCGGAGGAGGTCACCGCCTTCCTCCGGCAGCGCGGTCACCAGGTCGCGGCCTACTCGGGGCGCACCGAGGACGCCGACCGCCGGGCCGCCGAATCCGCGCTGCTGAACAACGAGGTCAAGGCGCTGGTCGCCACCTCGGCGCTGGGCATGGGCTTCGACAAGCCGGACCTGGGATTCGTGGTGCACCTGGGCTCGCCCTCCTCCCCCATCGCCTACTACCAACAGGTCGGCCGCGCCGGGCGCGGTGTCGACCACGCGGAGGTGCTGCTGCTCCCCGGGCCCGAGGACGAGGCCATCTGGCGCTACTTCGCCTCGCTCGCCTTCCCCCGCGAGGAGCAGGTGCGGCGCACCCTGGAGACCCTCGCCGCCGCCGGGGGCCCGATGTCGGTCCCCGCCCTGGAGACGCGGGTGGACCTGCGCCGCAACCGGCTGGAGACCATGCTCAAGGTGCTCGACGTGGACGGCGCCGTGCACCGGGTGCGCGGCGGCTGGACGGCCACGGGCATGCCCTGGACGTACGACACCGAGCGGTACGCGTGGGTCGACCGGCAGCGCAAGGCCGAGCAGCAGGCGATGCGCGAGTACGCCACGACGTCGATGTGCCGCATGGAGTACCTGCGCCGTCAGCTCGACGACGAGGAGGCCGCCCCCTGCGGCCGCTGCGACAACTGCGCCGGGCCCCGGTTCACCGCGGAGGTCTCCCGCGAGGCCCTGGAGGCGGCGCGGGCCGCCCTCGGGCGCCCCGGGGTCGAGGTGGAGCCCCGCCGCATGTGGCCGACGGGCCTGCCCGCGATCGGCATCGACCTGAAGGGGAAGATCCCGGCGGGCGAACAGGCTGCCACCGGCCGGGCCCTGGGACGGCTCTCCGACATCGGCTGGGGCAACCGGCTGCGCCCGCTCTTCGCCGAGAACGCGGCGGACGGGCCCGTTCCGGACGACGTGGCACAGGCCGTGGTGCAGGTGCTGGCCGACTGGGCGAAGGGTCCGGGCGGCTGGGCGAGCGGTGCGCCCGACGCCCCGCAGCGGCCCGTCGGTGTCGTCACCGTCGCCTCGCACACCCGGCCGCAGCTCATCGCGTCGCTCGGCGCACGCATCGCCGAGATCGGCCGCATGCCGCTGCTCGGCGAGGTGGCGCACAGCGGTGAGCTGGAGCCCTCCCGGGTGCCGCGCAGCAACAGCGCACAGCGACTGCGGGCGCTGCACGGGGCGTTCACGCTTCCGCCGGCCCTTTCCGACGCCCTCGCCGAGGCCGCGGGACCGGTCCTGCTGGTCGACGACTTCACCGAGACGGGGTGGACGGTGGCCGTCGCCGCGCGGCTGTTGCGCCGTGCCGGTGTTACGGCGGTGTTTCCGCTGGTCCTGGCCCTGCAGAGCTGACCGGTAGTCACCATGTGAGACAGAGAAGGGATCTAAGCGGCGGACGGTCAGATAACAGACAGGTCGACAAAATGACCGTTGCCGCCCGCGTGTGCGACAGGAACAATTGAACCTGGATCCCCGCATCGGCTCTTGGAGCCCTACGACCGGCATGCCCGCGCACGCCCGGTCGCGGACGCATACCCGAAGGGAGGACCGTGGCCATCGGCTTCGCTCCGGAAACCGCTTCCGTGAATGCCTCCCGCCGTGCCGGACGCCATCGCAGCCTCGAGCCCGCCGAATGGACGGCCGCGGGCGTCCCCCTGCTGATCAACCCGCGCGAGGTGGTCACCGACCTCCACGAGCGGCACCTCCCGGCACCGGGCACCGCCGTGGTCGCGGTCTACTCCCCGGACGAACGGCTGACGGCCAGCGCGTCCTTCGCGCAGCGCCCCCACGTCGTCGACGGCTGGGAGCGGCGCAACGCGATCCTCGTCCACCTGCGCCGGATCACCGCCGACGACCTGCGGCGGCGCAGGCCGGTCCGCACCGCGGTCCTGCTCGTCTGCCGCGACGGCGGAGCGGGTTGGACCGAGGTGGACGGTGCCTGGATGTGGGGGCTGCGGGACGCCTGCTCGCTGTACGGGCTGCGCCCCGGGTCGTACATCACCGTGACCGACGACGGCTGGCGGGTGCAGGGCGAGGACCGCGCCGGACGGACCCCGAACGCGGCCTCCTGGTCGGCGGCCACGAGCCGCGGCGCAGCGAGCCTGCGTCCCAGCGGGACGCCGCCCCTGCGCCGCGCGGCGGCGCGCTGATCAGGCGTTGACGCCGAGCAGCGCGTTGATCCGCTGCGGGTCGCCGCAGACGATCAGCAGCTTTCCGGCCCGCGCCAGCGCGGAGGGCAGGATGCTCGCGACGGTCTCGTCGGAGCCGCCGTTGACGGCCACGACCACCACGGGCCGGCCCTTGGCGCGCTCGGCGTCGTGGGCGGCGTAGAACACGTCGTCACCGGCGTCCTGCTGGGCCCAGTACGACGCCTCGCCGAAGCTCAGCTCGTGGGCCGCCCAGGGGTGCTCCTCGCCGGTGGTGAGCACCAGGACCTCACCCGGCGCGCGCCCGCTGTCCAGCAGCAGGTCGACGGCCTCGTCGGCGGCGTCGAGGGCGCCGTCCACCGAGGCGGGGATGAGCTGGAGCTGCGCCGACGTGCCGGCGGCGGGAGAGGCGACGGCCTCGGAGTCCCGGGGCGAGCGCTGCTGCGGGGGTACGACGGGCCCGCGGGCCGGACCGGGACGGCCGGGACGGGCGTTCGCCGCCGGAGCGCCACGCGGCGGCGCGGGGCGCGGAGGCGCGGGACGCGGGCCGGAGCCCGGTACGGGGCGGGGGGTCGGCGCGGGCCGGCCGGCGGCCGGGGCAACGCGGGGACCCGGGACACTCTCGTGAATCTGAGGCTCCTCGGGGGTGAGAGGCATGTGCTGATGTCTATCAAATGCACCGGAACAACGCAGCGGCGGGTAGGTCACAACTCGGCTCAGAAGTCGAACCCGAGTTGCTCACCCGTATCCCCCGCCTCCGCGGTCTCCCGGACCTTCTTCAAGTGCTGCCAACGCGGCAGCGCGTCGAGGTATGCCCAGGACAGCCGGTGGAACGGGGTGGGCCCCAGCTCCTCCAGTGCCGCCCGGTGCACCGGCGAAGGGTACCCGGCATTGGCCTCGAAGCCGAACGGAGCATAGTCGACGCCCAGTTCCGCCATCATCGCGTCCCGCCGCACCTTGGCGATCACGGACGCGGCCGCCACGGCCACGCAGGAGACGTCGCCCTTGATGACCGTGCGCACGCGCCAGGGACCGCCGAGGTAGTCGTGCTTGCCGTCGAGTATCACCGCGTCCGGCCGCACGGGCAGGGCGTCCAGGGCGCGCGTGGCGGCGAGCCGCAGCGCGGCGGTCATCCCCAACGCGTCGATCTCCTCCGGGGAGGCGTGGCCGAGCGCGAAGGAGTTCACCCATCCGGTGAGCACACCGGCGAGTGCGTTACGGCGCTTGACGGTGAGCAGCTTGGAGTCGGTGAGGCCGTCGGGGGGCCGTCGCAGACCGGTGACGGCCGCACACACTGTGACGGGCCCGGCCCAGGCGCCCCGTCCGACCTCGTCGACACCCGCGACGACCTTGGCGCCGAGGGTCGCGCGCAGCGAGCGCTCGACGGTGTGGGTGGGGGGTTCGTGGACCATGGCAAGGCTTAGCCTACGCTCCCGTGTTGGGCCGTCCCGGAGCAGGTCCGCGCAGCGCCTACGGGAACCGCTCCCCGGGCGCGACCGGGCGGTGTCCGCGCCGGGCCGCGACCACGACGCGGCCCGACGTGGCCGCGCCGGAAGCACCCGGCGACGGAAGCACCCACCGACGGAGGCACCCGGCGACGGCGTCAGGGGCGCAGCAGGGGCAGCATCACCTGGTCGACGACCTCGGTCAGGTCCTCCTCGGTGATCGCCCGGCCGCCGATCTTCGACCGGTACATCATGAGCGCGGGCACGACGTCGGCGACGATGTCGCCGGTGGCGTCGGGCCGTACCTCACCGCGTTCGATGCCGCGCCGGACCACGTCGAGGATGCGCTGCTTGGTGGGTTCGACGACCCCTTCCATGATCAGCCGGACGAAGCAGTGGGCGGCCTCCTGGTCGCACTCGTCGATCACCGAGCGCAGGGCCAGCCCGCCGCGCGAGTACATCGCCTCGCGCATCCGCAGCACGAGGAAGACCAGGTCCTCCCGCAGGCCGCCGAGGTCCGGGACGTCGGGGACCTCGGGGAAGGCCGTCTGCAGGGCGTCCGCGACGAGTGCCTGCTTGGACGGCCAGCGGCGGTAGACGGCCGCCTTGCCGGTCTGCGCGCCGGCGGCGACGCCCTCCATGGTCAGCCCTCGCCAGCCCACCGTGCTCAGCTGCTCCAGGGCGGCCCCGAGGATCGCCCGTTCCAGGACGGGCCCGCGGCGGCGGGTGCCCGCTCCCTGCGACATGGCCATGCCACCTTCTCAATCGCTCGCTAGTGAACGCTTGCGTTCACTACAACCATCACCCTACTGTCGTACACAGTGAACGCGACCGTTCACTAAGTCACCGACTGGGGACCTCGTGACGACTGGGCAACTCACCTCACCACGAAAGCCCGGAGCCGCGCGACGTGACGGCAGGCCGGGCATCGCACTCGCGGTGATCGCGGCCTGCCAGCTCATGGTCGTGCTGGACGCCACCATTGTGAACATCGCGCTCCCGCACATCCAGGACGCGCTCTCCTTCTCCACCACCGATCTGTCCTGGGTGCTCAACGCCTACACGCTCACCTTCGGCGGTCTGCTGCTGCTCGGCGGGCGCGCGGGCGACATCCTGGGACGGCGCAGGGTGTTCGTCTCCGGCATCCTGCTGTTCTCCTTCGCCTCCCTCCTCGGAGGCTTCGCGCAGGAGCCCTGGCAACTGCTCGCCGCACGCTCGCTGCAAGGCGTCGGCGGCGCGATAGCCTCGCCGACCTCGCTCGCGCTCATCACCACCAACTTCCCCGAGGGCCCGGCACGCAACCGGGCGTTCGGCGTGTTCGCCGCGGTCTCCGCGGGCGGCGGTGCCGTGGGTCTGCTGGCGGGCGGCATGCTCACCGACTGGCTCGACTGGCGCTGGGTGTTCTTCGTCAACGTGCCGATCGGGCTGCTGATCGCGTTCCTGGCGCCACGCTTCATCGGCGAGTCGCAGCGGCACCCGGGCCGGTTCGACGTCACCGGGGCCGTCACCTCGACGCTCGGCATGGCCTCGCTCGTCTACGGCTTCATCCGCGCCGCGCACTCGGGGTGGCGGGACACGCTCACCGTCTCCTCGTTCGCGGCCGCGGTCCTGCTGCTGGGCGCCTTCGTGGTCGTCGAGCGGCGGGCCCGGGAACCGATCACCCCGCTGCGGATGTTCGCCGACCGCAACCGCTCGGGCACCTACCTGATGATGCTGAGCCTGGCCGCCGCCATGTTCGGCATGTTCTTCTTCATCGTCCTCTTCGTGCAGAACGTGCTCGGCTACAGCCCCATAGCGGCGGGCTTCGCCTTCCTGCCGGTCACGGCCGCGATCGTGACCGGGGCCGGGCTGTCGACCCGCTTCCTGCCGGTGCTGGGGCCGAAGCCGTTCCTCGTCGCCGGCTCGGCGCTGACCGGTTCCGGGATGGCGTGGCTGACCCTGATCGACCCCGGCAGCAGCTACGTGGGCGGCGTCCTCGGCCCGATGCTGCTCTTCGGTTTCGGGATGGGCCTCAACTTCGTGACGCTGACCCTGACGGCCGTCTCCGGCGTCGCCCAGCACGAGGCGGGGGCCGCCTCCGGGCTGCTCAACGCGATGCAGCAGGTCGGCGGTTCGCTCGGGCTGTCCATCCTGGTGACGGTGTTCGGCACCGCGAGCCGCGACAAGGCCACGGGTCTCCTCCCGGACTTCCTCGCGCGCGCCACGCCCGAGCAGCAGGAGGCCTTCCGGCGGACGCACGAACTGCCGCCGCCGTGGGGCCACGAGGTGCTGGCGCACGGCATCTCGACCGCCTTCTACGCGGGCGTGGGGCTGGTCGCGCTGGCGCTCGTCACCGCGGTGTTCGTGATCCGGGTCCGCAGGAGCGACCTGGAGGCGCTCAGCGGCGGCGCGGGCGTGCCCGCGGCCTGACACCGGCGCCGCCGCCCGGCCTGAGGGGAGGCCGGGGCGGCGGCACACGGCGTTCGCGTCACGGGTACGCGGGGTCGCGCCAGTCGACGGAGAACCCGTCCAGACCCGCCGCGCGGCACGGCTGGTCGGCGGTCAGCGGCGGACGCCCGTCGAGCAGGGACCGGGCCCGGACCTCGTCCAGGCTGGTGGTGTACCAGGCCTCGGTGCCGTCCTCGTAGAGGTGCTCGGCGATCTTCTCCAGGGCGCAGGAGCGCTGCGGCTCCGGCAGCCGGTCCAGCTCCGGGACGGCGTCCGCGGAGAGGTTCCGCAGATAGGCCAGGTCGATCTTGCCGCTGCTCTCGAAGCGGCTCACCTGCTGGCCGGCGATGAGCGCGTCGGGCGAGACCAGCCCGAAGGCCAGGACGGACGCCGCGGCGCTCACCACCACGGCACGCGGGAGCCAGCGCGCCCCGAACACCCCGGCCGCCATGACCAGGACGATCAGCAGCCCGAGCCACAGCTCCACACCCGCCACCGAGATCCGCAGCCGGGTCAGCCCGTACGCGTCCACGTAGAGGTCCATGCGGCGCAGCGCGGACGCGACCACGACCAGGGTCAGCACGCAGATCGTGCCGAGCACGGAGCGCACGAGCAGGCGGTCGCGGTCGGTGCCGCGCGGCGCCCAGCGCAGCGCGAGGCCGATCACCGCGATGGTGAGCAGGGTGACGACGAGCAGTTGCCAAAAGCCCTGCCGCGCGTACTCCGCGTAGGTCAGGCCGGTCTTGGCGAGCACCTTCTCGTAGCCGCCGAAGAGCACCGCCAGCTGGACGGCGTTGAAGGCGGCGAACAGCCCGGCGAGGACGACCAGCGGGAGCGCCCACTCGGCGCGCCGGCGGGCGCGTCCCGGCGTGACCTCGATGCGGTCCCAGCGGCGCGGCGCCGCGGCGGTCCACGCGGCGCAGAGCGCGAACAGCGTGCCCACGGCGAGGAGCAGGACACGCAGCGGCGCGTCGGTGACGGTCACGTCCGGCATGAGGTCGGACAGCAGGTCGGCGAACGCCGCGTCGGCCCCCGCGAAGAGCGCGCCGAAGACCACCAGGAGCACGGCGGTCACGCCGACGGTCTTCAGCATCGGCACCAGCCGGCTCCGGCCGCGCCCGGCCCGCTCCCGCAGCCCGCGCAGCGCCCAGCCGATCGCGGACGCCGGAGCGAACCACAGTCCGGCGCCGCCGAGCAGGACGCCCGGCCAGCGGCGGCCGCCGTGCAGCGCCAGCGAGCCCAGGAAGGCGGCGGCGACGACGGCCAGGAACGACGGCCACCAGGCGTCCCGCAGCGCCGGGACGAGCAGCAGCGTCAGGCCGGCCACCGCCCACAGCGCCGACCAGGGCCGCAGCCGCCGTCCGTGGTCGCGGGCGGCGACCGCGGCCGCGGCCACGGCGGGAACGGTGACCAGCAGCAGGTTGATCCCCAGGCCGCCGCGCAGCAGGGCCGAGGTCAGCACGCCGGTGAGCAGCGCCGCCCACAGCGCGGCGGGCCGCACGGCACGCGGGGTCCGCGGCCGGCTCGCGACCACCCAGGCCGGGGGCGGGGGCGGTGGTGGCGGCGTCCAGGGACGCGCGTACGGCGCCGCCGGAGGGGCGGGTGGACCGTTCTTCCGCGATGGTGCCTGCGGGTGTGGCGGTGCGGACGCCTGCACCGCCGGTGCGGCGTCGGACGGCGTGTCGGACATGAGAACCCCTCCCCGCCGGTCACACGGCGGCCGGAGGCGGCACGCGAGACCGGATACTCGACTGCCGTCCGGTGAAGATCGGCCGGACGGCGTGGCCGACAGGCTAGGCGCGCCGGCCGGCCGCGCGGACGCGGTGCGGGCCGCACGACCGAGTCTGTGACAGGCCCGTGACAATGCAGGGGGTTGGGGACCTCGGGGGCGGGACCGGTGGGTGGTCAGCCGGCGGGCAGCCACTCCGGGAGGGCCTCGCAGCGCTCCAGCCACTCGCGCGGGGGCTCGCCACCGGCCCCGGCGGCGATGATCCCGCCCACGATGGCGCAGGTGGTGTCCACGTCCCCGCCGGCCCGGGCGGTGGTCCAGAAGGCGCCCTCGTAGTCGCCGAGGCCGCGGGCGGCGGACCACAGGGCGAAGGGGACCGTGTCGTGGGCGCTGGTGCGCCGGCCGTTGCCGAGCACGGCCGCGACGGTGGCGACGTCGTCGTAGTCGAGCATGTCGACGGCGCGGCGCAGCCCGGCGTGCACGGCGCTGCGCGGCAGCAGCGCCACGACGCGCGTGATGAGGTCGGCGGGGGCTCCGGGGCCGGCCGGGTCCGCGGCGAGCGCGGCGGCGGCGGCCACGGCCATCGCCCCCACGACGGCCTCGCGGTGCTGGTGGGTGGTGTACGCCGACAGTTCGGCCTGCTCGGCGGCCTTCTCCGGCTCGCCCGCGTACCAGGCGCCCAGGGGCGCCACGCGCATGGCGGCGCCGTTGCCCCAGGAACCCTGGCCGTTGAACATCTCGGCGGCCAGCGTGCGCCAGTCGGCGCCCTCCTGCCGGATCAGCCGCAGCATCCGGTTCACGCCGGGTCCGTAACCGCGGTCGAAGTCGTGGTGCGCCGCGAAGGAGGCGGCCAGGGCGTCCTGGTCGATCGTGCCGCGCGAGTCCAGGACCGCGACGACCGAGCACGCCATCTCGGTGTCGTCCGTCCACTGCCAGGTTCCCGGCGGCAGCGTGCGGCCCTGCAGGGCCGGGTAGTGGGCCGGCACGAAGAACTGGGAGCCGAGGGCGTCGCCCAAGGCGAGACCGCGCAGGCTGGACAAGGCGCGGCGGCGTGGGAGGTCATGCGGGTCAGCGGTCATGGCGGGAGAACTCTGACATCCGGTGCCACCCGGGTCAATCGTCCTGTGCGCAATCTCACCCGTGATATCGCGCCAGGTCGGAGTCGGTGGTCCGCCAGCGGGAGAAGGGCCGGTCGAGCCCGTACCGGCCGTCGGGCTCGACGAGCAGCATCCGTGTCTCGCCGTTGTCGGGGTTCGACAGGCACTCGAACTCGTCGACGGTCCAGTGGAACCACCGCATGCAGAACAGCCGCATGGTGAGCCCGTGGGTGACGAGCAGGACGTTCGGCGGGAACTCGGGCTTGTCGAAGGCGCGGTAGAGCGTCTCCAGGAAGGACCCGACGCGGTCGTAGACGTCCGCCCCGGACTCGCCCTGGGCGAAGCGGTAGAAGAAGTGGCCGTAGGCGTCCCTGGCCTTGCGCTGCCGCTGCACGTCCTCGGCGTCCTGGTAGTTCCCCCAGTCCTGCTCGCGCAGCCGGGGCTCCTCCTTGGCCCGGGTACGGCACGGGTCGAGGCCGAGCAGGTGGAAGGTCTGATGCGTCCGGCGATATGGCGAGACGAAGGCCTGCACGCGCTCCTCGCCGAACAGCTCGCGCAGCTCCCGGCCCGCCGCGCGGGCCTGCTCCTCGCCCCTGGAGGTGAGGGTCAGCGCGTGGTCGGGCACCCGCTCGTAGATCGTGTCGTCGGCATTGCCCTGGGACTCTCCGTGCCTGATGAGCACTATGCGACGCGGTCGGGCCATGGCCTCACTGTAATTCGTACGCGGGAGCAGGGTCGCGGCGGGCACCCGCTCCGCCCGCCGGCCGGCCGCCGTCTCCCCCGATTGTCAGTGGCGTACCTCAGACTCAGCATGAAGAGGGGGGCGCGTTCGCGCGCCACGGTTGGAGGCCGCCATGAAGACCACGTCGTTCGTTCCCGGCACACCCTGCTGGACCGATCTGAGCAGTCCCGACATCGAGGCCTCCCGCGCGTTCTACGGCGGCCTGTTCGGCTGGGACTCCCAGGCGGGTCCCCCGGAGGCCGGCGGCTACACCTTCTTCAGCCTGCGCGGCGAGCACGTGGCGGCCGTCGGCCCGGTGATGGCCGAGGGCGACCGGCCGCGGTGGATCACCTACATGGCCACGAACGACGTGACCGACACCGCCAAGGCGGTCGAGGCCGCGGGCGGCTCGGTGTGCGTACCGCCGATGACGGTCTTCGACCAGGGCGGCTTCGCACAGTTCACGGACCCGCACGGCGCGGAGTTCGCCGCGTGGCAGCCGGGCCGGTTCAGCGGGGCGGGCCTGCTCGACGAGCCGGGCGCGCTGTGCTGGATCGAGCTCAACACCCGGGACGTGGACGGCTCCCGCGCCTTCTACCGCGAGGTGTTCGGCTGGACGGGCGAGACCCATCCGTTCGGCGGGGACAGCTCCTACACCGAGCTCGAAGTGGAGGGCGCGGGAAGGAAGTTCGGCGGCATCCTGCTGATGAACGACGCCTGGCCGCCGGAGATACCCCAGCACTGGATGCACTACTTCTCCGTCGCCGACACCGACGCGGCCGCCGCCCGCGCCACCGAGCTCGGGGGCAGCGTCTCCGTGCCGCCGTTCGACCTGGAGCACGTCGGACGGGTCGCCGTGCTCGACGACCCGCACGGCGCGTACTTCTCGGTGATCACCCGCCCGTCCGCGCGGGGCGGGGAGGGCTGAGGCGGGCGGCGCCGGGGCCGGTCCCCGGTCGCCGTGGCGTCATATCGACCAGGCCTGTTCCAGGTCGACGACGTCCCCGGCGACGGTGAGCACGTCGGCGTCGAGATCCGCCCGTTCGGACAGTCGCAGGATGGAACCGTCCCGGTACTTGGCGTGCTCGGAGGCCGAGTCCCACATCGACAGCACCAGGAAGTCGGACTCGGGGCCCTGCGCGAAAACCCCGCGCAGCATCCCCGGGGAGCCGGCCATGGCCGGGTTCCAGACCTTCTCCTGCATCAGCACGAAGTGCTCGACGCGGTCCGGACGCACCTTGCAGTGCGCCAGGCGCAGCAGGTCACCGTCGGCGAAGCGGGGCCGGAAGCCGACCTTGACGTCCAGGCGGTGCTCGAAGAGCTTGACGCCGAGGCTCTCGTAGGTGCCGGCCTGGGCGGCCGCGAGGCGGTCGTGCGCACCGGCCATGAAGGCCTCGTAGTAGTCGCGGTCCTCCCAGAACGCGAAGAGGTGCGCGACACCCGGCTGACTGCGGCTCCAGCCGCCGCCCTGCCCCCGGAACCCCGGCTCCCCCATGAGCCCGTTGGCCCATTTCCGCTGCCCGCGCTCGAATCCGGCGCGATCGACGATTCCGCAGCGAATCCACTTCACCAGCACCGCGCCATCCTACGGCCCGCCGGCGGGGCTTCCGCCCCATCGGAGCAGCAACTCCCCTGAAAGGGACCGGAATACGATCACGACATGGACACCCTGTACCCGCGCCTGCTCGTCGAGGACTTCGACACCGCCGTCCGCTTCTGGACCGCCGCCCTGCGCGACCTGCTCGGTACGGAACCCGTCAAGGTGATCCCGCAGGCCGGTTACGCCAACTGGGACCTGGGCGGTGAGGCGGCCCTCACGCTCTTCTCCCGCGCCGCGCTCGCCAGGGCCATCGGCACCGACGCCCTTCCCACGCACGCCCCCGCCCAGGACGCGTCGATGCTCGTCCTGCGGGTCGACGACGTCGAGGCGGCCGCGGGCAAGCTGACCGCCCACGGTGCCGTCGTCCTCGCCGGGCCCCAGGACCGGCCCGAATGGGGCCCCGGACTGCGGACCGCGCACCTGCGGACCCCGGACGGCACCCTCGTGGAACTCCAGTCGTACTGACCGAACCCCGGAAAGCAAGACGGAAAGAGATAGTCCGCAACAAAACAATCTGCTAGCGTCACACCTGGGTGTCCCGACGACCAGGAGACGACGCCATGCCTTTACGCGCACGCACCTCGCAGCCCTTACGCGCACGCACCTCGCCCACGGCCGCAACCGCGGCGACCACGGCGACCACGGCAACCGGGGGAACCGGCCCCGGCCACCGCTCCCGCGGGCCGGCCCTCGCGGTCCTGTGCGCCGGGATGCTGATGATCGTGCTGGACGGCAGCATCGTCACCGTCGCGCTCCCCGCCATCCAGCGCGACCTGCGCTTCTCCCCCGCCGACCTGACCTGGACGGTCAACGCCTACATGATCGCCTTCGGCGGGCTGCTCCTGCTATCCGGACGGCTCGGCGACCTCCTCGGACGCAAGCGGATGTTCGTCGCGGGACTGGCCGTCTTCACCGCCGCCTCGTTCCTGTGCGGCGTCGCCGGCGACCAGGCCGTGCTCATCGCGGCGCGCTTCCTCCAGGGCGTCGGCGGCGCGATGACCTCCGCCGTCAGCCTCGGCCTGCTCGTCACGCTCTTCCCCGAACCCCGCGAGCGCGGCCGGGCCATCGGCGCGTTCAGCTTCGTCGGCGCCGCCGGGGCATCGATCGGGCAGGTGCTCGGCGGCGTGCTCACCCAGGCCGTCAGCTGGCACTGGATCTTCTTCATCAACCTGCCCATCGGGGCGGCCGCGGCGCTGCTGGCCGTCCGCGTGCTGGAGCCCGACCCCGCGCGGCCCGCCGCCCGGGGCGCCGACGCCCTCGGCGCGTTCCTCGTCACGACCGGCCTGATGACCGGCGTCTACACGATCGTCCAGACCGGTGGCCACGGCTGGGCCTCCGGCCGCACCCTCGGTCTCGCCGCCCTGTCCGTCGCGCTCCTCGCGGGCTTCGTGCTCCGGCAGGCGACGGCGGCGGCCCCGCTGCTGCCGCTGCGCATGTTCCGCTCGCGGGAGGTCTCGGGGGCCAATCTCGTCCAGGTGCTGATGGTCTCCGCGCTCTTCGGGTTCCAGATCCTCGTGGCGCTCTACCTGCAGGGCGTCCGGGGTTACGGTGCCGCGGCCACGGGACTGGCCATGCTGCCCGCCGCCGTGTCCATCGGTGCCGTCTCGCTGCTCCTGTCCGCCCGGCTCAGCGCGCGCTTCGGCGAGCGCCGCGTGCTGCTCGCGGGGCTCGCCCTGCTGGTGGTCGCGCTCGGCCTGCTCACCCGGCTGCCGGTGCACGCCGGCTACGCCGCCGACCTGCTGCCCACGATGCTGCTCGCGGCCGGCTTCGGCCTCGCCGTCTCGGCCCTGACCGTGCTCGGCATGTCGGGTGCGGGGCCGCGGGACGCGGGTGTCGCCTCGGGCCTGTTCAACACCACCCAGCAGGTGGGCGGCGCCCTCGGCGTCGCCGTGCTGTCCACCCTCGCCGGCTCCCGCACCCAGGACCTCGTGGCCGCCGGGCACGAGGAGGCGTCCGCCCTCACCGGGGGCTTCCGCCTCGCCTTCGGCACCGGGGCGGCCCTCCTCGCGGCGGCCTTCGTGCTCGCGCTGGTGATGCTGCGACCGCGGCGTGAACCGGACGCCGCCGCGCGGGCCTGAGGACGACCGGCCGGTCCCGGACCCCGGGGGTCCGGGACCCGCGGGGCTCCGCGGGTCCCGGACCGCCGTCCCTCACTCCTGGGACGGGGCCGAGAACACCGACAGGTACTCCTCGGTGCGGAAGCCCGCCGACGCGTACACGGCCTCGCCCATCGCGCTCGCGTACAGGTAGGCCGTGGCGGCGCCGGCGGCACAGCCCGCGCGGACCAGCTCCACGGTGACCGCCCGCCCGTAGCCGCGGCGCCGGTGCCCCGGGAGCGTGGAGACGTTGAAGATCCCGTTGAGGTCGCCGCGGACCGCCGTCATGCCCGTCCCGACCGGCACGCCGCCGGCTTCCGCCAGGTAGAACGTGACCCCGTCCAGCCGGCCCATCGCCGGATCGGCGAACAGCCCGAACACCTCGCGCGGCACCCCGAAGCCCTTCGCCATGACCTCGGCGTACAGGCCGAGCTCGGCGGCGTCCAGCGCCCGCACCTCGAGGGACTCCGCGGGCGTCCGCGGCGGCACGCCGTGGTCGGGCCACCTGACCATGAGCGGGCTGCGGTGGAGGACGGTGAGGCCGTGCCGTGCCGCCTCCCGGGTGACGAGCCGTCCCGGTACCCCGCGGACCTGGATGCTCCACGGGACCTCCCACCGCTCGGACTCCGCCAGCGCGGCAAGGTCGTCCGCGAGCGGTTCGGGGCTGGGGCTGAACACGCCGTTGAGGGAGGCGACCGGCGCCCCCGAGACGGCCAGCACGGCGTCGCCCCGGCCCCTTCGGGCATGCCCGGTGGCGACCGTCGCCAGGGCCTCCACGAGGTCGGCGTAGGCGGCCGCGATGGGCCCGAGCGGATCGTGCACGGGGGTCACGGGGAACCCGCCTTCCTGTGGCTGCGGAGGTAGGCGGCCGGGGTGGCCCCGTACACCGACTTGAAGTGCCTGATGAAGTGGCTGGCGTCGGAGAAGTGCCAGCGTGCCGCGACCTCGGACATCCCGGTCGTGCTGCCGCGGTCCAGGAGTTCGTCGTGCGCCTTCTGCAGACGGCGGCGCCGGGCGAACGACATGACGGAGTCGTTGGACGCCGAGAAGCACCGGTGCAGGGTCCGGAGGGACACCCCGACGCTGCGGGCGACCATCGGGGGCGACAGTTCGCCGCTCTCGAGGTTCTGCTCGATGACGTTCCTGGCGGCGACCACGACGGCCTGCGGGTGGTCCCCGAGTCCCGGACCCGGCCGCTCGGAGATCATCCGGGAGAACAGCGTGGCCGAGGCCTCCCGGGCCATGTCCCGCGCGGCCGGCGACCCCTCGAGGTCGTCACTGCTCCTCCTGATCGCGTCCAGGAAGTTGAGCAGGAAGCGGACCTCGGGGACGTCGGCGTCCGACAGGTACGCCTGACCGAGCACCCGGGGCGACCCGATCCGGGGGACCACGAGGTGCCGCGGGATCGAGACGACGTGCGCGGTCGTCGCCGGCGCGCACGAGAACTCCCAGGAGGCCTTCGTGTCGCGAATGCATATCTGCCCGGGCTTGACGGAATGCCGCTTCTTCCCGTCCTGGAACTCGATCCAGCCCGAGGTCACCAGATCGGCGACGATCGGGTCCTGGTCCAGGTTGTTCCCCGACACCCCGGTCAGCGAATCGCAGTAGACCCGGGCGGAAAGCAGCCCGTCGATGAGATGACCGTTCGCGACGAAACGGAATCCGCGGGGAACGGCGAAATGGGGGACGGAAAGACGGATGAGGTGCGAGAACGGGCCGCGCTCCCACTCCCGGAAGTGCCGTTCCGAAGCCTGCGCCTGTTCGGCCGTCAAACTCATGTCGGCCCGATAATCTATGGAGCCCCCGCGATGCTGCGCGCAGTCCACCGTTCCCGCCAATCGCTGATCTTTCACCTGCACCCTCTCGGCCGGGTGTGCGTACCGAGGCCGCGACCCGGATGACAACGTTATCCAGCCCCGGATCCGGCCCTGTACGGCCACCCACGGTCGGTCATCGAAACCCTTGAGGCAATTCCTTTTCCCCTTGCGGCGGACGCGTCATCCGGGCCCCATTGCCCACCGGTCGCCCACGACCGGGATCGCCGCCCACGGCCCGCCCCGGGAGCGAGGCACGGCCCACGGCATTGTCGCCCATGCGACGTCCCCGGAAATAGTACGGCCGCGCCAGGACCGGCACTCCGCGTGACGAGGGCGCGGCACCCGCATTCCATCGCCGTCGGCCCGCGTCCGGCGGCCGTCGCCGCGGCGCCCGCCGGCCGGGAAATGGAATGCCTGTGCCAGGAATGGAGGGGGAGCGCCAATTAGATCGAATCACGGCGGGAACTTGCCTGAGCATCCCTCAGAATGCTTGCATCAGCGCCTGGTTCAGATGGACGTCGAAGGGGACAGCACGCGATGGATCCGGCTGTGTCGATCCACCAGGTACGCCTCGCCCTGGCCGTGCTCAGCCTCGCGCTGTTCGTCCAGACGGCTTCCTGGCTCCTGTACGACGTCGCCGCTCGCGGTATGCCCGGCGCGTGGTCGCTGTGGACGACCGGCAGCGCGCCCGGCCTCGCGGCGACGACCTCGCTGGACCTGGGCCTCGCGGCACTGCAGCTCGCGGCCGGCCTGGCGGCGCTCGACCGGACCCGGGGCGCCGGCGGACTCCTGGTCGCCTCGTGCGCGGCGACGCTCGGCTTCCGCCTCCCCAGGGTCTGGTACGTCCTCCTCGACTCCCCCTCCGACCCCTGGTTCGGGGGCCTCAGCGGCCCCCCGGTGAGCGTCGTCGGGGGCACCGCCGCGCTCGCGGCGGTGCTCGCCCTCGTCCTGGGGGCGCTGCTGTACCTGGCCCGGCGGATGGAGTACGAGGCCGCCGCCACGCAGGCGTCGGCCGCCGGCGGAATACGGCCGGTGAAGGTCACGGCCACCACCTCGGGGCTGCTCCTCGCGGTGCTGAACGTCTTCTACATCGGCAGGAACGCGGTGACGGCCTTCCAGGTGGGCCCCGGCACGCTCGGCGACCTGCTCGTGGGCAAGGGGACGGGACGATCGGTCCTCGGCGTCTCCGCCCCGTACCAGTGGGCCTGCCTGACGGTGCTGTGCGGTGCCGGGATGCTCTTCGCCGCCCGGCGCCGTCCCGTCGCGACCGGGTTCTCCGTGGGCCTGGCGCTGTTCATGATGCCCTCGGCGTTCACCGAGCTGTGGGCGTACGCGGTGGGCGCGACGGCGCAGAACCTGGTGGACACCTCCCAGGACCTGCTGGAGCTCGTCGGTTCCGCGGCCGTGGTCGCCCTCGTCGCCGGGGACGTCCGTCGCGACCGCCGCCCGGCGGCCCCTGTCGCGGAGCAGGCCGTGCCCTCGGTGCCGGCCGGGCTCGGCCGGGTCGGCGTCGCCACGAGGCACGACGGCGAGCCGTCGGACGGCTGAGGCCTCAGGGCGTGTCCTGCCGGAACCCGTCGACGGCGTTCTCGAAGACGGCCCGGTAGGAGGCCCAGCGGTCCGACGGCGCGGAGAGGTAGACCGTGAACTCCTGCCCGCCGGGCTCCCCGAAGCCGAGGTCGATCGCCCGGAAGCCGCGGGCGCTCCCCTGGAAGGTGAACTCCCATATCGCGGCGGGCTTCCCGCGCCAGCGGGTGCTCTGCATCCGCAGCCGCTCGTAGGCGCGCAGGTCCGGGACCATCTGTGCCTCGACGTCCTCGAAGTGCCGGAGCGGGCTGGGGCCCGCGAAGTCGAGCGCGGCGACCCGCAGGCCCACGAGCCCCGTCGGGTCGACGTAGACGAACTGCCGCCCGTCGTCGCTCACCTGACGCTTCCAGCCGTCCGGCACGGGGACGGAGAAGCCGCGCTCCCGTTCCTCGGCGAGGTGGTAGCCCTCGGGGACCGGGGGCGGGGTGTGGGCGGGCGTCGGCCGTACGGAGGGACGGGCCGTGGCGGAGGCCGCGGGGGACGCGTCCGGCGTGCTCGCGGCGGACGAGGACGCGGAAGGGGACGGGCCCGCCCCTGTACGGTCCACGTCGCGCAGGAGCGGCACGGCGTACACCCCGCCCCCGGCGAGGGCGGGCACCAGGAAGGCGGCGGCCCACAGCGGGGCACGCCGCCCGCGGGCACGCGGCCCGGGCGCGGAGGCGGACACACGGGCGGGGACGGGCGCGGTCACCGAACCGCCTGCCCCGGAACGCGCGGCGCGGGCCGGGCCGGCCGGGGACACGAGGCCGTCACGGGGGACGCTCTCGGTCTCGGTCTCGGTCTCGGTCTCGGCAGCACACGCCCGCAGCATCCGCTCGGCCCCCGGCGCCGACAGCCGGCCCTGCGGCTCCCGCACCAGCAGCCCCGCGATCACCGGCCCCAGCGGCCCCGCGTTCCCCGCCACCGGCACCTCGTCCGTCGCGATCGCGTACGCCGTCTCGATCGCCGTGTCCCGGCGGAACGGCGAACGCCCCTCCACCGCCTGGAACAACGTCGCCCCCAACGCCCGGCGCCGAGCCGCTGATGGTGACGAACCGCAGGGACGCGCGGCCGGTGTTCTCCAGGGTGACGGTGCGGGTTCGCGGGCAGGGGCCGGCTGAGGTGCCCTCGGGGCACCGGAAGCGCACGTCCCCGAGTTCGCCCAGCCCGCAGGAGACCTCGGTGGCGTAACCGATGCCCGACGAGCAGACGGCGCCGACCCGCAGACCCGCCGCGGAGGCGGCGCCCCCCGCCGCCCCGTGCGCGTCGGAGCCCCTCGGCTGCCCGACGACGAACACGCCGAGTCCGGCGGTGGCGAGTACGGCGGATACGAGTGCTCTCCGCACCGGGTGCTCCAAAGGGCGGGTGAGTCGCGCAGGGCGCCGGACGGACGGCGGCACGCGGATCGACGACGGAACGAGGAACGGCGCGGCGGCTCAAAGGCAACAACGCTTCCCCGGGAAGAGCACGTCACTTCCGATGACCCGCACCGCCATGACCCGCACCGCCCCGCTGTTCGCGGTCGACCGTTCCCGCGGAATGGCGCATGAAATGGCCTTCGGCGACGGCCAGGCGCCGCAATCCATCGGCGGACTCGCTTTCGTCCACGGAGTGGATCCGTGCCCCGGGTCCGCGGAGTCCGATGGCGGCGGCCTCGTGGCATTCCTCGGAAAGCGCGGCGGCCGGGTCCGCGACCGACCTGAACGCGACGAGCTCCGCGAGTTCCTCCCGTGCCGCCGGGATCAGCGACGCGACGGTGCCGGCGAGGGGATCGGTGGACAACGGGGGAACTCCTTGGCGTACGGGGAAGAAGGCGCCGATCGCCGCGGGAGGGGAAACGCCTCACCGTCACGGGAATGCGACAGCGGTCCCCTTGACCCTATGCGGGCCCGGAAGGACCGGAATAGAAGGTGCGCGCCGACTTCGGCGGCCTCCGGAACGCAGGGAAAAGGCCCGCAACGCAGCGTGTCCCCCCGGAGCGGAGCGCTTCGGGGGGACACGCGGGGGACGACGGCCGGATCAGGCCGGCGGCCTCAGGTCAGCTGCAGCCGCTGGTGGAGCCGCAGCCCTCGCAGAGGTAGCAGCTGCCCGCGCGGCGCATCTTGGTGCCGCAGGAGAAGCAGAGCGGGGCGTCGGCGTTCAGGCCGAGCTGGATCTCCAGCAGCTCCGTCGAGTTGTGCGCGGTCTTCGGGGCCGGGGCCACCGCGACCGCCTCGGCCTCGGGCACGACGGTGGCCGCCGGCTTGGGCGCCTCGGTCTGGCGCGGGGCGGACTGCGCCAGACCCTCGACGTCGACCTCCTCGGCGGCGGGCTCGTAGGAACCCGTGTCCAGGTGGCGCTGGCGCTCCTCGGCGGAGTGAATGCCGAGGGCGGAACGGGTCTCGAAGGGCAGGAAGTCCAGCGCCAGGCGGCGGAAGATGTAGTCGACGATCGACTGCGCCATCCGCACGTCCGGGTCGTCCGTGAGACCGGCCGGCTCGAAGCGCATGTTGGTGAACTTCGAGACGTAGGTCTCCAGCGGCACGCCGTACTGCAGGCCCACCGAGACGGCGATGGAGAAGGCGTCCATCATGCCCGCGAGGGTCGAGCCCTGCTTGGACATCTTCAGGAAGACCTCGCCGAGACCGTCGTCCGGGTAGGAGTTGGCGGTCATGTAGCCCTCGGCGCCGCCCACCGTGAAGGAGGTGGTGATCCCCGGGCGGCCCTTGGGGAGCCGGCGGCGGACCGGGCGGTACTCGACGACCTTCTCGACCGCGGCGGGGGCGGCGGCCGGCGTCGCCTCGGCCTTCTTCTCGTCCGCCTTCGTCTTGGCGGAGAGCGGCTGGCCGACCTTGCAGTTGTCGCGGTAGATCGCGAGCGCCTTCAGGCCGAGCTTCCAGCCCTCGTAGTAGATCTCCTCGATCTCCTCGACGGTCGCCGACTCCGGCATGTTGACCGTCTTGGAGATGGCACCGGACAGGAACGGCTGGGTCGCGGCCATCATCCGGACGTGGCCCATCGGCGCGATGGAGCGCTCGCCCATGGCGCAGTCGAAGACCTCGTAGTGCTCGGGCTTCAGGCCGGGCGCGTCGAGGACGCTGCCGTGCTCGGAGATGTGGGCGACGACCGCCTCGATCTGCTCCTGCTGGTAGCCGAGGCGGTGCAGGGCCTGCGGGACCGTGTTGTTCACGATCTGCATGGAGCCGCCGCCGACCAGCTTCTTGAACTTGACCAGGGCGAGGTCCGGCTCGATGCCGGTGGTGTCGCAGTCCATCATCAGGCCGATGGTGCCGGTCGGCGCCAGCAGGGAGGCCTGCGCGTTGCGGAATCCGTTCTTCTCGCCGAGGTGCAGGACGTCCTGCCAGGCCTCTGTGGCCGCGGCCCACACGGGGGTGTCCAGGTCGTCCATCCGCGTGGCGACCGCGTTGGCGTCGGAGTGCTGCTTCATGACGCGCTTGTGGGCGGTGGCGTTGCGGGCGTAGCCGTCGTACGGGCCGACGACCGCGGCGAGCTCCGCGGAACGCTTGTAGGAGGTGCCGGTCATCAGGGAGGTGATGGCACCGGCGAGCGCGCGGCCGCCCTCGGAGTCGTAGGCGTGGCCGGTCGCCATGAGCAGCGCGCCGAGGTTGGCGTAGCCGATGCCCAGCTGGCGGAAGGCGCGGGTGGTCTCGCCGATCTTCTGCGTCGGGAAGTCCGCGAAGGAGATGGAGATGTCCATCGCGGTGATGACGAGCTCGACGGTCTTGGCGAAGCGCACGGCGTCGAAGCGCTGGCTGCCCTTGCCGTCGTCGTCGAGGAACTTCATCAGGTTGAGCGAGGCGAGGTTGCAGGACGAGTTGTCCAGGTGCATGTACTCGCTGCAGGGGTTGGACGCGGTGATGCGGCCGGTCTCCGGCGTGGTGTGCCAGTGGTTGATGACGTCGTCGTACTGGATGCCGGGGTCGGCGCAGGCCCAGGCGGCCTCGGCCAGCCTGCGGAAGAGGGCCTTGGCGTCGACCTCCTCGATGACCTCGCCGGTCATCCGGGCGCGCAGGCCGAACTTCTCGCCGTTCTCGTACGCCTTCATGAACTCTTCGTTCACGCGGACGGAGTTGTTGGCGTTCTGGTACTGGACGGACGTGATGTCGTCGCCGCCCAGGTCCATGTCGAAGCCCGCGTCGCGCAGGGCGCGGATCTTCTCCTCCTCCTTCACCTTGGTCTCGATGAAGGCCTCGACGTCCGGGTGGTCGACGTCCAGGACGACCATCTTGGCCGCGCGGCGGGTGGCGCCGCCGGACTTGATGGTGCCGGCGGAGGCGTCGGCGCCGCGCATGAAGGAGACCGGGCCGGAGGCGTTGCCGCCGGAGGAGAGCAGCTCCTTGGAGGAGCGGATGCGGGAGAGGTTCAGGCCCGCGCCGGAACCGCCCTTGAAGATCATCCCCTCTTCCTTGTACCAGTCGAGGATGGACTCCATGGAGTCGTCGACCGAGAGGATGAAGCACGCCGAGACCTGCTGCGGCTGGGCGGTGCCGACGTTGAACCAGACCGGGGAGTTGAAGCTGAAGACCTGGTGGAGCAGGGCCCAGGTGAGCTCGTGCTCGAAGATCTCCGCGTCGGCGGCCGACGCGAAGTAGCCGTGGTCCTCGCCGCCCTTGCGGTACGTCGTCACGACGCGGTCGATGAGCTGGCGGAGGCTGCTCTCGCGCTGCGGGGAGCCGACGGCGCCGCGGAAGTACTTGCTGGTGACGATGTTGACCGCGTTCACCGACCAGAAGTCGGGGAACTCCACGCCGCGCTGCTCGAAGTTGATCGAGCCGTCGCGCCAGTTGGTCATGACGACGTCACGGCGTTCCCAGACCACCTCGTCGTAGGGGTGCGTCCCCGGGGTGGTGTGGATGCGCTCGATGCGCAGGCCCTTGGCGGCCGGGGCCGCCGCGGCCGCCTTGCCGGCCTTGGCTCGGGAACCCCGTGCCGGGCCGCTCGTCGTCTCTGTCATGTGCCGCCTCCCATTACAGGCATTACAGGTAAAACGCCCTGAAGCGCCGCGGTCTTCCCGCGTCGATGTGTCTCACGGCCGGTGCACCCCCAGGTGCCCGGCAAGTCCGGTGCCGGTGCGCCGCCGCTATTCCGCGGCGAGGGCGGCGGTGGGGACGGCTCCGTCCCGGCCCCGCCCTCCGGTGTCGCCCGGCGGCCCCTGGTCGCGCAGCTCCGCGATCGCCGCCTCGAAGTCCTCGAGCGAGTCGAAGGCCCGGTAGACCGAGGCGAACCGCAGGTAGGCGACCAGGTCCAGGTCCTTCAGCGGGCCGAGTATGGCCAGTCCGACGTCGTGGGTCGACAGCTCGGCGCTGCCCGTGGCACGGACCGCCTCCTCGACGCGCTGCCCGAGCTGGGCGAGGGCGTCCTCGGTGACGGGCCGGCCCTGGCAGGCCTTGCGGACCCCGGCGATGACCTTGTTCCGGCTGAAGGGTTCGGTGACCCCGCTGCGCTTGATCACCATCAGCGAGGCCGTCTCCACGGTGGTGAACCGGCGGCCGCAGTCGGGGCACTGCCGGCGACGGCGGATCGAGGTGCCGTCGTCGGTGGTCCGGCTGTCGACGACGCGGCTGTCGGGGTGTCGGCAGAAGGGGCAATGCATCGTTTCCCTCTCCCTCCCTCACCCACGGTGAGCGCACGACTTCTGAGCCCGAGGGGCTGGTGACGGCCCCGCGAAGCAGCCACAAGCATAGGCGATCCAGGAGGGCTTGATGACCCGGGGACCACTACTTGTGGGGGCTGCACTCCATCCAACCACTAGATCTGGTGCCGTGGTGGCCAAATGCGCCCATCGAACGGACCGCGTGTCGCGGCCCGCCGACGGGACGGGAGCCTACGCGACGCGGCGCCTCCCGGGGGAGCCGGGGCGCGAGTGACACACTGGGTGTACGGATCGTCACGGCTCGCGCATCATGGAGACGGGCGAGGGGAACGGGGGCGGCACCGCAATACCCGCCCGGGGAAACGGCGTTCGGATCCCGAATGCACGGTGAATTCGAATTTATATTCGATCAATACCATCTACACCTTGCTCGCGTCAGTAGATCTGTGCAAATTCACTCGAACGTGTGTTTGGCGCAACCTTTCGAAAGCAACTACCGTTGTCCTACTAGGGAGAACATCTCGAGAGGGGCCGCCGTGACCACCACCGCCGACAGCGCCGCATTGACCGCCCATGACCGCCCCCAGGACCGGGTACGCCCGATGGAAGCGATGAACGACGAGACGCCAAAGCCCGCGCGAGCGCTACCCGGACGACCTCCAGGAATCCGGGCGGACAGCTCCGGACTCACCGACCGCCAAAGGCGCGTCATCGAGGTGATCCGGGATTCCGTCCAGCGGCGCGGATACCCGCCGTCCATGCGTGAGATCGGTCAGGCCGTCGGGCTGTCGAGCACGTCGTCGGTCGCCCATCAGCTCATGGCCCTGGAACGCAAGGGATTCCTCCGGCGCGACCCGCACCGGCCCCGCGCGTACGAGGTGCGCGCCTCGGACTCCGCGCAGGCACAGCCCACGGACACCGCGGGCAAGCCGTCCGCGTCGTACGTGCCCCTGGTGGGCCGGATCGCCGCCGGTGGCCCCATCCTCGCCGAGGAGTCCGTGGAGGACGTGTTCCCGCTCCCCCGCCAGCTGGTGGGCGACGGCGAGCTGTTCGTCCTCAAGGTCGTCGGCGACTCGATGATCGAGGCCGCCATCTGTGACGGCGACTGGGTGACCGTGCGCCGTCAGCCGGTCGCGGAGAACGGCGACATCGTCGCGGCGATGATCGAGGGAGAGGCCACGGTCAAGCGCTTCAAGCGCGAGGACGGGCACGTGTGGCTGATGCCGCACAACGCCGCGTACCAGCCCATCCCCGGTGACGAGGCGACCATCCTCGGCAAGGTCGTGGCGGTGCTGCGCCGGGTCTGAGCCAGGACCCGCCCGTGACCGGGCCCCGGGACCTCTGCGCCGGTTCCGGGGCCCTGTTGTGTTCCGGGAACGTCTGCCGAATGTGTTCCGGTGGTGTGTTCCGGGGGCCGGTCCTCGGGGACGGCCCGTGCCCGGTGGTGTCACTCGGCCGCCGAGGCGGCCGCGTCGATGGCGGCCAGCGAGCGGCGGACCTGGTTGCGGTCGGTCGTCTGCCAGAAGTCCGGCATGGAGGCCTTGATGAAGCTGCCGTAGCGCGCGGTGACCAGCCGGGGGTCGAGGACCGCGACGACCCCGCGGTCACCGGAGGCGCGCACCAGCCGGCCGGCACCCTGCGCCATCAGCAGCGCCGCGTGCGTGGCCGCGACCGCCATGAAGCCGTTGCCGCCCTTCTCCTCCACCGCCTTCTGGCGTGCGCTCATCAGCGGGTCGTCGGGCCGGGGGAACGGGATCCGGTCCATGACCACCAACTGGCAGTTCGGCCCGGGCACGTCCACGCCCTGCCAGAGCGAGAGGGTGCCGAACAGGCAGGTCCGAGCGTCCGCGGCGAAGCGTCGGATCAGCTCGCCGAGGGTCTCCTCGCCCTGCAGCAGGATCGGGTGGTCGATCCGGCCGCGCAGCGTCTCGGCGGCGGACTGGGCCGCACGCATGGACGAGAACAGCCCGAGCGTGCGGCCGCCGGCGGCCTCGATCAGCTCGGCGAGCTCGTCCAGCATGTCCTCCCGGCCGCTGTCCCGGCCGGGCTGCGACAGGTGGCGGGCGACGTAGAGGATGCCCTGCCTGGGGTAGTCGAACGGCGAGCCGACGTCGAGGCCCTTCCATTCGGGCGGCTCCTCCTCCCCCTCGGCGGCCACGGTGCCCTCCGGGGCCAGCCCGAGCGAGGCCGCGACCCCGTTGAAGTCGGCGCCGAGCCGGAGCGTGGCGGAGGTCAGGACGACGGAGCGCTCGGTGAACAGCTTCTCCCGCAGCAGCCCGGAGACGCTGAGCGGGGCGACCCGCAGCGAGGCGCCGAAGCGGTCGTGGCGCTCGTACCAGACGACGTCGTACTCGGAGCCCTCGACGATGCGCTCGGCGACCTCGTGGACGTTCTCGGTGGCGGCCAGCGCCATCTTCCGGACGGCGTCCTCGTCCTGCACCGAGCGGTCACGGGTCTCGCCGAGCGAGGTGATGACCTGGCGGCAGGCGTCGCGCAGTGCCATCAGGGCGTAGCGCAGATCCTCGGGCAGCTCTTCGAGGCGCCCGGGGAGGGCGAGTTCCATCAGCCGTTCGAAGCCCTCCGACGCGCTCATCAGGGCGTCGGCGGCCTTCTCGTTGACCAGCTTGGACGCGAGCTTCACCGTGCGGTTGACCCGGCCGGGGGTGAGCTCGCCGGTGGCGACGCCGGTGACGCGCGAGACCAGTTCGTGGGCCTCGTCGACGACGAGCACCTCGTGGGAGGGCAGGACGGGCGCGCCCTCCAGGGCGTCGATGGCCAGCAGCGCGTGGTTGGTGACGACGACGTCGGCGAGCTTGGCGCGCTCGCGTGCCGCCTCCGCGAAGCACTCGGCGCCGTAGGCGCAGCGCGAGGCGCCCAGGCATTCCCGGGAGGTCACCGAGATCTGCTGCCAGGCGCGGTCGGAGACGCCGGGGGTCAGGTCGTCGCGGTCGCCGCTCTCCGTCTCGTCCGACCAGTCGCGAAGCCGCAGCAGGTCCTGGCCGAGCTTGCTGGTGGGGGCGGCGGCCTCGAACTGGTCGAAGAGCCCGTCGCCCTCGTCCTGCGGCACGCCCTCGTGGAGCCGGTGCAGGCACAGGTAGTTGGAGCGGCCCTTGAGCATCGCGAACTGCGGCTCGCGGCGCAGCAGGGGATGCAGCGCGGTGACGGTGCGCGGCAGGTCGCGTTCGACGAGCTGGCGCTGCAGGGCCAGGGTCGCCGTGGCGACCACCACGCGCTCGCCGTGGGCCAGTGCGGGCACCAGGTAGCCGAGCGACTTGCCGGTTCCGGTGCCGGCCTGGACGAGCAGGTGGGAGCCGTTGTCGACGGCTTCGGCGACGGCTTCGGCCATGGCGACCTGGCCGGGCCGCTCCACCCCGCCGACCGCGCTGACGGCGGCGTGGAGGAGGTCGGTGAGGGCGGGCTTCGCGGGCTGTGTCATAGGGGGTCCAGCCTACGGGGCGGGACCGACAGCGCGGTCGCCACCGGACGTCCGCCGGTCCCCCCGCGGGACCGGCGGGTCACAGGAGGTGACGCAGCGCGCGGTCGCGGACGAGCAGCGCGGCCCGTTTGCCGGGCAGCTCGACCTCCGCCGAGAAGCGGAAGCCCGCGGTGAGGAAGGCGGCGACGGACGGGGTGTTGCGCAGGTCCGGCTCGGCGACCACCCGCGTGCAGCGGGGGCGCCGGCGCAGGGCGTGGTCGGCGACCGCCCGCAGCAGGGTGCCGCCGAGGCCGCGGGCCCGGTCGGCGACGGGTCCGATGAGCAGGTGGAGGCCGGTGTCGTGGGGGCGGGCCGGGTAGTAGCGGGCCAGCGGGTCCAGGTCTGCGCGGTAGACCTCCCAGTAGCTCATGGGCACCCCGTCGAGGACCCCGACGCAGGGCATGCTGCGGCCGTCGCCGTCGAGCTGGGCGCGCAGGTGCCGCTCGGCGACCTCGGGTCGGCCCGCGAGCTCCCAGAACTCCGCCACGGCGGGGTCGTTCATCCAGTGGGCGATGACGGGGAGGTCGCGTTCGGGCCGTACGGGGACGAGCTGGAAGGTGCCCGCGGGGGTGCCGACCGGGCCCCAGTCGGCGACGCCGTCGAGGAGGTCGTCGAGGGGGGTCGGGCCGCCGGCGCGGTCGTCGGCGGTGACGTCCTCGTCGAAGAGGGCGCGGATCTCGGGGGGCAGTTCCAGGTCGAGGGTGTCGTCGGCGTTCCCGGGCGGGGCTGCGGGGGCGGGGGTGGGTTCGGCGGTCGCCACGGTGGTCGCGGCCTCCTCTCGTCAGGCGCTGAGGGGGTTGGGGACGGTGACGTAGACGGACTGGGTGTCGACCGGGCCCGCCAGCTCGTCCATGCCGTGCAGCCGGGTGAGGAGGTTGGCCTTGCAGCGCAGCAGGGGTTCCTCCAGCAGCCGCGCGGGCAGTCCCGAGCGGCCGGTGCGGGCGGCCCGCTCCAGGAAGCGGCGGAGGGCGGCGAGGAGCACGCGTTCGTCGGCGAGCCGCTGGGAGCCGAGGGCGCCGACCAGGCCGAGGACGTTGTTGACGCCGAGGTAGTAGGCGAAGCGCTCGTCGGCGACGGCGTCGGCCACGAAGGTGTCGCTGTCCTCGCCGGCTCCGGGCAGCAGGGCCGTGAGGCCGGCGCGCGCGGACTCGCGGAAGTAGTAGCCCTGGTTGTCGCGGTACCGGCCGCCCGCCGGCCAGCCGCCGGCGTCGAGGACGACCAGGGTGTTCTGCTGGTGGGCCTCGAGGGCGATGCCCGCCTCGCCGTCGAGCCACAGGACGGGCCGGACCACGGCGTCGAGGTAGCGCAGGAACCACTCGGTGGCGACGGCGGCGACCGGTCGTCCGGTGCGGGACGCGAGCCGGCCCAGCAGTTCCGCGAGCCCTGAGCGCAGGGCGCCGCCGCCGTCCGGCGCGGGGCGGGGGGCCGTGATGCCGGCAAGGCAGCGCACTTCGTCGCGGGGGCCGAAGGGGTTGTGCCGCAGGACGACGTCGAGGCCGGGCACGGGGACGCCCTCGGGGGTGCCGACGGCCAGCCAGGCGGGGTCGCGGACGATGTCGAACCCGGGGTGGGCGCCGTGCCAGCGCGCGGCGAGGCCGGCCCGGAGCAGCCGGTGCACCTCGACGCCCCGGTGCAGCTCCTTGCGGAGGTTCTCGCGGCGGGAGTTGGTGATCCGCAGGGCCAGCGAGAGCTTGAGCATCGCGGGAGCCCCGGGCCGGTAGACGGTGCGCAGTGAGGACGTGGGGTGCCAGGGCTCGCCGGCGGCACCGAGGTCGTGGAGGAGTCCGGCCTCCAGCAGGGCGCGCACCCCCGGGCGGTGGGCGACCTCGCGGGCCTGCCAGGGGTGCAGCGGCAGGGGCACGGTGCCCGCGGGGAGCCGCCGGGTGAGCTCCGGTCCGGCGAGGGCCGCCAGCAGGTGCCCGGCGGGGACGGGGCGGCCGCGTTCGGTCCAGGCGGAGTCGGCGGCCAGGAGCGAGGGGTGCACGGACAGCCAGTGCAGGGCGAAGGACCCGCGCAGCTCCGGGGCGTACACCGCGGCCTCGGCCTCGGTGAGCCCTTCCCGGCCCTTGGGCGCGGGGTGCAGCGGGTGGCCGAGGACGAGGGCCTGCTCGGCGTCGAGGAAGGGGTGGGTGCCCTGGGGGGCGGCGGGGCGGGCGCGGCGCCCGGTGAGGAACGCCGCGGTCTGGCGTACGGAGTCGGCGACGCGCGCGACGAGGCCGGGACCGTCCGGGCCGGTCGTGGCGGCCTCGCGGGCGAGCAGCGCGGCGAGGGTGACAGCGTCCAGCGGGGCGCCTGCGGAGGCGGGCCGCGGCACGCCGAAGCGGTGGTGGCCGACGGCCGACCAGTGGCGTACCGGGACCAGGAGTTCGGCGCCGCTCGCCGGCAGCGGGACGCGCAGGGTGCGGCCGTCCGGCTCCGGCGGCAGCCCCTTCTCGCGGACCCAGCAGCGCAGCAGCGCCTCCGTGCCCGCGGCGTCGGCGGCGGCCCACGGGTCCGCCTGCTCCAGCGGGTCGGCGCCGGCCGGGGCGGCGGCCGGCTCCGCGGGTTCCGCGGGGGCCGCCGGCTCGCTGCGGCCCGGCGGTTCGGCCACGGCGGCGCGCTGCTGGGGGACGGCCACGGTGGCCTCTTCGCCGGGACGTACGGTCATCGCTTCGCTCCGTGGGGGGTCGGCGCCCGGTGGCGTCCGCTCCGGGGCGGGGCCGGTGGGCGCGAGGTCACGCCGGGACCGCGGTCGCCGCGGCGAGGGCGTCGGCGAGACGGTCGAGGACGGCTTCTGACTGTTCTTCGGTGATCGTCAGCGGGGGAAGCAGCCTGATCACGCTGCCGTCGCGGCCGCCGAGTTCGACGATGAGCCCGCGGTCCAGGGCGGCCTGCCGGACGGCCGCGGCCAGGCGCGGTGCGGTCGGGGGGACGCCCCCGGGGCCGACGGGTGCGTCCGGGTCGACGAGTTCGACGCCGAGCATGAGGCCGCGGCCGCGGACGTCGCCCACGCACGGGTGCTCCGCCGCCAGCGCCCGCAGGCGGGAGAGCATGCGGGCCCCGAGCAGCGCGGCACGCTCGGCGAGGCCGTTGCGGCGCACGTAGGCGAGCGTGGCGGTGCCCGCGGCCATGGCGAGCTGGTTGCCGCGGAAGGTCCCGGCGTGGGCGCCGGGCCGCCAGACGTCGAGTTCCTCGCGGTAGACGATGACGGCGAGCGGGAGGCTGCCGCCGATCGCCTTGGACAGCACCATCACGTCGGGGACGACACCGCTGTGGTCGACGGCCCAGAAGGCGCCGGTGCGTCCCACGCCGGTCTGCACCTCGTCGGCGATGAGGGGGATGCCGCGCGCCGCGGTGAGTTCGCGCATGCGCCGCAGCCAGTCGTCGGGGGCGGGGATGACGCCGCCCTCGCCCTGCACTGGTTCGAGGAGCATCCCCGCCGGGGGCTGGACGCCGCCCTTGGGGTCGTCCAGCAGGTTCTCCGTCAGCCGGGCGGCGAGTTCGGCGCCGTGCTCCCCGCCGACGCCGAACGGGCAGCGGTAGTCGTACGGGTACGGGAGCCGGGTGATCCGCGCGTCGGCGGCGGCCGCGCCGCGGACGGCGGTGTCGCCCGTGGCGGCGAGGGCGCCGGCGGTCATGCCGTGGTAGCCGCCGGAGAAGGCGAGCAGTCCGTCGCGGCCGGTGGCGGCGCGGACGAGTTTGAGGGCGGCCTCGACGGCGTCGGTGCCGGCGGGGCCGCAGAACTGGACGCGTCCGCGGTGGGCGAGTTCGGGCGGCAGGGTCTCGAAGAGGGCCGTGGTGAAGGCGTCCTTGACGGGGGTGGCGAGGTCCAGCACGTGGAGCGGGGCGCCGGAGTCGAGGACGGCGCGGACGGCCTCGAGGACGACGGGGTGGTTGTGCCCGAGGGCGAGGGTGCCGGCGCCGGAGAGGCAGTCGAGGTAACGGCGGCCGTCGGCGCCCTCGATGGTCATGCCGCGGGCGCGCACGGGGACGACGGGCAGCCAGCGGGCGTAGGTGCGGGCGGCGGACTCACGTGACGACTGGCGGCGCAGGATGCCCTCGGTGTCCACGCGTCCGCCCTCGTGCACCGCCGGTCGGCTCCTCGCGCTCGGCATGGCGGTCACGTGCTCACTCCTCGGTGTCGGCGCTTGCGTCCCCGGAGCTACCAACGACGTACGCGCTGACCGGCAACTGCCTGGGGCGCAGATCGTGGCGAGGAACCGTCGGCGGGGCCGGCGCCGTCCTCCCCGTGAGGGCATGGTGCGGGGTCGCCCTCGAGCGGGCAGACGACTGTTGACGACGTGTTGACAACAGGGGGACCACAACCCATGGCACCGATAAGCCGGTTGGCCGCGGCCGCCGTCGCCGCGGCACTGCTCGCCGTGACCGCGACGGCCTGCGGCCCGTCCGACGACAACGCCGACGCCAAGCCGAGCCCCACGCCCACCGCCACGGCGGGCGACGGCGGCCTCCGGCTGCCGACCGCCCTCCCCACCAGCCTCGACGACCTGGACAAGTGGGCCGACGCGCTGAAGAACGGCGGCTGGAAGGACTGGGACAAGGACAAGTGGCTGCGCGACGCGGCCGACTTCATCAACCCGATCATCAAGGACCTCTGGGACGCCGACCGGCTCCGCAACGCCGACGGGACCCCGGACGACGAGCAACGGCCCGACCTGGGACAGGCGGACGACGGCACCACCGACCCGGAGCCGGCCGCGATCCGGGTGCAGCGGCTGCCGACCCCGTACCACGAGGCCTCCCCGGCCACGGGCAAGCTGCTCTTCGACATGCCCGACGGCCAGGCCGTCTGCTCGGCGACCGTGGTGAGCGACCCGGCGAACCCGGGCCGCAGCAACCTGGTCTGGACGGCCGGGCACTGCGTGCACGCGGGCGCCCGGGGCGGCTGGTACCGCAACATCGTCTTCGTGCCGTCCTTCAACGACGCGGGCCTGACCGGCGCCGCGCTGCGGAGCGCCGGAAAGGAGCAGCTCGCGCCCTACGGCACGTGGTGGGCGACGAAGGCGGGGACTTCCCAGCAGTGGATCGACGGGGGCGGGGAGTCCTCGGAGACCAGTTCCGCCTACCCCTACGACTTCGCGGTGCTGAAGGTGACCAACCCCGACTCCGGCACCTCGCTGGAGGAGACGGTCGGGG